>NZ_JASBQE010000220.1 GCF_029960785.1 Polyangium sp. 15x6
CCGCGCCTCCGCCTCCGCCGCCCGCGCCAGCGCCGCCGGTCACGGCCGTGCCCACGGCCACGGCCTCGGCTGCCGCCCCGGCGCCGCCCGCCCCGCCTCCGGCGCCCGCGCCCGTGCTCAAGGCCGTCGACGTCTACGGCACGAAAAAGTTCGACGGCGCCTGGGTGCGGACGCGATTCGGCGAGACCTTCCAGCGCTGGTTCGACACCGAGGACGAAGCGCTCACGAAGAAGCTCGAGAAGGAGATGGTCGACGGCATTCTCGCCGAGCACAAGGACATCGGCTGGGTCCAGCTCTCGCCCGTCACCTATTACAACATGGGCGACGTGCCGCAGAGCTACGTGACGGTGGACGTGGTCGAGCGCAAGGACATGAAGAAGCGCCTCACGTTCGGACCCGAGCCGAAGGGCGATTTCGAGGATCCGGCGGGCCTGCTCGCGGCGTGGAAGGAATACGAGTCCACGTTCTTCCGCATGATGCGCGAGAAACAAATCGGCCCCGAGCGCGTCGCTTGCCCCGCATTCCACTGCATGGGCGGGTACGTGCACGAAAAACTCGCCCCCTATGGCGAGAAGTTCGTGAAGGACGTGCCGCCGAACGAGGACAAACTCGCCAAGATCCTGAAGGAGGACAAGGATCCGAAGGATCGCGCCGCGGCGGCGTTCCTGCTCGCCCACATCAAGGACGGCAAGAAGCTCGTCGGTCTGATGCTGCCGCTGCTCGACGATCCGGACACGCTCGTCCGCAACAACGCGACGCGCGTGCTCGTGAACGTGGCCATGTTCCACCACGACGTGGACGTGCCGCTCACGCCGGTGCTGAAGAACCTGAACGGCCCCACGATGAGCGACCGCAACAAGGCCGCCGCCGTGACGTGGGGCCTCGTCGATCGGCCGGGCGGCGCGAAGCTCTACCCGCAGGTGATCAAGGAGGCCGGCCCCACGCTGATCGCGCTGCTCGAGCTCGAGCAGCCGAACAACCACGATTTCGCGTACAAGATCCTGAAGAAGGTGAGCGGAAAGGATCTGGGCGAGCGTGATTATGCGGCCTGGAGGAAGTGGCTCGCCTCGCCGCGTGGTTGATTCAGCGGGAGAGGGCGCGCCCCCGGGATCGCATGATCGCGTGCGTCACGCCCTGCTGCAGGCTGCCGAGCGTCTTGATCCCGCGCATGTCGACGCCGAGCTCGATGAGCGCGCGCGCCGCCGCCGGCCGCACGCCCGTGAGCACGACCTCCGCGCCGAGCAGCGCCGCCGCCTGCGCCGCCTGCACGAGGCCACTCGCGACCTCGGCGTCGACCTCCCGGAGGCCCGTGATGTCGAGGATCGCGACCTCGGCCCGATGCGCGCCCACGCCGTCGAGCAGCGTCTCCAGCACGAGACAGGCGCGAGCCGCGTCGATGGCCCCGACGAGCGGCATGAGCACGACCCCGTTCGCGATCGGCAGGAGCGGCGTCGACAGCGCCCGCAGCGCCGCGTGTTGCGCGTCGATGATCTTCTGGGCGAGCTCGGCCCGCTCCTCCTCGGCGCGCTTGCGCGCGGTGATGTCGAGCGACACCCCGCAGACCGCGTACGCAGCCCCGCCGTCGTCGAAGAGCGGGAACTTCGAGACCAGGTAGACGTGGACGCCGTCCTTGGTCGGGATGATCTCCTCGCTGACCAGCGGGCGCCCCGCCGCGAGCGCGTCCTTGTCGTTGTCGCGATTCTGCTTCACGGCCTCGGGCGGGAGGAAATCCGCGTCCAGCTTGCCGACGACCCACCCGCGATCGAAGTTGAAGAGCTCGTCGAACTGGCGGTTCACGAAGGTGAAGCGGCCTTCGAGGTCCTTGACGAAGACCACGATGGGCGCGTTGTCGAGAATGGCCTGGATCTCGGCCTGGCTTCGTTCGAGCCGCTCACGGATCTGCCGATGCTCGGTGACGTCGTAGCCGCTGCCGACGATCGCCACGGGGCGGCCCTCGCCGTCGACCACGCGATCGACGTTCCATTCGACGATCCGGATCGCGCCGTCGCGCGAGAGGATCGGGTTCTCGTACCTCCGCGTGGGCTCGCCCGCGAGCACCTTGCGCATGTCGGCCCGGATGGACGCGTGGACCTCGGGCGGCAGGAACATCTCGAAGTAATCCTTGCCGATCGCCTCGTCCCGGGGGCAGCCATAAACGCGCTCGGCCTCGCCATTCCAGTCGGAAATGCGGCCGTCCTCGTCGATGATCACGATGACGTTGCCGATCGCGCCGACCAGGCTGCGAAAGCGCGCCGCGCCGTCGCGGCATCGCGCCTCGGCGACCTTGGCGTAGTGCCGGCCGACGCCCTCGGCGGCCGCGTCGAAGCAGGCCGAGAGGCGAAGGGTCCCCTCGGCCGCGCCCGACACCTCGGGCAGGGCGCGCAGCGAGACGCGCAGGGCGTGCCGTCGGCAGACGGTGACCGCGCGGACGACCTCCTCGGCCGCGGCGCCTCGACCCGCGAGGTCCACGAAATGGACCACGAGCGTCTCGGTCTCCGCCTCGCCGGCGAGCACGCGGATCACGCCCGCCACGACCCCTTCGACCCACGCTGTAGCCTCGGCCGCCCCGGCCTTCCCGAGGAACGGGATCTCTGTGGCGACGTCCGTCGAGATCGCGGCGCAGAGCTCGCGCTCCTGGCTCGAAAGGAACGTGAGGTACGCGCTTTCCGTGCGATCGCTCATGGTGAATGGCGCTCCAGAGGACGAGGCAACCAAACTCCCCCGGGCCCGTCAACTGCCAAGCGCCCGTTTCTACGGGCTCCGTGCGGGCGAAAGGGATGATAGCGTCACCTCCATGACCAGCGTGCCCATGGCCCCGTCGCGACCCCTCGAGCCGTCGCGCGCCCGCGGTTCTTCGGGCCTGGTCGAGTTTTTCCTCGTGGGAGGCGTGACCCCCTTCCTCTTTCCTCTTTCTTTTCTGCTCCGGCGCGCCTTCGGGCTCGACCCCGCGGAATATGCGGTTGGCTTCCTCATGTTCCACGCGGCGTTCGTCATCAACGACCCGCACTTCGCGGTCACGTACCTCCTGTTTTACAAGGACGTGAAGGCCCGCGCGTTCGGCGGCGCCTTTCGCGGGGCGCAGCGGGCTCGATACCTCGTCGCGGGCTTCGGGGTCCCGCTGATCCTCGGCGGCGTGGCCCTCGTGGGGCTCGCGACGAAGTCCGCGTTCACGTTGAGCCTGCTCATCCGGCTGATGTTTCTCCTCGTGGGCTGGCACTACGTGAAGCAAGGGTTCGGCGTCTTCACCGTGCTCGCGGCGCGGCGCGGGGTTCGTTTCGCTCCGCGCGAGCGACTCGCGGTCCTCGCGCACTGCTTCTCCGGCTGGGCCTACGCCTGGGCGAGCCCCGTCGATCCGGGCCGCGACGTCGAGGAAAAGGGCGTCGTCTACACGACCCTCGCGCACCCGGCCTGGCTCGAACACCTCACGCACGTGGTGTTTTTATCGACGCTGCTCCCGCTCGCGTGGGTCCTCGTCCAGAAGTGGCGGCGCGAAGGCCGCTTGCCGATTCTGACCCCGCTCACCGCGCTGCTTTGCAGCATCTGGTCGTGGTCGATCTACTCGAGCAGCGATCCGCTCGTGCGGTACGTCATTCCGGCGTTGCACTCGGTGCAATACCTGTACTTCGTCTGGCTGATGAAGGGGAACGAGGCGCGGGAGCGCGAGGGGCCGCCCTGGTTCGAACGGTCGGCGCGGACGCGGATCGGCATCCTCGCGGTGAGCGCCGTCGGCCTCGGCTGGCTCCTGTTCCACGGCGCGCCCACGGCGCTCGACGAGGCGCTCGCGCCGCGCGGCCGGGCGGCACTCGAGGACCTCGGGCCCACGCCGTATTTCGCGGCGCTCTACGCGTTCGTGAACATCCACCACTACTTCATGGACACCGTCATCTGGCGTCGCGAGAACCCGGAGACGCGGTACTTGCAAGAGCCGGCCCTCGGCGATGAGCGGCGCGCGTCCTGATCGAAGGCTCGCGCGAGCCGGGGCCCTCGCCGCCCTGCTCCTCGCGGCGCGGCCCTCCCAGGGCGACCTCGCCCCGGTCCGGATCGTCTACACCGCCCCGGCGCGTTGCCCGGGCGCCGAGGATTTTCTCGCGGCCGTGCGGGCCGAGGTGCCGGATCTGCGCGTGGCCAAGGAGGGGGAGGTCGCGCGGACGCTGACGGCGAGCCTGTTCGAGGAGAATCGAGGGAAGCTGCGGGGGGAGCTCCGGATCGAGATGCCGGGAGGGGAAAGCTCGCTGCGGGAGGTGTCGGGCGAGAGCTGCGAGGAGGTGATGGGGGCGCTTTCCCTGGTGACGGCGCTGGCGATCGAGGGAGGGCTGAACCAACCGCTGGACCCGCCGCCGCCTCCGCCTCCGCCGTCGCCTCCGCCGCCGCCTCCGCCGCCGCCTCCGCCTCCGCCGCCGCCGCCTCCGCCGCCACCGCCGCCGCCTCCGCCGCCGCCGCCTCCGCCGCG
>NZ_JASBQE010000221.1 GCF_029960785.1 Polyangium sp. 15x6
CTCCAGAGCTTCCGCCGCATCGTGGTTCGGTACGAGCGTCACGCCGAAAACTTCCTCGGCTTCGTCCATCTCGGATGCATCGTCGTGTACCTCAGGGCGCTCCTGGACGGTTTATGAGATGAGTTCTCCTCATGTATGCACAGGGAAAAACCCTGCACGACGTCGCGGGGGCGCTCGGCTACCCCCGCGAATACGTGCGCGCGGTCCTGGACGCCAAGCTCTACGTGACGGTCCACTTTGCCGGGGCGGTCGCTCGCGTGCTCGGCAAGGACCTCAGCGTGCTCACGCAGGGAACGTGAAGTTCGCGCAAGCCCCCAGTCCGACGCCAGTTGCCAGACCCCCGAACGCGTGCGGTCCGGCCAAACCAGGAGGGACCATCTTGCGCGTTTTCCTCGTTCCCTGGTAGCGTGGGGTTCGTCCGAGGATCGATGCGTCGCGCCTTCGCAAACCTGCTGACTGTCGCGCTGGCTGCGCTCGGGCCGCCTGTGATGGCGGACGACGCACCCACGGCGCAACGCGTCGCCTTTCGGCTCGAGTATGTCGCCCCCCCTGGGGCGAACTGTCCTGCAAAGTCCGCTCTGGCGGAGCTGACGAGCGCGAAGTACCGGTACGATGCCTTCCCGGACGCGGCGCGCGCGTCGCTTTCCGTGACGGTGCGGCGTGCCGGTGGACGCCTGGACGCGCTGCTCGTCGCGCGAGACGACCAGGGAGCGGTCCAGTGGGAGGAAACAGCGACCCCGCGGTGGAGGTGCGACGAGCTCGTCGAGGATGTGGCGCTCATGATCTACGCGCGGTTCATGACGCCCAAGGGTGAGACGCCGGAGGCGTGGACGCTCCTTGCACCACCGGCGCCTGCGGTGGCGCCCCCGGAGCCCCTGCCAGCTCCGGCGCCGCCGGCCCCCGCCGAGCCTCACCCGCCGCCGCCACAGGTACCGCAGGCCCGTCTGTCGGATTCTGCCGCTCCTCCGTTTCGCCCTGAGCTGTCTGCGGCTCTGGTCGTGGCACCTTTCGATACCCCGGGCGTCGCCTTGGGCGGGGCTCTTCAGGTAGCGCTGCGGTGGCCTTGGGTGTCTCTCGGCGTCGAGCTGCGCGGCGTGGTCGATCACCGGGGGGACGTGGACAACGTGCCGATACGTACCTGGCTCGCTACGGGGAGCGCCCTGCCTTGCCTCCTGCTCCGAGAACGTGGGCGTATCTGCATGCCGGTTGCCGGTGGGTTCTATCAAGTTGTCATGGGTGACAGCGTGAAAGCGCGGAACGAACCTGACCAACCCTTCGGCGGAGCGGGGCTGCGGGGCTCGTACGATCTGGCGCTTTCCCAGCACGTCTGGCTGCGGGGTTATGCGGAGGTCCTCTTCCAGCTGCGTGGAGCCCGATGGGCACACACCCGCGCGCACTCGGCGGATGATGAAACGGTTTGGACGACACCGCGGGTTTTGCCGTCAGTAGGGATCGGTGTGATATGGAATCCATGATCAATATGCATAGAATGCTGCTAATTGCCGTCGCTGTGGTTCATCTGGCATGCGGATACGGGACAACGGTATTCGAGTATGAGTGCGATCCGGAGGGGAAAAGGCCCGGGTGTGAAAACATCGGCGATGCCGGTGCAGACGCCGACACCGATGCCGGAGACGGCGGTGTCGAGGCCAAAGCCTGCACGGGCCAGTGCGTCCCCTTCCGGCCCCTCGGATGGAGCGGTCCGGTCCTCGTGGCGAGGTCACCCGGCCCCTCCATCGAGTGCCCGCCCGATGCACCCCACCACCACTTCACCAAGTACGCCCATCTCACGGCGGGACCGCTCGCTTGCGGCTGCGCCTGCAAGCCTTCGACGGGCTCGTGCATCCTTCCGGCGACGATGACGGCTTCCAACGCCGCATGTTCCACGCCCGTCGCGGTCCCCACGTCCTTCGACCCCCCGGCCGACTGGGACGGGAGCTGCTCGAACTCCAACGCGATCGCCGCGGGAAAACAGTGCGGCGGCAAGCCGTGCGTCGAGTCGCTCACCATCGGGCCCATGCAGGCCGTGGACGAAGGCTGCGAGGTGAACTACGAGCCGATCCTGACCGGGACTTCGGACGAGCCAACGTGGGGGCTCACGGTCGTTGTTTGCGAGGGATACCCGGAAGGCGGCGAAGGCGGGTGCGGATCCGGCGCGAAGTGCGCCCCCGCGCCCACGCCGCCGCCCGAGTTTCGGGCCTGCGTATATAAGGATGAAGACGTCCCCTGCGAGGGCGAGGACTATACCGACCGGCTCGTTATTTACAGCGGGTTCGAGGACAAACGCGGATGCACCACATGCGAGTGCATGCCCGAGGTCGAGGGCAGCATGTGCACGGCGACGGCCTCGATCTACAAGGACGACGCGTGCGTCGATCCTCTGCTCCTCGGGTACTCGATCTCGTCCCTCAAGGAAGCATGCTTCGATGTGACCCTCCCGGGCTCGGCCCTCGGGAGCAAGTCGATCTCGAACGTCACGTACCACTCGGGCACATGCCAGCCGACGGGCGGGGAACCCATCGGACAGGTGGAAGCGCTCCGTCCCTCGACGATCTGCTGCCGTCCGAAGGACAAGTGACGATTTGGGTGTCCCTCTCGGGTGCTCAACCCAATCCATAGGACGTGACCCGACGATCCGACACCCAAGATGATCCTCGCGAACAACTCGCGCAGCTTGCACTCCGCGTGCCGGGATGGTTGGCCCGGCTCCCCCCGCCCTGGGGGCCCGTTCCGCCCGCGGAAGTGGGAGACCTCGCGCAAGAGGTCTTGACGGCAGCCGTCGCGGGTTTGCCGCGGTACGATCCGGCGAAGGGATCGATGGCCGTCTGGCTGTATGTGATCACGCTGCGAAAGGCGCGCGATCGGCAGGTGCGCGAGCAGTATCGAGGAGGATTTTTCGTTGATGAAGATGTATTTGGGGTGCCGAGCGGCGCGCGCACCCCCGAGGAGGCCATGGCTACAGCGCAGTACTTGCGACTCATGCACGAGACCATCGGGGAGATGGATGCGGACCTTCGCGAAGTGCTAACCGCCGTCGAGCTCGGGGAGCTGAGCCACGAGGAGACGGCGCAGTTGGTCGGCGTCTCGAAGCGCACCGTCAAAGATCGCCTCGAACGCGCGCGAGAAGATTTCACGCGGCGGATCAAGAGGAAGATGCGCGACAACGGCATGGTCGTCCTGCCCTTCGCGGTGGACGGGCTGTTCGCGTTCTTCCGCGCTCGCACGGAGCACGTTCCGGAGGAGCTGCGGGAGCGGCTCCGCGCCGTCGTCGAGCTGGGCTCCGGAGCGACGGAGCCGGAAGCGACCGCGACCGCTCCGGACGGCGAGGCTCCGGGCACCGGGCAGACCGGACAGGACGTAGCCTCGTTTCTCGGAGGAAACATCACGGGCGGGATTGTCGGCGCGGTCGTCGTTTATCTCCTCATGCGTCCCGCGGCGGTGGTGCCCGAGGCCACGAGGAGCCATGTCGACGAGCGCATTCCCCCGGCTGTTGCCGCTTTGCCTGTGACAGCAGCGCCGCCGCCTGCGCCGCCGCCGAGCCCGCCGAGTCCGATGCCGCGTCCTGCGGATCCAACGGCCGAAGCGCGGGCCTTGCTGAATCGGGCGGTAGGTGCGCTGGAGCAAGGTGACATTGCGGACGCACGGGCGGCGTTCGAGCGCTACGATCGTCGGTTCCCGTCGAACCCGCTGCCCAAGGTGAGAGCGTTCGTCCTCGGTGAGCTCGTGAGGGCCGAGCGAACGCGCCGCGCGCCCTGATCACTTTTTTGGTGTCCCTCCAGGGCGACCAACCCAATTTTATCTATGTGCGCGCCTGAAGGCGACGCACGTAGCTGAAAAACGACCCGCAGAAGGGGGCGATGGGGATGTTTTCTCTGGGTACGCGTTCCCATCGCCCTCTCCTGGGGGTCGTTTGTCGCCGATCTCAGGCGGCAGCGAATCGGGGCGCCCCACTGCTCGCGCGCACGCCCTTGATTCGCCGTCGCCTCGGGTCGGCGACGCCCATGGAGGAACCATGAATGCTCTTCGGGATGTCGACGACGACGCAGCAACGACCGTGATGGACCGCTCGGCGGTGCCGCCGCAGAGCGGGACACGGATGAGTGTGGCGCTTTCCGAGCCGCCGCGCGATACGATCGTGGATCCGCCTTCGGCGTGGAGCTGCGCCCGAGCTTTCCTGGGCGCCATAGTCCTCCGCATCCGTGAGCGCTTCCGCGAGGCCCGGCTCTCGGAGCACGGTTTGCGACCCGAGCGGGTGCAGCTCCATGCGTATCCGTTCGGCAACCCGCATCATGGCGCTCTTCCGGACTGCTGCGTAACATTTCCCCTCGATGCGGCGGCATGACGAGTTCGTCAAAAATGAAGGTGCAGAGGAGGCAACCGCCACGAAGACCG
>NZ_JASBQE010000222.1 GCF_029960785.1 Polyangium sp. 15x6
TGGCGGTCAGGGCGGCGCTGGCGGTCAGGGCGGCGCTGGAGGCCAGGGCGGCGCGGGCGGCGTCGGCGGTCAGGGCGGCGCTGGAGGCCAGGGCGGCGCGGGTGGCGCCGGCGGCCAGGGCGGCGCGGGCGGGTCCGGCGGAGGGAATCCGGCCGAGGTCTGCGACAACACGATGGATGACGACGGCGACGGCGACATCGACTGCGACGACGCCGACTGCGCGGCGGCGTGTGCCGAGGTCTGCTCGGGCGGCGCGGACGAGGACAACGACGGCGACATCGACTGCGCCGACGCCGACTGCGCGATGGCGCCCGTGTGCGGCAAGCTCGTCATCAACGAGATCGATTACGACCAGGCGAGCGCCGATACGGCCGAGTTCATCGAGATCTACAATGCCGGCGGCGACGTGTTGCTCGACGGCGTCGAGGTCCTGCTCGTCAATGGCACGGGCCCGGGCGGCGCGGACGTCGTTTATGGCACCGCGACCAAGCTCTCCGGCATGCTCGCCGCGGGCGGATACGTCGTGATCGCTTCGTCGGGCGTGATGAACATCGATCCGGCCGCGAAAGTCCTATTGCTGCCGAACCCGGCGGACAACATCCAGAACGGCGCGCCGGACGGCGTCGCGCTCTTCGATACGAAGACGAACACGCTGCTCGACGGGCTCTCGTACGAAAACGGCACGCCCGACGGCCAGGTCACGGCCGTCATGCTCGGCGGCCAGACGTTCTCGCTGGTCTCGGGCACCGCGACGACCGCGTTCGACAACCAGGCCGCGGCCTCGCCGATCCGCTCGATGATCCGCTATCCGAACGGGCAGGACACGAGCGACGACAGCGTCGACTGGCGCGCGACCACGCAGATCACGCCGGGCGCGGCGAACGTCGCGACGGCCGAGATCTGCGACACGGCCATGATGGACGAGGACGCAGACAACCTCATCGACTGCGCCGATCCGGACTGCGCCCAGGCGCCTCAGTGTGTCGAGACGTGCGACAACATGAAGGACGACGACGGCGACATGATGGTCGATTGCGCCGATCCCGACTGCGCCGCAGCTCCCGCGTGTTTGCCGCAGGAGAACTGCGGCAACATGGTGGACGACGACGGCGACATGGCGACCGACTGCGCCGATTCCGATTGCGCCGGCGAGTCGTGCGGGGCGAACGGCCTCGTCTGCGAGGCCATGTCGATGACGTGCGTCTGTCCGGGCGGCATGACGATGGAAATGGCCTGCGCCGACCTCGTCGACGACGATTGCGACGGCCTCGTCGATTGCGCCGACACGGATTGCGCGGGCAACATGGCGTGCCTCGCCCAGAAGATCACGTCGGTCGATTACCAGGTCATCGCGCACGGCGGCAAGCTCGTCGTCACGGGCAATGGCTTCACGGGCGCGACGGCGGTGAAGCTCGGCGGCGTCGATCAGACGTTCACGGTCGACAGCAACACGCAGATCACGATCACGAACGTGCCCGACACGACGCCGATCGCGCTGCAGGACCTCGTCGTCACCGCGCCGGGCGGCGACACGGCGCCGTTCCAGCTTACCGTGATCCACCTGCTCATCAACGAATTCGACTCGGACCAGATGGGCACGGACACCGCGGAGTTCGTCGAGATCACGACGGGCGTGCCGAACGTGAGCCTCGCGGGCTACACGCTCGTCCTCTACAATGGCAACGGCGACGTGTCGTACCTGCCCGTGACGGCGCTGAACGGGACGACGGACGCGAATGGCATGCTGCTCGTCGGCAGCCCGGGGATGACGCCCGCGCCGGCCATCGCCTTCGGCTCGACCAGCGTGATCCAGAATGGGCAGGACGCGATCGCGATTTACCAGGCCGCTCCGGCGTCGTTCCCCTCGGGCACGGCGGTCACGGCGAACGGCCTCATCGACGTGCTCGTTTATTCGACGGGGCAATCGGCCGACGCCGGCCTGCTCGACGTGCTCATCGGGCCCACGGGCACGCCGGGCCGCACGCAGGTGAGCGAAGGCTCGGGCGGCACGCAGGAGACGCAATCGATCCAGCGCTGCGGCGACGGCCGCAAGAATGGCGACAAGTTCAAGGTCGGGCAGCCCACGCCCGGCGCGTCGAACAACGTCATGGCCTGCCCGTGACCTCCGCGCGGGGGCTCGATTCCGATCGAGCCCCTCGCCTCCCCCTCCCCGCCTATCTCAATACGCGTCCGGCGGCACCTCGACGTCGACCGGCACTTCCAGCGCGAGCGGCGCGACGGCCGCGTCGCCGCCTTCCATCCATTGATAGCGCGCGAGGTTGCCGAGCACGCGCGCCACGTAATTGCGCGTCTCGTCGTAGGGGATCCGCGCGACCCAGAGATCCGCCTCCGCGTCCACGCCCGGCCGCATCCATTGCCCCACGGCCCGCGGCCCCGCGTTGTAGGAGGCCACCGCGAGGACCGGGTTTTTCCGGAACGTCTTCAGCAGCTTGCCGATGTAATACGAGCCGAGCCGCAAATTCACGTGCGGGCTCTTGAGCCGCGACGGCTCGAAGCTCGCGCCGATCTCGGCCGAGGCCTTCTCCGCCGTCTTCGGCATGAGTTGCAGGAGGCCCACGGCGAACACCGGCGAGAGCGCCTCCGGATCGAACGCGCTCTCCTGTCGCATGAGCGAATGCACGAGCCCGCGGGGCACCTCGTGCTCGGCTTCGAGCTTCTGCACCTCGTCGAGGTACGGCCGCGGATAGAGGCACTCCCACGCCCAGCGATCGGCCTCGCCCGGCGCGCGGAGGAGTTGCGGCATTCCGACCTGCGCCACGCCCACCCGATAACGACGCCGCGCATGCGCGAGCTTGCCGTACATGCCGCAAAGCGCCTCGGCCTCGCGCCCGGCGAAACGCGCGGCCGCTTCGCGCTCGAAGGGAACGAGCCGCCCCTCGGCCTCGACGTCGAGCCCGATCGAGACCAGGAGCCGCGCCGGATCGGGCAACTCGAGGTCGAGCGGATTCGCGGTGCGCGGGGCCGCGGGCTCGATCAGGGGCGGTAACGGCGCGCCCGCGGCGGCGAGGCGCGAGCGGGCGGCGAGCGCGGCGAAGGAGAGCGGGAACGTGCGGGCGACCTCGGTCCAGATGCGGACGGCCTCGTCGCGGTCGCCGGCGCGGAAGGCGGCGAGCCCCTCGAGCTCGCGGAGCTTCTGCGCCTCCTCGGGCTTCTTCGCGGCTTTCGCGAGCTTGCCCAGCGTCTTTTGCGCGGCCTTCGGCTGCCCGGCCGAGAGAAGCGCGAGCGCCTGCTCGTAATGGGCATCCTCGCGGTAGGCCCCTTTCGGGAAGAGCGCGAGATAACGTGTATACAGCGGCGCGGCCTCGTCGTAACGGCCGCGGAGGAGCAGCCAGCGCGCGGCCTGATACAGCGAGCGCTCGGCCCAGCTATTTTTCTTGAAACGGGAGGAGAGGTCGAGCCAGCGCTTGATCGCCTCGTCGGCCTGTCCTCCGCGGGCGAGCGCGTTCGCCGCCTGGTACATTGCCTCGACCTTGCGCGGGCCGGGCAGCGTGGAGAGCACGCGGAAGGCTTTTTCGGCCTCGGGATAATCGCGCGCCTTGAGCTTCGCCTCGGCCCGCGCGTGGAGCACGTCGAGCAGCGGCACCGTTTTCTTTTTTTCGAGCTCGTCGAGGATCGGAATCGCCGTTTCGGCGTGGCCGGCCCGGACGAGCGTGAGCGCGCGGGCGAGCAGATCCTTCGGCGCGAGCGATTGCTTCAGCCGCTCGAGCGCGGCCGCGCCGGCTTCGCCTTCCGGCATGCCGGCGGCCTCGACCGCGAGCCAGCGCAGGTCGGCGATCGCGATGGGCAAGAGGCCCTGGGCCTCGGCGATCCGGGCGCGGGCGGCCCGTAGCGCCGCGTCGTCGCTCTTCTTGCGGGAGCGCGCGGCCGCGGCGAGCGCGCGATCGAGGATCGTCCTCGCCGGCGCGAGCTGCCCGTCCTTCTCCAGCGCGAGCGCCGCGCGGTGAAGGTCGGCCGGCGACCTCGATTTGCCGAAGAACGCCGCGGCATCTGCGAAGGGCCCCGCCACGGACGCGGCCTCGGCGCGCCTGCGCGCGATGTCGTCCGCGAGCAGCGGCAGCTCCTTGTCGAGCCCCGTGAAGAGCTCGACCGCGCGCGCCGCGTCGCCCCGCTCGAACGCCACACGCCCTCGGAGGTAACGCATCTCGGGCCGCTGCCGATCGGCCTCGGGGAGCGCGTCGAGCTGCGCCTCGGCCTCGTCCCAGCGCTCGAGGCGCACGGCCTCGGCCCAGCGCGCGGGCGGCGCGGCCGGCGCGAGCGCGGCTGCGGTCGTGGCGACGGCGACGGCCGCGGGC
>NZ_JASBQE010000223.1 GCF_029960785.1 Polyangium sp. 15x6
AGATAACGCGGATCCTTGTGCCCCTCGGGGGCGGCAATGACCATGCGCGCGCCCTCCAAGAGGGGCCACCAGAGCTCCCAGCCCGATACGTCGAACGACAGGGGCGTCTTCTGCAAGACGGCGTCGGTCGCGTTGAGCTTGTAGGCGCGCTGCATCCATCGGAGGCGGTTGTGGAGCCCGCGATGTGTATTGAGCACGCCCTTCGGGCGACCGGTCGAGCCCGAGGTGTAGATGACGTAAATAGCGTTGTCCGGACCAACCCGCACGTCGGGGGGCGTGAGGGGCTGCTCGTGCCAGGGGGGCGCGCTCGCATCGAGGTATACCGTGACAAACTCGTGGGCGGGAAGCCTGCCCTCGAGGTGCTGCTGGGTGAGCAGCACGGCGGGACGCGCGTCCGTGAGCATGTAGGCGAGCCGCTCTCGCGGATAGCCTGGGTCGAGGGGGACGTAGGCGCCGCCGGCCTTGAGAATGGCGAGCAGGCCGACGACCATCTCGAGCGAGCGCTCGACGCAGAGCCCGACGCGGAGCTCTGGGCCGACGCCGAGCGCGCGCAGGTGGTGTGCCAGCTGATTGGAGCGCTGGTCGAGCTCCCGGTAGGTGAGCTCTTGCTCGGCGAATACCAATGCCACGGCGTCGGGCGTCCGAGCGGCCTGCTCCTCGAAGAGCGCGTGAATGCATTTTTCGGGGGGGGCCGCCGCCGTGGCATTCCAGGACGCGAGCTGCCCGCGCTCCACCTCGGTAAGGAGGTCGAGGTCGGACAGAGGTTTGTCCGGGTGCGCGATCATGTCGAGGAGCAGGGTGCGCAGGTGCCCCCCGATCCGCTCGACGTCTTCCTCGCGCAGCGCCGCGGGATCCCACATCGAGTGCAGGTTGAGCGTTTTTCCGGCCACTACCGCAATGGCGAGCGGATAACTCGTCTGCTCGAAGCTCCGGAAGCTCACGATCGGCAGGACCTCGGCCTGCTGCGCAGCTTCGTCCACCGGGTAGTTCTCGAAGACGAGGAGCGTGTCGAACAGCGCGCGGCCGCCGCCTACCGCGCACGATCGCTGCACCTCGTAAAGCGGGGTCGCCTCGTGGGTGCGTAACTCGACCTGCTCGGCTTGCAGCCGCTCGAGCCATTCGACGACGCCCTCTGCTCCCGACCAGCGTGCCCGGAGCGGCAGCGTGTTGATGAACAGGCCGACCATCCGCTCGATGCCGGGGATGGGCGCGCTGCGACCGGAGGTCGTCATGCCAAAGACGACATCCGCTCGTCCCGTATAACGGCCGAGGACCTGCGCGAGCGCCCCTTGCACCACCGTATTCACGGTCAGGCCGTGCCGCCGTGCGAACGCCGTGAGCTTCTCGGTCTCGGCGGCCGTCAGCGAGGCATCGCGACTCGTGTGCTCCCGCGTCGCCCCGGCGGGCATCGCCGCGGGGGGCGGGAATGGCAGCTGCGTCGGCTCCTCGACACCGGCCAGGTACGCGGCGAAAAATGCCGACGACGCCTGTTCGTCCCGCGCGGCGAGCCAGGCGATGTAACGCTCGTACGGCGCCGGTTCGGGCAATACGAGCTTGCTCCCGCCTCGGAGCGCGGCATATGCGGCCTGTAACTCTCCGAGCACGACAGGCATCGACCAGCCGTCGGAAAGGATGTGATGCGTGGTCTTCAGCATCCACGTCCGACCTCCGGGCATCCGCACGAGCAGAACCCGCGCCAGCGGAGCGCGCGTGAAATCGAAGCCCGTGGCGCGCTCGTCGCGCTGCAAGGCTTCCCACCGCGCCTCCGCCTCTGCCGTGTCCAGCGAGGACCAGTCGTGCGTCTGCATTGCGAAGGAGATGCGATGCCGCACCACCTGCAGCGGCTCCGGAACCCCCTGCCACACGAACGACGTCCGGTAGACCGCATACCGTGCGAACACCGTCTTCCACGCATTCTCGAGGGCCGCGGCGTCCACCTCGCCGCCCAGCTCGAGCGCAAGCTGGACCGTGTAGGTCGGCGATTCCGGCTCACGCAGAGCGTGAAACAAAAGGCCTGCCTGAAGCGGCGAGAGCGGGTAGACGCTCTCCACGCCGCGCAGGGTCCCGAAGAGGCGGTCGAGGCCCTCTTGCCCGAGCCGCGCGAGCGGGAAGTCCGAGGGCGTGTATCCAAACGCCTCGCCCGAAGTGCAGTGGGCAATGAGCCGCCGTAGCGAAGCGACGAACCGTGCCGCGAGCCGCTCCACCGTGGACGCGTCGTGCACCACGGAGCTGTACGTCCATTCGAACCGCAGGCGTCCCTGCCAAACGCCGCCGTTCACCGCCAGCGTATGCCATAGCCTCATCCGCGGACTCGTGGAGCTCCCCGTCGATTCGCCCGCCGGCCCGAGCAACCCTCGGCCCTGCGCCGCCATGTCGAGCTGCCCGAGGTAATTGAACACCACGGGCGAATCGACCGACAGCGAGGCACGCACCGCCGCGTCCGGGTGCGCATGTCGCAGCCAGCCGTACCCCACGCCTCGGCTCGGCACCGACCGGAGCTGCTCCTTGATCCCCTTCAGCAGCGCCGCAGGATCGTCGTTTTCCGGCACCGTCAGCCAGACCGGGAACATCGCCGTGAACCATCCGACGGTGCGGGACACGTCCACGTCCTCGACCACCGCTTCGCGCCCGTGCCCCTCCAGGTCGACGCAAATGGTATCCGTCTGGCAGAATGCGCTCAGCGCGGACGCGAGCGCCGAAAGCAAGACGTCATTGATCTCGGTGCGGTAGGCCGCGCTCACGTCGTGCAGGAGCGCTCGGGTCTCCTCCGCCGACAGCTCCACGTCCACCGTGCGGCTTTCGCCCACCGTGCCCGGCGCTGCCTCGCGGTCGAGCGGGAGCGGCGCCACGCCGCGTGAGCATTGCGCCTGCCAGTAGCCGAGCTCCTCCGACAGGCCGCCGCCGCCCACGAATGCGTGCAGCCGCTCGGACCATTGCCGGAACGAGGTCGTCTTGGCGGCGAGCTCGGGCGTTTGTCCGGCCAGCCGAGCCTGGCAGGCGCGCTCGAGGTCCTCGTGCACAATGCGCCACGACACGCCGTCCACGACGAGGTGGTGCACGACGAGCAGGAGCCGTGTCCCTTCCTCGCCGAGATCCAGCCACGCCGCGCGGGCGACCGGGCCCGTGAATAGCGACAAACCCCCTTGCAAGGCGTCGGCCACGTTCTGCACGGCGGCTTTGCGCGCCGAGGACGGCACCGCCGAGAGGTCCACCCGCTCGAGCGGCAGCGCTGCCTCCTCCGCGTGGCTCTGCACCCACCCGGACTCCGCGCGGTGATACCGCAATCGCAGCGCGTCGTGTTGCCGGAGCACGACATGTAATGCCTCGGCCACGATCTCGGGCGACAGCGTGGACGACGGCGTCCACATCATCGCCTGATTGAAATGGTGTATCTCTTCGGGGTCCTTGCTCAGGAACCAATGCTGGCTCGGCGTCAGTGAAGCCCTGCCGGTCACCGCGCCCTGCTCCACCAAGGCTGCGCTCGAGGTGCGCGCTGCCTGCGAAAGCTCCGCGACCGTCTGGTGCATGAACATGTCGCGGACCGTCAAGTGCAAGCCGGCGCGCTTGGCTCGCCCCACCACCTGGATCGCGAGGATCGAATCGCCTCCGAGCGCGAAGAAGTTGTCGTGGATTCCCACGGGCGCGGCGCGAAGCACCTCCGACCAGATCTCCGCGAGCGCTCGCTCCGCTTCCGTGCGCGGCGCGGCGTAGTCTGCCTCCGCGGTCTGTCGCGTGTCTTCCGGCGCAGGCAGCCGTCCGCGGTCCACCTTGCCGTTCGTCGAGAGCGGCAGCGCGTCGAGAAAGACGAAGGCCGCCGGGATCATGTAATCGGGGAGCCTGCTTCGCAGGTGCTCGCGCAGCGCTCCCGCCGCCGGCACGTCGTCTTTCGCCACCACATAGGCGACGAGGCGTTTGTCCCCCGGCGCATCTTCACGCGCCACGACGACGCACGACCCCACGGCGGCGTGTGAGGAGAGCACGGCCTCGATTTCACCCACCTCGACGCGGAAGCCTCGAATCTTCACCTGGTGATCGGCGCGACCCAAGAACTGAAGCTCGCCGTCCTCGTTCCAGCGCGCGAGATCCCCGGTGCAGTACATTCGGGCGC
>NZ_JASBQE010000224.1 GCF_029960785.1 Polyangium sp. 15x6
GGATCGGCGCCCCGCCGCGGCGGACGCCTCCTTCGCGCAGCCCGCGCCGTTCACGCCGCCGCCCGAGCGCGCGCCTGCGCCGCAGTTCACGCCGCCTCCGGCCGAGCGCGCGCAGCGCCCCGCCATCGCGCGCCCCGAGGCGCGCACGCCGGAAGCGCGCGTCGAGCAGCTCCGCGTCCTCGCCTCCGAGGTCGCCTCCTGCACGCGCTGCGGCCTCGCCGCGCGACGCACGCAGACCGTGTTCGCCCGCGGCAATCCGCTCTCGGAGCTTTGTTTCGTCGGCGAAGGACCGGGCGCGGAGGAGGACCTCCAGGGCGAGCCGTTCGTCGGGCCTGCGGGCCAGCTCCTCGACAAGATGATCGCCGCGATGGGGTACCGTCGCGACGAGGTCTACATCTGCAACATCGTCAAGTGTAGGCCTCCGGAGAACCGCAAGCCGCAGCCTGAAGAGATGGATGCGTGCAAGGGCTACCTCGCCACGCAGATCGAGCTCGTGCGGCCGAAGTACATCGTCGCGCTCGGCGCGACGGCGATTCAGGGCCTGCTCGGCACGACCGAGGGCATCACGAAGCTGCGCGGCAAGTGGAAGATGTACCGCGGGATCCCCGTCATGCCGACGTTCCATCCGGCCTACCTCCTCAGGCAGCCGTCGGCGAAGCGTGAGGTATGGACCGACCTGCAGGAAGTGATGGCGCGCCTCGGCAAGAAGCCACCCGCGCGGGGCTAGCGCTCGAGCGCGTCCTTCGCGTGCTCCTCTGCTTCGTCGGCGCTTCTCCGTTCCTCGCGCCGCTCGCGCGCCGCGTGACGAGCCCCGAGACGGGCGAGCTTCTCTACCTGCTCTTCTCGCCGGTTTGTCACCTCAAACCCGAGCGCACGCTCGCCCTCGCCGGCGTGCTCATGCCGCTCTGCAGCCGTTGCGCCGGCATCTTCGCGGGGTTCGTGACGGCCGGGATGTTTCCGCGGCCGCGATGGAGCGTGCGCGCGTGCCTCGGTTACGGGTTCGTCGCGAGCGTGATCATGCTCGTCGACGTCGTCACGCAGGACCTCGGCCTACGCCCGCTCTTCCATCCGGCGCGGCTCTTGACGGGAGTTCTGTGGGGGCACGTGTTCGCGCTCGGGATCCTCGCGATCGCGCGTGAGCACCTCGCGAGGCCTTCCCGCGTCACTTCTTCAGCGTGACGGGCCTGCCGGCGACGGGGGCTTCGCCGAGTAGCACGAGCGTCTCGATCTTCTTCTTGTCGCTCTTCTCGTCGACGACCTTCAGCGTGCCCGCGAGGTTATAGGCCATCTCCCAGGACACCGTGTCGTCGGCCGAGAAGAACGCGAACGACGAGTCGCAGAGCGCGAGGTCCTTCTTGATCGCGTCGCCCGTGTTCGAGAGATCGGGCCCGGCGAAGCCTTTGCGTTGCTTCTTGCCGAGCCCGCCCTTGAACGGCCACACCGCGGTCGAGAGGTCCTTCAGCACCATCACCGTCACCGAGCAGCCGGGCGGGTTCGACACCTTGTCGGGCGGCGTGACCAGAAGCTCCTTCGGCACGTCGTCGCGGCCGTCGGTCTTGAGCAGGATCGTCGGCGCGCCCGCGCGGCCGAGCTCGGCCACGACCGCGGCGACGTCCGGCGTGCGCGCCTTCTTCTCGGCGATCACGGTGACCTGCTGCCCGTTGATCGGCAGATCCTTCACCGCCGCCGTGAGCTTCTCCGGCCACTTCTCCTGCTTCATGTCGACGCGGATCTGGCCGATGTAGGGGCCGAGCGAGTCGACGATCAGCGCGGGCATCGTCTTCGGCTTGGGCGGCGGAGCGGGCTCCGTGGGCGCGGCCGCAGCGGAGGCGGTCGCGGTCGGGGCGGCGCCCGTCTTGGACTTGTCGTCGCCGCAGGCGGTCAGCGTCGTCGCGACGAGGAGCGCGAGCGAGGCGAGGACAGGGACGCGGGAGTGCATGGCGCGGAGTGTACCGAAGCCCAGGGCGCGGGAGAAAGGAAGCGGCGTCCTCGGGGCGCCGGGGCGTGGTAGTTTTCGCGCGCCTCGCCCGTTCGGGCCTCGAAACGAGCCGGATTTCACCATGCCTTCCCCCTTCGTCACGCGCCTCGCAAGCTTTCAGCACACCGACAGGCTCGCCGTGGAGGACGACGCGCGGAGCCGCACCTACGCCGAGCTCTGGGATCGCGCCCAGCGCGTCCGCCTCGCGCTCACCGAGGGCGCGCCTTCGCTCGAAGGCCGCGCCGTGGCCATCCTCGTCTCGCCCGGCGCGCTCTGGCTCGAAGCCTTCCTCGGCACGATCCTCGCGGGCGGCGTGGCCTTGCCGCTCTCGCCGCTCTACCCGCCCGCCGAGCTCGCCTGGTTCGGCGAGGACGCGCGCGCGGCGGCGGTGATCCTGTCCGACGATCAGCGCGATCGTGGCGCGTTGCTCTGCGAAGGTCGCCGTGTCCTCTTCGCCGAGACGCTCGCCGACGGCCCGCGGCCCGAGGGCGACGCCGCGCCGCTCGAAGCCGACGACGTCGCGCTCCTGCTCTACACGAGCGGCACCACCGGCAAACCCAAGGGCGCGATGATCACGCACGCGAACGTCGAGGTGCAGGCCGCGATCCTGCGCGAGGCGTGGGCGTTCGGCGAGGGCGACCGGCTGCTCCACGCGCTGCCTCTGCATCACCTGCACGGCCTCGGCATCTCGCTCCTCACCACGCTGCTCGCGGGCGCCTCGGCGCGTTTGCTCCCGCGCTTCGACGCGCGGCGCGTGTGGGAGGCGTTTTGCGGGCCGAATCCGCCCACGGTCTGGATGGCTGTGCCCACGATGTACCAGAAGCTCTTCGAGGCGTTCGACCAAGCGGACGAGCAGACGCGAGCGCGGTGGGCGGACGGCGCCCGGGGCCTGCGCCTCGCCACGAGCGGCTCGGCCGCGCTCCCCGTCACCCTCGCCGAGCGCTGGCGCGCCGTCACGGGCGCGATCCCGCTCGAGCGATTCGGCATGACCGAGATCGGGGTTGGCGCGACGAACCCCCTCGATCCATTGGGGCGGCGGCCGGGCTCGGTGGGTTTGCCCCCGCGCTCGGTCGAGACGCGCATCGTCGACGAGGCGGGAAACGAGCTCGAGCGTGGACCCGGCGAGCTCTGGATTCGTGGCCCCAGCGTGTTCAAGGGATACCTCGGCCGCGAGCAGGCCACGCAGGATGCTTTCGCCGACGGCCGCTGGTTCCGCACCGGCGACGTCGCCGAGCGCGCCGAGGATGGAACCTTGCGTTTGCTCGGACGAACCAGCGTCGACATCCTGAAGAGCGGCGGGTACAAGCTCTCGGCGCTCGAGATCGAGGAAGCGCTGCGGGAAAACGCGGCCGTCGCCGAGGTCGCGGTCGTGGGTTTGCCCGACGAGGCGTGGGGCGAGCGTGTCGTCGCGGTCGTCGTCGCCGCGCCGGGTCGCGCGGCGGAATGCGCGCCGGAGGTCCTACGCGCCTGGGCGAAAGAGCGAATCGCGCCGTACAAGGTCCCGCGCGAGGTGATTGTCGCCACGTCGCTCCCGCGCAATGCCCTCGGAAAGGTCGTCAAGCCAGATCTGGTGAAGGCAATCCTACAAGGGACGCTCGCGGGTATGTCGCGGACTGAATCATGAGCATTTTACGCATGAGAATTTTGCTCTCGACGCTCCCACGTGTCAGGGACCGGCGTCGAAGACATCCGTGGAATGACCACGGATTCGAAGGAGACTTCTCATGCGAATGCTTTCGATTCTTCTCCTGGTCGGTGTGAGCTTCATGGGCCTCGCGGCGTGCAGCGACGAGCCGAGCAATGGCGCGGGCGGCAACGGCGGCTCCGCCGGCAGCGGCGGCGCGGGCGGCGGCACGGGCGGCGCGGGCGGCGGCATGGGCGGCACGGGCGGCGGT
>NZ_JASBQE010000225.1 GCF_029960785.1 Polyangium sp. 15x6
CAGCCGTCGCAGCCCCCGGCAGCCGCGCCCGCGGCGGCCGCCGCGCCCGAGCCGCGCGCGCCTTCGCCTTCGGTCGTCGCGATGCAGGCGCAGCCGGCGGTCCCGGCGGGCGACGTGCACGCGCTCCTGGAGGAGGCCTCGGCCGAGGCGCAGAAGGGACGGAAGCCGCAGGCGTACACGAAGTACCGCGAGGCGCTGAAGATCGATCCGGCGAACTCCGAGGCGCTCTCGTGGGTCGAGGAGTACCTGCGGCAGAAGCGCATGTTCGCGGATCTCCGCGACGTGCTGCTCGCGGCGTCGCGCGTGCCGACGGTCTCGACCGAGACGCGCAAGGCCCAGCTCCGCGACGTGGCCGGCATGTGCGAGTCGCAGCTCCGCGACATCGACACGGCGATCGCGGCGTGGAAGCAGCTCTGCCAGATCGATCGCGGCGACGAGCAGGCGCGGGATCAGCTCCGCAGGCTGCTCGAGCGCGCGACGAAGTGGGACGACCTCGCGACCGTGCTCGAGCAGGATGCGATGAGCACGCCCGATACGGAGCAGAAGCTCGCGATCGAGAAGAAGCTCGCGAGCCTGCACGAGTCGAAGCGCAAGGATCCCGTGGCCGCGGCCGAGGTGTGGACGCGGATCGCGTCGCTCATGCCCGAGGACGAGCAGGCCGTGAACACGGCCGTGAAGCTCTACGAGAAGGGCGAGCGCATCGATCTCGCGGCGCAGGCCATCGCGGACAACATGACCGGGTTCACGGACCCGAACACGCGCGCCGGGCTCCTGCAGAAGCTCGGCGAGCTGCGGCTGAAGCTGAACGATCCGGGCGCCGCGGGCGATGCGTTCGCCGAGGCCGCCGAGCTCGGCAAGCAAGCGAAGATCTGGGAGCAGGCCGAGAAGGCGTACACGGCCGCGGGTCGCATGTCCGACGCGGCGAACGCGATCGAGCAGCGCGCCGAGCTCACGGACGGCAAGCAGCAGGCGACGCTCCTCGCGCAGGCGGCGGATCTCCTGCTCAAGGCGGGCGACGCGCCGGGCGCGGTGATCCGGCTCGAGCGCGCCTCCGAGATCGATCCGACGAACGACGCGTACGTGCAGGCGCTCGAAGAGCAGTATCGCGCGGCCGAGCGGCTTTCGGATCTCGTGCACATGCTCCTCGGGCGCGCGGAAAAACTCTCCGATCGCGGCAAGCGCGTGGCCTCGCGTCGCGCGGCGGCCGAGGTGCAGCGCTCGCTCGGCGACAACGAGGGTGCGCGCGAGAGCCTGCTCCTCGTGCTGTCCGACGGCGACGACGAGGGCGCGCTCGCGGTGCTCGTGGAGGACGCGGCGCAGCGCGGCGATCACCAGGACTGTGTGGAGCTCCTGCGCCGGCTCGGCGCGATCACGAAGGCGCCGGCCGACAAGCTGAACCACGCGCTGCGCGAGGCGAGCATCCTGGCCGAGGGGCTCGACGACGTGGACGGCGCGATCGAGCGGTACGAGGGGATCCTGAAGACGCTCGATCCGAAGAGCCGCGTCGCGCTCGCCGCGATCGCGGATCTCGAAGAGCGACGGAATAACCCGCAAGGCGCGGCGGCGGCGCTCGAGCGCGAGGTCGCGCTGGCCGAGAACGATCAGAAGGTCGAGCTCGCGCAGCGCCTCGCGCAGATTTACGAGAACCGCCTCGCCGATCCGCGCGGCGCGATCCGGGCGCTCGAGATCGTGCACGCGGCCGACTCGGAGGACTTCGACGCGATCGGCCGGCTCGAGCGGCTCTGCGCCGAGGTCGAGGACTGGCCGCGCGTCGCGCACTTCCTGCAGATCCTCATCGAGGTCGAGGGCGACGAGGAGGAGATGTCGCGCATGACCCGCAGGGTCGCGGACATCCTCTTCGACAAACTCGGCCGCGGCGACGAGGCGCTCGCGGCGCTCGACAAGGTCGCCGAGACGGGCGACGAGCCGTGCCGGCGCGCGTACGTCGAGCTCGGCGACAAACTCGGGTGGAAGGGGCTCGTCGCGACGAAGCTCGTCTCGTGGAACGAGTCGGGCTCGGGCCCGGCGCGGAACGAGGCGCTGCGCGGCGCGTTCGAGCGGTTCATCGAGGTCGGCCGTGATGCCGACGCCGCGCGCGTGGCGATGGAGCTCGCGCGCTCGCGCGGCGCAGATCGTGCGCTCGCCGAGCAGCTCGAGCAGCTCTCGATCAAGCTGAAGGATCTCGACGCCCTCGGCGTCGCGCACGACCTGCTCGCGAAGGACGTCTCGGGCCCCGCGCGCGCGGCCGAGATGGTGCGTCAGGCCGAGGTGCAGATCGCCGCGTCCGTGCCGGCGAACGAGGCGATCCAGCACGGCGAAGGCGCGCTCGCCAGCGTCCCATCGGGCGAGGTCGAGCCCTTGCTCGCGCGGCTCGCGGCGCTCGCGCCGGACGTCGCGCAGGTGATCGACGTGTACGAGCGTCAGGTCGGGCGTTGCCGCCTGCCGGCGGATCGGCTCGCGGCGCTGGCGCGCGCGGCGCAGGTCGCGGCCGAGCGCGGCGCGAACGATCGCGCGCGTGGCTTCTTCGAGCTCGCGCTCAGCGCGGGCGTCCAGGAAGAGACGCTCGTCGCGCTCGAAGCCGCGGCCACCGCGGGCGACGAGCGCTCGGGTGGCACGGGGCTGCGCCGCATCCTGGCCGAGGCGCTCGCGGGCGGCGGTCAGGGTTCGCGTGACGGCGGACGCACGAAGAGCGCGCTCCTCCGGCGCGCCGCGACCATCGCGCACCGCGCGCTCGGCGACGTCGAGCGTGCCTTCAAGTGGCTCGGCGACGCGCTCGTCACGCACGTCGACGACGCCTCGCTCGACGCGCTCGAGGCGCTCGGCCGCGAGCTCAATGATCTGCCGCGCGTCGAGGCCACGCTCACGCGCGCGCTCGAAGAGGTCTTCGACGGCCCGCTCGTCCGCAAGCTCCTGCAGCGCCGCGCGCGCCTGCGCCGAGACGCGCTGAACGACAAGAAGGGCGCGGGCGTCGACTTCAAGAAGCTCCACGACCTGTCGCCTGCCGATCAGGACGTGATGAACGAGCTCTCGAACCTGCTCACCGAGCTCGGCGATCACCGCGGCATGATCCAGCTCTACGAGGATCAGATCCTCCGCGGCCGTGATCCCGCGATCCGCGCCGAGCTCGCGCGCAAGGTCGCGCGGCTGTGGGAGGAGGAGCTCGGCGACGTGCGCGAATCTGCCGATGCCTGGCGGCGCGTGCTGCGCATGAAGGCCGGAGACGCCGAGGCGACCCAGGGGCTCGAGCGCGCGAAGACCGGCAAACTCAAGCGTTCGTCGGGGCGTTCGTCGATGGCCTCGGTGCCGCCGACCGCGGCAGGGCCGTCCGCGCCGCCGCCTGCGTACGCAAGGGCATCCACGCCGCCGCCGCCGCCTGCGTACGCGAGGGCAACCGCGCCGCCGCCGCCGCCTGCGCACGCGGGGCCGTCCACGCCGCCGCCTGCTGCGGTCCCCACGC
>NZ_JASBQE010000226.1 GCF_029960785.1 Polyangium sp. 15x6
TCCTGCTCGATCTCTGCACGAATCGCCGCCGCTCGCTGATGGTTCCGCATCGGGTGCTCCCTTCGGGGCACCAGCGTCGGAGGAGCGAGCCGTCGGTGTCAGGACGGGGGTGGGCGAGGTGGTACGCCTTGCCTCTCTCCGGAGGTTGGCCCATGCTGCGCAGTGCGACGTGCGTTGGATGGGCCACCATCCGGCGTTCCGCAGCCCCACCGGTCGGACCTAACGGCCGGCGGGGCTCTTCGTTTGTGGCCTCCACGGTATCAAGAAATTCCGGATCTCGAAGGAGTTTCTTCAGGAGCTAGGACATTGTCGGTCCTAGTTGCGGTGGTGGGAAAGTGGCGCCGTGGAGCCGGTGATGTGCGCCAAGCGCCTGCTGGAAGGCCGACGTGATCCAAAGCACATGTCACATGTATTGCTTTTCGCCCACCCCCAGATCTCTCTAGGCATGGTAGTGTCTCGGATTGCATGCGATGAGGACGCGCCGAGGAAGCGAAGGCGAGAGCAAATCATGAACAAGAAAGCTTCTCGTACACCATATCCCCTCCGTGACGGGAAGCCCGAGATGCGGGCTTCCGTGGTTACGTTTCTCGACATTCTTGGCTACGGCGAGATGTCCCAAACTTCTAATGAAGTATTGCACGGCTTGCGAGATGCTCTCGAAGAAGCCGGTGAAATCCTTTCAGGGGAAGGCATATACGACGAACGATTTGTTCGCCCTTATTCTATCAAGGTCTTCACTGATAATATCGTCATCGGGTGGCCGATACCGGTCGACCACCCATTGTATGCAGACGGTGAACGAGAGCTTGGTTACACATTACTCAATGTAGCATCCTACCAGCTCATGATGGCCACCCGAGGTTACTTCGTACGTGGGGGGCTTTCGGTCGGGCCCCATTACATGGATGAAAGCGTGGTTTTCGGTCCAGCGTTGATGGAATCCTACGGGCTTGAATCGAAGACCGCTGTCTATCCGCGTGTGGTGTTATCCAAGAGCGCCCATGAGATGGCTCTGGAGCACTGCACCTATTACCATCCCCATGATTCCGCGCCCCAAAACACTGAGCTACTAATCGATAGCGATGGGCTCTGCTTTGTAAATTACCTCAGGGGCTCGATAGGTCATTTTGATGACGAGAGGGTTGGAATCGAATGGCTCAAGAGTCAGCTCGGTAAGCACAAGTATCAGGTCGAGAAAAACCTGGAAGAGCATCGCAACAACCGAAGGATTTGGGATAAGTATGCGTGGGTAGGCAGATACCATAACCACACCGTGGAGGCTCTCGCTCTGGGCAAGTCGCTAATGGTTAATCCCAAGCTTTTAGAGCTAGGCTTCTCGCCACTGCTGCCGCCCCGTGGTCGTCCTAAGCGTGCAAAGAAATAATGCAGCGCTCTTCTCCTGGCACCCAATGCTATGCGTGCGAGCAGCCGGCGACCTCCGCAGAGCATGCACCGCCGAAGTGTGTTTTTTTTTTTTTTTTTTTTTTTTTTTTTTTTTCTCACAGACGAGATCTGCCCGAGGGCATACCGGATCAGCGGTCGCATCTAATCACCGTCCCCGCTTGCGTTGCACATAATCAGGCCAAATCCGGGGACGACGAATACGCGGCCTGCTGCATCGCGATGAACGCCGAGGGGAGCGCTCTCGCCATGGCTATATTTGAGAGCACAAGGCTTCGTGCAATGACCCGGAACGACGCCTCTCTCGGCAGGCGTATTTTCCGCACCGCAAAGCCCGCGACGAACCGCGAAGGACAGGAGACTCTGGCCATCCGCTACGAGGTTGCTCGGATCGATCGCGTTATCGAGCAGACAGCACGTGCCTTGTACTTCCACGAAACCGGCATGAGGTGGCCATCGGCATGCAAGATTCTCTGTCCGAGGTTCTTTCGCGACACCGGCGGTCACGAAGAGAGTCTCGCACGACTTGAGCACCTCTCCGGTGGATTCGAGGAGCTTCGACGTCGACAGGGCGAGCTTGGCGTAGTTCGTGGGGCGCATCCCGACGTCTTTTGGTATCAGCTCGTAGAGCCGAAGCCGGCATCTCCGCTAATGCGGATGATGTTCTACGGGACGTTCGAGTTCTTCGCTACTGCGTCGTAAAGCGTGTCCGCGCTCGGTGGTGCGTCGAATTCGATACTGAGCAGAATGTCGCTAGGACTTGTAGGATGCGACCCAAACTGGGGTTCAAGAGCCGCTTCAAATTCACGAGCGAGCTGAATGACCAGCTCGTAGGTCTTGCTGATTTCGATAACCTGTCCAAATGCTCGTAACTCAATAAGATCAATCGGTCCTCGGATCTCATGAATTGTCGGGTTTATCATGTGGTACGTTCCGTCGAGACTCGGACCGGAGATCATGGTGCATACAAGTCCACGAGATCCATCGGCCTCCAGAAGTGCCACCCAGTGAAGTGATCCCCATACAGGGAATCCAGCTTCCGCCATCTTCACGCCCTTGGTATCCAAGTGCTGCATACCGTTGCGCGCGCCTTGAAAGTGGCGCACCGATTTCTTAAAATTCAATGCGCGAACGGTAGGGCCGCTGCCTGCTGTGGCAAAGTGGATCGATGGGCGATCTAGGAGTTCATGAATTCGCCACGTCGAGTCTACGAAGCTCCACGCATCCGCAAAAGCCGCTGGAAAGAGCTCCGGCTGAGCTTGTAACTTATTCCCCCCGGGGTCCTGCGACATCTCGGCGAGCATGACGAGCAGCCTACGCATCGAGAGGTCAGCCACCTCGAACGAGATCCGCAAGCCATCGAGCCAGCCTCGTTGCCTTGGATTTAGGTTTGATGGGAGGCGACGCAGAGGGGAAGTCGACCCAAGAAGTGTGGTCATGCTCTTTCTGCCCTACTCCACCGCTCGGCTCACTTCAACCACGCGCCGACGTACGCGCTCGGGATACGCCTTCCCCCGTCCTCGCCGCTCGGCCGGTCCGGTAAGGCGGCGACTCCGCGACGAACGCTCACCGCGGCCGGGCCGAACGTCGGTCACCAACGCGTCGGCACGGTTCTCACTCGCACCCCGACCGCGCGAAGAGCCACGCTTCTTCGCGGTCTTCGAGGCCGTTGTCTCCTCCGCGCCTTCAACTTCGACGAACTCGTCATGCCGCCGCATCGAGGGGATACGTTACGCAGCAGTCCGGAAGCGCGCCAGGATGCGGGTTGCCGGACGGATACTCCTCGCCCCTCGTCCTGCTCGATCTCTGCACGAATCGCCGCCGCTCGCTGATGGTTCCGCATCGGATGCTCCCTTCGGGGCACCAGCGTCGGAGGAGCGTATCCGTTCGCCCACCCGCATCATGGCGCGCATCGAGGCAGCTGCGTAACCTTCCGCCGCGATGCCGCAGCGTGACGAGTTCGTCGTGGAAGAACCCCTGGGAGACGCAGCTCGCCCGAAGCTC
>NZ_JASBQE010000227.1 GCF_029960785.1 Polyangium sp. 15x6
GTTATTGTGCGGCTGCGACGAACCCGCCGAGCGCACGCCGGCGCGGCGAGCATGCGCGTGCCGCGCACGTGGCGCCTGCCATGGGCGCGGATGGTCGTCCAGACGGTGGTGGGCGAGGACTTACCGTTCTCCTCGCCCTCGACGGCGGCGCGTGAAGGTACCCGAACGAGCACGCAAGGCGCTCGTCACGCACGAGCGTCACGAGCGTCATGAGCGTCATGGAGACGAGTGCCTGGCCCGTCCCGTACGCCCGACGAGCCACCCTCACGGACACCTGGTCCCCGTCACACTCCCCAACGACGTCGAGCGACCTCGGATACGGGAGCGTGTGGGTGCGAAGGCGAGGACATGTGAACGGGGACACGGGGAAGCTCGTCGAAGGGACGAGGCCGTGTCTCCGGAGACTCGAGGTCGTGCCCTCCGGGCTTCGAGACGGGTTGGCCGGAGCACGGTCCCGAGGGGGGCGGGGCACGGCGCCGACGCAGCGGGGCCACAAGGTCGTGACTCCGGAGGCGCGAGGCCGTGCCGCCTCGCGTTCGACCTCGATCGGCCGGCGAACGACGCAGCCGGTCGCCGAGGACGAGGTCGACCCCTATGGGCACGGGGTCCTGGCAGGAGCCTGTCGCACGTAATGCTCGCACGCGTCGGGGGATGGCCGCAGGCGTGGAGGAGGCTCGGAAAGAATGGATCGGCGACACCCCTGCGCGCGCGCTTGCGCAGGCTCAGACTCCTCCGGTACGGTTTTCACCGTGTCTGGCCCTACGGAGCTCGATTCGCTGATGGCACGCGCGCGGAGCCGCGTCTGGTCGCTTTACGGCATCGTCGCTGGCATCGTCGCTTTCATTTCGATGTGCGCGGCCCTCACCTACACGCCAGCGCTCCGATGGTTTCTCATGGCGTTCATGTGGTGTTGTGGGTGCATGGCCGTTCTCGGGTTGGGCTATCTATGGGTTCGAGCGCGCGTCGCCGCGACACGACGATTGATGCAGCTCGTATCCGAGGGAGCCCTCAGGCTCGCGAATATCGAGCTCACGCAGGTCGAGCTCGAAATCTTGCCCTTCGGAGCCGAGGTCGACATCGAAATCACGTCAGGCGAGCACCTCGCCTTCGGTTTTTGGCGGCGTGACGATGCCGATGCGCTGATCGCGTTGCTGCGGCAGCTTGCCGTGATTTGAGTGGCGTGTCGTCACCCGCGCTGGCGACGTGCCCAAGGTGGGATGCGCTCGGCCGGCGGACATGCGAGGCGGCGTACAAGGCACATGGGAGGAGGATGTGCTGGGGTCCATGAGGACCTGTGGCTCACGACACAAAATAGTGAACAACGGAAGAGCGGAAAGCTCTTGCGTTGGAGCTCGGCGGAGGCTAGGGTTCGCGCCCGCTTCCCCGGAGGCGCCCGTCCCCATCGTCTAGCCCGGCCCAGGACCCAGCCCTTTCAAGGCTGTTACGCGGGTTCGAATCCCGCTGGGGACGCCATCCATACTGCTTAGCCCTGTCTTCCCGGTGACACGGTAGCGCCGTCCATCCGGGGTCTCGACAGGGTTCATCGTCAACGGGCCGACGAGCAGTCTCTCCAGGGATCGCCGAGCGTCCTCGGGCCGTCGCTCGGTGAGCCCCTTCAGCTCGTCGAGCTTCTTCATCGCATCCTTCTCCAGCCGACGGACCTCCAGATCAAGAACCTGGGGCGCGGTCTTGATGGCCGCGATGCGGGCGTTGAGAGCTGAGAGCCGCTGCTCCCTCTCCGTGATCATCCGGAGGATGGTCTCGGGCTTGTCGTCCGTCGCCACGAGAGCAGCCCCGAGACGGTCAAGCTCCGTCTTCACCTTGCGAACTTGGGCTTCCAGCTCCGCCACCTCGTCTCCGTTCCCCTCGGACCGGACCTTGAGCCGCGCGCGGACCTCACGGAGGACCATCGCGACGACCTCCTCCGTCAGGATCTTCTTCTCGACGTAGCTCAGAACCGCAGCGTCCACGGCCTCGACGGGCCTCCGGAGGCTGTTCGTGCACGTCTTCTTCTCGCGGTAGTTCGAGCAGATGTAGACGCGGGTGGGTTCTACGCCGGCCTTGCCAGGGATCACCTGGAGACGACCGCCGCAGACGCCGCAACGGCTCAGGCCCGAGAGCAGGTACTTCGGGGGAGCGCCCGAGGCTCTCGTTCTACCGAAGGACATCTTCTTGACCCGACGAGCCTGAACTCGGTTCCACAACTCGTCGTCGATGATCCGCATGTGCGGCGCCTCGGTCTTGACCCGCTCGTGCTCCGGTTTGTCGACGCGTACCTTGGTGCCGCCCTTGTACGCTTTCTCGCACCGACCCCACGTGAGGATGCCGATGTACGTCTCTCGTTCGGTCATCGGGAGCAAGGCTGACTGCGCCCATCCTCGTCCACGGGGAGACGGAACGCCACGAGCGTTCAGATCCTTCGCGATGCCTTTGAGCCCTTCGCCGTCCGCGTAGCGGGTGAAGATTTCCCGGACGATCTTCGCCTCGTCCTCGTTCACGCGATATTCGACCCGGACCCTCCGGTCCCCGTCGCGAACCTCGTGGTTGTCGTAGCCGTACGTCTTGCCGCCGGTCACCAGGCCCTTCCGGGCCTTGGTCATGTGGTTTTCGCGGGTTCGTGAGCTGATCTTCTCGCGTTCCAGCTCCGAGGCGAAGTTCCGGGCCGCGATCATGAATTTGTCGACCGCGGTTTCGAGCGTGACCTCTTCGTCCCCGATGTAGAAGTGGAGCTTGACCCCAGCGTCGATGATGTCCTGAACCACCAGGCCGGTTCTGAAGGTATCACCCCCCAAACGGGTTTCGTCGCGAGCCACGATGACGTCGAACGCCTTCTTTTCCGCGCCAACCAACATGGCGAGGAGACCGGGGCGCTTCTTGAACTCGGCCCTCGATTTCGCGTCGTCCACGAACACGTGCTCGACGGTCCACCCCTTGGACGCAGCGTATCGCTTTGCCTCCGAGGTTTGGACCTCGATGCTCTCCATCTGATGCTCTTCTGTCGACCGGCGGACATACAAGGCGCAACGCATGGAGGTGACTCTAATCGTCTTCCCCCGTCCTGGGAAGCTCTTTGGGGTTCGTCTCGGTACTTTTGGGGGTTGGTCGCGGAACGAGAAGGTCGGCCAGGATCATGTCGGCGAGCGCCTGGACGAACGGGCGGAGATCATCGGCGACGGGCAGGTCGACGACCTCGTCCCCTCCCTGGGGGACGGCCTTCGTCGTCTCGTCTCTGCTCGGTCGCCGGTTGCGGGCCACCAAGAGCGTTAGTACCACCTCGCCCACCCCCGTCCTGACACCGACGGCTCGCTCCTCCGACGCTGGTGCCCCGAAGGGAGCACCCGATGCGGAACCATCAGCGAGCGGCGGCGATTCGTGCAGAGATCGAGCAGGACG
>NZ_JASBQE010000228.1 GCF_029960785.1 Polyangium sp. 15x6
TCCGTCGGCGCGAGCGGCGCAGGCGCGGGCGCGGGCGCAGGCGCAGGCGTCGGCGCGGGCGCGGGCGCGGCGGAGCCCTGCGCGCCGCCGGCGATCTTCGCGATCTCGGCCCACGGGATGACGCTCTGCTCCCCCGCGATGATGACGATGACACGTTGCCCCGGCTCGACGGTCACGAGCGTGCCGCGCATCGTGCTGCCATTCTTGAGCTGAATCTCGGTGGCATCCGTCGTGACCGCGACGGCGGCCGCGCCCTCCTCCGCCCGCGCCACGCCCGCGAGCGAGCATCCCACGAGCGCCACCAAGCCCACGCACCGTGCAACGAAGCTCATGCATACGTCATAGAGCAAACGAGCGCGCGCGTGAAGAGCTCACCGAGCGCTCCGAAGCATATTCTTCCCTGGGCAAGGCGGGCCCTCGGCGTTAGGGCCCTGGCGAGGGGGAGGTCGCATGAAAGCCGTCGTGTTTCACGGGGTCGGGGACATCCGGCTCGATGACGTGCGGGAGCCGAAGATCAAGGAGCCGACGGACGCCATCGTCCGCCTGACGGCGAGCGCCATCTGCGGGACGGATTTGCACTTCGTCCGCGGGACGATGTCCGGGATGAAGCCGGGCACGATCCTCGGGCACGAGGGGGTCGGGATCGTCGAGGCACTCGGCAAGGACGTGCGGAACCTGCGGAAGGGCGACCGCGTCGTCATCGCCTCGACCATTGCCTGCGGCACCTGCTCGTATTGCCGGGCCGGTTATCAGTCGCAGTGCGACAAGAATCCGAATGGCAAGCAGGCGGGGACGGCCTTCTTCGGCGGGCCCATCCAGACCGGCCCGTTCGACGGGCTCCAGGCCGAGTTCGCCCGCGTCCCCTTCGCGAACGTGGGGCTCGTCAAGCTGCCCGACGGCGTGAGCGACGATCAGGCGATCCTGCTCTCGGACATCTTCCCCACGGGGTATTTCGGCGCCGAGCTCGCCGAGATCACGCCGGGCGACACCGTGGCCGTGTTCGGCTGCGGCCCCGTCGGGCTCTTCGCCATCGTGAGCGCGCAGATGCTCGGCGCGGATCGGATCCTCGCGGTCGACACGATCCCCTCGCGCCTCGAAATGGCGCGCGCGCTCGGCGCCGAGGTGATCGATTACAACGAAGAGGATCCCGTCGAGACGATCCTGCGCCTCACGGACGGGATCGGCGTGGATCGAGCGATCGACGCCGTGGGCGTCGACGCGAACCGACCGCACGCGGGGCCGGCGAAGGTCAGCCGCGAGGACAAGAAAGAAGCCGAGCGAATGCTCGAGCAGGTGGCGCCAAAGACGCACGAGGACGGCGACAACTGGCACCCGGGCGATGCCCCGTCGCAGGCGCTCACCTGGGCCGTGGAGGCGCTCGCGAAGGCCGGGACGTTGTCCATCGTCGGCGTCTATCCGCCGCAGATGAAATGGTTCCCGATCGGGATGGCCATGATGCGCAACCTCACGGTGAACATGGGCAATTGCCCGCACCGCCGGTACATCCCGAAGCTGCTCGAGCACGTCGCGAGCGGCGTCGTGGATCCCACGAAGATCCTGACGAACCGGGAGCCGCTCGTGTCGGTGATCGACGCCTACAAGGCCTTCGATCGGCGCATGCCCGGCTGGGTCAAGGTCGAGCTCTCGCCGGGCGCCGTCCCGGCGAAAAAAGCGGCCTGATCGGGGCGCGGCTCGGGGGAGATCCCGAAGAGCGCGAAATTCAGCACGCACATGATGGCGCCGAAGAAGTGGAGGCCGAGGAAGACGGCGATCCCGAGGTGAAGCGAAAGGATCGCCGGAAGCCAAAGCCTCCGCGTGCGTCGCGGCCAGATGAAGACGCAATAGCCGATCTCGATGGCGAGCGTGGCCCAGCAAGCGAGCTGGGAGATCGCCGGATAGTGGGCGAGCCAGGACATGTCGAACCTACGATAATCCGGGAGCGAGAGGGCCCGGAAGATGAGTTCGCCGTTCCACCAGTCGATGTACGTCGCCTTCTCCACGCCGCTCGCGAAGTACGAGATGCACAGGTGTATTTGCATGATCCGTAGCCCGATCCGCGCCCCCGCCGTGGGCGCGCGCGAGGCGCCCGAGATCAAGGCGTCGAGTGAAGCGGCGCGACCGACCGGGACCCAGATGGCATAAAATAGAAAGATGTGCGCATACGAATCCACCCCGTACATCAGCGGGGCGGCGCTGTTCATCAGCGTCCAGTGGAGAAACCACGCGAGCGCGGCGGCCGCGCGCGTGAAGAGGCCGAGACCGAGCATGACGAGGGCCACGACGTAGGCGGCGCCGATCGCACGAAGGCCCGTCGCTTCTCCGATGCCGAGCGGGGACAACCAGGCGAGCAGATCACCCGTCCGCGGCCCGAAGAAGGGGCCGAAAGCGCGGGCCAGATCCGCCTGGAAGAGGCCATCGCGCGAGAACCAATCGAGGAACTCGGCTTGGACGACGGCCGCCTGCACGAGGAGCACCGAAGCGAGGCCGATCCGTAAGGCAGCGAGAGGCCTTGCGGTGGCCGGCGCGAAGAGGAACACGTCGAGGGCCCGGCGCACGCCGGCTCTCGGGGACGAATCATCCTGGATGGGCGCTTCCATGACGTGCCTCGAGCCGCGGAGGCGGCTGCCGAAACCTCGCATCGTAGAATCGGGTTACTTGTGGCTCGCGACCGCTCCGGTGCTCGGCCATCAAGACCGCCACGAAATACTCGACGCGCACGACGACCTCGCGCGCCTCGGGGTGCCGGTCGAACATCTTCGCGGCGAGTGACTTGGCCAGCTCGCGCCGGAGCTCGGGATCGGCGGTCTCGAACTCGCCCGCGATGTGCGCGACGCGGAGATCAGCCTCGTGGCTCGCGCCCGTGCCGAGGGAGCGCGTGGTCCGCCGGCCCTCGGCGTCAATCACGTCCACGTGGAGCACGAGCTGGCCATGATCCCTGGACGTGAAAAAGTTGTATCCACATCCGGCGCCGGAGGCGAGTCCGTAATGGTAGAGGAGCCGCCCGATGGGCCCGACGTCGCGGAGCTCCACGCCGGCCGCCCCGAGCGTCACGAGGAGCAAGTGGGCGGCGGCCAGGACGAGCAGCCATCGGCGCGGTGTCGATCGCATGGTGGTTCTTCCCAGCGCTGCCCGCAGGTCCTCCCTGCGGGCGGCGCTCCTCGGAATACCTCAGTGGTGCCAGCCGCCGTGATCCCAGCCGCCACGCCAGCCGCCGTGATCCCAGCCGCCACGCCAGCCGCCGTGATCCCAGCCGCCACGCCGGCCGCCGTGATCCCAGCCGCCACGCCGGCCGCCGTGATCCCAGCCGCCACGCCGGCCGCCGTGATCCCAGCCGCCACGCCGG
>NZ_JASBQE010000229.1 GCF_029960785.1 Polyangium sp. 15x6
GGCCGATCGGCCACGAGCGGCGCGGCGGTTGCCGGAAGGCACCGCCGCGCCGATGCGTCTTTACATCCCCCACGTCCTTCGGGACGCGCAGAACCCCAAGCGAAAGGCAAAGCCGCATGCAGAGGCAGGGAGCGCTGAAGCGCCAGAAGGAACGCGCGCGTCAGGAAAAGCAGCGCGAGAAGACCGCGAACAAGCTCGAGCGTCGCAAGGAAAAGGACGCGCGCGATACTCACGCGCCGGGTGAAGATCCGGACATCGCCGGCATCGTCCCGGGGCCCCAGCCGCCTCCGGTGGACTGAGCTCGCGAACGCTCTTCTGTGCCTCTCGCGCGCCCTCCGCGCGCTCGCCTGCACCCGAAGCTCGACCTCCCATTTGTGCGGGAGCGGAGCGTCGTGATACGCACCCTCCCATGCGGAACGTGAGACACGTGGGAGTCGTGCTCGTCCTCGGAGTCGCGGCGTGCGGCGGCGCGCCGGGCGCGGGCGGGGCGAACCCCGTGACCACGACGGCGGGTTCTGCGGAGAACGCGACGAAAGGCGCGGGCGATGCCGGGGACGCGATCCCGAAGGCGCCCGAGTCGCAGCAGCCGAACCGATGCGCGAAGGGTGGGCCGTTTCCGGCGCTCTCGGCGGCGCCGAAGCCTGCGACGGAGCCCAAGCCGCTCCCGTGCCGCGCGAGCGACAAGGCGGCCGAGAGCTCGGTCGCCGCGGAGATGCGGGCGCAGTTCAAGCCCACGCGGCCGGGCAGCACGCTCGACGTCTCGTTCGGGTGTGATGGTCTCGATCAACCGATTGCGAGGCTCGTGTACGAGCGAGGCGTCGGGCACGGCAACCAGCTCGAGATCGTGCAGATCTCCCGCCCGGATCCCGCGGGCGCGTCGTACGACGTGATCGGGATCCGCGAGTCGTCGCCGTTCATGAGCAACCCGAAGACGCCTCCGTTCCAGGTCGTGCGCGCGAAAGTTCCGACCGACGCGGTGCACGCGAGAATGCCGTTCGTGCGCGCGGCGCTCCAGACGACGCTCCGCGAGGTCCTGCCGAAGTCGGGGCTCACCGGGTACGCGGCGTTCGGCTCGTCGTCGACCATGCACGCGCTCGTGCGTATCGAGGATGCCGCGGGGCGATCGATCGAGAAGAAGTACTCGGACGCGATCAACAGCGACGGCCAGGGCCAGTTCCTGCCGCTCCTGCGGGCCGACGCGGAGATCCGGCAGATCATCGACAAACTGCCATGGCAGGACGAACCGGCGTCGGGCGACGTGCTGAAGCTCTTCGAGGAGCGGTTCCTCGCGGCGATGGTCGAATCCCCGGCGCAGGACGCCTGGTGGGTGCGTGCTGCTTATCTGGAGCTCGCCGGCCGCGCCGGGGCACGATCGCTCGTGCCGTCGATCCTCGGGTTGCTCGACACGCCTCGTCCCGAGGGGCCCTCCTCGGACGCCTGGGAGCGGAAGCAGGAAGCCGCGATGGAGGCGCTCGCGAAGCTCACGGGGTGGGACGCGCGGAAGGACGCGAAGGGCGCGACGCGCCCGATCGAGGCGGCGGCGCGTGATTTCGTCGCCGAGTGCGGGAAGGTCTCGCCCGTCGCACGATGACGCAGGCGCTCGGTCCGCTCCTCGGGGGGCTCTCGCTGGTGCTCGCGCTGGGCTTCGTGCTCGCGCGCGTGCGGGGCCTCGGCGCGCGCGAGGCCGACGTGCTCAATGGGCTCGTCGTCGACGTCACGATGCCGGCGCTCCTCTTCGCCGTGCTCGCGCGTGACGGCATGGCGTGGGGCGCGGCGCGCGTGCTCCCGTGGTCGGCGACCGCGCTCCTCGCCGCGCTCGGCGTGGGCGCCATCGTGGCGCGGGCCTTCGGCCTCGATGCGCGCGCGATCGGCAGCGCGGGGATCGTCGCGTCCTTCAGCAACACGGGCTTCCTTGGGTTGCCGCTCCTGCTCACGTTGTTCCCGGGCGACGCGGCCGCGAGCTCGGCGGCGATGATGATCGACCTCGTCATCACCACGATCCTGCTCTGGACCCTGGGTCAGGCGTATGCCGAGCGCTTCGGCCGCGGCGCGAGCTTCGACGCGAGAGCCGCGCTCCGTATCTTCAAGAAGCCCCTCGTCCTCGCCGTCCCGCTCGGCGCGCTCGTGCACGCGCTCCACCTGCCGATCCCGCCGTTCTTGCTCACCACGCTCGAAGGGCTCGGCCGGACCACGACGTACCTCGTGTTCCTCTCGCTCGGCCTCTCGCTCGACGTGCGCGCTCTGTCGGGCCGCGTCGCGCCGGCCATCGCGATCTGCGCGGTGAAGCTCCTCTTCGCGCCGGCCGTGGCGCTCATCTGCGTCCGCGTCTTCTCGGTGTCCGAGCCGCTCGCCACGGTCGCCGTGCTCCAGTCGGCGATGCCTTCGGCGCTGGCCAGCGTGATCATCGTCGCGCTCACGGGGTGTGATCGTCCGCTTGCGGCGGCGGTGTGCACACTCGCGTCGCTCGCCTCGATGGCGACCTTGCCTCTGGTCGCCTGGATCATCGACGCCACGCGGCCCTGAGCCTGCTAAGGTCGCGGCCGTGCCGAACCCGAACTACATCACGCCCGAGGGGGCGCGCCGGCTGTCGGAGGAGCTCGGCCGGCTCCGCTCGGTGGACCGACCGCGGATCGTCCAGGAGGTCGCGGACGCGGCGGCGCAGGGCGATCGGAGCGAGAACGCCGAGTACATCTACGGCAAGAAGAAGCTGCGCGAGATCGACCGCCGCATGCATTACCTCACCAAAAGGCTCGAGAGCGCGGTCGTCGTGGATCCGAAGGAGCAGAAGGGGGACAAGGTCTTCTTCGGCGCGGCCGTCGAGGTCGAGGACGAAGACGGCAAACGGCATACGTATCGGATCGTCGGCGAGGACGAGATCGAGAGCAAAACCGGGCACATCAGCTGGAAGTCGCCGGTGGGTCGGGCGCTGCTCGGCAAGAGGCCGGGTGATGTGGTGACGGTGCGTCGCCCGGCGGGTGACATCGAGATGGAGATCGTGAGCGTCAAGTACACGTGAGGTGATACGATGTCCGTGTTTTCCGTCGTTGCGTTCCGCGCGACGGATCGGAGCCATCGATGCCGCCGCGTGTCTTCTTGTCGCTTGCTTCCCTCGCGCTCGTCGCCGCCTCCGCCTCTGCAGCGCTCGCGGCGCCTCCGCCCTTGCCGAGCCCCCCGCCGGCGCCCCCGGCCGCGCCGGCTGCTGCCCCCGATGCCGCGCCCGCGCCCGCTGCCG
>NZ_JASBQE010000022.1 GCF_029960785.1 Polyangium sp. 15x6
GAACCGCGCATCGCGCGGTTCTTCCAACCCGAGTCCAGCGCTTGCGCTGGTCCGGGTCCAGGGGTGGACAACCCCTGGTCGGGGTCCGGGGTGAAACCCCGGCGCTACGCCCTGGTCGAGATAGCGCCCTGCTAGCTGGCTCGCTTTCCTTCGGGACCGATCTCGCCTAGAGACGCGGCCGGAGGATCCGATGCACATCGACGAGTCGACAGTAAAGAAGGCCGTCCACACGATCCAGATGCTCGCGGTCGACGCCGTCGAGAAGGCGAATTCGGGCCATCCGGGCGCGCCCATGGGGCTCGCCTCGATCGCGTTCGAGATCTTCACGCGGCACCTGCGGTACGACCCTCGGGACCCGAGCTGGCCTGATCGGGATCGCTTCGTCCTCTCGGCCGGCCACGCTTCGATGCTCCTCTACGGCCTGCTTCACCTTGCGGGGTATGACCTCTCCCTCGCCGAGCTCGAGCGCTTCCGCCAGCTCGGCTCGCGCACGCCCGGCCACCCCGAGGTGCACCTGACGCCCGGGGTCGAGGTCACCACCGGACCCCTTGGCCAGGGCATCTCCACCGCCGTCGGCATGGCTGCTGCGCTCAAGATGATGGAGGCCCGCTTCGGCGCGAAGACCGGCGTCGCCAGTGCGCGCGTCTTCGGCATCGCCTCCGACGGCGACCTCATGGAGGGCGTCTCTGCCGAGGCTTCGAGCCTCGCCGGGCACCTCGGCCTCTCGAACCTCGTCTTCTTCTACGACGACAACCACATCACCATCGACGGCAAGACCGACCTCGCCTTCAGCGAAGACGTGGGCAAGCGGTACGAGGCCTACGGCTGGTTCGTCCAGAAGATCGACGGCCACGACCATGCGCAGATCCGCGCCGCCCTCGACGCCGCTGTCGCCGAGCCTTCGCGCCCCTCGCTCATCGTCGCGCGCACGGTCATCGCGTATGGCTCGCCCGGCAAGGCGGGCAGCTCCAAGGCCCACGGCGAGCCCCTCGGCGCCAAGGAAGTCGAGGCCACGAAGAAGGCCATCGGCTGGCCCATTGAGCCCACCTTCCTCATCCCGGACGACGTCCGCGCGATCTTCAAGACGCGCGCCGAAGAAGGCCGCAAGGCGCACGACGCCTGGAAGACCGCTCTGCGCGCCCTCGAGCAGAGCGACCCCGCGGCCGCGTCCCTCTACCAGGGCCTCATCCGCCGCGAGATCCCGGAAAACCTCTTCGACGAGCTCGTCAAGGCCGCGCCTCGCAAGGACGCCGCCACGCGCCAGAGCGCCGGCATCGTCGAGCAACGCGCCGCCGCCCTCGTGCCCTCGCTCGTCGGCGGCTCGGCCGATCTGAACCCCTCCACGAAGACCTACATCGAGGGCTCGCCCGCCATCCAGAAGGGCGACTTCTCCGGCCGCAACATCCACTTCGGCGTCCGCGAGCACGCGATGGGCGCCTTCGTCAACGGCCTCGCCCTCGCGGGCGGCTTCATCCCGTTCGGCTCCACCTTCCTGGTCTTCGCCGACTACATGCGCCCGGCGATCCGCATGGCGGCCCTCTCCGAGCTGCACAGCGTCTTCGTCTTCACGCACGACAGCATCTTCCTCGGCGAGGACGGCCCCACGCACCAGCCGATCGAGACCCTCTGGTCGCTCCGCCTCATCCCGAACGTCGACGTCGTCCGCCCCGCCGACAGCCTCGAATGCGCAGCCGCCTGGGCGCACGCGCTCCTTCGCCGCTCGGGCCCCACGGCCCTCGCGCTCACGCGCCAGAAGGTCCCCGAGCTCCCGCGGCCCGAGGGTTTTGATCCGAAGGTCATGTTGAGAGGCGGCTACGTGCTCGCCGACTCCGCCACGAACCCGCCGGCCGTCGTGGTCATCGCCACGGGCTCGGAGGTCTCGCTCGCGATGGAGGCGAAGAAGATCCTCGACGCCGAGGGCGACCGCGTGCGTGTCGTCTCGATGCCCTGCCTCGAGCAGTTCCAGCGGCAGGATCAGGCATACCGCGAGGAGGTCCTGCCTCCGGGCACGCCGCGCGTGGTCATCGAGGCGGGCTCGACGCTGCCGTGGCGCGCGCTCGCGGGCGACCGTGGCCTCGTCATCGGCCGCGATAACTTCGGCGCGTCCGCGCCGGACAAGGACCTCGCCAAGGCGTTCGGCTTCACGGCGGACGTCGTCGCCGGGAAGATCCGGGCGATGCGGCGTTCCTGACGGTCCCCGCGCGCCGACACCTCTTCGCACCCGCGCCAAAGCCTCTCCGGACGTCCGGACCTGCGCTAGCACCCGCGCCAAGCGTCCCTCCGGACGCCCGGACCTGCGCTAGCACCTGCGCCAAGCGTCCCTCCGGACGCCCGGACCTGCGCTAGCACCTGCGCCAAGCGTCCCTCCGGACGCCCGGACCCTGGCCCGCACCTGCGCCAAGCGTCCCTCCGGACGCCCGGACCCTGGCCTGCACCTGCGTCAAGCATCCCTCCGGGCGTCCGGACCCTGGCCTGCACCTGCGTCAAGCATCCCTCCGGGCGTCCGGACCTGCGCTAGCACCTGCGCCAAGCGTCCCTCCGGACGTCCGGACCCAGGCTTGCACCTGCGCCAAGCGTCTCCCCGGACGTGCCCACCACCCTTTGCCGCTTCTCCGCCCTTTTTTGGTAGGATGCCTCCCCATCCGGACGGACCCGGACCAAGGAGCGCACCATGGCGGCCACGGTTCATTTCCGCACGTGCAACGTCTGCGAGGCCATGTGCGGCATGCGTGTCGCCGTGGAGGACAACCGCGTCGTCGACATCCGCGGCGACCGGGACGACGTCTTCTCGCGGGGCCACATCTGCCCCAAGGGCCCGGCCATGCGGGAGCTCCAGGAGGATCCCGACCGCCTCCGCTTCCCCATGCGCCGCACCGCCTCGGGCTTCGTCCGCGTGAGCTGGGACGAGGCCCTCAGTGAGGCCGCCGAGCGCCTCGCCGCCCTCCAGCGCGAGCACGGCCCCGATTCCGTCGCCATGTACCTCGGCAATCCCTCGGCGCACGGGCACGGCGCGCTCCTCGGCGCGGTCCTCCTCGGAATGGCGCTCGGCACGAAGAACCGCTTCGATTCGAACTCCCAGGACGCGAATCCCCGCATTTACGCCGCCCTCCAGATGTTCGGCGCGGCCACGAGCCTGACCATCCCCGACATCGACCACACCGATTATTTCCTCGTCTTCGGCGCGAACCCCGCGGCGTCCGGCGGCAGCATCATGACCCTCGGCGACGTCCGCGGCAGGCTCTCCGGCGTCCGCGAGCGCGGCGGCAAGTTCATCCTCTTCGACCCGCGCAAGACCGAGACCGCCGGCTTCGCCGACGAGCACCATTTCATTCGCCCCGGCTCCGATGCGGCCCTCCTCCTCGGCATGCTCCACGTCGTGTTCGAGGAAAACCTCTACGACGCCGGCGCCCTCTCCGACATCGCCGACGGCGTCCCCGAGCTCCGTGCCATTGCCGCGCGCTTCTCGCCGGAGCGCGTCTCCGAGCCGACGGGCGTCCCGGCGCTCGTCATCCGCCGCATCGCCCGCGAATTCGCCCGGGCGCGGCGCGCCGTCGCGTATGGCCGTATGGGCCTCTCCACGAGCGCGTTCGGCCCGCTGTCGAGTTACCTCGTCGACGCGCTGAACATCGTCACGGGCCATTTCGATCGCCCCGGCTGCGCGATGTTCCCGACGCCCGCGGCCGACGTCGTGCGGGTCGCGCGGATGATGGGCCTCGGCGGCCACGGCCGCTTCCGCTCCCGGGTCCGAGGCTTGCCCGAGGTCGGCGGAAACCTTCCCGCCACCACCATGGCCGAGGAAATGGAGACGCCTGGGCCCGGGCAGATTCGCGGCTTCGTCGTCATCGCGGGCAATCCCGTGCTCTCGGTCCCGAATGGCGAGCGCATCGGACGAGCCTTCGCGAACCTCGATTTCATGGTCGCGGTGGACATCTACCTGAACGAGACGACCCGCCACGCGCACCTCGTCCTGCCGCCGCGTTACGCGCTCGAGCGCAGCCATTACGATCTGCTCTTCCACACGCTCGCGGTCCGGAACACGGCAAAATGGTCCGCGCCCGTGATCGAGGCCCCGCCGGACACGAAAGACGACGCGGAGATCCTCGTGGATCTGGTGGGGCGTATCCTTGGAAAACGCCTCACGCCGTCGCCGCTCGGCGCCGCGGCCGAGCGAATGGTCGCGCTGCTGAACAAGCTCGGCGCCGACGGCCTGCTCGACGTCCTGCTCCGCATGGGGCCGTATGGGGATCGATTCCTCCCGTTCGGGAAGGGGCTCAACCTCGAAAAACTCAAAAAAGCCGAGCATGGCCTGGATCTCGGCCCGCTCCGGCCGATGTTCCGGGAGCGCGTGCGGACGAAGACCGGGAAGGTGCGTCTCGCGCCGCCCGAGATCCTGGCGGATGTCCCGCGTCTCGAACGATTCCTCGACGAGGTGGCCGCCGCGGGCCTCGTGCTCATCGGGCGCCGGCACATGCGGAACAACAACTCCTGGATGCACAACGTCCCGTCGCTCGTGAAGGGTCCGGATCGCTCGATGCTGCTCGTGCACCCGACGGATGCGGAGCGGCTCGGGCTTTCTTCGGGGGCGCGCGTGCGCGTGCGGAGCCGCGTGGGCGAGGTCGTCGTGGGAATGGCCGTGACGGAGGACGTGATGCCGGGCGTCGTGAGCCTGCCGCACGGGCACGGACATGCTGCGGCGGCCGATACCCTGCGCGTTGCGGCGGGCGTGCCGGGCGCGAACGCGAATGCGATCACCGACGATCTCGACGTCGAGCCGCTCACGGGGACGGCCATTCTGAATGGGGTGCCGGTGACGTTGGAGGTGGCGGAGACGGCGCCTCCATCCTGATCCCTTGCATCGACCGCATCGCGGCCTTTGCATCAGAGGTCCAGGGCTGCGCCCTGCAAAGGGGGGCGGATAGCTACCAAAAATTTCCCCGCGACGACTGCGCGAAGCGCAGTCGTCGCCCACCGGTCCAGGGCTTCGTTCCACCTCGCCCACCCCCGTCGTGACACCGACGGGGTGCACCAATAGGAGGTTGGACGAATTGGGACAATGACATGGGAACCAACGACGACGTGATCGCAGGGCAATGGAAATTCCTTTTGGAGCGGGCACACGGTCGCGTTCGCGTGGTCGCTGAACGCGCTGCCAAGGAACCGGAACTGCGCCGGTTCTACCCGTTTCAGAGCCTGAACTTCCTGCGGTTCAGCCGAAAGGTGTCCTATCCGTTCGACATGTTGCCATATATTGCTGCGGAGGGACTCGATGACGGTCGCTATGAAGCGAGAAGTGCTGACAATCGAGTACTCTGTGAGGGGACGCTAGACGACGTGATCGCAGCTGTGCTTCGAGCACTACGCGAGTGAAGGCCAGGGGCTATTCACCGTCTGGACGACCATCCGCCCCTGGTCGGGTCCGGGGTGAAACCCCGGCGCTACGCCACCGAGCGCAACGGCTTCCGTGCCCACGCGCTGAAGACCATGTCGCCGATGAATGCGCTGTTCACGCGGTCGAGTTCCTCGGCGAGGCGTGTATCCAGCGTTTCGATGTCGATTTCTGCTTCCGACGCGACTCCGCGCTCGACGATGCGGGGAATCATGGCTCGCACGATCCAGGCGGTGAGGTGACGATGGTGCTTGGTTTGGATGATTGCTTCGGCGCGTAGCCCCTCGACTTCGAGCCCGGCGGCTTCGAGCACGACGGGTAGCTCGAATCCCATGGCGGTCGTCGCTCCCTCTCGCTCGACGGTTTGCCAGATCCAACGCGTGACCCGCTCGTGAAGTGGGTGTGGTTTCGTCGATGCGGGCACCATGGTCGCGTCGACTTCTTGGAATGCGACGAGGCCTCCGGGCTGGAGTGCGTCGACGAGGGGACGAAGGGCGGCGACGCGATCGGGCTGGTACATCAGGACGCGCCGCCCGATGACTGCGTCGTAGGGCGCGTCGACGATGGGGGGTGCGTGGAGGTCTCCCGGGATGAATTTCACGTTCTTGATCCCGAGGCCATGCGCGCGCTCGGTGGCGGCCGATGTTGCTCGTTCGTCGCGGTCGAGGCCGATGACGAGGCCGCTTTCGCCCACCAGGCGTGCCGCCATGAGGGATACGTCGCCTCGTCCGCAGCCGACGTCGAGGACACGCATGCCCGTGGAGATGCCTGCGTCGCGAAGGAGCCGCTCGGCCGTCTGCGCTACGCGGTCTTGGACCGCTTTGCTTGCTTCGATTTCCATCACAAACCACCGCTGGCTGCGAGCTCCGCGGTGAGCTCGTGGTTGAGCATGGCCCCTGCTTGTACGCCGGCCGCTGCGGCGATGATCGCGCCCTGCATTCGCGTCGCCAGGTCCCCCGCTGCGTAGACCCCGGGAATGGATGTCTCGCGCGTCATCGGGTCGACACGGACGTACCCGCCGTCGTCGAGCGACAGGCCGAGTGTGTCGACCAATGCGACTTGGCGCTGCGGCGGATGGGCGAACAGAACCTCGCATGGAATGCTGGCTCCGTCCGAGAGGGCGACGCCTTCGAGTCGGTCCGCTCGCGCGACGAGACGCACGACCGGCCGCGTCTCGAGCTGAATCCCTGCTGCGCGGAACCGGTCTCGCATGTCTTCCGGGACGTCGAAAGCGCCGCTCGTGAAGACGACGACGTCTCGCGTCCAGCTTCGGAGCAGGAGAGCGAAATGGAGACCTTCCACCCCGCGTGCCAGGTAGCCCCATCGCTGCTCTCGCACTTCCCAGCCGTGGCAGTAGGGGCACTGGAAGATCGATCGCCCCCAAAGCTCGCGAAATCCGTCGAGAGGGAGCATCTCGTCGATCATCCCGGTGCAGAGCAGGATTCGGCGCGCCTCGACGGCGCCGGTCGAAAGCGCGACCTGAAAGGCGCCGCGCGCTCCCGTGATGGCCTGAACCCCTGCGTCTCGGACCTCCACGCTCGGGTACGGCGTGAGCTGCCGGCGCCCCACGTTGCGAAACTCGTTCGGGGGCGTGCCGTCGCGCGTGACGAAGTTGTGGATGTGCTCCGCAGCCGTGTTTCGCCGCGGTCCCGAATCGCAGAGGAGGACGCGCTTGCGCGCCCGACCGAGAGCAAGGGCAGCGGAGAGGCCTGCGGGGCCGCCTCCCACAATCACGACGTCGTAGGGCATATCGGGTCTCCTCGAGGATCTCGCCCTCGACCCCGAGGCTCCGCGTACCGACGCGCAGCCTGGGAGGGCGATGGCGCCGAGCACGGTGCTTGCCTTCAGCCACGCGCGTCGTGTGAAACGCGGGCCGTCGGATTCGTTCGCCATGGGCTGACCGTAGCTCCGGTCGAGAGCCGCTGGCAGGGCGTGTTTTTCGATCCGATCGGCGGGATTTTTGGTTCAGGGGACGGGGGGCGCGCTCAGGGCGTGTTGCTCCCCTTGCATTGCTCGCCTTCGAAGAGGGGATCGATCGGGCCGCAGGCCATCAACTCGCATTTCAGCGACTGGCATTCGAGTGGGCTCTGGCAGGTGGAGCCCTCGACCTTTGCCTCGGTGCAGACCTTCGTGTCTGCGTCGCAATAGGCGTTGAGGCCGCACGAGAGCTGGATGGGGCTCGGCGTGCAGGCCTCGCCGAGCTTCCTCGCCGGCTTGCACAGACCTTCTTGCGCCAGGAAATCGTAATCGCAGTAGAGGCCCTGATCGCAGAGCTCCTTCGCGTCCGCCTCGACCACGCAGACCGCGTCGAGTGGCAGGAAGCGCGTCGCCGAGCATTTGTTCGTATCGTCGTTGCACTCGACGATCTCTCGTTTCTCGACCGAGGATGCGCATTGCGCGTCGCGGTCACAGGTCGAGCCCTCCGTCAGCTTGCCTGCGAAGACCTTCGTGCATGGCTCGAGGTCCTCGGGCGCGTCGTAGTAGTCGGGGATCGTCAGGAAACACTTGTCCGCGTAGGGCTTCATCGCCACGAGACAGGCGTCGACGCTGTTCCCGTCGAAGGTCATGAGGCCTGCTTGGACGTCGGCCACGTTCTTCTCGCAAACTTCGGTCTCGTACGTGATGCACGCGGCTTCGTCGTAGCCTTCGCCTTTTTCGCAACACGTCTTGCGCACCCCGCAGAGCTGGGGCGCGATTTGCGCGCAGACGTTCTCGAGCGTGTACTTCGGCGGAGGCGTCGTGCCGTCGGAGTCGTCGCCGCAGGCGGCGAGGCCGAGGACGAACGTCGCGGCGAGGGTGGGGAGCGTCAAGAGAAGTCGGGAGAGCGGCTTTGGGAAGAGCATGGAAGCGAGGATCGCATGGGCCCTCGGCGTGGCACAAGCCTCGAGAGGGCCGACGAGGCGCGCGAAGGCGCTTGGCTCGGAGGCCCTTCGCATGGAAGAATGCACGCCGATGATCGCGACCGTTTGCCTCTATCGCTCGTCCGAGGCCCGATGAGCACGCCGAGCCCCGGTGATGTCCTCTCGGGAAAATTCCGGATCGAGCGGGTGCTCGGGGAAGGCGGCATGGGCGTCGTGCTCGCCGCGCACCACCTGCACCTCGGCCGCACCGTGGCCATCAAGCTCTTGCAGCCCGAGGCCCTGAAGCACCAGGAGATCGTCGCGCGCTTCGCCAACGAGGCGCGGAGCGCGAGCCGCATTCAGAGCGAGCACGTGGCGCGCGTGCTCGACGTCGGCACGCTCGACACGGGCGAGCCGTACATGGTCATGGAGTACCTCGAGGGGTCGGACCTCTCGAAGCACGTAAAGCGAAACGGCCCGCTCGCGATCGAGGACGCGGTCGAGTATCTGCTGCAGGCGTGCGAGGCGCTCGCCGAGGCGCACGTCGCGGGGATCGTGCATCGCGACCTGAAGCCGGCGAACCTGTATTTGACGCGGCGGGCGGACGGCTCGGCGTGCGTGAAGGTGCTCGATTTCGGCATCTCCAAGGCGGCGCTCGTGGGCGCGTCGCCCGATGCACAGCACATGACGCAGACCCAGAGCGTGCTCGGCACGCCGGGGTACATGGCGCCGGAGCAGCTCCGCTCGTCGAAGCACGTCGATCCGCGCACCGACATCTGGGCGCTCGGGGTCATCCTGCAGGAGCTCCTGACGGGCAAGCTCGCATTCCAGGGCTCGACCGTGCCGGAGGTCTACGCCGCCATTCTCGGAGAGCCCCCGGCGCCTTTGCGGACGCTGCGCCCGGACGCGCCGCCCGCGCTCGAAGCGGTGATCCTGCGTTGCCTCGAAAAGGACGCCGCGCGGAGGTTCGCGAGCGTCGGCGAGCTCGCGGCGGCGCTCGTCCCGTTCGCGCCGCAGCGGGCGCGTCTGTCCGCCGAGCGGATTGGCCGGATCACGGGCGTCGCGGTCCCGCCGACGGGGGCGACGCTGGCGCCTCGATCGGGCATCTCGGTGGCGCCGCCGGCCCCGGGGCCGTCCGTGCAGCAGGGCGGCGTGGCGCCGACGATCGCGGGGACGGGCTATGCGACGGGCCCGACGCTGGGGCCTGCGCATTCGGGCTACGGCGTGCAGGGGCCGACGCCGCCGGGATATGGCCCGCAGGGGGCGACGCCGCCGGGATATCACGCGCAGCCGCCGCAGCAGGGGTATGGTCCGCAGGGCCCGACGCCGCCGGGATACCACGCGCAGCCGCAGCAGGGGTATGGTCCGCAGGGCCCGACACCGCCGGGATACCATGCGCAGCCGCAGCAGCCTTACGGGACGGCGTATGGCGTGCAGCCGATGGCGCCGGCGGATCCGAACAAGGGCAAGATGCACCCTTCGACGATCGCGCTCATCGCCGTTCTGGGGCTGATCATGGTGACGTTCGGCGGATGCATGACATGTGTATGCATCGCCGGCGCGGACGCGGATGAGCAATCGAATCAGAAATCAGGGCAGGCGCGGTAAGCCGGACGATTCGTTTTGCCCGGAGCGCACCGCCCGGGCGGCCATGCCTGCTCATCCGCCTCGGATTTCGACCCCGTGGCCGCGCGTGTCGGCAATGGCGGAGGGGCGCCGGCACGTTCCTCCGCGCTTCGGCATGCGCCCCTGACTCCCCGCTTGCGGGATGGGCGGCATCCGGCGTCCGAGGCATGGCGGGCAGAAATCCAAGAAATCCAAGTCGCTCGCGGGAAAACGCGACTCGATCGCTTCCACCCGTAGGACTTACACGACATCTACATCCTTCTCCGGGTGGAGATCGGGGCATTCTCCCATTTACCCGTCGTCTTCGACGAGTATCTTTTCTCCGATCACTTCATGAAAGGAGGCTGGCCATGAGGCGAGGTTACATCATCGGGACGATATCGGTGGTGGCAATTGTCAGTGCCTTCGTGATGCCTCCCTCCCCGGTGCTGGGCAGCGGCACGGGTGTTTTCGAGGGGGTCAGAGGAAGACTCGACTTCAAGGACGACGTCGACGCCGTCCCGATAAGATTCCTCTACAGAGGTCACCTTCGGTTCTGATGGATGCAGCCCTCGACGGTCGCGCTGATCGCCGTTCTGGGTCTGATCGTGGTGACGTTCGGCGGGGACCTGACGTGCGTGTGCGCCGCCGGCACGGGCGGCGCACAATCGAATCAGAAATCGGGGCAAGCCCGATGGGGGCGGGGGCGGGACCGAATCAGGCGGCCATGGCGGCGGCGGAGAGCTTGATGATGGAGAAGGTCGCGCCGTAGGGGTCCGCGACCACGGCGATGCGGCCGTAGGGCGTATCGAACGGGCCGTGCATCACCTTGCCGCCGAGCTCCTCGATCTTCTTACACGCGTCCTCGGCGCTATCGACGGCGAAGTACGGCATCCAGTGCGGCGGGATCGAGGCATCCCACTGCTCGTTCATTTGCATGATGCCGGAGACGGCTTTGTCGCCCTTGTGGAGCGTGTAGTACGTCATGCCGGGCATCTCCATCGGCATCTTCCGGGCCTCGACGTCGAGGACCTTGCTGTAGAACGCCGCGGCCTTCTCGCTCTCGCGCGTGGCGACCTCGCACCAGGTCATGGCGCCGTGCTCGTCGATGATCTGCGCGCCCTTGTGGACGCGGCCCTGCCAGAAGCCGAAGACGGCGCCCGTCGGGTCGACGCAGACGAGCATCCGGCCCTGATCCATCACGTCCATCGGCTCCATCATCAGCTGGCCGCCGAACTCGCGGACCTTGGCGGCGGTGGCGTCGGCGTCCCTGGTGTCGAAATAGACGCTCCACGACGTGGGGTAGGGCGCGTCTTCGGGGCGCTTGCCCATGCCGGCGGCATTACGGCCGTTCTTCTGGCACATCGTGTAGTACATCGTCTCGGCGGTACCCTGGATGAAGGTCCAGCCGAAGAGGTCCCCGTAAAACTTCTGCGCCCCCGCGAGGTCCGGCGTCATGAGGTCGAACCACGTGGGTGTACCCGCGTCGTGCCCGTCGACGTTGCTCATCGTCTCTTTCCTCCCTACCTGCGTTTTCGTGTTCGAGGACGGAAGACCCACCCCCGCGCGCACCAAGCATGCCTTACACGAGCCTCTCGGGACGCGTCAACGAGAAACGCCGACGCGTGTTTGCCCGGGTTTGTCGGAGTCATTTCACTGGCACTGTGCCAGTTGGCCAGACCGCCGCGCCGGTCTTCCCTCGGCCCGTTCGATGAACTGCGCATCGCGCAGTTCATCGACCCCGGGTCCAGCGCTTGCGCTGGTCCGGGTCCAGGGGCGGACAGCCCCTGGTGGGGCCTGGGGCGAAGCCCCAGCGCAGCGGCCACCAGGTCTGCTAAGCTCGACGCATGAGCTCCTCGCGCCTCGTCACGATCGACTGCGATTACCTTGGCCCCGGCGTTGCCGCCGCTTATCTCCGTGTGGAGGGCGACGAAGCGGCATTCGTGGAGACGAACACCACGCATGCGGTCCCCCGGCTGCTCGAGGCGCTCGATCGTGAGGGGATTGCGCGGGAGGCTGTGCGGTGGGTCATCGTCACGCACGTCCACCTCGACCATGCTGGGGGCGCTTCGGCGTTGCTCGCTGCGCTGCCGAATGCGACCGTGCTCGCGCATCCGCGGGCGGCGCGACACCTCGTCGATCCGTCGAAGCTCGTCAAGAGCGCCGAGGCTGTTTATGGCGTTGCGCGGTTTGCCGAGCTCTACGGGACGATCTTGCCGATTGACGCGGCGCGCGTGCGGTCGCTCGACGATCGGGAGACGGCCCCGCTTGGCGGCGCGACGCTCACGTTCGTGCACACGCGCGGGCATGCGAACCACCATTTCGTCGTGCTCGATCCGGCCCGGGAGGCTGTGTTCACCGGCGACACGTTTGGCCTCGTCTATCCGCGGCTCCAGCGCGGCCGCCGCCTCGCGTTCCCTTCCACGAGCCCGACGGATTTCGACGCGGACGCGGCGCATGCGAGCATCGAGGTGGTCCGGACGTCGGGGGCGCGGCGCGCGGCGCTCACGCATTTCGGCGAGATCGAGGACCTCGACGTCGTGGCCACGCAGCTCCACCGGTGGATCGACCTGTCCGCTTCGCTCGTCGAGGCGGCCGTGCCGCTCGCGCCGGCCGAGGCCGAGGCCATGATTCGTGGGGCGCTCGAAAAGGAGATGGATCGCGCGGCCGAGGAGGCGGGCTTCTCGCTCGACGCCGAGGATCGCGCGCTTCTGGAGCTGGATATCGCGCTCAACGCGCAGGGGCTCGCGTACGTCGCGTCGAAGCGGCGCGGGTGAACGTCAGCGCCGCGGAATCGTCCCTTCCGTCACCATTCGCCGCACCGTCGCGAGCGTCGCTGCCACGGCCTTCCGATACACGGGCTCGAGCTCCCGCGCCTTCGCCTCGTCTTCCTCGGGCACGCCGAAGACGAAGCGGAGCACGAGCGCGCCGTCGGGCTGCTCGTCGATCACGTTGTCGACCCACCCCGGCGCCCCCGCGACGCGCTCGAAATGCACGCGCGTCTCGGGCTCGAACGTCACGCGCTCCCGGATGGGCTGGCCTCCGAATTCGATCTCGCGCAAGAGCCAGCCGTCGCCCTTCTCCAGGACCTCGCATCGCCTCATTCCCGGCACGAACGGCAGCGCGTCCTCCGCCTTCATTTCGAGCCCCCGCCATACCTCGGCCCGCGAAAGCGGCAGCTCGCCCGGCTCGTTCACCGTGACCTCGTAGCTGAGCTCCTTCATGATCGGCTCCTCTCGCCGCCAGCGTAGCGCGGAACCGCGCCGCGGGAAACGTCGGTCATTCCGGGGCGCGTGGCCACGTCGCCCGCGCGTCGAGCCAGGCCTTGCAGCGGGCCTCGGGATCGGGATTCGAGAGGACGTCCGAGATGACCGCGATCGAATCCGCGCCCGCCCGCGCCACACCCTCGGCGCGCTCCAGCGTGATTCCTCCGATCGCGACGAGCGGCCGCCGCGCGATGCGCTTCCATTCGCCGATGCGATCGAGCCCCTGCGCCGCCCAGGGCATCACCTTGAGCGTCGTCGGATACACCGGGCCGAGGGCCACGTAATCGGGATCGACCGCGAGCGCCGTGTCGAGCTCCTCGTGGCTGTGCGTCGAGACGCCGAGCTTGAGACCCGCCCGCCGGATCGCCGCGACGTCGGCCTCCGCGAGATCCTCCTGCCCGAGGTGCACCCATTCCGCGCCGAGGTCGATCGCGTCCTGCCAGAAATCGTTCACCACGAGCATCGCCCCGCGCGCCCGGCATGCTTCGATCGACGCCGCGATCTCCGCCCGCCGCGCCAAAGGCTCGAGCCCCTTCATGCGGAGCTGTACGAATCGCAAACCCAGCGGAAGCAGGCGATCGAGCCACCGGGCACTGTCCACGATCAGATAGAAACGATCCAGCACGAGCATCGTCCGCTCCTCGAATCAGCCTGCAAAAGGCGAGAACGGCGCGCCGAACGTCGGCGTCGACGCCGTGGCGAGGTCCGTGGGCTCCATGAGCCCCGCCTCGTGCGCCCTTCGCCCCGCGCGAATGGCCTCGGCGAACGCCTCCGCCATGGTCGGCGGATCGCCCGCGGTCGCGACGGCCGTGTTGATCAGAATGGCGTCGTATCCCATTTCCATCGCCGCCGCCGCGTGGCTCGGCGCGCCGATGCCCGCGTCCACGACCAGCGTGATCCCCGGGAAATGTTTCCGGAGCAGCCGGAGCGCGTAGGGATTGTTGAGCCCCCGGCCCGTCCCGATCGGCGCGCCCCACGGCATGAGCACGCGGCAGCCCGCCTCGACGAGCTTCTCGGCGAGCACGAGATCATCCGTCATGTAAGGAAAAACCTCGAACCCCTCCGCCACGAGCGCGCGTGTCGCTTCCACGAGCGCGAACGGATCGGGCTGGAGCGTCACGTCGTCGCCGATGACCTCGAGCTTGATCCACGGCGTCCCGAAGACCTCGCGCGCCATCCGCGCCGTGGTCACGGCCTCTCGCACGGAATGGCAGCCGGCCGTGTTCGGCAAGACCGTCACGGAGAGCGCCTTCACGAGCTCCCAGAAGGCCTGACCCGCCTTCGCGCCGGCTGCGGATTCACGCCGCAGGGACACGGTCACGATCTGCGCGCCCGAGCGCGCCACCGCCTGGCCGAGCGCCTCGGGCGAGGGATATCGCGCCGTCCCGAGGAGCAGCCTGCTTTCGAACGTGCGCCCATAAAAATCGACCATGCTCATCCTCCCTGCATGGGCCGGAGCACCTCGACGGCGTCGCCCTCGGCGAGCTTCGTCTCGGCCCGGAGGGTGCGCGGCACGAACTCGCCGTTGAGCGCGGTCGCGACCACCGAGACGTCGAACCCTCGGTCCTCGATCAGCGCGGCGAGATCCTCCGCCGTCGTATCGATCAGTTCACCATTCAGCCGGATCCGCATGCATGACCTCGTTCGGGGTGATCTTTCCGCGGAGAACGTCGAGGACCCGCGCGGCGAGCGCCGGCGCGAGGAGCCAGCCGTGGCGATACAATCCATTCACGGCGATCGTGCGCCCGGAGACCTCGATCCGCGGCGCGTTGTCGGGGAAGGCGGGCCTTTGCCCCGCATTGAGCTCCAGGATCTCCGCCTCGGCGAACGCGGGGTGGAGCGCATACGCCTGCGTGAGGAGCTCGCCGGCCGAGCGCAACGTGACGCGCGTCTCCTCGCTCGGATCGGGCGACTCCGATTCGATCGTCGTCGCGCCGATCATGAAGACGCCGCCCTCGCGCGGCACCACGTACAGCGGATGGCGGTGGTGGAGCAGGCGCACGGGCCGCGAGAGCGAAACGTCCCGGCTCCGGACGAGGGCCATTTCGCCTTTGACGCCGCGCAACGTGGGAAACCTGTCCCGGGCGCCGAGGCCCCGCGCGTCGACGATGTGATCGGCATGGACGGGCCCGAGATCCCCGGAAAAACCGAATTCGATCGGCACGCCGGCCTCGTGGAGCCACGTCTTCAGCGCTTGCAGCGTGCGCCGCGGGTCGAGGTGCCCTTCGTGCGGGAAAAAGAGCCCGCGCCGGTAGCGGCCGGCGAGGGCCGGCTCGAGCGCGCCGAGGGCCTCTTCGTCGAGGCTCCGGTGATTCCGGGTCAGCCGCTCGAATCGGGTGAGCACGCCCGGCTCGCGGGGGGGCGCGACGACCAGGGTCCCGTTCGTCTCGACGCCCGGGACGAGCGACGGCCAGAGCGCGAGCGACCGCCGGCCGAGGGCGACCACGAGCGGGTCGGCGATCTCGGCCTCGCAGTCGGGCGCGAGCATGCCGCCGGAGCGCCACGCGGCGCTCGCCGTGATATCGGCGGCGCGCTCGTGGACCGCGACCCGGAGCCCTGCGCGCACGAGCGTGACGGCGGCGACGAGCCCCATCACGCCGGCGCCGAGCACGGCGACGTCGAGCCGTCCGGAATCGACCATCGGGCTTCTCCTAGCCGCGACCGTCGCTTCGTGTCAACCATCGATGCGGCTCCACGAAACGTGCCCCGGCTGGAAATGCGTCGGTCCGGACGAGCGTTCGCGCGTCATGACCCCACGCATGCGCCCCCTCGCCGCCGCCGCGGGCCTCCTCGCCGCGCCTTTGCTCCTCCTTGCCGCGGGCTGCACGCACGGCGCCGCCACGGTCCCGGACCCGAGCGTGCCCCGGACTCCCAAGGCGGCCGCGTCCCGGTTTTCCGGGCTCGTCGGCTGCTTCACCATGGTCGAGCTCGGCACCGGCGAGACGGTCGAGTACGGCGGCGACGAGTGCGACGTGCGCACCTCGCCCGCCTCGACGTTCAAGATTCCGAACGCGCTCATCGCGGTCGACACGGGCGTGGTGCAGGACGAGACCACGGTGTTTCGCTGGGACGGCAAGGAGCGATGGCGCGCCACGTGGAACCGCGATCATTCGCTCGCCACCGCGATGTGGCACTCGACGGTCTGGTATTTCCAGCGCATCGCCGAGCAGGTCGGCGAGCCTCGTTATCGCGCGTATCTCTCGGCATTCCGATACGGCAATGCCGATCCCTCGGGCGACGTGACCATGTTCTGGCTGAACGACACGCTCAAGATCTCGCCCCGCGAGGAGCGCCGTTTCCTCGCCGCGCTCTACGAAAACAAGCTGCCCGTCTCGCCGCGCGCGACGACCGTCGTGAAGAAGACCCTCGAATTGCGCGGCGACGCCGTGGAGCACGTGCGCGATCGGCATCCGTTCATCGACCAGATTCCCGCGACCGTGGTTTTCAGCGGGAAGACCGGCAGCGCGCTCCCCGGCGATGGCCCGCCGGGGCCGCTCGGCGCGATCGGATGGTTCGTCGGCGCGCTGGAGAAGGAAGGCCGCACGTGGGTGTTCGCGTGCCGCATTCGATCGAACGACGAGAAGAAGATCGGCCCGGAGGCCGCGAAGATCACCTACGACATCCTGAAGAGCGAAGGGATGCTCTGACGTACACGCTCTTCTTTGGGCCGCTGCGCCGGGGCTCTGCCCCGGACCCCGCGGGGGCTGTTCGCCCCTCGACCCGAACCAGCGCAAGCGCTGGACCCGGGGTGGAAGAACTGCGCATCGCGCAGTTCTTCCAACGAGCCGGTGGGACCGCGTTGCCCGTCGAAAGGTCAGCGCGGCTGTCTTGATTGGCAGGGTCGTCGCCGGTCTTGCCTCGGCCTGTTCGATGAACTGCGCGGAGCGCAGTTCATCGACCCCGGGTCCAGCGCTTGCGCTGGTCCGGGTCCAGGGGCGGATAGCCCCGGTGGGGCCTGGGGCAACGCCCCAGCGCAGCGGCTTCAGTCCCAGGCGAGCTCCAGCGATTCGAGGCGGCGGGCGGTGGCGCTCGGGAAATAGGTGAGCTTCTGCTCCGGAACGAGGCGCAGGCTCGGCAAGCGCTGGGTCAAGACCTCCAGCGCGATGCGGCCTTCCAGGCGCGCGAGCGGCGCGCCGATGCAATAATGAATTCCGTGCCCGAACGCGAGGTTCGGCGCCGTCCGGCGGATGTCGAACCGGAGCGGCTCCTCGAAGCGCTGCTCGTCGTGGTTCGCCGAGATGTACGCGATCTGCAAGCGCTCGCCTTTCTTGATGTGCACGCCGCCGATCTCCACGCCCTCGAGCGCCGTGCGATACATCGCGTGGATGGGTGAGGCCGTCCGCAAGACCTCCTCGACGATGGAGGGGATGATGGCCGGGTCCTTCCGGGCCGCGGCGAAGAGCTCCGGATCCCGCGCGAGCTCGAGCGCCGCGGCCGCGATGAGGCCGGCCGTGGTCTCGTAACCGGCGAAGAGGATCTGCAGGAGCATGTTGACGAGCTCGGCCACGCCGAACGGCGGGTCCAGGGCCGCGGCGCCGGTGACGATGTCGGAGAGGGCGTCGTCGCGGGGATTCTTCCGGCGATCCTCGATCGCATCGGCGAGGTAATGCTGGAACGCGACGAAGCCCTTCGCGTGCTCGAGGAGCGACGGGAGCGGATCTTGCCCGGCGAAGATCGCGGTGCTGTTCGTGGTCCAGCGATCGACCTGATCGAGGTGCTCGCGGGGCAGCCCGAGCAGGTCGACGATGAAGTTGCCCGGTAATGCGATCGCGAAGGCATGCACGAGCTCGACGTGGCCCTTCTTGATGAATCCATCCACGAGCCTTTCGGCGATGTCGCGGAGGATCGGCTCGAACGCGGCGAGGCGGCGGAGCGAGAGGGCCTTCGTGACGAGGGCGCGCCCGCGTGTGTGGATCGGGGGATCGCTGTCGACGAGGCTCGGGAGGAGCGGATATCCCTTCATGAGCTCGGCGACGAGCTCCGGCGGGGGAGGCGCTGTCGCGGCCTTGGGCGTGATCGAATCGAGGGACGAGAAGCGCGTCGCGTCCTTCGCGACGGCGCAGACGTCCTCGTACCGGGTCACGACCCAGAGGCCGAGCGAATCACTCCAGAAGACGGGCTCGTCGCGGCGCGCGCGGGCATAAAAGGGCCGCGGATCGTCGAGCATGGGCGAGGCGAGCGGGAAGTGCTCCCGGCCGCAGGCGGACCCTCCACGGCTCGTCACACGGGATTCGGACATGAATGCCTCCGTGGCGCGACGTGGCGCCGCGCGCTCGTTGTACGGGGATGCACTGAACCACGAGGGAGCGACGCGCGTCCACAAAATGCGTATGCTCCGGCCTGCGTAATGCGGAAAGGCAGGGTGGTGTGATGCATCGAGGTTTCTTGGTGGCGCTCCTCGGGATCGGGCTCCTCGCGTGCTCGTCGAATGAAACGGGCGCGAGCGGAAGCGGCGGAAGTGGAGGCGGGAGCGGAGGCGAAGGCGGAAGCGGCGGCGGAGGCGGAAGCGGAAGCGGCGGCGGAAGCGGTGGTGGAGGCAGCGGCGGAGGCGGGAGCGGCGGTGCATGTGATCCGGCGGCAGGGACCTATTTCGTCGAGAATACGGGCAACGACGATGGTCCGGGCACCTCGGCCGAGCCGTTCCGGCACATCGCCGTCGCCTTGGAGGCCGCCCAGCCGGGGGACACCGTGGTCGTCCGCCAGGGCACGTACGACGAGCGCATCACGTTCCCGCGCTCGGGCGCGCCCGGGGCGCCGATCACGGTGCGCGCGGCCTGCGGCGCGCGGCCGATCCTCGATGGAACGAACCTCATTGGCACGGGCGAGGTGGGGATGTTCAACATCTTCGATCAGGCGCATATCGTCGTCGAAGGGTTCGAGATCCGGAACCTCGCGGGCGTGGATGGCAATTTCCCCGCGGGCATCTGGGTCCGCGGCGCCGCGCACGACATCGTGATTCGCGACAACGTCATTCACGACATCCTGGCCGAGAACGGCGGCGACGGCACGGGCGCGCACGGCATCGCGGTGTACGGGACCGAGACCACGCCGGCCGAGCGAATCTCGGTCATCGGCAACGAGCTCCACGATCTCGTCCTCGGCTGGAGCGAGGCGCTCGTGATCAACGGGAACGTGCGTGATTTCGAGGTGCGCGACAACCACGTCCACCACGTGAACAACATCGCGTTCGATTTCATCGGCTTCGAGGGCGACGTCTGCGGCTCCTGCTCCCAGGACGACGAGATCGACGCGCCCGACGTGAACCGCGTCCGCAAAGGCCTCATCGTGGGCAACCTGGCGCACGACGTCACGAGCGCCGGCAACCCCGCCTATGGCAACGAGAAGGCCGCGGGCTGCTTCTACGTGGACGGCGGGGCGGATCTCGTGATCGAGCGGAACACCGCGCACGATTGTGATCTCGGCGTGGAGCTCGCGAGCGAGTGGTTCGGCAAGTCGACGCGCGCCATCGTGGTGCGGAACAATTTCCTTCACGATAACGATGTCACGTGCATCGCGACCGGCGGGTACAGCAGCGGTAACGGTGGTGGGGGCGGGGCCGCGAAGAACAACGTGATCGTCAACAATACGCTGTTCAATTGCTCGCGCGATGGCTGGGCGGACGCGGCGATCCTCTTGCAGAACCGCAACGAGGGCAACGTGTATCAGAACAACATCGTGGTCGCGACGATGGGCACGAGCGCGGTCGTCATCGCGGGCAGCGGCAACACGGGAAACGTGTTCGATTTCAACATCTACTTCAACGGGGGGCTCGACGGCGCCTCGGGCGGCGCGAATTCGCTCACCGTGGATCCGAAGCTCGTGAATCCGCTGAACGGCGATCTGCACCTCTCGCCCGGCTCTCCCGCGAAGGACGAGGGGAGCGGCGCGGTCGACGTGGGCGCGGTGGACATCGACGGGGAGAACAGGAAAAACGGTCCGGTCGACATCGGCGCGGACGAGCTCTGATCAGCCCCACCTCACCTCGTAATGGGCGCGGCGCTCGCCGGGGTTGTCGCCCGGCCACGTGCACCAGGGCTCCCAGATGCCTTCGTCTTTGCGGAGCGAGCGCGTATCCACGCGCATGCGCCCGAGATCCCGCGGAATCGTGATCAGGTTGTAGAGCCGCGGCACGGACGCGGGGCGGTGGTCCGCGGGCGCGCCGAAGCTGCCCGCGCCGACGACGTGGATTCGCCGCGCGGGATGCAGGTATCCCACGAGATCGGCGCGGTCCTCGTGGACGTGCCCATGAAGGACGGCCCGGACGTCGCCGCGGCGCAATCGTTCGAGGAAGGCGTCGTCCGTCATCTTTTCATTGCCCGTCACCGGGTGGTGGAAGACGGCGAGCCTGAGGACGGGGGCGTTCGCGTCGAGGTCCCCGCGCCGCCGCGCCTCCTCGATCTGCCGCTCCGCCTCGGCGAGGGCGCGGGAGAGCGCGCCGGGGTGAATGGCCGAGCGGCCGCGGTGGTATTCGTCGATCTCGAACGCCGAGTTCAGCGCGACGAACTGGATCCGCTCGGCCGGGAAGAGCAAGGCGAGCCCTTGCTCCTCGGGCGTGAGCGGATATTCGCGCAGGCAGAGCGGGTGGTAGAGATGGCGGGAAAAATTGCGGAATCGCTCGGGATAACGCGTCTCGTCGCGCACGAGGTAGCCGCTCTCCTGCTCGACGAAGCTGCCGGGCGCGAGGCGCCTCGGGTCGACGGCGCGCCGCTTCTTGAAATCGTAGACCTCGGTGTCCCAGTCGAGATCGTGGTTGCCGGGCACGACGATGCAGCGCTCGGCGGTGAGGCTCATCGCCTCGGCGAGGCGCGAGAGGAAATGGCGCGCGGCCTCGAGCTCGCCGGGGCTCGCGCGGTTCGAGAGGTCGCCGGAGACGACCACGAAATCGAGTTTTTCCAGGGCGAGCCCCTCCACGCGGTCGCGCAGGTCCGTGAGCAAGGGCTGGAGCAGGGTCTCGGGATCGTCGCCCTCGTGGAGGTGCAGGTCGCTGAGGTGGAGGATTCGAATGGGCGCGGGGGGTTTGTCCGAGGTGACGCGCGCGACGGCCATGGCCATCCGCGCGGCCTCGACGCTCTCCTCGCGCCTGCGCTCGGCCTCGCGCCGCAAGGCGAAGATGGGGGCGGCGAGCGCGTCTTTCCCTTCGGCCCGCGGGACGAGCGGGGTGCGGGCGTCGCATTCGGGGCAGCCGATGTCGGAATGGCCGCCGACGAGGCGGCTCTTGACGGTGTCCTCGGGCAAGACGTACCCGCACACGCAGCGGACGGAGGCGCGCTCGACGAAATGGACGCCGCGCTGCTTCAGGTGATCCTCGAGAAAGCCCGCGAAGAGCCGCCGGACCTCGTCGGGCGTGTCCGGGGAGAAGGCGACTTCGAGCCCGCCGCGCGCCTTCCCGGCCGGGGCTCGTGTCATGGATAGCCGCGACAGACCTTCGCCCGGGAGGCCGAAATCCGCGCGGCCGGGGCCGAGGCGCGCCGGGCCGAAGCGTCGGCCGAGGGCGAGGGCCGCGACGACGGAGGCATAAACCTCGGAAGCGGGGCGGCTCATTTCGTACCGAATGGCGGCCGGCAGGCTGGGGGCGACGGGATCGGCCGGATCGGCGACGGGCGCGGGGGCCGGGAAGAGGGCGGGGAAGACGAGCAATCCCTCGTGGAGGAAACACGTGCCTTGTGCGAGCAGGAGCGCGATGACGCCGTCGAGGACGCCGAGCTCCTGATCCTTGCGCAAGCGCTCGCCGGGCGGGATGCGCGGGAATCGCGCGGCGGGGCCGAGCAGCGTGGCGATGTCGAGCGCGGGGACGCCGTGGGGGTTGTCGCGGGCGAGCAGGATCAAGGAGCCAGCATACCGGGCGATCTGCTCGACTTCGAGGACGAGGGCGCGCGTTCCATCGGACAAACGTATGTCGGCGACGAGGCCCTGGCGGGCGAGCTGGGAGGCGACGGCGGGGATCGCGACCGCGAGCTCGGCGTCGGTCTCGTCCTCGGCCACGCTGGCCTCGAGCTCGAGCAGCGTGAGCACGGCGCGGCCGGCCTTGCGGGCGCGCTCGACGTGCGCGCGAATGCGTTCGAAGAGGACGGGGCGGCTCGTCGGACCGAGCAAGGACCAATCGATGGCGCCGAGGATCGTGCTCTTCAATTCGGAGATGCCGCGGCCCGTGCGGGCGCTCGTGGGCACGTACGCGAGGGCGCCGACGCGGGCGCGGAGGCGCTCGCTCGCGGCGCGATCCTCGGGGGCCCGCTCGGCGTCGTCGAGCTTCGTGCCGACGAGCAATCGGCGGGGCGCGCCGTCGTGCTCGCCTCCGTCGCCGAGGTGATCGTTCCAGGAGGCGATTTCATTCTCGGCGGCCTTGCCGCGGCCGGGCTCGAAGACGAGCAAGGCGAGGGAGGTGTCCCGCAAGAAGAGCGGATGGACGAGGCGGTATTCGTCCTGGCCGCCGAGATCCCAGACGACGAGCTCGCGGCGGTGGTTTTTCGGGACAGGCGTATCACGCGGCAGGCGTGGGCCCGAGATCGACCAGAAGCGCATGCCGTGGGTGGAAGGTTGCTCCTCGTAACGTTCCTCGGCGAGGCGGAGGGCGAGGCAGCTCTTTCCGGCGCGGCCCTCGCCGAGGAGGACGACCTTTGCCGTGGTGGTGTGGAGCGTGCTGGAGGAGGGGGCGCGGCCGCGGAGGGCGTCGATATCGACGGAGAAGAGGGCGAGGGCGCCGGTCGGTGAGGGAATGGCGAGCGTGGGCTCGGTGGGGGAGAAGACGGAGCCTGCGAGGTAATTCGTGGTGGATCGCAATCGAGCGACGGGCTCCCAGGTATCGGTGCGCCAGAGCAGGACGAGGCCGTCGCGGGAGCGGGAGGCGAGGAGGCGGCCGTCGTGCGAGAAGGAGAGGCTCGTGACGGCAGTGGAATGGCCTTCGAGCTTGGCGAGGAAGGCGCCGTCCTGGAGGCTCCAGACCGCAATGGTGCCGTCGTCGGCGGCGGAGGCGACGTGGGGCGTGCGGGGCCGGAACGCGAAATCGAGGACGGAGCCGCGGTGGAAATGGGCGGCGCGGGTGAAGCCATTTTGCGGCAAGGTGCCCGCCGGGATCGTCGAAATGGCGACGAACCCGTCGCCCTTGCCGCCGGAGACGAGGAACTCGCCGTCGGGGGAGAACGCGACGGCGAAGATTCCTTCGGGGCAGAAGCCGTGATCGAGGTGGCCGAGGGGCGAGAGCTCGTCGGCGTCGAGGAAGAGAATCCTCCCGTCGGGCTGGCCCACGGCGAGGATGTTTTCGGGCGACCAGGCGAGGCTCGTGCCGGAGACCTCGTGCAGCGTGCGGAGGCATTCGCCGTTCGAGGTATCCCAGATGGAAAGGTTCGTCCCGGCACGCGTGGCCATGCGGCGGCCATCGGGCGCGTAGCAGAGGTCCATCGCGTCGGAGCCGGCGCGCGCGAGCCAGCGGTTCGATTGCGTGTCCGCGTCCCAGACGTGGATCTTGCCCCAGAACGAAATGGCAGCGAGGGTGTCGCCGGTGGGCGAGAACCGGACGCGGGCGAGGGGACCGCGGTCGATCGGCAACGAGCGGAGGAGGGTGAATTCGGAGGGTACGTCCGCGGAGGCGGGCGCGGACGCGGGCGCGGGAGCGGCAGCGCGCGCGGAGGCGGAAGCGGGCGCGGATGCGGGACCGAGATGGAGGCCGCGCGTGGCTCCGGGGGCGCGCGCGGGGACGGGGGAGGGGGCGAATGCGGCGACGGGCGCGGCGCGAGGCGGCGGGGGAGCCGGGGGAGCCGCTTCTTTTTTGAATTCCAGCGGCTCGGGTGCGGCGAATGCGCTGGGTGGTGCTTCGAGCTCGAGCTCGGGGGAGGATTCCGCGGCGATCGGTAATGGGAGGGCCTCGTCTTCGGCCAGATCGTCGAGTTCTGCAGCCTCGGAGGGGCGCGAAAGGACGAACGTACGCCGGACGGGATCCGGGAGGGATGGATAGGAACGAAAGATGGGGTCGTTGGTCGGCGAAGTGCCGAGGATCCGGGGCCAGAACGTCATCGTGCCCGCGTCCGGCTCCAGGCGCCCGGCGGCATACCCGCGCCGTTTGTCCGTATCGAGTGCGCCCGAGAACGGAAACGCCGAAAAGACGGGCGCGTGAGGCGCATCGACCAGGGGCTCTCCGCCGCGCAGGCTGCCTGTGAGGTGAAGCGCGAAACGGCCGGGGGGCGCGATGGTGGTCGAGAATCGTTCGAACGCACGCGGCGAGAGCGCGGAGGGCGAATGGTGCGTGAGCAGCAGGCACGCGTCGTGCGCGCGGGCCCAGGCGTCGAGGTCTCCCGTGGCTGCTTCGAGCTGCCGTGGATCCACGTCGAGGAGGCCATGCGCCTGCGTGGTGAGCGCGAGGAACGCGGTGTTGAGGCCCGCGATGCCGAATCGCTCCCCGTTCTTCGTGAGGGTCGCCGCGAAATCGCCGGGCAGGAGGCCCTCTCGGAGGGCGTCGTCGAACGGGCCGAGCCGCACCTCGCGCCATTCCTCCGTCCATGAGACGTACGGGGCGAACGCGGCGGTCACGGCTTGCCGGAAGGGGTGAGAGGCCTCGTCGAAGAACGCCTCGCGTGCTTGCGGGTGAAGCTCCCAGGTTGCCGGGTTTGGTGCGACGCTCGCGGCGGTTCGGACGAGGTCGTGGTTGCCGGGAACCGTGAGGAGCGCGGGGCGCGAGCCGAGCCGAGCGAGGAAGTCCCGGAGCGAGGCGAGCCCCTCCGAGACGATCGCGTATTCGGTCTCGGTCCCGGTCGAGGCGAGGTCGCCGGTCACGAGGAGGAGGTCGATGGGCCCGATCCGATCGTGCAGCGAGCCGAGGTCCCGCTCCAGCTCGTCGCGGAAGGCGGGCCGCTGCCACAGGGTGCCGGTGGTTCGGACGTGCAGATCCGTGAGGTGCAGCCAGCCGAGTCCGGCCATGTAGGGGGCTCCCGGGGGTGTCGACCAGCGCCCATCGTATCCCCCGGCCCTCGCGTCCGGCAACGACGGCGGGGGGTGCGTGGGTGGGTTTGTCTCGATGAACTGATAACTGCGTCACATTCACTTTTAGTTGTTTATTATGCAACAATTCACTGTGTTTGTTTTAGTTTTAACATGTTGCTGCCAGTCCTTTGGGGGCGGGTTTGCTAAGACAAACTGAAGTTTGTACCACATGACTCTGTTCCGTACTTACGTCGACAGTGGAATTTGTGAGTTGTTGCCACCCAAACATCTTGCTACCAGTACTTTGGGGCCGTTTTTTCCTTATCGGTGAGGGGCCTGCACGGGGCTCTCGGGGGCCTCCGGTGCTTTCTCCGGTCTTCCGGGCGTTTTTGGGCCGTTTTTGTCTGGTTTTGCGTCATGAACCCTCGTGAATTTTGACGCGACGCGTAGTTGTGTATTTGTTTAATGGTCGCAAATAATATTATTGGCTTGTAAAACGTGTTTCTTGTAAAACTTAATGTGTAGGAGTGTGTGCTGTTTAATGGTTTGTCTTGAAAATTGTTGTGTGCGAATGGAATGGCAGGCGCGGCCATTGTGCCAGGCTGGCGCAATGACCGCGGATGGGCGGGAATGAAATGTGCGGGGGAATCGAATCAACGAGGGGCAGGGCGCCCCTCGGATTGCTTTTTCAGGCCGCGCTGCGGCTCACGAGGACGAGCGGATCCGGGCCGGGCGCCGCCTCGAAGCCGCCGAGGCCGTCGAGCAGCTCCCACGTCGCGCAGAGATTCGGTGTTTCTTCGGAGGACGCCCAGTCGCCCGTACGCGCGAGCGGGCCGCCGACGATCTCCGGATCGGCGTCGATTCGCTCGCGCACCACGACCTCGCCCGCGTGCGCCGAGACGTTCACGTGCACGCGTGGATCGGATCCAGAACGCGACGCGAGCGCCGCGTGCAGCTCGAGCGCGAAATTGAGCGCCACCTGCCGCTCGTCCTGCCAGGTCGCAGGATCCCGCGGCAGCAGCCGGAGGCCGAGCACCTCCGCGCTCGTGCTCGTACACAACGTGTAGCCCGCGCTCCGCATCCGCTCCTCGGCGCTCGCGAGGATCCGCTCGATCTCGGCCGCGAAGAGATCCGGCGCGTCCTCGGCGTCGGCACGCAGCCGGATCTCGATGAAGATGCCCACCGCGAAGCGCGGGAGCTGGTGCGAGGACGAGCGCAGCGTGCCCGCCGAGGTCGCGTGGCGCAGCGCCCGCACGAGCGCGTGCACCGACTCGTAACGACGCTCGGGCCGTTTTTCCAGGCACTTCAAGACCACCGCGTCGATCTCGCGCGAGACGGGGACACGCTCGCTCGGGCGCGGCGCAGGCTCTTCCAGGTGCTTGCGCACGAGCTCGCCGGGGAACGAGGACTCGAACGGCAAACGGCCCGTGAGCAGGCGATAGAGGAGCGCGCCGAGCGCGTAGACGTCGGTGCGCGCGTCGACCGGCGCGCAGAGGAGCTGCTCGGGCGCCATGATCGTGAGCGTGCCGATCTGCCGGTTCACCGAGGTCAGGCCCGCGCTCGACGTGCCCGGATCGACGAGCTTCGCGATGCCGAAATCGAGGAGCTTCACGCCGCCGAGCCCGCCCGTCGCCATCACGTTGCTCGCCTTGACGTCGCGATGGACGATGCCCGCCGCGTGCGCCGCGCCGAGCGCCGCACACACGGGCTCGAGGATCTCGAGCGCCTCCTCCGGGCCGAGGCGACCACGCATCGAGAGGAGCACGTCGAGCGTGACGCCGGGGAGATATTCCATCACGAAGAACGGCGTTCCGCAGGAGAGCGCGCCGACTTCCTTGATCTCGACGATGTTCGGGTGGCGGATGCGCCGGAGGAGCTCGACCTCCCGGACAAACCGCTCGATCATCTTCGGCAGCGGCGCGAGCGTCGGATGCAGGACCTTGATCGCCACGGGCTCCGCGCGGCCCGCGGGATGCGCGCGGTACACCGAGCCACACCCGCCGCGCGCGACGAGCCGGTCAATGACGTACCCACCTACGGACGTCCCGACGGCAAGAGGGACGTCGTGATCCTCGCCGCCGCCCATCCCGCCTCCGCCAAGAAGCCCAGATCGACCCATCATGCCCTCCCCCCGGTGCGATCGCGATCCTACGCCACGGGTATGACCCGAAATGCGCCGCGTCGGCAACCGATTTCCGCGGTATCCGTGCTTGTCCAGAAGCCCAATGATCGCCGCGACGCGCGATCGAATCAGGGTACGCACGGGCCTGATGGGGCCGCTCCCGATCCTTCGACCCTAGAACGCCATCAGGGCAATTCCCGATGGCTTCGTCGAGGGTCTCCCGTTCGCGGGACGCCCGTACTCCAAGTTCGTCGTGTCCTGTGCCGGCTCCGTGTTTCGCGCTATCGTGAGGGGAATCTCTGAGACGGGGGGGGTACATGTCTCGGAAATCAATGGTCGCGTTTTTTCCGTTCGTGCTCGTAGCGGTCGTGCCGGTCATCGGTTGCATGGGGGCGCCGGGGCTCAGCGAGGAGGACAGCACCGAGGTCGTGGGCGAGGCGGCCTTCGGCATCAACATTCTGAACGCGCTCGTTCCCGAGGCGCTGACGGCGGGGAGGGACTTCGCCAAGGCGCCTCTTTCGGTGGACGCGATGGTGCCCGAGGCCCGCGCGGCTATCGAGGCCTCTTCGGAGAAGGGGCGGCTCGCGCGGATGTTCCTGCGCTATGCCGTGGGCTGCGCCCTCGGGCCGGACCAGGAGCTCTCGTTCTCCTGGACCGACCTGCACGGCGATGTCCACGACGAAGCGTATCGGGGCATCGCAGGGCTCGCCCCGTCGTGGGAGCAAGCGCCGCTCGACGAGGTGGGCCAGCCGTGGGTGTCGGCGTGCCTCGGCGCGCGCACGAATCGTTACGGCAGGGCCGTGGAGATCTCGATGCATGGCTCCGCCGATGCGCTTGCGGAGCTGCATGACGTCGAGATCAAGGGGTTCCCGTACGAGGAGGGGGCGTTCTGGGGAAACGTCTTCCAGCCCGAGCCCTATCTGCGCACCTGTTACAACCCGGCGAACGCGGAGCAGGCGCGGAGCAAGCTGCGTGATTGCGCGGCAGGCCTCGCAGGCGAGGGCGACGAGGACTGCGGTATCATGGAGATCATGGGACCTTGCGCGAGCCAATGCGAAGCGCTCGGAGAAGGCCTGTACCATGCAGGCTGCACCGCACCCCAATCTGGGGTTCCTTCTGGAGGGAAAACGGAGTATGTGATCACCGTTTTCCTGCCGTAGAGATGATCGCACCACCGCCGCCGCCGGAGCACGACGCAACCACCCGTCAGGGACGGAAAGTATCGCGTTGTGCTTCGTGCGGGAGGCGGGTGGGCGCCTCCGGGTGCCCGGAGCACGGTCGTCCACTCGAAGGGGACACGGCGCCCGAGCTCGCGTCCGAGCCCGAGGCGCCGCTGCCCGAGTTCCGCGGCTACCGCACCGAACGCATGCTCGGCCGGGGCGGGTTTGGCATGGTGTACGCGGCCGTGTCGAAGGCGCCGCTGCCGAGCGCCGGGCGCCGCGTGGCGATCAAGCTGGCCCGAGACGATCGGGCCGGCGCCGCGCAACGGCTCGCGCACGAGCTCGTGGCGCTGCGCCTCGTGGGCCCGCCGTACGTGCCCGAAGTGCTCGACGCGGGCGTGCTCGCCGCGGGTTCGCCCTACATCGTGATGGAGCTCATCGAGGCGAGGACGCTCGCCGAGATCCTCGTCGCCCGCGGCGGGCCTCTGCCCCCGGCCGAGGCCTGCGCGTTCACCCGCGCCTTGCTCGGATCGCTGCACGCGGTGCACGACGAGGGGCTGGTTCACCGCGACATCAAGCCGGAGAACGTCCTCGTGACGGAGCCGCCGGGGCGCGCGATCGTGCTCGATCTGGGGCTCGCGCGGCGCGAAGGCGTGATGCCGGCGCGCGTGACCCCGCCCGAGGAGGGCGCGATGGTCGGCACGATCGAGTACATGGCGCCCGAGCAATGCGAGGGGCGCGCGGAGCTCGACGCGCGCGCCGACGTGTACGCGGTGGGCGTGATCCTGTACGAGATGCTCGCCGGGCATCCGCCGTTCTGGGGGCCGCCGGCAGCGGTGCGAGAGGGACATCTCTCCCGCAGGCCCGCGCGGCTCGAACGTGCGGCCGGGGCGTCGATCCCGGCGGCGCTGGAAGACATCGTGCTCCGGTGCCTGGAGAAGGATCCAGCCGCGCGATACGCGAATGCAGCGGCGCTCGACGAGGCGCTCGCGGCGATCTCCCTCGGGACGGAGGCCGGGGTGCAGGAGACCCCTGATGTCGCCGGGGACCCCGCGACGAACGGGATTGGAAAAACCCAGCCCCCGGATCGGGGCGCGTCGGCCGACGCTCGAGCGAGGTCGTCCGATGCGTCGGCCTCCGAGCGGCGCACGGTGGCCTTGCTGCACTTCACGTCGCAGCTCGATCCGATCGCGCTGCAGGGACGCATCGAGCCGATCGGCGGGCACGTGATGCGCGCCTCGAGCGGCCGGTACGTGGTGGCGTTCGGGCACGAGGCGGACGAGAACCCGGTGCGCCTGGCGATCCGCGCAGCGCAGGATCTCGTCGCGCGCGGAATCTGCGAGCGGGTGTGGATCGATCTGGCGAACGTGTCCGTGACGACGCGGCCCGACGGGTCGAAGCGGCTGCTCTCGCCGCACCTCGCGCGGATCGGGCAAGCGCCGCTGCCGGCGTCGACCGCGCCCATCCTGCTCTCACCGGCGGCGCGCGCGGTGCTGACCGAGGCCGATCTCTCGGAGCTGCTCTCGCTGTTCGGGGCGAAGACCGTCGAGGAGAGCGAGCTCTCCGGCGCGGAGGATCCGACGACGCGGCTCGGTCACGTGGGGCCGCCGCTCGTCGGTCGGGACGATCTGCTGGAGACGCTCACGCTCTCGGCGCTGCGGTCGGTCCGCGAAGGCGTGCCGTCGGTCGCGGTGATCGTCGGGGATCCGGGGCACGGCAAGAGCCATCTGCGCAGGCTCCTGGTCGAGCGCCTGCGCACGCTCGTGCCGCTCGGGGCGGCGGTGGATCTTCGCGCGCCGGAGCCGATCGTCGGCGGCGGTGACAGCGTGCGCGATCTGCTCTCCGCGGCGCTCGGTCTGCCCGCGTCGATGCCCGTGGAGGGGCGCAAGGCCGCGCTGCGCGAGCGCCTCGGGCCGGCGAGCAGCCCCGAGGCGGAGGCGGCGCTCGCGCTCGCGCTCGGGTGGGTGGGGCCGCCGCGCGGCGACGAGACCACGGACTTCCCGGGCCTGCGCGCCCTCGAGGCCGCGCCCTTCGCGCTCGGCGCGACCCTGCGCGTGGCCGGGGGCGAGGCGCTGCGCAGGCGCGCGGAACGGACGCCGCTCTGCGTGGTGCTCGACGACGCGCAGTTCGCGGACGAAGCGACGCTCGGCATCCTGGAGCACGCGACGCTCGCGGAGGCGCGGGCGCCGATCTTCGTGTGCGCCCTCGGCCGGCCCGTGTTCCGCGAGAACCACCCGTCCTGGGCCGAGCGTGCCGCGCACCGGGACGTCTTCGATCTCGGCCCGCTCGATCCGCAGAGCGCGGCCTCGCTGGTGCGCGCGCTGCTCGCGCCCGCCGAGAACGTGCCGGAGCTCGCGGTTCGCAGGCTCGTGGAGCGGACGCAGGGCATTCCGCTCCTGCTCGTCGAGCTCGTGCGTGGGCTCAAGGGCGCCGGAATCGTGCGCCGGCACGAGGGCGGCCGCGGGTTTTACGTGGCGACGGACGAGCTCGATCGGGTGCCCGATCTGCCGCTCATCGAGTGGCTCGCGCACCGCGAGATCGACGCGTTGTCGCCGGCGGAACGGGCGCACGCGAGGCTCGTGGCGACCGTCGGGGCCGAGGTCACGCCGGAGGAGATTTCCGGCATCCTGCGCGGGATCTTGCGCCGCCTCGATCAGAGCGGCGAGTCGAGCGAGTTCCCGCTCGACGCGCGGATCGGCATCGAGCGGTTGCTCAACACGGGCGTCTTGCGCCGGCAGCGCCACGGCCGCGTCGGCTTCCGGCACGCGCTCGTCCGCGAGGCGATCGCCCGCGGCGTGCCCGAGGCGCTGCGCCGCAAGATTCACCTCACGTGTGCCGAGTACTACCGCGACGCCCCCGGGCCGCCCGAGGGGCCGCCCGAGGAGCAACGGCTGCCGCAGCTCGCCTACCACGCGGCCTGCGCGGGGCTCTTCGACGTGGCGGAGGCGGCCTACATGGCGCTCGCCGAGGCGGCGCGGGCGAGGCACGCGTACGTCGACGCGGAACGCTTCTACACGCTGGCCCTGGAGCAGCAGGCGAGCACGGGGATGCGGCGCGGCAACGCGTACCGCGGCCGCGGGCTCATGCGCTACCGCGTGGGCCGCTACCACGACGCGCTCGCGGACTTCGCCGAGGCGCGCGCGGCGGCGAGCGCGGCGGGCGACGAGATGGAGATCGTCGAGATCCTGCTCGACGAGGCGACGGCGCTCGACTGGATGGGCGAACACGTGGCCTCGCGCGACAAGGTGCACGAGGCGCAGGCGCGGGTTGCGGGTCGGGCGACGCCGCTGCTCTCGGCGCGGCTCCTGCTCGGGATCGGGCGTTCGCATTATCGCTTTTCGCTCAAGGAAGAGGCGCTCGACGCGCTCACGCGCGCGGCGACCGAGGCGGCGGCGCTCGGCGAGGCGGGCTACGAGACGCAGGTGATCGCGCTGCTCATGCTGGGCTACCTGGAGCAGGGCATCGGCCGGCACGCGGAGGCCGAGCGCGCGCTCGATCGGGCCGTGACCTTGTGCGACGCCCACGGCGACGCGCTGCACCTCGCGGCGTCGATCAACACGCGCGGCGTTTTGCGCGGGTTCCAGGGGGATCGGCAGCGGATGATCTCGGACCTCGAGCGGGTCATCTCGCTCGGCCGCGAGCTCGGGCAGGACTACATCGAGTGGACCGGCCACTTCAACCTGGGCGAATGCCTGTACCTGATGGCCGAGCTCGAAGCGGCCGAGCCGCACGTGGCCCAGGCGCGCGCCATCGACGAGCGGCCCGTGGGCGGCGAGCCGCGCCCGGCGAGCATCCTGCTCCAGGCGCGGATGCTGCTCTACCGCGGCGACATCGAGAACGCGCGCGCGCTCGCCTCACGGGCCCGCGGCGGTACGTCCGCGCCGCTGACGGTGCCCTCGGACGACGTGCTTTGCTCGATGATCGAGCTCGCGACCGAGGACGCGGGCGACGAGGCGTGGGAAGCGCTCGAGGCTCGCTCGGAGCGGTACTCGATCGGGCAGGAGCGCATCGAGGTGGTCGAGACGCGAGGCCTGTCCGCATTGCGGCGGGGGAGGCGGCGCGAGGCGGCGCGTCACCTCGAACGCGCGCTCGCCCTGTCGCGGCAGATCCCGAACGTGATCGGCAAGCGGCTGGCGCGGCACCTCGCCGAGGCGATGCGCGACTAGCGCCGCGATCGCGGGGCCGGTTTTTCCACCCAAGCCGCGGGCGGTTCGTAGTAGAAAAACCGAGGGGGGCGTCCGGTACGTCGCGCGCCGCCCGGGGATCTCCGCCCATGCAGCTTTGGACCGCGATCGCACTCGCCCTCGGTGTCGTCCTCGTCGGAGCCGCCGGTTTCCAGCTCGCGAGGCCGAAAGCCCTGCCTTCGGGCGGCAAAGGAGAACGCAAAGGGGAAGGGGGCAAGGCGGACGACGCGCCCGACGTCCTCGCGAGCGCACGCGCAAGCAAGCCCGCGCCCGAGCGCGTGAGCAAGCCCGCGCCGGAGCGCTCGAGCAAGCCCGCGCCGGAACGAACGAGCAGGCCCGCGCCGGAACGAACGTCCTCGGACAAACTCCTGCCGAAGATCGCCGAGCCGAACGAGGACGAGGACGACAGCGAGCTGACGGTCATCACGTTGAGCCCGAAAATGCCGCGCCTCTCGGACCTCAACGACGACGAGCGCGAGGTCGAGGAGCACCCGGACGCGCCGGCGAAGGCCATCGTCGTGGACGACGACGCGGCCGCGGACGAGCCGACGCGCGCCTCGCCGTTCATCCTCGTGAGCGCCGCGGGGCAGACGGACAAGGGGCAGAAGCGCAAGAACAACGAGGACAGCTACGTCGTCGTCGACGAGCACGGCCTGTTCGTGGTGGCCGACGGCATGGGCGGGTACGCCGGCGGCGAGATCGCCAGCGCGCTCACGGTCGAGGTGATCGAGAAGGCGTTCAAGACGCAGAAATTCGAGGGTCCGGCCTACGAGAACGTGCCGCGCCGGGGCCAGGAGCTCGCGCGCAGCATCCAGATGGCGAACAAGGCCGTCTTCGAGAAGGCCGCCGGGGACCCGATGCTGAAGGGCATGGGCACGACGGTGGTGGCCGCGCGCTTCTCACTGAACAAGCAGCGCCTCTACCTTGGGCACGTGGGTGACAGCCGCTGCTATCGGCTGCGTGAAGGTAAGCTCGAGCAGATCACCACGGATCACACGATGGCCGCGCTCGGCTTCACCGGCCCCGCTTTTGCACATCGCCTGAACCGCGCGGTGGGCACGCAGCCATCCGTGGAGATCGATCTCATCATCGGGCGCCCGCGCCCCGACGATGCCTACCTGCTGTGCTCGGATGGTCTTTCGAAGATGGTGCCCGACGAGGAACTGCGGCAAATCCTGGTCGAAACCAAGCATCCGCAGCAGGCCATCGACAAGCTGATCGCCCGCGCCAACGAGAAGGGCGGGCATGACAACATCACGGCGATCCTGGTCTGCGTGAAGTCGCCGGCGGAGTACATTCGATCCCTGCGTGAAGCACCGACGGCTGAGCAAGCGAGCTGAGACGATCGTCGGCCGGCTTTCGCTCGCCGTGTTTGGCGTGCTCTCCATCGGGGCGATGTCGTTCGTGGCCCTCCGCGATTTCAACGCGCCCGCGATCACGGCCGCAGCGCATCTCCCCGCGCTCCCGTCGGTCCGGCCTCCGGTGCCGCCGAAAGCCACGCCGGAGGCTCCTCGGGAGCCGCAAGAGCGGGCCGATCGCAATGTCTCGCGCGAGGGCTACACGCTCGTCTCGGCGGGCGCGCTTTTCGTCCCGTCATCGTTCGCGTCGGCCGACGGCACGTTCGATCTGCTGATTCATTTCAACGGCAACGCCGAGCTCGTCGCGGAGAGCGTGGCCGCGGCGGGGCTGTCCGCGCTCGTACTCGTGGTGAACGTCGGCGTGGGCTCGGGCGCATACGACACGCGGTACGCGGCGCCCGGGATGCTCGATTTCGACGTGGCGCGCGTCATCGAGACGGCGGCCGCGCGCGGGCTCCGCGGGGCACGGCTCGGCCGGCTCGCGCTCGCAGCGTGGAGCGCCGGATACGGGGCGATCGGGCGCATCCTCGCGCGGGACGAGGCGTTTTCGCGGGTGTCGGCGGTGCTGCTCTGCGATGCGCTCCACTCGAACTTCGTCGACAAGGGCAGTCGCGAGGTCGACATGGAGCGCATCGCGCCGTTCGTGCGTTTCGCCGAGAAAGCCGCAGCCGGCGAGAAGCTCTTCGTGATGACGCACTCGGAGATCGGCGAGTTCCGCTACGCAACCACGACCGAGACCTCGGACGCGATCCTCCGCGTGATCGGGATCGAACGATCCCGTACGATCAACTGGCCCGATCGCCCGAGTTTTCCCCTGGCGCGCGCCGTCATGTCGACCGAGCGCTGGCTCGAGCAACGCAGCGAAGCACGGCGCGGCGATCTGCGTATCGCCGGCTATCGCGGGTTCAAGGAGGACGACCACATCGCGCACCTCGCGCAAATGTCGTCGACCGTGCTGCCTTCGCTCGTCGAGTACTGGAAGCGCCAGCAGGGCCGAGCATGCGTCTCATCTGGGAGCCGCTGCGCTGGGGCGTTGCCCCAGGCCCCACCGGGGCTATCCGCCCCTGGACCCGGACCAGCGCAAGCGCTGGACCCGGGACGATGAACTGCGCGATGCGCAGTTCATCGCACAGGCCGAGGCAAGACCAGCCACGACCCTGCCAATCAAGACAGCTGCGCTGACCTTTCGATCGGCAACGCCGTCCCACCGGCTCGTTGGAAGAACTGCGCATCGCGCAGTTCTTCCACCCCGGGTCCAGCGCTTGCGCTGGTTCGGGTCGAGGGGCGAACAGCCCCCGCGGGGTCCGGGGCAGAGCCCCGGCGCAGCGGCCCCAGAAATGAAGGTTTTACCCTTCGTCGCGCAGCGCCGCCTCTGCTGCATTCTTGCCGCAGGCGCCGTGCACGCCGGCGCCTGGGTGCGTGTACGAGGAGCCGAGGTACAGCGCGCGGATCGGCGTGCGATAGCGGAAGTATGGGAACACGGGGCGGAAGAAGAGCTGGTGCTGGATCTGCGCCGAGCCGCCGCCGAGATCGCCGCCGATGAGGTTCTCGTCCATCGCTTCGAGATCCCGCGGCGTGACGATCACGCGCGCGAGGATCCGCTTCTTGAAGCCTGGCGCGAGCTCCTCGATGCGCGCCTCGATTCGATCGGCGAACGATTGCTTTGCGGCCTCCCAGCCGCCGGGCACCGTGGGAGGGACGCGCGAGTAAGCCCAGAGCGTGTGCTTGCCGGCGGGCGCGCGCGTTGGATCTGCGAGCGTTTGCTGACCGATGACGAGGTATGGATCCTGTGGCAGCTCGCCGCGGCGCACCTCCGCCGTGAAGCGCGCGAGATCGTCGAGGCTGTCGCCTGTGTGCACGACGGCCGAGCGCGCTGCGTCCTCGCATGACCACGGCACCGGGCCCGAGAGCGCCCAGTCCATCTTGAACGTCCCGAAGCCGTGCTTGAAGTGCCGCATCGACTCCGCGATCGGCGTCGGCACGAGACCCGGATCGAGCAATCGCAGGTAGAGCGCGGGCGCCGACGTGTCTGCGATGATCGCGCGATCGGCCTCGATCTCCTCGCCTTGCTCCGTCACGACGGCCGAGGCGCGCCCCTCGCGCACCACGATACGTTTCACGCGCGTGCCTGTCCGCACCACGCCGCCGAGCTCTTCGAGCCGCTTGATCAAGGCCCGCGTGATCGAGATCGCTCCGCCCTCGGGAATCGCGAATCCCCCGCTCGACGCGAGCATGGCCAGCATGAAGCCCACGATCGCGCCGAAGGGATCGTCCGGGCCGACGTCCGTGTGCAGCGCGAGCGCCGGAATGATCCGGCGCGCCGGTTCGGTCCGGAACGTCCTCTCCGCGTAGCCGCGACCGCTCGACGCGGCCACGGCTGCGAGCCGCAGCAGGTTCGCCGGCCCGAAGCGGAGCATCGGCCCCACGGCCGGCAGCGTCGAGAGCAACGCGTCGAGCAGCTTCTCTCGTGTCTTCCCGTGCCAGCGCGCGAGCTCCTCCCAGGCGGCACCGTCCTCGCCGAGGCTCCGCTTGCTCGCCTCGAGGTCGCGCCCGATCGCCGCGCACGTGCCGTCCTTGGCGGGGTGGGCGCTGTCGAGGGGCGCGTGACGCCACACGAGACCGGCTTCGGGCAGGTCGAGGGGCATCAGGGCGGGGCTCGTGGGGCCGAAGGGGAAGAAGGCGGCGCCCACGTCGTGCAGGAAGCCGGGCAGGGTGCTCTCCTCGGTCCAGGCCGCGCCGCCGGGCCGGCGCTGGGCCTCCAGCACGAGCACGGACCACCCGGCCTGGGCGAGGTAGTTGGCGGCCACGAGCCCGTTCGGACCTGCGCCGATCACGATCGCGTCGGGGGTGATCATGGAGTTTTGTGTAGCACGGTGAGAAGCGCTCGGTGTTCGTCCGGTCGTGTTCCCGTAGCGGCCGGGGCGTCACAACGCGTACCCTCGGCGAACGATGAGCCAAGGCCCTGGTGCGTCCTCCACGACCCTTCCGCTCGAGCGAGGTGAGCCTTCTGCCCTCGTCGAGGACGCAAGGGCGCGTCGCGGACGATGGACCGCGTGGGTGCTCACGTGGGTGTCGTACGCGACGTATTACTTGGGGCGCAAAGGGATCAGCGTCGCGAAGGCGCCCATCATGGAGAGCCTCGGCAAGGACGTGCTCCGCAACGTCGAGACGGCGTACCTCGCGGCGTACATGGTCGGGCAGTACGTGAACGGCATGCTCGGCGATCGCGTGGGCGCGCGCCGGCTCGTGGGCGTCGGCATGCTCGTCTCGGCGGCCGCGTGCCTCGTGTTCGGGGCGTCGAGCGTGGGGATCGCGTTCCTCGTCGCGTTCCTGGTGAACGGCTTCGCGCAATCGTCGGGCTGGCCTGGCAACGCGAAGGCGATGGCCGAGTGGACCACGCCCCAGAATCGCGGCCGCGTGATGGGCGTGTGGGCGACGTGTTATCAGGCCGGCGGCATCATCGCGACGTGGTTCGCCACGTTGATGCTGAGCCTCTATGGCTGGCGCGCGAGCTTCTGGGGCCCGGCGGTCGTCGTCGCGCTCGTCGGCGTGCTCGTGCTCCTGTTTTTGAAGCCCGGCCCGGGCGCGGTGGCGGTCCCGGTCGCGGGCGTGGCTACGGGCGCGGAAGCGGAGGTGGCGGCGACCCAGCGGGCGGAGCGGAGCCGCGTGCTCCGGAACCCCACGGTCTGGTTTTATGGCGCCTCGTACTTCGGGATGAAGCTCATCCGCTACAGCATCCTGTTCTGGCTGCCGTTTTACCTGACGACCGCGCTGCATTATACGAAGACGGGCGCCGGATACATGTCGATCTCGTTCGAGGTCGGCGGCGTGCTCGGCACGATCACCATGGGGGCGATCTCCGATCGATATCGCCATATCCCGCGCTCCCGCTTCGCCGCCGCGTGGCTCGTGCTGCTCGCCGGCGCGATTTTCCTGTATGCGCAGCTCGGCGCCACGGGCACCGTCACGAATTTCGTCGTGATGGCGCTCGTCGGCGCGCTCCTCTTCGGGCCGGATTCGCTCATCAGCGGCGCCGCGGCGCAGGACGCGGGCGGAAAGTACGCGGCCGCCACCGCGCTCGGCGTGGTGAATGGGGTCGGCTCGATCGGGGCGATTCTTCAGGAGTACGTCACGCGGGGCGTGAGCGAGCGCTACGGGTGGGACAAACTGTTTTACGTCTTCGTCGCCCTGGCGGTGTTCTCGGCGGTCTGTCTCGTCCCGACGTTCCGCCCGCGGAAGGCGTGAGTCACTCGCATTCCTTGTACGACTCGCCGAGCGAGCACCAGGCCGCCTCGCAGGAGGCCTGATCGCCGCTCTGCTCCAGCTTCTTCGCGGCCACGCAGCTCTGCGAGCTCGCGCAAGCGCCGCTCTCGCCGCACGTGTTCGTCACGAGATCCGCGCAGGTGAAATCGCTCGGGCAGGACCTTTGCCCCTCGTCGGAGCAGCCCGCCAATGTCGAGCACGCGAGCACGAGCGCGCCGAAGAGCCCCCGAAACACGCGCGCCTTCATGGTGTCTCCACGGCGAGGCCGAGGTTTTGCCCGAGCTTCTGGAGCAGCGTGATCTCCCGCTTCAGGTTCTCGTCGGACAGGGCCGCATCGGCGCTCGTGAGCCGCGCGATCGCTCCTTCGAGCCGCGCGGCCGCGTCCTCGGCGTCGAGGCTCCCCGTGTGGTAATCGCCGCAGAGCCGCTTCATCACGAGGTATTCGTTCGTCACGGCGAGCGTCCGCGCGATGTGCGGGGTCGGCAAGAGCGCGTCCGTCGGCCCCGGCAGCGTCTGGAAGGGCAAGCGCATCGAGAGCGTGTCCTTTTCGAGGACGCCCTCGGGCGTCTCGTATTCGATCGTCACCGAGCCCGCCTCGATCGCCTCGCCGGAGACGAGCGGCTCGAGGTTCGACCCATCGAGCCGGAGCACGATCCCTCCTTTGCGTTTGCTCAGGAACACCGTGCTCACGTCGAAGAGCTTGCCGCTGCCGTGCTCGCCGATCTGCGGCACGCCGTAGACGTCGGAGACCTCCGTCCCCTCGGCCGCCGCCGTCGAGACCCGTAGGTTGTACGCGATGGGCGTCACCAGGAAATCGAGCTCCTCCTCGAAAATCGGCTTCACGTCCTCGGCGCCCACGAATCGATGGTTTCCGCCCCGCAGGTGCGCGATCTGGTCGACGAACGAGGCGTCGAAGTTCGAGCCGAAGCCGAAGAACGTGAAGCCGATGTCGAGGGCCGAGGCCGCCTCGACCATCGACTGGAAGCTCGCGGCGTCGGTCGCGCCGACGTTCGGCATCGCGTCGGTGAACACCATCAGCCGCGAGAGCGTGTCACTCCGCACGTGCTCGTCGATCACGGCATATCCGAGCATCATGCCCTCCTCCATCGAGGTCGAGCCGCCGGTCTCGATCTCGTCGATCGCGGCGTGCAGCGATTCCTTGTCGGAGACGGGCGTCGATTCCTGGATCGTGCTCGCGCTCGAAGCGAACTCCACGATGGCCACGCGATCGTCGGGCCGGAGGTGGTCGACGAGCGCGTGCAGCGCCTCCCGCACGTGCGGGAGGTTGCCCTCCATCGAGCCGCTCGTGTCGATCACGACGCCGAGGTTCAAGGGCTTGCGGACGAATTCGTCCTCGCGGATGTTCGATTGCATGCCGAGCTGCACGAAGATGTCGCGCGCGTCGTCGTCGAGGCCTACGTCGAGCCCCGCCGCCGTATCGATGCAAAGGGGTTTTGCGCAGGGCACGGGGGCCGCGAGGGCGAGGTCGTGCTCGGAATAGAGGCCCTCCGGGGTGAAATCGTCGAGCGTGGGGACGCCGCCCGATTCGATGATGCTGCGCGCGAGCCCGATGTCCTGGGCGCCGCCGGGCGTGGCCCCGAGAAAATCGCCCCCGGCCGAATACCCGCCGCCGCACCCCGCAGGCGCGGCAAGGGCGAGCACGAGGGCGAGGGGACGAAACGAGGGACGGATCTTTCCCGCGAACGATGTTCGTCGATGCATGTCGATTCCAATCCAAGGCAAGGGTTTTCCCGAACGCAGGGGCATTCCACCCCGGCATCGAGACCCTCGATGGAATCGCGCATTCCGGGCGGCGTCAAGGGGCCGCACGCCCTCAACTGGGAAAGGTAGGCAGCCTCCGTTACCATGGGCCCCCTTGGAGGTCTTCATGGTGTCCTTGTCTTCTCGTCTCGGTCCCACGCTTTGCGCGCTCGGCGCGGCCGCCGTCCTCATGGCCCCCGGCGAGGCGCGCGCCGCCGACGACATGCACTGGTTCTCGCCCGGGCTCATGCTCTCGCTGAGCTTCGGCGACAAGATCAACTTCGGCCTCGGCCTCGACGCCCGGTATTCGCTTCTCTTCGTCGGAGATACCACCTGCTTCTCCAGCCCCCGCGGCGCCGTCGGCGCATTCGCGCAGGCGTCCTGGCTCAACTTCTCGGCCGCGGGCCGGTTCGCCGCGGGCATTCATGGCGGAGTGGACCTCCGGCGACTTCCGTTCGGCGCGAACGCCGAGGTCGGCTGGACGTATCGCACGGCGCTCTCGGACCAGCACCCGGGCGGCCACGGGGTTCACGTGGGCCTCGGAGGCATCGGCGCCCAGATCGTCGACCTGGCCTTTCGCGGCACGATTCCCTGGGCGGGGGACGATAGGAAGCCGGAGTTCACGATCGCCATGGGCGCCCATTTCCCGCCCATGTACGGGAATCCGGGCAGGTGCATCATGGGGCGGCCTTTGCGCGTGAACGGTCGATACGTTTTGCCGGGCGTCACCGGAAAACCGCGCCGCGGGAGCGGGCGCCGGGCGAGGATCGACGAGACCACGCGGGCCGCGCTCGCGCGGTCCTTCCAGGACGACGCGCGCGCGGAATGCGCCTCGATTCCAGCGTTTCTCGCCCTGGCGCGGGATCTCGCGGCGGTGGGCGCGCCGCGGGAGCTCGTGGACCGGGCGCTCGTCGCGGCGGCGGACGAGGTGCGGCACACGGAGCTTTGTTCTTCGATTGCAGGGGATCTCGCGTCGATGACGCTGGCGCCGGAGCTCTTGCCGGCGCCGCGGCGGTCGGGGCTCGATCGAAGGCGGGAGCTTTCGCGTCTGTGCGTGGAGTCCTGGGAAGACGGCTGCCTCGGCGAGGGGGCGGCGGCGGAGCGTGCGCGGAGGCAGGCGAGGGGAGCGAAGGAAGCGGGCATCGGCGCGGCGCTCGGTGTGATTGCGGAGGACGAGGCGCGGCACGCGGAGCTCGGATGGCGGGTCGTGGAATGGTGCCTGTCCGAGGGCGGGAAGCCGGTGCGGGAGGCGCTGGGCGAGGCCGTGGCGGCGTCGCCGGAGGGGCCGGCGCGGGAGGATGTGCCAGAGGCGGAGCCGGCCGCGTGGCGCGCCCATGGAAGGATCGGGCAGCACGAAATCGAGGCGTCGTGGGAGAAGACGGTGGGTTTGGCACGGAAGACGGCGGAGGGGTTGCTTTGGGCTCGCCCGTGACGTGATTGTCAGGGGGCGGCGGACGGCTGCGCCTCGAATACGGGCTCCCATGGGGAAGGCACGCGTCGTGCATTCGGCCGTGCCACCACCGCACCCCGGCCGATGAGCCCTCGGAGGTCTTCAATGGTATCCTTGTCTTCTCGTCTCGGTCCCACGCTTTGCGCGCTCGGCGCGGCCGCCATTCTCATGGCCCCCGGCGAGGCGCGCGCGGACGACGACATCCACTGGTTCTCGCCCGGGCTCATGCTCTCGCTGAGCTTCGGCGACAAGATCAACTTCGGCCTCGGCCTCGACGCCCGGTATTCGCTTCTCTTCGTCGGAGATACCACCTGCTTCTCCAGCCCCCGCGGCGCCGTCGGCGCATTCGCGCAGGCGTCCTGGCTCAACTTCTCGGCCGCGGGCCGGTTCGCCGCGGGCGTTCATGGCGGACTGGACCTCCGGGGGCGGCCTCCGATCGGCGCGAACGCCGAGGTCGGCTGGACGTATCGCACGGCGCTCTCGGACCAGCACCCGGGCGGCCACGGGGTTCACGTGGGCCTCGGAGGCATCGGCGCCGAGATCTTCGACCTGGCCTTCCGCGGCACGATTCCCTGGGCCGGTGACGAGAGGAAGCCGGAGTTCACGGTCGCCTTGGGCGCCCATTTCCCGCCCATGTACGGGGAACCGGGCATGTGCGTCCTCGGGCGGCCTTTGCGCGCGAACGGCCGATACGTTTTGCCGGGCGTCACCGGAAAACCGCGCCGCGGGAGCGGGCGCCGGGCGAGGATCGACGAGACCACGCGGGCCGCGCTCGCGCGGTCCTTCCAGGACGACGCGCGCGCGGAATGCGCCTCGATTCCGGCGTTTCTTGCATTGGCGCGGGATCTCGCGGAGGTGGGCGCGCCGCGGGAGCTCGTGGACCGGGCGCTCGTCGCGGCGGCGGACGAGGTGCGGCACACGGAGCTTTGTTCTTCGATTGCAGGGGATCTCGCGTCGATGACGCTGGCGCCGGAGCTCTTGCCGGCGCCGCGGCGGTCGGGGCTCGATCGAAGGCGGGAGCTTTCGCGTCTGTGCGTGGAGTCCTGGGAAGACGGCTGCCTCGGCGAGGGGGCGGCGGCGGAGCGGGCGCGGAGGCAGGCGAGGGGAGCGAAGGATCCGGGCATCGGCGCGGCGCTCGGGGCGATCGCGGAGGACGAGGCGCGGCACGCGGAGCTCGGATGGCGGGTCGTGGAATGGTGCCTGTCCGAGGGTGGGAAGCCGGTGCGGGAGGCGCTGGGCGAGGCCGTGGCGGCGTCGCCGGAGGGGCCGGCGCGGGAGGATGTGCCAGAGGCGGAGCCGGCCGCGTGGCGCGCCCATGGGAGGATCGGGCAGCACGAGATCGAGGCGTCGTGGGAGAAGACGGTGGGTTTGGCACGGAAGACGGCGGAGGGGTTGCTTTTGGCCCGCCCGTGACGTGATTGTCAGGGGGCGGCGGACGGCGGCGCCTCGAATACGGGCTCCCATGCCGAAGGCACGCGCCGTGCATTGGGCCGGGCCACCACCGGGAAACCCCCCACGGAGGCCTCGATGAATCCTGCGCACGTTTTCCGCCGCTCCCTTGCCCATCGTCTTTTCGCCTTGCTCGCGCTCCCGGCCGCGGGCGCCGTCGTCTCCGGATGCCTCTTCAGCACGAGCTGCCCCGACAATGACGAGCCCATCACCGCCGAGCGATGCCTCACCTGGCCGCCGGAGGACGCAGGCGCAGGCGGCGGCGGCGGCGGGAGCGTCGATCCGCTCGTATGCCCCTCGCGGGACGATGCGACGACTCGGCTCAATGATCAGTTCTTTGCGTCTCACACGGTCAAGAGCGACGGGACGCTGAAGGACGGCCAGTGCTGCTATGCCACCGAGTTCATTCCCTATTGCGAGGGGCGGCCGTACCTGGTCGACGAAGTGGCCCGCACGGCGCCCGCGATCCGCGGCCGCGGAGACGCCGGGTGGGGCGCCGGGACTTCGAGCCGTCCTGCCGTCGCGGAAATCGCGCCCGACCTCCGGGCGGTGCTCGCGGCGGAATGGACGCGCGACGCGCTCTTCGAGCACGCGTCGGTGGCGTCGTTCGGGCGCTTCGCGATGGAGCTGCTCGCCGTGGGCGCGCCGGCCGAGCTCGTGGAGGAAGCGCACAGGGCAGCGCTCGATGAAGTGCGGCACGCGCGTCTCTGCTTTGCATTGGCGAGCGCTTACGCAGGCGAGCCCGTGGCGCCAGGGGCGTTCCCCTTCGGAGGCGCTGCGGAGGTGGTGGCGGATCTCGCGTCGATTGCAGCGCGCACGGCAAAAGAAGGGTGCATCAACGAGACGATCGCAGCCGTGATCGCGGCAGAGCAATGCGCGAGGGCCGAGGATCCCGCAGTCGCCGAGGTGCTCGCCGGCATCGCAGCAGACGAGGCACGGCACGCGGAGCTCGCATGGCGCACGGTGGCCTGGGCAATCCGCGTGGGCGGCGAGCAGGTGCGGTCAGCCGTGGAGGAAGTCTTCGTAGGCCTGGCGCAGGGCGCCATGCTGGATGCAGGCGGCGCAGCGGATCCGCGGCTCGCGGCGCACGGGCGGCTCGCAGGGGCAGCGCTCGCGGAGGCGACGGCGCGGGCGCTGGAGGAGGTCGTAGGGCCCGCGGCGGGGGTGTTGCTCCAAAGCGTAGCGCCGGGGTTTCACCCCGGACCCGAGCAGGGGCTATCCGCCCCTGCACCCGGACCAGCGCAAGCGCTGGACTCGTGGCGATGAACTGCGCGATGCGCAGTTCATCGAACAGGCCGAGTCGAGACCCGTAGCGATCCTGCCAACCGGGACAGCTGCGCTGCCATTCGGCGGCTGGTCTTGCCACCGTCCGCTGGAAGAACTGCGCATCGCGCAGTTCTTCCACAAAAGGTCCAGCGCTTGCGCTGGTCCGGGTCGAGGGGCGGACAGCCCCCGCGGGGTCCGGGGCGGCGCCCCGGCGCTACGTCGCCCGGCGCGCGCGGTCGGCTTCGAGGAACGCGCGCGCCTCGGGGAGGGGGTGCGGCAGGGAGCAGGGTATCGACCGGTAAAGCTGACCGTGGCATGCGCGCCGGTCGACGGAGCGCTCGTCCGGCGTGACGGGCTGATCTGCGAGGCGGCGAGGGGCGCCCGTCCGTTCGGACGGGTGGATCTTGTGGTGGCGCAGATCACGCGTTCCGTTTGGACGGGTGGATCTTGTGGTGGCGCAGATCACGCGTTCTGTTTGGACGGGTGGGGCGCGGGGTGGGAGCGGGGCGTCCGTCCGCTTGGATGGGCGGGGCTCGTGACGGGTCAGCCCTCGGGGGGCGCGGAGGCGTCGTCGTCCTCGTCGTCCTCGTCGGCGACGGCCGAGCCTGACTTGTTGAGCTCCGGATACAGGCTGTCGATGAAGTCCTGCGAGAAGTGCGTGCGGAGGCGGCCATCGATTTGATCGAGCGCCTCGCGCAGGTCGAAGATGCCCTTGTTCACGGCGGCGCGGAGGGGCGTTCGTTGTTCCTCGAGCGCGTCGGCGGCCTTGTTGAAGGTGCGCAGCAGGTTCGCGGCCTGATCGAGGGTATCGGCGAGCGGCCCCGTGCCCGGGATCTTCGCGGGGAGCGAGCGAAGCGCGCTGGCCGCGCGCTCGGCGTGCTCGACGGTCTTCGCGTGACCGGCGCGGAGGACACGCGAGAGGGAGGTTTTCGCGAGAATGGCGCCGAATCCGCCGGGGAGGATGGTGTCGATGTCTTTGCGATGGGGGCGCATGGCGCCGTCGGCCGCGCGCTGGGCCTCGTCGCAGAGGAAGTTCGCGACGCGCTGGCGCGCGCGAATGTCGAGGTGCGCGCGCTCGACGAACGCGCGATAAGGAGCGACGGCGCTTTCGAGCCCCTCGACCCGCGGCTTCAGCGTTTCGACCTCCGCCGCGAGGGCCTTTTTCTGGGTCTCGGAGAGGCGATCGTTGATGTCCAGATGGGCGCACATCGTCCGGAGGATCTCGCTGCTCCAGCGGACATGGCGGGCGCCGGAGGCGGCGCGGCTGAGTTTTCGCATGGGGTGGGAGGTTACGGAAGAAGGGGCGGGGAGGGCAAGGGGAAATACGATCGATCGCCGAACTCAAGCATTCACGAACACCGCCGCACGCTTCGCCAGGATCACCACGCGCTCCGTCGGCTTCCCGTCGAACGCGAGCACGTTCCCCCCGTCGCGATACCCGCCCTGGCTCGCGTGCCCCGGCAACCCCGCCCCCGACCTCCACTCTGCTGGCCCGAAGACCTCGATCTCGTCGCCGTCGTTCACCACGATGGATAACGGTTCGTTCCAGTCCTTGCTCGCGCCGCCGAGCTGGGCGACCACGAACGCATCGTCGTCCACGAGCGCTGCGCCGGACTCGTCCTCCACCAGGAACACGCCCGCTGCGCTCATTTCCTCCACGGTCACGGCTGTCACCGCTTCGACCTGCGTCCCGCGCTTCGCCGAGACGAGCCCGACCGTCTGCCGCTTGCGGCGCTCCAGGAACGCCGCCACCGGCTGGCCGAGCGGGCCCTTCACCGGCTCGAGGACCCGGACCCGACCCCGCACCCGGCAAACCCCGCTCGCCGACCCGATCGGGGCCACCGCGGGCGCAGAAGCAATGCGCGCTTGCAGGGCGCGGAGGCGCGCGCGAAGGCTCTTGATGCGCGCGGCGATGAAGAATCGATACGCCGCGTAAATCCCGCCCCAGATCACGACCTCCACGCCGAGCAGGAGCACGACCAATTCGATGGTGGCGGCCCCGTATTGGAACGACGTGATGAACGTCAGCACGAACGCGATGGTCGCGACCCACCGCGCCCACGGTTCCGTGAATCCCGCGAATGTCGGGTGCCCCAGGAACACCGCGGGCGGGGAGAGGGCCGGGACGCCGGCCTTGTCCACGAGCTCGAGCTTGCAGCGGAGGCATTTGTCCCCGCCCAGGCCCGTGTCACCGCATTGCGGACAGGAGAACGGAGGCTGATTGCGCATCGCTTATCCCACGAGCAGGGCGCTCGCCATGTTTCGATTGGAAGCAATTGCCTGCCCGTCGCGCGAGGCCACGAGCAAGCCGACGTCCACGATCTCCGGGAACTTCGCAATGCCTCGCTGGGCCGCGCGCGCGGCAGGGATGCCTTCCTCCAGCCAATCGTAGACCGTCTTCGACAGGAACCGCCGCACGATCTCCTCGCCCACGCCCGTCGCGGCCACCGCGCCTGCCGGGCCCGCGTACACGCCGCAGCCCATGAGCGGCGAATCGCCCACGCGGCCTTTCAGCATGTACACCGTCCCGCCTGTCGACGCGGTCGCCGCGAACCTCCCTTGGCTGTCCCGCACGACCGCGCCCACCGTGTCCTGGAAGGGCGCCTCCGCGCCGAAGTTCCACAGCGACTTCCAGTCGATCGAGAGCCACGGCGCCGCGTCCGCCGCATAATCGCCGTCGCCCTGGCCCCGCAGCTCCGCCATCGCCCGCGCATGCTTGGCTTGCGCCTTCTCCGTGAGCGGATCGTAATCGGGGAACCGATGCGCCCGGGCGAACTGCGTGGCGCCGTCCCCCACGATCAGCAAATGCGGCGTCTCCATCACCTTCGCCGCCACCAGAATCGGGTTCTTCACGCGTTGAATGCAGGCGACCGCGCCAAACCTCGCGTCGCTCGTCATCACGGACGCGTCCATTTCGATGGTGTTCCCATCGAAACGCAGGTTCGAGCCCGTCCCCGCATTGAAGCGCGGATCGTCCTCCAGGATGACCGTCGCCGCGAGCGCCGCTTCGAGCGCGTCGCCGCCGCGCTCCAGCACCGAGCGCGCCGACTCCGCGGCCTTCACGCAGCCGTCCGAATGGACGTGCGGCGAGGCCGCGCCCCCGTGCGTCAGAATGGCGTATTTCACGTTCAGGCCTCGTCCGGCAGGGAAGGCAGGTGCGAGGTGCGCTCCTTCCCCCAGTAAATGACCTGCTTCCAGCAGGCCGTGACGTCGTCCGCGAACACCACCACGAGATCGCCCGGCCGCGCCATCGAGAGCGCCGTCTCCACGGCCTCCTTCTCGTCGAGCTTCCTCAGGATGTGCTCCTCGCTCTTGCCCGCCTCCCGCGCGCCCTCCGCGAGCAGCGACGCGATCTCGCCGGGCTTTCGGCCCCTGCGCGCCGCGTCCTCCTTCGCGATGACCACGTCGAACGCGCGCGCCGCCTCGCGGCCGACCGCGCGGATGTCGTCGTCGCGCCGATCCCCCGCGGCCATGAGCACGCCGATCGAGCGCTCGCGGCGCAGGCCGAGGACGAGCTCGGCCATCTTCGCCATCGCCGCCGCGTTGTGGCCGTAGTCGACGATCACGCGGAACGGGTGCTCGTCGAAGACGTTGCAGCGGCCGGGCGCCTGGAAGAACGAGGTCGTGAACGTGCGCAGGCCCTGGCGGATGTGCTCGAGCGAGACGCCCATCGAGAAGGCGATCGCCGCCGCCGCGAGCGCGTTCTCGACGTTGAACTTCGCCTTGCCCTCGAACGTCGCCGGGACGAGGTGCGTCCACGTGACAGGCACGTGCCTGTCGCCGTCGTAGATCGTGATCATGTCGCCGTTGACGCCTTGCTCGAGCACGACCGCGCGGCCGCCCGCGCGCACGTGCTTGCGCACGGTCTCGTTCGAAGGCGAGCGCGTGAACCACATGATGCGGCCGCCCGCCTTGTCCGCCATCTCGCGCACGAGCTCGTCGTCGGCGTTGAGCACGCTCGTGCCGCCGTCGCGCACGACCTCGACCACGAGCCGCTTCACGAACGCGAGATCCTCGACGGTCTCGATGCCCGCGAGGCCGAGGTGATCCGCCGAGACGTTGAGCACCGCGCCGACGTCGCACCGATCCCAGCCGAGCCCCTCGCGCAGAATGCCGCCGCGCGCGGTCTCGAGCACCGCGGCCTCGACGGTGGGATCCGTGAGCACGACGCGCGCGCTCCACGGGCCCGTCATGTCGCCCTTCAGGATGCGCTCGCCGTCGATGTAGATGCCGTCCGTCGTGGTGAGGCCCGTGCGCTTGCCGCTCATCTTGAGGATGTGCGCGACCATGCGGCTCGTCGTGGTCTTGCCGTTCGTGCCGGTGATCGCGGCGAGCGGGATGCGCGCCGGCGCGCCGTTCGGGAAGAGCATGTCGAGCACGGGCGCGGCGACGTTGCGCGGCGTGCCCACGGTCGGTGAGACGTGCATGCGGAAGCCGGGCGCGGCGTTGACCTCGACGATGACGCCGCCGTGCTCGCGCACGCTCTTCGAGATGTCGGGGCAGATGAGATCGATGCCCGCGACGTCGAGGCCGACGACCTTCGCGGCGCGCACGCTGACGTCGATGTTGTCCGGGTGGATCACGTCGGTGCGATCGATCGCGGTGCCGCCCGTGGAGAGGTTGCCCGTCGAGCGGAGCGCGAAGACCTGGCCCGCGGGGAGCACGGTCTCCAGCGTGACGCCGGCCAGGCTCATGAGACGGCTCGCCTGATCGTCGATCTCGATCCGCGTGAGGACTTTTTCATGGCCGACGCCGCGGCGCGGGTCGCTGTTCACGACGTCGACGAGCTCCTTGATGGTGCTCTTGCCGTCGCCGACGACATGGCCGGGCACGCGCTCGGAGACGGCGACGACCTCGCCGTTCACCACGAGCACGCGATGATCCTTGCCGGGCTGGTAGGTCTCGACGAGGACGTAGCTCGAGAGGTCGTAGGCCTTGGTGTACGCGTCGCGAACGGCCTCGGGCGTCGTGAGGTTCAGCGCGACGCCGCGTCCGTGCGAGAGATCCATGGGCTTGACGACGACGGGGTAGCCGATGCGCTCGGCCGCCTCGACGGCCTCGTCCGCGGAGTAGACGCGGTCCTGGTGCGGTACGGGCAGGCCGGCGCGCTCGAGCAGCGAGTTCGTGAGCTCCTTGTCCTGCGCGATCTCGACGGCGATGTGGCGCGTCTCGCTCGTGACCGTGGCCTGGATGCGCTTCTGGTGCGTGCCCCAGCCGAACTGCACGAGGCTGTGCTTGTTGAGGCGCATCGTCGGGATGCCGCGGCGCTTCGCTTCGTCGACGAGGCTGCGCGTCGAGGGGCCGAGCGCCATGCGCTCCGCGAGCCGCGCGAGGTCCTCGATCTCGGCGTTCAGGTCGGCGAGCGGCGTGAGGTGATCGGGGAAGTGAGCGGGCAGGAGGCCCTGCAGGTACCGCAGCGCGAGCTCGCCCGCCTTCCGGCCGACCGACTCCTCTTCGAAGCTGTAGACGACGTGGTAGACGCCCTCGCGGTAGGCCGTGCGCGTCTTGCCGTACGTGACGGGCGTGCCCGCGAGGCACTGGAGCTCGAGCGCGATGTGCTCGGTGATGTGTCCGAACCACGTGCCGTCGTGGAGCCTGCGGATGAAGCCGCCGGGCTCGCCGTAGGAGCAGCCGTGCTCGTGCAGCGTGGGCACGTCGGCGAGCAGGCGATCCACGAAGCCGGGGATCTTGTTGCTCGGGTACTGCTCGAGCTCCTCGAGGTCGAGGGTCAGGCGAATGACGGGGCGGTAGCCGTAGAGGTTGGGGCCGCGGTAGACGCGCGTTTCGAGCAGTTTCACGGTGCCTCTTTGCTGCGGGATGGCCACGAGGGCTGGCGGCCGTCGATGTCGTAGCCGCAGCCCTGCGTGAGGACGTGGACGGACAAACCGAGCAGCGCCGCGGACGAGTTGCGCGGGACCTCGTGGATGTCGGTGTGCTGGATCTTCGAGCCGTCGATGACGGTGACCGTGCCGCGGCCGATGACGTCCATCTTCTTGTCGGCGCGCAGGACGATCGCCGTGTCCTCGTCGATGCCGACGCCGATCAAGAAGGGGTTCATCGCGACGGCGGAGAAGAGCCGGCCGATGCGGTGGCGCTGCGCGAAGTGCTGGTCGATGACGAGCTTGCGCGTGAGCCCGAGGCCCGGCGCGAGCATGACGAGCTCGCGGCGCGGGGCGTACCCCTTCTTGCCCTGCGCGATCATGTGGTCGCAGAGGACGCTCGCGCCCGCGGAGGTGCCGGCGACGACGCAGCCGCCCCGATGCGCGCGGCGGATGGTGCGCGCGAGCTCGGTGCCGCCGAGCATCGTCACGATGCGGCCCTGATCGCCGCCCGTGAAGAAGATGCCGGTCATCTCCTGGATGAGGGCGAGGGTGCGCGGAGCCTCGCCGTCGGCGCGGGTCTCGATGCGGACGACGTGCACGTCGGCGCCGAGCTCGCGGAAGATCGCCTCGTAGGTCCCCGCGAGCTCGGTGGGGATGCTGGAGGCCGTGGGGAAGACGGCGATCCGGGCTTGTTTGGGGCCGCCCGCGTGACGGACGACTTCACGCAGGACGTTCCGCGCGCCGACCTTGTCCTCCGCACCGCCGATGGCGATGAGGGGTCCGCGCTGGAGATGGCCGTCTTTTCCGTGCGCGCCGTGCGCGCTCGCTTCGGGCTTGTCGTGGGCCAAGGCGCGCCACGGTTATCACGGTTCCCGTTTTTCGGAGAGGGGTTTGGGGCAACTTTGCAGGCGGCCCACGTTCGCTTGTTCGCCCTCTCGCCGGAAAAGTGATAGAGGCGGCCGCGGAGGAACGCGCTGTGGCCAAGAATGACGCCCCGAAGACTGCCATCACCCCGACCCGCGCCGAGGACTACGCCGAGTGGTACCAGCAGGTCGTGCGCGCCGCCGATCTCGCCGAGAACTCGCCGGTGCGCGGCTGCATGGTGATCAAGCCGTGGGGCTACGCGCTCTGGGAGAACATCCAGCGCGAGCTCGACCGGATGTTCAAGGCCACGGGCCACAAGAACGCGTACTTCCCGCTCTTCATCCCGAAGTCCTTCCTCGAGAAGGAAGCGGAGCACGTCGAGGGGTTCGCGAAGGAGTGCGCGATCGTGACGCACCACCGCCTCGTCGCCGGGCCCGAGGGCGGGCTCGTGCCGGATCCCGAGGCGAAGCTCGAAGAGCCGCTCATCGTGCGTCCGACGTCGGAGACGATCATCGGCGCGGCGTTCGCGAGCTGGGTGCAGAGCTACCGGGATCTGCCGCTGCTCATCAACCAGTGGGCGAACGTGGTGCGCTGGGAGCTTCGGACGAGGCTCTTTTTGCGGACGGCGGAGTTCCTCTGGCAAGAGGGGCACACGGCGCACGCGACGGAGGAGGAGGCGCGCGCCGAGACGATGCAGATGCTCGACGTGTACGGGACGTTCGCCGAGGAGTTCATGGCGATGCCCGTGATCAAGGGGCCGAAGACGGCGAGCGAGCGGTTCCCCGGCGCGGTCGATACGTACGCGATCGAGGCGATGATGCAGGACCGCAAGGCGCTGCAAGCCGGGACGTCGCACTTCCTCGGGCAAAACTTCGCCAAGGCGAGCGGGATCAAGTTCCAGACGGCGAAGGAGACCGAGGAGTACGCGTGGACGACGTCGTGGGGCGTGTCGACGCGGCTCATCGGCGGTCTCTTGATGACGCACGCAGATGACGACGGGCTGATCCTGCCGCCGCGGCTCGCGCCGGCGCACGTGGTGATCCTGCCCGTGCTGCGCGGCGACGATACGAAGGCGAAGGTGATGGAGTACGTCGACGCGGTCGCAGCAGAGCTTCGCAATACGAGCTACGCAGGTCGGCCGATCGAGGTCGAGGTCGACAAGCGCGACATCCGCGGCGGCGACAAGCAGTGGGAGTGGATCAAGAAGGGCGCGCCGATCCGCATCGAGATCGGTCCGCGCGACGTCGACGGGAACGTGGTGATGGTGGCGCGCCGCGATCGCGGGACGAAGGACAAGGCGACGCTCGGGCGCGCCGAGCTCGTCACGAAGATCCCCGAGATCCTCGCCGACATCCAGAACGGTCTGCTCGCGAAGGCGAAGCAGCACCGCGCCGCGAACACGAAGCGCATCGACGACATGAAGGAGTTCGAGAAGTTCTTCACGGCGAAGAACGAGGACAAGCCCGAGATCCACGGCGGCTTCGCGCTGGCGCACTGGTCGGGCGAGCCGGAGGTGGAGGCGCATCTGAAGGACAAGTTCAAGGTGACGATCCGCTGCATCCCGCTCGCAGGGATCGACGGGGTCGCGGACGCGAAGGACCTGCAGGAAGAGGGGCGCTGCATCGTGTCCGGGAAGCCGAGCCGGCAGCGGGTGGTGTTCGCAAAGTCGTACTGAGGTTGTTCGACGCGGCAGTGGCCGCCCCTGGTAGACTGGGCGGCAATGTCGCAACTCGATGACGTCGTGGAGCGTGTCCGGGTCGACGCGGACGCGCTCTATGCGTTCGTGCTCTCCCGTCGTGGCGAGCTCGTCACGAAGGGAGGGCCGCGGGAGATCCCCGAGGGAGCGCGGAAGACGCTCTCGTCAGCCGCAGACGTCGTGGCAGGCACGGATCGCGTGGTCCTGGTCAAGCTCGCACACGGCGAGCTCGTGTCACGCGCAGGGACGCTGGGGCTCGACTGTCACGTGGGCGTGGCAGCCAACCGGGCGGTGCTCTGTCTCGTCGTGCGAGGCGGCACGGAGGCGCGGCGAGTGGTGAACGCGCTTCGAATCGGCCTCCGCGCGATCGAGCCAATGATCAACCGCGCAGCCGAGAAGGTGGCGCAAGCAGGCGAGATGGCGCCGGCCGTGTCGAGCAGGAGGTCACGGCGCGGACGAGACACGTCCCCGGAGATCTCGGTCGAGCCCGCACGAAGGCTCGGATCCGAGACAATCGACGCCATCGAGAAGGAGATGGTCGCATCAGGACCCCACGTGCCAGTGCCACACATCCCGCGCGAAGTGCTGCGAACGACGCTGCCATACCGGAGCAGCCCGGTGACGCCGCCGCCCGAGCCTGCGTCGGCGAAGGCTCCGCGCAAGAAGAGCTAGAGCGGGGGCGCCGCGCCGGGGCTCTGCCCCGGGCCCCGCGGGGGCTATCCGCCCCTCGACCCGGACCAGGGCAAGCCCTGGACTCGGGTTGGAAGAACCGCGCGATGCGCGGTTCTTCCACGAGCCGGTGGCAAGACCAGAGACAGCGTTGCCGGTCACGGCGGTCTTGGCTGGCAGGGTCGTAGCCGGTCTTGACCTGGCCTGTTCGATGAACTGCGCATCGCGCAGTTCATCGACCCCGGGTCCAGCGCTTGCGCTGGTCCGGGTCCAGGGGCGGATAGCCCCTGGTGGGGTCTGGGGCAACGCCCCAGCGCGGTGTCCTAAGCGGCCTTCGCCGCTGCGCGCTTCGGCCGGCTCCAGATCCCCATCGCCGCGATTGCCGCGGTTGCGAGGTACCACGGGACGTCGCCGATGGCGCCGTAGAGCGTCCAGGCTCGCATGAAGCGGCCCTCGCCGAGGATTGTCTCCTCGCGGAAGGTGCCGCCGTGCACGACGACGCGTCCTGTTGCGTCGACGATTGCGCTCACGCCGCTGTTCGTCGCGCGGACGAGGAAGCGACGATGTTCGACGGCGCGCAGCTTTGCCAGGGCGAGGTGGATCCATGGCTCGGTCGAGTCGCCGAACCATGCGTCGTTCGTGAGGTTCACGAGGAGATCCGGATCGCCGTGCTTCACGAGCTTTTGCACGAACGAGGGCAGGATGTCCTCGTAGCAGATGAGCGCGCCGATCTTGTGCTCGCCCCAGGGCATCGAGTCGAGCGACGTGCCTGGCGTGAAGTGGCCCGAGTTCGGCGACCACTTGTAGAGCACCGGGAAGATGTCGCCGAACGGCAGGTACTCGCCGAACGCGAGCAGGTACTGCTTGTCGTAGCGGCCGAGGATCTTGCCCTCGTCGCCGGCCATCAGCGCCGTGTTGAAGTACGTCATCCGGCCGCCCGGCGTGCTCGGCGGCGTGCGCAGCACCGAGCCCACGATCGTCGGCACGCCGAGCTGCTTCGTGAGGCTCTTCTGGACCTCGTCCTTGTAGCTCGCCTCGGTCACGGTGCGCGGGGCGGGGACGGCGCCCTCGCTCCACACGACGAGATCGACCTCCTTCGACTTCGCGAGCTCCTTCGTGCGGTTCACGTAGACCTGGTAGGCGTTCTTCCGATCGAAGAGGCCCATGTTCCCCTGCACGATGCCGATGCGCACCTTCTTTGCCTCCGCCATCGTCTGGCCGATCGTACGAACCCGGAGGAATCCGTAGCCGGCGGCGAGTAGCGGGACGGCGATGCCGATCGCGACGATGCGGTTGTCGGCCTTCTCCTTCTTCCGCCAGGCGAGGATGATCTCGGCGAGGCCGAGGTTCGCGCAGATGAGCACGAGGCCGACGAGGATCGGGCCGCCGAGATCGGCGACTTGCATCAGCACGGGCGCGTTGTGCACCGAGGCGCCGAAGTACCAGGGGAAGAGCAGCGGGAAGACGAGCTCGCTCGCGGCGAAGGCGAGCGCGAAGACCAGCGGCGCGGGCCAGCCGCGCGTCTCGGCGCGTCCGTAGAGCCAGCCGGCGAGCGCGATGCGGCCGCCCTGGTAGGCGCAGAGGATCGCCATGAAGAGAATGCACAGCGGCACCGGGAAGCCGCTGAAGACCTTCAGCATCTCCAGGAGCCAGTAGAAGCCGGTCATCGTCATCGTGAAGCCGGCCATCCACCCGAGCCCCGCGGCGCGTCGCACGGGCTGACCGCGCAGCGCCACGATGAGCGGCACGAGCGCGACGAGCGAGAGCGGCCAGATGTCGATGCCCGGGAAGCCGAGGAAGTAGAGCAAGCCGCTCAGCGTCGCGAGCGCGTATGCCTGCTTCGCCGGCAGCGCGCCCACGGGGTTCCACGCCTTGGCGTCGTCCTTGGCCTTGGCCTTGGCTTTCGCCTTCACCTTCGTGGCCACGCCCTTGGCTTCGCCTTCTTGCGCGTTCGCCTCGTCGGCATCGGCGCTCTTCGCGACATCCTCGGCGCTCGGATCCTGCGTTGCCTCCCCTTCAGACATGGTCACCTGGTCCGCTTGATGATGTGGAAGCCCTGGGGCGTCTCGACGACGTCCGAGATTGCGCCGACCTCCATCGCGAAGGTCGCGTCTGCGAACGCCGGCGGCATCGCGTTGCGTTCGAAGTTGCCGATGGCGCCGTTCGCGGCCTTCGAGATCTCGTCGTCCGTGTACTTCGCGACGAGCTCTTCGAAGGTCTGCTTGCCGTCCTTCACGAGCTTGTGCACTTCCTCGGCGCGCTTCTTTGCCTCTTCCTTGGAGCGCGTCACCGTCTTCGGCGCGCGCTCGGCGCCCTTCCAGGCGACGAGGATGTGCGCGGCGCCCGCGATTTGCCGCTCCGCCGTGGGTGCGGGCGCGGGCGTTTCGGCGGCGGACGGCGCGCTCGGCGCCGCGGCCGAGGGCTGGGGGGCCGCGGCGCTCTCGGCCGGCAAAGCGTTCTGGCTCGAATCGGAGCCCGCGTTGCAGCAACCGGTGGCCACGAAGAGGAGCGCGATGTTCGGGAGGAGACGCAGGCGCATGGCCGGCACGTATTGCCGACGTCCGGCCGGCCGTCAACCTGCGCGTTTGCAGCGAAAGCTCGCCCGGGTCGGGGTACGATGACCCCGAGAATGCCCCGAATCCTGCACATCGAGGACGATCCCGCGAACCGCCTGCTCGTGCGCAAGCTTCTTCAGAAGGCAGGCCACGAGGTGATCGACGCTGCCGACGGGCTCGAGGGCGTCCGGCTGGCGGTCAGCGGCATGGCGCCCGACCTCATCCTGGTCGACCTCAACATCCCCGGGCTCGACGGGTTCGAGGTGACGCTGCGCCTGCGCGGCGAGCCGCAACTCGCGGGCGTGCCCATCGTGGCGATCACGGCCGAGGGTGATCGCGAGACGAGCCTCGCCGTCGGCTGCGACGGCTTCCTGCAGAAGCCCATCGACGCCCGCTCGTTCGCGACCGTGATCGAGCGCTACATCCAGCAAGGCACGCGCGAGAACATGCCCGTCTCCGCGGGCGCCGTACGGCTGCGCCAGCAGAGCCAGCGCATCGTGCAGCACCTCGAAGAGAAGGTCGCCGAGCTCAGCCGGGCGAACGCGCGCCTGCGTGAGCTCGACGCCGCCCGCACCGAGTTCTACCGGAACATCTCGCACGAGCTGGCGACGCCGATGACGCCGATCGTCGGCTACGTGAAACTCTTGCTCGACGAGGAGCTCGGGCCGCTCACGCGGGCGCAGGGCAAGGCGCTCCGCGCGATGGACGACTGCGTCCGGCGGCTGCGTTCGCTCATGGACAACCTGCTCGACGTGACGGGGCTCGAGACGGGGCGCATGCGCTTCATCCACGTCGACTACGACTTCCTCGACACCACGCGGCGTGCCGTCGCGCAGGTCGCGGACAACCTCGCCGAGGCGCGGATCCACCTCGTCGAGGATCTCCCGCGTGGCCCGCTCCCAGGCTGGGGCGACGCGGGACGGCTTCAGCGCGCGATGGTCCATCTCCTGGAGAACGCGGCGAAGTTCACGCCGTCCGGCGGCACCGTGGGCGTGCGTGTGGCGCGCCTCGCCTCGGGACACTACGAGGTCTGCGTGGCCGACACCGGGCCGGGCATCCCGCCCGATCAGCAGCAGAGGATCTTCGACCCGTTTTACCAGGTCGACGGCTCGGTCACGCGCGAGCACGGGGGCGTGGGCGTGGGGCTCGCGATCGCGCGGCGCACGGCCCGCGGCCTCGGCGGGGAGCTGAAGCTCGCTTCGCCCTGCAACGAGATCATCGAGAGCGTGCGGCTCGGCGGCGCGGCGTTTTCCCTGACGGTCGCGCAGCGCGCGCCGGGCGAGCTGCCGTCGCCGGACGCGGAGAAGGAGCGGTGAGGGTCGTCTACCTCGACTGGAACGCGACGACGCCGCCGCACCCGGACGTCGTCGCCGCGATGGTCGAGACGGCGACCTCGTCGTGGGGCAACCCGGCGAGCGTGCATGGGCCAGGGCGGCGAGCGCGGTCGCGGGTCGAGGACGCGCGCGAGGCGGTCGCCGCGCTCGTGGGGTTCGATCCGCGCGACGTCGTGCTCACGTCGGGCGGGACCGAGGCGAACAACCTCGCGCTCCACCATGCGTTCGCCGCGGTGAGCGGTGGTTCGGCGCAGCCGGCGCTCGTCGTCGGCCGCATCGAGCACCCGAGCGTCGTCCGGTTCGCCGAGAACCTCGCCGCGCGTGGGGTCCTCGTGTCGTGGGTGGATCCGGAGCCTTCGGGGCGGATCGCGCCCGAGGCCATGGCCGAGGCCATGGATCGCGCGGCTTCGGCCGGGGCCTCCGTGCGGCTCGTCGCGCTCCAGGCCGTGAACCACGAGACCGGCGTGATCCAGCCCGTCGCGGCCGTCGCTTCGCTCTGCCGGTCGCGAGGCGCGCTCCTCCACGTCGACGCCGTGCAGGCCGTGGGCAAGCTGCCGCGCTCGACCTTCGAGGGCGCGGACCTCGTCAGCGTGGCCGCGCACAAGATCCGGGGGCCCAAGGGCATCGGCGCGTTGCTCACGGCGCCGTCGGTGCGGCTGTCGCGTCTCTTGTACGGCGGCTCGCAGGAACGCGGGCTCAGGCCGGGGACGCAGGATCCGGTCGCGGCCGCGGGGTTCGCCGTCGCGGCCGAGCGGGCCCGACGAACGCCCGACCGTTATGCCGAGCTCGCGCCGCTCCGGGATCGCCTCCAGGCCGAGCTCGTCCGGCTGGGTCGCGCGTCCGGAGCCGAACCCGTGCCCAACGGAGCGGCCGAGCGCGCGCCCCACGTGACGAACCTCTCTTTTCCGGGCTGGCGGGGCGAGGAGCTCTGCGCGGCGCTCGACCTCGAGCGGGTGGCCGTCTCCAGCGGGTCGGCTTGCAGCGCGGGCACGGCCGAACCTTCGCCGGTGCTCGCGGCGATGGTGGGCGAGGCGCGTGCGCTCGCGGCGGTGCGGATCTCGCTTGGCGAGGAGACCACCGCGGACGACGTCGACGAGGCCCTCGCGCGCTTCGCCCGCGTCCTCGGACGCACCCGCCCCACTTCCTGAACGTTCGTCCTGCCGACCGGCTCACGTTCGCGCACGCGAAACGGGTTCGTCTTCCCAAACCCGATGTGGTCCATCTTGCTTCGAGCCGGTTCCCGGGAGAACCGGATCGATATCGCGCGCTTGGCGGCCGGCCGGCCTCCCTTCGCGTATCGCCTGAACTATCTCCGCGAAATGCGAGAAGTTTCTCCGGGCGGCATGTCCAAGTATGCGAATTTGATCAACAATTCGGCGATCTTCCGACGCGCGAGGGTCATTCGCTTGAAACGAACGAACAGGGCCATTCCCTGGCCGCTCGTTCAGTCAAATTCGGTGATGAAGTAGAACGTTGAAGGTTACTCGTTAAGTGCCCGGAAGTAGTCGTTTATTTCTGAACACGTTTCCTGGTACACACATCGCTCCGCGGCGGCGCCATAAGGGCCGACGCCCGGCGCGTCGACAGGCCCGTCCCCGGTCCGCCAGCCGTGGAGGCGGGCGGTGGGATCGGCTCGGAGCGGCAGCGGCAAAAAAGGATGGATCGTGTGCGCGGCCGCGATCGCCGTGGGCACGAGGACGGCGAGCAGCATGGCAAGTCGCGCGCGCGGGGCCAAATCCTTACCAGTCCGAGCGAACGCGACGACGAGGATCAAAGCCGAAGGCGCATACCAGTTCGGCTCGGGGGGCACGGCCCGCGCGAGGGCCGAGGCAGCGACGAGGGCCGTCATGAGCAGGACGACGGCCCGGTCGGCAAGCGGGGAGGCGCGGAGGGCGCGGGCGCCGTGGAAGATAGGCCACGGAGTCCAGAGGAGCACCTGGGCGAGCGCAGCCGCGGCGAGGGCCCCGAGGGCACCGAGGAGCGTGAACGAGGGCGCCTGCTGTGCGTAGGCATGCCGGAGCTGGAAAGCGAGGCTCGGGGCGAGGAGCGGAGCAGCGAGGGCGAGGGGCACGAGGGCGAGGAGGCGCTCGCCGAGGCGGCGGCGCGCAGCCAGGACGACGACGAGCGGAAAGAGGGGCAGGACGACGACCTTGGCAAGCGCGCCCGCAGCCCCCAGGAGCCCAAGGCCGAACGCGGAGGCGAGCCTGCGTGGGAGGGGCGCGGCAGCGGTCTCGGGCGCGGGGTCGGCCCAGAACAAGGCGAGGACGAGGGCAAGGAGGGCCGGGCCATCCGGGGTGGCGACGAAGCCACCCGCGACCGGGAGGAGCGCAAAGCTCGACAGGAAGGCCGCGAGGTTCTGCCCAGAAGCATCCGCGCCACGGCGGCGCGCGAGGGCCACGGTGGCGATCGAGAGCCCAAGCGAAAACGCCATCGGTACGAGCCGGACGCGGAACTCGACCGGCAACGCCGTGAGCCGATCCACCAGCCGGAGCAGGAGCGGGACGAGCGGCGGGTGGTCGACGAGCGGCGGGAGCAGTCCCGGCGCACGCGCAGCCGCGAGGTAGTACGCCTCGTCGGGGGAGAGCTCCGTCGCAAGCGCAAGCGCGAGCCGAAGCGGCACGGCAGCGAGGACGATGAGCGCCGCAGCGTAGCGCCGGGGTTTCACCCCGGACCCGACCAGGGGCTGTCCGCCCCTGGACCCGGATCAGGGCAAGCCCTGGACGCGGGGCGACAGCGCGCGATGCGCGCTGTCGACAGGGAAGACGTCCCCAGCACGTAGGGCACCGCCGCTGTTTCAGCTGGCAAGGCCGCTCGTGGTCTTGCCACGGCCTGTTCGATGAACTGCGCATCGCGCAGTTCATCGACCCCGGGTCCAGCGCTTGCGCTGGTCCGGGGTGCAGGGGGCGGACAGCCCCCTGCTGGGGTGCGGGGCAACGCCCCGCCGCGCACGCGCGTCCCTGCGGCCCCCCCTCTCAGGCGGGCACCTGCCGCTGGCGGAGGACCTCGTACAGCGCGAGCGCGCCTGCGACCGAGGCGTTGAGCGATCCGATCGGCCCTGCCATCGGCAGACGCGCGATGTGCTGGCAGGCGCGGAGCACGGGCTTGCGCGCGCCCTTGTCCTCGGCGCCGATCACGATCGCCACGGGCCCGCGTAGATCGACCGCACCGAGCGTGGTTGGACCCTGCGCGTCGAGCGCGATCACGGTGACGCCTCGATCTGCGAGGGATCGCAACGCCTCCGGCAGGGACGAAACGCGACAGAGCGTGGCGTGCTCGATGGCGCCTGCGGAGGCGCGGAACATCGCCGGCGAGAGGGGCGCGGAGCTGTGCTCGGGCCAGACGATCCCCGTGGCGCCGAGCGCGACGGCGCTGCGCACGATCGCTCCGAAGTTCTGCGGATCCATGATCCCGTCGAGCGCGACGACGATGGACGTCGGCTCGATCTCGAGTTGATCCACACCGCGGATCCGGAGATCCGGCGCGACTGCGACGACGCCCTGGTGCCTGCCGCCGCCGGTGCGACGATCGAGCTCGGCGCGTGGCGCGGTCTCGACGCGGACGCCGCGGCCTTCGGCGAAACGTCCGACGGCCTGGATCTTGGGGCTCCCGCCTTGCTCGACGACGACACGCTCGAGCGCGTCGCCGTGCACGCGCACGGCTTCGCGCACTGGTTGCAGACCGTAAACGAGTCGGCTCATGCGCCCCTCATGGCGAGTGCACCTTCGATCTCGGCCACGACGGAACGTGCAGCGTCGAGCGGGCTTGCCGCGTCGCGGATCGGCCGCCCGACCACGAGCAGATCCGCCCCTGCTGCGATCGCCTGCGCCGGCGTCGTGATCCGCTTCTGATCTCCGGCCGCGCTGCCTGCGGGCCTGATCCCCGGCGTGACGAGCAGCGCCTCTGGACCGAGCGCGTTCCTCAGCGTAGCCGCCTCCGACGCGGATGCGACGAACCCTCGCACGCCTGCGTCCCACGCGAGCCGCGCGACCCGCGCTGCTTGCTCCGCGGGCGATGTGGACAAACCGAGCGCCGCGAGATCCGCGCCATCGAGCGACGTCAACACCGTCACCGCGAGGATCGTGAGCGGCGCGCTTGCGCGTGCGGCTTCCTCGGCTGCGCGTTCGAGCATCGCGTGGCCTCCATGTGCGTGCACCGTCAGGTACCGGACCCCGAGCGCCGCTGCGCTTTGCACTGCGCGGCCCACGGTCTCCGGGATGTCGTGCAGCTTCAGATCGAGAAAAACGTCCCGGCCGAGATCGTGGCACGCTGCGATCGCGGCTGGCCCTTCGCGCACGAAGAGCTCGAGCCCGACCTTGAGCACGCCGACGGAGGGAGCGACGACACGCGCGCCGGCCCGGGCTTCGTCGAGCGAGCCGTAATCGAGCGGGAAGACGAGCCGCCTCGTCGCGTCGTTCATCGGGGCTTCTTCGGGGTCATGAGGGGAGGGGGATGGGCCGCTGGACGAGGTGTCCCGGGCCGTCTCGGGAGCCGTGCGCTTCATGCGTTTGCACCTGGGTGATGCAAACGGCGGCCCGCGCCTGCGATTGCGCGGGCCGCTCGCTTTTCTCAGAGGCAGCTGCAGAGCGGATCGCCGGGCGCGCAGTTGCAGGGCTTGGCCGCGCCGCCGCCCGCTGCCGGACGACCACCACCGCCGCCGCCCTTCTTGGCCGCGTCCTGCTTCGCCTTCTCTTCGTCGAGCTGCTTCTGCAGGGCGAGACGCGTCGCCTCGTCCTTCGCGCTCGTCAGCTGGCTGAGCAGGCTGTCGATCTTCTGCTGCTGCTCCTTCGCCTGCTGCTCGGCCTTCTTGCGCTCTTCCTCGGCCTGCCGCGCCTGATCGGCGAGGGCCTGGCGCTCCTGCTCGGCCTTCTGGCTCTGGTTGATGATGATGCCCGCCGTGGCGCCGCCGAGCACGACGACCGCCGCGACCACGCCGTAGAGCGTCTTGCGCAGCTTCTTCTTCGACTCGTCGTGCTGCAGCTCGGCGAGCTTGCGCTCGTGCTGCTGCTGCGCGTTCATCGCCTCGAGGCGGGCCTTCTGCTCGGCCTCGACGCGGGCCTTCTCGACCTCGGCCTGACGGATCGCTTCGAGACGCGCGGCCTCTTCACGGGCCTTGCGCTCTTCGAGAGCCCTGCGCTCGTCCTCGGCCCGGATGCGCGCTTCTTCTTCGTCGCGCTTCCGGCGTTCCTCGTCGAGCCGGGCTCGTTCTGCGGCGGCCGCAGCGGCGGCCTTCGCATCCTCCTCCTGCTTGATACGGTCCTCCTCGAGGTTCATGAGCTCCTTGAGGGAGAACAGGACCGAGCTTTCCTTCTGTTCGGACATGCGTCGTGGCTCCTTCGAAAGCAGCGCGCTCGCCGTTCGCCCCGGGGGAGGACCGCCGTGCTTCGACAGCACGACCGCACCTTTCCGAGGACACCCGCCAATGTGAGAGTACCGCGGCGCCTGTCGGTATCAACTCCTCAAGATGCCTGTCAATTGGGTGGAGTCGATTCTTTTCCCGAGGGGTCGCCCCGCCTCGGATTTTCGTCCCGGAAGACGGGTGAACTCCGTGCCCGAGGGCCCCAATCTGCGTTTTCCCGCTTGACGACCGCGCCGTTTCCGGGATCAGCCGCGGCCGCGGACGCGGGGCGCACCCGAGGACCGGTTCGTCCACGCTTCCCATCGCGACGGACCTCCGCTAGCGTCGCCGCCCCATGGCAAAGGTCATCAAGGCGCACATCACGGGCAACGTGTGGAAGATCGAGGTCAAGGTCGGCGACAGGATCGAGGAAGGGACGACCGTCGCGATCCTCGAGTCCATGAAGATGGAGATGCCCGTCGAGGCCGAGGACGAGGGCACGATCACGACGGTCCTCGTGAAAGAGGAGCAGGCCGTGAAGGAAGGCGAGCCCCTCTTCGAGTTCGAGTGATTCGCGTGCGCTGACGGAGCGCGGAGCTACTCTTTCCAGAAGAACTTCCAGGGGTTGTGCTTGAGGTCGCGCACGAGCTCCTGGAGATCGTCGTAGAGCTGCTCGTCCATCACGAGCGCGCCCACCGTGCCCTTGCCGCGCCGCACGCTCGAGGCGATCGCCTGCGCGTCCTGGGTGATGCCCTTCGTGGTCTTCGCGATCTCGGCGAGGTCGCCGATCGCCTGCCGGATCTTCGCCTGCTCGTTCTCGCCGCCGACGGTCTCGCTCACGCGCTTGACGTTGGCGAGCGTGGCCTTTGCGTCCGCGAGCAGGGGCGGCGCATCCTGCGCGAGCGCGCCCGTCGTCTTGTCCACGTTCGCGAGGATGCGATCGATCTGCGGGTTCTCGACGTACTTCTGCTTGGCCTCGCGCACGGTGTCCTGCGTGTCCACCGTGATTTGCTCGACGTTCGCCGCGATGCGATCGAGCCGGTCGCCGTTCTTCTCGAAGAAATCTCCAGTGCCCTTCAGCGTGCGCGAGAGGCCGTTCAGCGCGGTGCCGATCTCGTCCTTGTTGCCCGAGAGCGCGTTGACCGTCGTGTCGAGCAGGTCGTAGGCCTTCGCGATCAGCATGTCGAGGCGGGGCGGATCGAGGCCTCGAACGATCGCGTTCTCCGCGAGCACGGGCCGATCGCCCGAGCCCGGATCGAGCGCGAGGAACTGCTCGCCGAGCACGCTCGACGAGGTCACGTAAAAGACCGCGTTGTCACGCACGCTCGGCTGATACCGCTTCTCGAGCTCGACCTTCACCCGCACGAGCGGCTCGCGTTTGCCCACACCGCCCGGCGCCTCTCCACCCCGAAATTGTATTTCGGTGATTTTTCCTACTTTGACTCCCGCGATCTTTACAGGGGCACCGCTTTGCAGGCCGCCGGGGTTGTCGAAGTCGACGAAGAGGCCATACGTGGGCTGGAAGTTGATGCCGCCCATGACGAGGATGAACACCGCGAGGAGCACGGTGGCCGTCAGGATCAGGATGCCGACCTTGACCTCGATCGAACGCGGGCTCGCCATGCGTCCACTATGCACGATGTTCAGGGGCAAACCCAGACCCGCGTAGCGCCGAGCACGCGGCTCACTGCGTCATGATTTCCTTCCGCAACCTCGCCAAGTCCTTCGGGACGAAGAAGGTCATCGAGGACGTCAGCTTCGACGTTCAAGACGGGGAGGTTTTTTTCATCATCGGTCAATCGGGCGTCGGCAAGAGCGTGCTCATCAAGCACCTCGTGGGCCTGCTCTACCCGGACGCGGGCGAGATCTGGCTCGACGGCGAGGAGATCAGCCGCTTCGACGAGGAGCAGATGTACCCGGTGCGCATGAAGTGCGCGATGGTCTTCCAGCACTCGACGCTCTTCGACTCGATGACCTGCGTGGAGAACGTGGCGCTGCCGCTGCGCAAGCACAAAGGCCTGAAGCCGAAGGAGGCGCTCGCCGAGGCGCGCAAGCGCCTCGATCAGGTGCACATGCGCGAGTTCGCCGATCGCTTCCCGCCCGAGCTCGGTGACGGCATGCGCAAGCGCGTGGCCATCGCGCGCGCGCTCACGCTCGATCCGCGCTACGTGCTCTTCGACGAGCCTACGACGAGCCTCGATCCGGTGAGCGCGCGGCGCGTGGACAAACTCATCCGCGAGCTCAGCGACACGCTCGGCGTGACGAGCATCGTCGTGAGCCACGACCTCGTGAGCATCTTCTCGATCGCCGATCGGATCGTGATGCTCTACAAGGGTTTTGTGCGTCTCATCGGGAGTCCGGACGACTTCAAGGCCTCGAACGACGCGATCATCCAGCAGTTCATCCACGGCCGCGCCGAGGGCCCGATCGAGTGAGGCGCTGGCAGCGCGGGCAGAACGGGCTCGTGCGGCCGGCGATCGTGAGGGCGCGGATCGGCGCGCCGCAACGTGGGCAAGGCTCGCCGACGCGGCCGTAGACGAGGAACGGGTTCGGCGCGTCGGTTCGATCGGAGAGGTAAATGATCTCGTCGTCGCGTTCGTGCGCGGCGAGCGTGTGCATGATCGTCGCGAGGATCCCGTCGGCGAGCGCTTCGAGCTCGGCAGGCGTGAGCGAGTCGGCTGCGCGGGAAGGATGCACGCGGGCGCGGAAGAGGGCCTCGGTCGCCTGGATGTTGCCGAGTCCCGCGAGGACACTCTGATCGAGCAGGACGTTCTTGATCGGTCGTGAAGCGCCGGCGATCCGCGCGGCGAGGCGAGATGTGTCGAGGCCGTCGCGCAGCGGATCGGGGCCGAGGGACGCGACGATCTTCGCGAACGCGTCGTGAGGCACGATCGAAAGCCGTCCGAGCATCCGCATGTCGACGTAGTCGAGCACGCGGCCGTCCTGCAAAAAGAGGCGCGCGCGGCCGTGGCGGGGAGGTTCGTCGCCCACGCGGCAACGCCACTTGCCCGTCATGCCGAGGTGGCAGGCGACGCCCGTGCCCGCGTCGAACGAGAGCAGGAGCAGCTTACCCACGCGCTCGATGCGTTCGAGCGAGCGCCCCGCGAGGGCCTCCGCGAACGTGGCCGGCGTGGTTTTTCCTTTCAGAACGGGCGTCGCGTCGGCCTCGGCGCGCTCGATGCGCGCGGCTTCGAGGATCCGGCGGAGCGCGCGCGCCTGGTGCTCGACCTCGGGCAGCTCGGGCATGGTTCGTCGGAACGAACTTAGGGACCGAGGAGCACGTAGCCAGCCGCGGAGAGGATCAGATCCAGCACGATCACCGCGAGCGAGGCGTTCACGACGGCCCGCGTGGTCGCCCAGCCGACGCCCTCGCTGCCGCCGTGCGTGGTGAGCCCCGAGTGGCCCGCCACGACCGGGATCGCGGCGCCGTAGGCCAGGCACTTCGCCAGGCCCACGACGAGATCGCCCGTGTCGACGAGGTGCAGGTTGAAGAACGTCCGCGGGTTGACATCGAACATGACGTACGCGGTGAGCATGCCCGTCAGCATCGCGACGCCCGCCGCCCAGATGACGAGGCAGATGGTCATGACGAGGCTCGCGAGGAACCGCGGCTTGATGAGGTAGTCGATCGGGTCGGCCGCGCACATGCGCAGCGCGTCGACCTGCTCGGTGACGACCATCGAGCCGATCTCGGCCGCGATGCCCGCCCCGACGCGCGTGGCGAGCATGAGCGCGCTGATCGTGGCCGCGAGATCCCGGACGAGCAGCTCCAGGTACGAGGCGCCGACCATGCTGAACTCGGGCAGGATGCGCTTCACCTGAAGGCCACCCTGGAGGACCAAGATCATCCCGATGAAGCCCATCACCACGGTCAAGAAGACGACCGAGCGGTTGCCGATCTCGAACATCTGGCGGACGACGGCGCCGAAGTCCGGTCGGCCGCGGACGCAGTAGTAGAGCGTCCGGATGAACACGGAGGCGATCTCGAGGCCCATGCCCACGAGCTGGATCGCCTGCGCGCCGACCATCGCGGCGATCGACTCGTCCGGCGGTTCGGCGGCCTGGTCGATGCCACTCGGCGGCGCGGGTTCGTCGTGGGTCTTCGCCGCGCTCACGTGCCTCAATCCAGCGTGAAGGAGACGAAGTAGTCGAGGACGAAGATGCCCGCGGCCGAGGCCACGACGGTCGCGTTCACGGCCCGCCCGACGCCCGGCGCGCCGCCCTTCACGCCGAGCCCGTACTGGCAGCTCGACAGCGCGATCACGATGCCGAAGACGATGCTCTTGATGAGGCCACTCGTGACGTCGCTCAGGCCGAGCAGGCCGCTCGTCAGGCCGTTGTAAAACGTCTTCGGCTCGACGCCGAGCAGGCCGAGGCCGCCGTACGCGGCGCCGAGCAGCGCGAGCGTGTCGGCGAAGATCGTGGACAGGAAGAGCGTGGTCACCATCGCGACGAAGCGCGGGGCGATGAGGAACGCGATGGGATCGATCGCGAGCACGCGCAGCGCGTCGATCTGCTCGGTGACGACCATGGTGCCGAGCTCGGCGGTGTTGTTCGCGCCGACGCGGCCGTTGATCATGAGCGCGGTGAGCAGCGGCGCGATCTCGCGCAGGATGCCGAAGCCCGCGCCCCAGCCGAGCAGGCCCTGCGCGCCGAGGCGCACGACGAGCGGCGCGGCCTGGATGACCATGATCGCGCCCGTGAAGAGGGCCGTGACGATCACGATCGGGATCGACTTCACGCCCATCCGGTAGAGGTTCCGGAGCGTCTCGGCGCGATCGATGCGGAAGGTGACGAGCCTGCGGAGGATCTGGTAGCCGAGCAGGCCCATGCCTCCGACGGTGGCCGCCGCGCCGAGAAAACCGCCGCCGATCTCCTCGAGGAGCCCCACGTCGGAAGGCGGAGGCGAGGACGCGGACGGGGGTTTCTTCGGGGGCATTCGCGAGGGCGAGCTTACCCGAGGACGCCCGTCCGCGGATCACGAAGCACGGCGCCGCGCGCACCCGACGAGCCACCCGGCGAGCGCGGTGGCGGCGAGCGCGAGGGTGGCGAAGGCCACGCCGAGCCGGATTTTGCCGCGAAACAGAGGCTTGGGCGTCATTTGACGCGCTGCGCGACCGGCGTCGAGGACGGCCGCGGTTTGGCGACGATCGAGGTGCGCGCCCTCGGAAATCAGCGCGCGGAGCGCCTCGCGCGCGGCCGTGTAGGCGGCGGCGTCCGTGGGAAAAGGCGTGGCTTCGTCGAGGTCGACTTCATCGAGCGAGCGGGGAAGGAGGCGCGTGGTGATCCCATCGGCCTCGGCCGGATGCGCGCTCCGCGCGAGCGCGAGGTAGCCCGCGTCCTGGATGCCACGGCGCAAAAGCTTCAACCGGATCGAAGGGAAGACGCCGTCGAAGCCGGCCGAGTGGTGCGCGAAACGGCCCATCTGTTTGCCCGGGTAGACGAGGACGCCGTCGCCGAGCGCGCTGTCGCCGTCTTCGTTGTGGAAGGTCTCGGCGACGACGAAGGGATCGATCGGGCCGCGGCCGCCGCGGTTGCCGTCGTTCCAGAAGGTGCTCTCCCAGAGGAACCAGCGGCCCGTGGGCCGCGTGGCCGCGATCCAGGCGTCCGCGAGCAAGCTCGCAGCCGGCGCGTCGAGCACGAGCGGGCCCGACTGCGGGAGTCTTCCGTTGTAGACCCACACGTCGCGGCCTTGATCGCGCGTGCCGAGCGCCGCGTCTTGCTGGAAGGCCTGCGACGGCAAGAGCACGAGGTCGACCTTCTGCTGACGCGGATCCTCGGCGCAGGAGTGCGCCACGCGCACGCGCTTCTGCGCGGGCGAGCGCGCGAGCAGCGAGCGCCACGTGGGGCCACGCGGGCTCTTGCACTGCTCGTCGATCGCGTAGAGGAAGACGTCCTCGATCGCGTCCGGGATCTTGGGGAGGAGGGCTTCGATCGTGCGCAGCTTGTCGGGGTGCGGGTCGCCAAACGTGCCGTAGGCGCCGAGCGTGACGGCCGCCTTCGGGATGCCTTCCCCCGGGCCCTCGTAGCCGTGTTCGTTCGTGTACAAAGCACCCGTGAGCGCGGGGCGGAGGCGCTCGAGGTCGGCCTCGCTGCGGATCGAGCCGAGCGCGTCGACGTGGTGCCGGTGCAGGAGCTGGAAGAGTTGTTTCTCGGCGGGTTCGAGGGCGCCGATGCGCTGGACGAGGTTTCGCGGCTCGTAGTAGGCGAGGAAGCTCGTGGCGCGGTAGGGGAGCTCGGCGCTCGCGACGTCGAGGACCACGGGCAAACGCGAGAGGGCGCCGCCTGCGTGGGTCACGACGATCTCGGTCGTGTAGTGGCCGGGCGGCGTGCGCGTGGGGACCTCGACGTCGATCCAGATCGCGCCGCGGGATCGAGGCTGGATCCGCAGAGGGTAGGGGAGCCACGCGGGCGCGTGCTCCACGGGGACGAGCGCGTCGGGCACGGCGCCGAGCACGTCCTCGTCCGGAGGGCGTGACGAAGGGGTCCAGCCGAGCGACTCGCCCGCGTGCCGATCGTTGCGGGATCGCGCGGTGATCTCGACGTAGGATTCGATGAAACGATCGACGCGGATCGGCGTGCGCGGCGGCGCCAGCTCCACGGTGACGGCGTCGAGCGGCGTGTCACCGGCCTCGACGATCACCTGGATCGCGACCACCTCGCCGCGGAGCGCTGCGATCTCGATCGCGCGGTCGGCTCCGCCGAGCGTTTGCCCCCGCGTGATCGCTCGATCGAGATCGGGCCCCTCGCGCCGCACGCGCACGCCGTCGTCCACCACGACGACGCGCGGCCCTCCGGCCGCTGCCGCGGTCGCGAGGAAGAGGAGCGCGAGAGCCGACGCGGCGCTCGTCCCGCGCTTCATGCGTGCACCGACCTCGCGCGTAGGAGCGCTCCGAGCAGGGCCTCCGCGCTTCGATCCCAGCCGGGGGGAGCCGCACGCGTGAGCTCGTCCTCGTCCCACGCGCGGCTCGTCGCTTGCTCGATCGCCGCCGCGAGCGCGGCCGCATCACGCGCGGGCACGAGCAGGCCCGTGCGCTCGTGCGCGACGACATCGGGGATCCCGCCCACGCGCGACGCGATGACGGGTCGGCCCGCGGCGAGCGCTTCGAGCACGACGTTCGGCGTGCCCTCGTTCCAGCTCGGGAGCACGAGCGCGTCGGAGGCCGCGAGGAAACGCGCGACCTCCTCGGCCGGACGCGCGCCGGCGACGAGCAGCGGCAAGCCCGCGTCGCGCTTCTCTTCGAGCGTTTTGCGCATCGAGCCATCGCCGACGAGCGCGACCGTGAACTGCTTCGGCGCGCGCGCTTCGATCGACGCGAGCGCATCGCAGAGCTCGTGCAGGCCCTTCGCTCGTTCGAGCCTTCCCACGTAGACGAGCACCTTCGAACGCGGATCGAGCCCGAGCGCCGCGCGCGCCTCGGCGCGGCTCCGCGGCTGGAAGAGCGCGCGATCGACGCCGTTCGGGACGAGCGTCACACGATCGCGCGGCGCGCCGAGCGCGGCGAGGGCGTCGAGCATCGGACGGCTCACGCCGATCACCGCGCCCGCGCGGCGCAGCGTCGCGTGCACGAGCGCGCGCACGGACGGCCAGCGCGCGATCACGTTCACGTCGGTGCCGTGCGCCTTCACGGCGTACGGCAGGCCGAGGGCGCGGGCGAGGTGCTGCGCGGCCCACGCGTCGGGGAAGAGGAACGCGCCGAGCACGACGTCGAAGCGGCGGCGCAGCGCGGCGAGGTGCGGCACGAGGCCCGCGAGGTAGAGCGGCCCGTTCACGGCGGAGAGCCACGGACCCGCGAGCGGCAGGTACGGCGCGCGTGGGTGCACGACGGGCAGGCCGTCGATCGTGTCCTCCGCGGGCACGCGGCATAACTTTCCGACCCGGGCGCGATCACCAATCAGCGAAGCGCCGGGCACCCAGGGCACGACGCCGAGCACATTCACGTCCGCGAGGCGCGAAAGCGCGGCGAGCTGCCGGCGCTGAAATGGGCACGCGAGCGGCTCCACCCGATTCGGGAAGATCCGCGTCACGGCGAGGACACGCAGCCGTCCGCCGTTACCAGGAGAAAAATGGGTTGTCCCGAGCAACACCTACCAGCATTGCATGCGAATTCGCGTTCGCAACTCGCATGTGCGTGAACACGGATTCGCTGGATCCGCCCGCCCGGGGCACCCTGCAATCGGACTCGGATTTCGCCCGATTGAAAAGCAGTCACGTTGTGGGATGCTGCCCGCGTCGTGGTCTGGGGCCGGGCTCGGCAGGTTCGAGCTCTTTTCGTGGCTTTTCGGGGGGCTTTGGATGGATGATTGGGGACCCGAGTCGGGGCGCGGCGGCGTGATCCTTCGGACGCTGGCCGAACGTCCCTTCTGTTCGATCGTGATTCCTTGTTACAACGAAGAGGAACACATCGAGCGGGTCGTGCGGGCGGCGGCCGGGCAACGATATCCGGCCGATCGAATGGAGATCTTCGTCGTCGACGGACGCTCCCTCGACCGGACGCGGGACATCGTGCGCGCGCTCGCCGACGAGGATCCGCGGATCATCCTGCTCGATAATCCCCAGCGCCTCCAGGCCGCGGCGATGAACATGGCGATCAAGCGCTCCCGCGGGGACGTGATCGTGCGCATGGACGCCCACGCCGATTACGAGCCCGGCTACGTGGCCGCGTCCGTCGCGGCGCTCCGGCGGACGGGGGCTCTCAATGTGGGCGGCGCCATGCGGCCGCGGGCGAAGACCACGTTTCAGAAGGCGCTCTGCGCGGCGCTCGGGAGCCCGCTCGGCGTGGGCGGATCGGCGTCCCGCGACCCGGAGCGCGAGGGATACGTCGAGAGCGTGTGGTGCGGGGCATTCCGTCGCGAGGCCTTCGAGCTCGCGGGCCTCTTCGACCCGGACGCGCGGACGAACGAGGACGCGGAGCTGAACCAGCGGATCCTCGAGCGGGGCGGGCGCATTTACCAGTCGCGCGACATCGTGGGCCATTATTATCCGCGCTCGTCGTTTCGTACCTTGTTTCAGCAATATTTCAATTACGGATCGGGGCGCGCGCGGACGATCCTCCGGCGCGGGTTGCCGCCGTCGATCCGGCCCTTGATCCCGTTCACGACGCTGGTCACGTTCACCGTGCTCGCGTCGCTCGCGGCCTTTTATCCGCCGGCGAGGCCCGTCCTCGGCGCGGCCGTGTCCGTGTATGTGCTGGCGATTTTTGCGGCGGCGGCGTGGGCTTGCCGGCGGGTCGACGGGCGCCTGGTTTTCCACGTGGCGGCGATGTTTCCCGTGATGCACCTCGCGCACGGGCTCGGCTTCGCGGTCGGGCTCGCGCGGTATGCGCAGGAGCCATTGCGGGACGCGGAGCCGGAGCGGCTGACGGCTCGATAGAGCGCCGAACGGCTCGGAACGACAAGGAGGCGCATGCTGGGTTTTTTCCCCGCAGGAGGGCTCGCCGTCACCGACGCGACGGCGGCGGTCACGGTCGAGCAAAGTGCGGTCACGGGCATCACGCCCACGGGCGGTTATGGCATCGCGCTGACGAGCGTGGACGGCGCGGCGAGGATCGTCTCGCGCGGGGCGCGCGCGGCGTTCTTGCTCGACATTTCCGGTCGTTACGGGCGTGCTCTCGCGGCGACGCGGGGCGCCCTGTCCCCGCAGGACATCGCGGGCACGGCGGTGACGCGGCTCGATGTCGTGACCTCGCCCCGCACGGCCGTTTCTTTCTCCGCGGACGGCCTCCTCGCGTCGCGGCTCGGGCTTCGGGCCACGAATGATCTGACGGCGCGGGATCCTTTTCTCCAGGGAAGGGTCATTTACGCGCTCGGGAGTCGTGTCGGATTCACCGCGACCACGACGCCGCGGTCGTATGCGCGTTTCGAGGCGGGATACACGCAGGCGGGCGCCGTCGCCGCGGATCACCCCGAGGCGGTGGGGCTCGATAGCCACGCGGTCCTCGGGAGCGCGTCGTTTTCGTGGCTCGCCGGCCGCCGATTCCGCCTCGGGCCCATCGTGCGGGCAGGCTACACCCATTTCGAGCACGCGCTGCTCGACGTGGACCTCACACGCGGGCCCGCGGACGTCACCACCGTCTCGGGCCTCGCATCCGCGACGTTCGAGATCTCCCGCCGGATCCGGGGCGCCGCGGCGCTCGGGATGACGGTGGCGAGCCCGCCGACGTTCCTGAAGGACGAGTCCTCGGGGGTGATCGCGCCGGACGCGCGGATCGACGCGCGATACGCGGGGCACGGATACGGGATTGTTGGAACCTACGGTTTTTCGTATTCGTCGCTCGGTCCGCGAATCGGGTTCGGGGCGCAGCACGCGGCGGGGCTCGAGATGTGGAGCCGGCCGCGGGGAGGGCGGGAGTTCCGGAGCGTGATCGCGCGCGGAATCCTGCGCTTCCGTCACGGTGAGGCGCCGCTCGCGACGCAGCCGAGGCTCGGATCGCCAGCGGGGACGCCGCTTCCCGAGGGCAAATTCGTGACGACAGCGGTGGCCGCGGGGGGTTCGCTCGGAATCCCACTCGCGACGGGGCTCATCCTGACGGGTGGGGTGGATCTCGAGCTCATCAACATGCGTTTCGAGCCGGATCCGACGGGCGCGTCGGCGCCGACGTTCCGGACGATGGTGACAGTGGCGATCTCGGCGATCGGATCGACGGATCCGATGCGGCGGGTGCCACGGGACCCCGACCTGCAGGACCAGGACGCGCGGCCGGCGGTGCTTGACGAGGAGGAGGCGCGCGCAGCGGGCGGGGCAGCAGGGCGGAAGGGGACGACGGAGGAGGACGAGGACGCGTTCTACGAGGATTGAGGGAACCAGGCGGGGCCGCGGGAGGTCCGGGCGAGGCTGCGGAAGGTCCAGGCGGCTCCGCGGGAGATCCAGGCGAGCCTCACGCGACCGCACGCGCGCCGGAGCGCGGCTTCACGCGTTTCCGGGGGAAATCCAGGCGCCGATGGGCGAGGTCCACGTGGTCCCCGGTCAGCCGCAAGCGGGCCGGAGCGAAGGTCCAGGCGGCGCTGTGGGAGGTTCAGGCGCGCCATCGTCCGTTGCAAGCACGCCGGGGCTCAGGTCCACGCTGTCCTCGGTCAACCACACGCGCTGCTTGGTCAACCCCACGCGGTCCGGGGTCAGCCGCAGGTGATCCCCCGTACGCTGCACGCGTTCCTGCGTCAATCCCACGCGTTCCTTGGTTAACCGCACGCGGTCCGGGGTCAGCCACAGGTGGTTCCGGGTCAGCCGCAGACCCTCGTGGTCAGCCGCAAACGTTGCTTGGTGATCTACGGTACGTTGTTTGATGTTCCACGCGTTTCTCATGCAGGCCCAGGCTACTTGTACGGAAGCCGGCAACACTGGTACGTTCGAGTTCCCACATGCCTGTCTGCGAAACACGGGCGGACAACGCTCCGTGAAGTACATGCGGATAGGTGGACGCGCCCAGGAGCCTGGCCTCGATGACCACCACGAACGGCACGACCGAGCCCGCAGCAGCAAAAGACGCCCCTTCGAGCACGGACGCGGATGATCCGATCCCGGCAGCGGCCGAGAGGCTTGCCAAGCGGCTGCGCCCGGTGATCCACCCTGGCATCAAAGCCCTCGAAAAGAAAACTTTGGCGAGCTTTGCTTGGGAGCGTCAGGGAAAGCGCCAATCTACCGCCGTCGTCCTCAAGGAGGTGAAGGACCAGCGTGCGGGAGCCTCGAACGTGATTTTCACCCTGGCTTGGCAGCCCAAGGGTGGCAAGGAAGTCGAGGTCCAGGTCAACGCTACGATTACCATCCAGATCCAGCGGGGCAGGACGGCGTTGCTGCTCCAGATCCGGATCTATGATGGCACTCGCACGGTCAATTTAGGTCGAGGCGAGAGCATCCCGAAGTGGGAAGCCGGAGAGAAGAACGTCGTCGTATTCCCTTATCCGAGCTCCGCGATCGGCGTCGAGCGCGCAGGTCAAGTCTGGTTCCCGAAGGACCCGTCGAGTCCCGTCGTGACTCGTGAACTCGGTATCGAAGGCAAGGCAACCTATGGGGATCTGGCGCCCTACTGGCCGCACTTCAGCGAGAAGGGCTGGCTCGTCGAGCTGCCTCCGTTGCCTGCTCCACTGGGGGAGGCAATGGCCAAGGAGGTTCCGGAGAGCTGGGGCAAGACGGTATTGGCGTTCGCCATTTGGGCCATGGTGGTGCAGCCATTCCAGCAATCCGAATCGGGGGACGCAGAGGCGACGGTCGATCCCACAACATATGGCCTACCACCGGTGGCGAGCTACTGGCCGCAGCGTGCGGTCAACCTCGATCCCAACCGAGTGTATGCGGAGCTGTCGAAGACGTTGCTCTTGCCCTGGCATCTCGTGGCGGCTGCCTGCGCGTCGCTCAATGCGGGCAAACACGTGATTTTCACCGGACCACCGGGGTGCGGCAAATCGAAGCTGGCGATCGCGCTCGCGCAGATGGTTCGCAACGCCGAGCCGGTCATCGCCACCGCGTCGCCCGCCTGGACCGCCGGCGACCTCGTGGGCCGCTATCTGCCCCGCCGCGATGGCAAGGGGCTCGAGTTCAAGCCGGGCTTCTTCCTGCGCGCCGTGGAATCGAACCGGTGCCTCGTGATCGACGAGTTCAACCGGGCGAACATCGATCAATGCTTTGGCGAGTTGTTTGCCGTGTTCGCCGGTGATCCCGTGGAGCTCCCGTTCGAGCAGGCGCTCGAGGATACCGTTGGGCCCATGGCAGCGGTCCCCGCTACGAAGACCGTCGATGGGATGGCCGCCGTGGACGGCGCAGGGGCCACGGGAGATTCGGATGGTAACGCCATTACGGTGCCTAAAGAGCCGCGCCACGCGACGGTACGTATCCTACCCACGACGTACACGCGGCGGCATGGCGCGCGCCCAGAGGAAGAGGGCGTCGCTTATCGCGATTACAAGGTAAGCCCGGAGTTCCGCCTGGTCGGCACGATGAACGATGCGGACCGCGCGCAGCTTCATCAGCTCTCGTTTGCGTTGCTCAGGCGGTTCGACATCCTGCGCGTCGAGGCGCCAGCTCCGGAGAAGGTCAAAGACTTCATCAGCGATCGGATCACGAAGATCTCCGATACGATGGACAAGGCGGCCTACCAGTTCGAGGGGCAGGGAACCAAGGACCTCCTGCAGCGTCTGCGGGCCGAATATCTCGAGCCGCTTTTCAGCAACGTTGCGCCGAAGAGCAGCAGCGCACAGCCCTTCGTCGACCTCGTCGCGGAGCGAGCGATCGGGCTCGCAACGGTGGAAGATATCTTGCGCTTCTTGTCAGAAGGGCTGCGGAGCCCGAGCGAGGGAGAGAGGGTGGCGTCGGGCGGGGTAAAAGAGCCGGGGCTCGCCGCGGGGGCGTCGTATCTCGCCATGGGGCTCGTGCTCAGCGTCTTCCCGCAACTCGACGCGCTCGATGCGGTTCGCCGCCGGGCAGCCATCGCGCACATCGTCGCGATATTCCACCGGGAAGGCAAAGGGGCGCCTTTCGTGCACATCGAGGGGAAACGGGACGACAAGACGGGCAAAGTGACCTACCAGCTCGTCAAGCCGTCGGCGCGCTCGTTCCGTCCGAAAGACATCAACAAGGACAACGAGATCTCCATCGCCGAATACCTGATCGGGGAGCTGTCGCTGCAATATCAGGATCTCGGGGACGACCAGTGGGAGAGCCTGGTCCGACACGCAGCAGGCGGGTGACCCATGAAGCGCACCGCTGTCACGTCGATCGCCCCGCCGGTGGTCTCGGCTCCTCTCGGGAATCGCGTTGCATCGCGGCGTGATATCGACCTCTTCGTCGATCAAGTGAGCTGGCTCGGCAAGCACCTGCGCGATTCGAGCCGGCTCGGCGTGATGAGCTGGATCGGGCGAGCGTTGCGCCCCGAAGTTCGCGACGAATTGCGCGCGTTTTTTCGAGTGGATCATCAGGTCCACATCCAGGCAGAACGCGAGCTGCTCGCGCTCCTCCGCCGGCCCTGGCAAAAGCAGTCCCCTCGATATTCGAGGCTCGACATGCCGGAGCGCAACGTGGATTGGGCGCGGACGCACGTCGAGGAACTCACGTCGCCTCCGTCTCGCTTCTGGGCGCGGGACGTCGTCCCCATGCTCGATGCTGGGCTCCTCGGCGGGTTATGCTCGCTCGGGAGGACCATGCTCGACCTGGGCACGCTGGGGCCCCTCAGCGAGGAGCGGCGGGCCGTACGGGAGGCCTTGCGTGACGTGATGGCGCAAGTCGCCCGGACCATCGGGCGTCGCCATGGGGCCTATACGCATCTGCATGAACAGCGACTCCTGCGGATGGACAGGGAGACGCGTTCGAGCGCGCAGGCGATCCGAGCCTATCTCGCGTTCTGGCAAGATCGGTTCGGCGCGGAAGGCGACACGGAGCGGTTGCGTGCTTTCGCGAAGGAGATCGAGGAGGCAGACTTGCGTTGCCAGAGGCGGACGCTGGATAGCCTCCTCGAAGTGTCGGTCTCGATCGCCGTTGCGCGTGCGGCCCAGGAGACGCAGGACACGGTGGACTTGCCTGATGGGGTGCGGTGGGAGATCGAGGATGTCGACGAGCGAGATGAGCGCAACGTCCCACGGATCCTGCTACGTGCTGGCGCGCTGTCTTGCACCATCTCCAAGAATGCCCCGAAAGGGGATGCTCTCGTGCCATTGCTCGTGGACATGGGTATCGAGGCGCGGGGGAATCAGCCTGATATCGTGCTCACGTTCGCGCAGAAACACGCGGACGGGCAGGAGGACCGGATCGTCGTGCTCGCGGATGCCAAGCGCAACGCCGAGCACGACGGGAGGGGATATCTGGCAACGTCCGTCGAGACGGCAGCGGTGTACGCCGTATCGTTTGGCCACCTCATGGGAGTGCGGTTCCATCCGGACGGGCACGGGCGAATCGATGGCGACGTCCTTCCGGCCGTGTCGCTGTTCTGTCGCCAGGGCGTGAAGAGGGTCGCCGGCGCTGGGCCTCGACAAGAAGACATCGTCGCGCGGCTCCGGGCGCCCCAGCGGTTGCCTGCGGTCATGGCCCTCGATTTTCAGCATTTTTTCGGAGGCGAAGGGGGAACGCGGTGGACCCCAGCTATCGTCGGCGCCTGGTTCGGGCGGATTGCGCGGGAGGCGTCGGCGGCGCTCCGGCACAGGACCGCGGAACATCGTTCGCAAAGCGGCGGAGGACAGGAGCGCGGGAGTCAGGCACAGGCAGCCCGATCCGTGCCCTCCGGGCGCCGTGAGCGGGGACGGCGGGACGACGGAGGGGATGCCGCATAACTGCCCGAACGCTCCCATGGCTCCCGCTCAACGCGCCCCAATCCGGAGCAGCACCACCTTGACCGTATCGAGCAAAATCGACAGATCGAACCACACCGACAGCGTCTTGATGTAGAACAGGTCGTGCTGGAGCTTTTCGAGCTGGTCCTCGGTCGTGGCTCCGTAATGGTAGCGGACCTGCGCGTAGCCCGTCAGGCCTGGCTTGACGAAGAGACGCTGGCGGAAGAAGGGAATTGCCTTTTCGAGCTCCTCGGTGAAGTTCGGGCGCTCTGGCCGCGGGCCGACCAGGCTCATGTCGCCGGCGAGTACGTTCCAGAGTTGCGGCAGCTCGTCGAGACGCGTCTTGCGAATGAAACGGCCTACCCGCGTCACGCGCGGATCGTCCTCCGATGCCCAGCGCGCCTTTCCATCCGCCTCCGCGTCCGTGCGCATCGAGCGAAACTTGTAAATGGTGAAGGGGCGACCGTAGACCCCGGCCCGCACCTGCGAATACAGGACCGGTCCTGCCGAGTCGAGCTTGATCGCGAGGGCCGTGAGCAGCATCAGCGGCGAGGCGAGCACGAGGCCGACCGTGGCGCTGACGACGTCGAGAATACGCTTGCCGACCAGCGTCCGCTTCGCGACGCGGAAGCCGTGCGCGAATACGAGCTGGCTCGGGCGTAGCTCGCGGACGAAGATTTTGCCCGTGATGCGCTCGTAGAACTCCACGCCTTCCTCGACCTCGACGCCCCGGAATTTGAGCTCGAGGAGCGCGTCGATGGGCAATTTGCCCCGGCGATCCGCCGCGCAGACGATGATGTGCCGGACACCGTGCGCCGCCGCGATGCGCGGCAATTCGTCGTAGGTGCCCAGGACGTCGGGGGCGGCGCGGCCCGGGTCGCCCTCCTGCACGAGCCGGCCGACGAAACGCATCCCGCCGGTGTCGTGGGTCCGCGCGCCCGTGATCACCGCGTCCGCGAGTGGCCCCGAGCCGAGGACCAGGGTCCGCTTGCACAGACGATCACTCGCCGCGGCCCGCGCGAGCCCCGTGCGAAAAAGGGGCAAGACGAGCGCGCCCGCCGCGAGCCCGAGCGCCACGGCGCCGAAGCGCTCGCCCGCGTCGTCCGAAAAACCCTGGAAGACGAGCCAGAGCAGGAACACCGAGACGCCGAGGGCGCGCGCGACTTTCCAGGCCAGGGTGCGGAGATCGCGAATGGGCGATGGTCCGTAAAGGCCATGGTAGTAAAGCGACGCCTGCGCCACGAGCGTGATCGCCGCGGCGTCGAACACGCGGGAAAGCGTGGCGACGTCACGGTACCCCTCGATCGCCGCCGCACCCGCGCAGACGAGCAATACGAGCAAGGCAGCCTCGACGAACCATACGATGGCACGGCGTCGCGACCGAAATAGCTCGAGCATGTTGCCCCCCAGCAATGGAGGGCCCACACGCATCCGATCCTGCGCGTCGCACCCCCCAAGCCCCTCGTCAACGCTTGGGGGCGTACGCTCGGACGAGCCGAGCTACGCCCCCAAATCTCGTCAACGCTTGGGGGCTTCGCTCGGTCAAGCCGAGCTACGCCCCCAAACCCCCGGGGTCCCCCGGGTGACCGGGTGAGCCCCGGCGATGCTGTGTGACAGTGCTTACGTTAGCTCCCGGTCACGCGAGGTGCCAGGGGGGCGGGGTGTCACTCGGCGACGCCGTTCGTCCCGTCGTGACTCGTGCCGTTCGTGTCGTTCGTGTCATGCGCGCCGTTCGTCTCGAGCGGCGGGGGCGGGACCGTGCCTTCTTCGGCCTCGGCGAAGGCCTCGATCGCCACGACGCGCTCGTCGCCGTCGACGTTCATGAGGCGCACGCCCTGGGCATTGCGGCCGGTCTCGCGGATCTCGCTGGCCTTGGTGCGCAGGGTTTGGCCGCGATCCGTCACGAGCATGATCTGATCCGTCGGCGAGACCATGGCGACGCCGACGACCGGACCATTACGCTCGCTCGCGTCGATGAGGATGACGCCCTTGCCGCCGCGGCTCTGGAGGCGGAACTCGTCGAGCGGCGTGCGCTTGCCATACCCATGCTCGCAGACCGCGAGGACCCGGTCACGCCCGCCGTCCGTGACGCAGAGGCCGACCACGAAATCGCCCTCGTTGAGCTCGATGCCCTTCACGCCCATGGTGGCGCGGCCCGTCGGACGGACCTCCTCCTCGGCGAAGCGGATCGACATGCCGTTGTGCGTGGCGATGAGGAGCTCGCGCTTGCCGTCGGTGATCGCCGCGGAGAGGAGCTGATCGTCCTCCTCGATGCGCACGCCGATGATGCCCTTGTCGCGGAAGTTCTCGTACTCCTCGAGCGCGGTCTTCTTGATCTGGCCGCGCCGCGTGAGCGTGACGACGAACCAGCCGGTCTCGATGCGCGGGACGGGGGTGATGGCGGCGATCTTCTCGCCCTGCTCCATCCCGACGAAGTTCACGATCGCCCGGCCCTTGGCGTTCCGCGCCGCGCTCGGGATCTCGTAGACCTTCTTGACGTAGACCTTGCCCTTGTCGCTGAAGAAGAAGACGTAGCTGTGCGTGGAGGCGACGAAGAGCTGGCTCACCCAGTCCTCGTCCCGCGCCTCCATGCCGACCATGCCCTTGCCGCCGCGGCGCTGGGCCCGGTACGTCGTGACGGGTGTGCGCTTGACGTACCCCAGGTGGGAGATGGTGACGACCATGTCCTCCTCCTGGATGAGGTCCTCGACCTGGATCTCGGCCTCGGTCGGGACGATCTCGGTGCGGCGCACGTCGTTGTAGCGGCTCTTGATGTCCTCGAGCTCGCCCACGATGACGTCCATGAGCTTGTGCTCGTCCGCGAGGATGCCGGTGAGGCGGATGATCTCCTCGACGAGCTCGGCATAGTCGCGGGCGAGCTTTTCGCGCTCGAGGCCCGTGAGGCGCGAGAGGCGCATCTCGAGGATGGCCTTGGCCTGGCGCTCGGAGAGGAAGTAGTCGCCGCGCGCGTCGGCGTCCTTGCACTCGGGCTCGGGGCGGCCCGCGCGCCGCAGGAAATCGCCGAAGCCACGCAAGGGGAGCTTCTGCAGGCGATCTCGCGCCTCCTCGGGATCCTGCGAGGTGCGGATGGTCGAGACGATGACGTCGACGTCGGTCGTCGCCATGCCGAGGCCCTCGACGAGCTCGCGCTGCGCTTCGGCCTGGCGGAGCTCGTAGCGCGTGCGCCGCGTGACGACCTCGCGCCGGTGCTCGATGAAGTGCGCGAGCGTCTCCTTGAGGCCGAGGACGGCGGGGCGGCCGTTCGCGATCGAGAGGTTGATGACGCCGAACGTCGATTGCAGGTCCGTGAGGCGGTAGAGCTGGTTCTGGACGACCTGGGGGAAGACGTCCTTCTTGAGCTCGACGACGACCCGCATGCCCTCGCGGTCGCTCTCGTCGCGCACCTCGGAGATGCCCTCGATGCGCTTTTCCTTGATGCACTCGGCGATCTTGGCGACGAGCTTGGCCTTGTTGACCTGGTAGGGGATCTCGGTGACGACGATCTGCTCGCGATCACCCTTCAACGTCTTCTCGACGATGCAGCGGCCGCGCATGACGATGGTGCCGCGGCCCGTGCGATACGCCTGGTCGATGCCGCTCTTGCCGTAGATGAGGCCGCCCGTGGGGAAATCGGGGCCCTTCACGTGCTGCATCAGGTCGTCGACGGTCGACTCGGGGTTCCGGATGAGCAGGACCGTGGCGTCGATGATCTCGCCGAGGTTGTGCGGCGGGATGTTCGTCGCCATGCCGACCGCGATGCCGCCCGAGCCATTGACGAGGAGCTGGGGGAACTTCGCCGGCAGGACCGTGGGCTCGAGCTCGGAGTCGTCGTAGTTCGGAGCGAAATCGACGGTCTCTTTTTCGATGTCGGTGAGCAGCTCCGTCGCGACGCGGGCGAGGCGCGACTCCGTGTAGCGCATGGCCGCGGCCGAGTCGCCGTCGATGGAGCCGAAGTTTCCTTGTCCGTCGATGAGCGGATACCGGAGGCTGAACGGCTGCGCCATGCGGACGAGCGCGTCGTACACGGCCATATCCCCGTGCGGGTGATACTTGCCGAGCACGTCGCCGACGACGCGCGCGCATTTCTTGTGCGCCCCGCTCGGGCCGATCTTCTGCTCGTGCATCGAGAAGAGGATCCGGCGGTGCACCGGCTTGAGCCCGTCGCGCACGTCGGGGATGGCGCGACCGATGATCACGCTCATCGCGTAATCGAGGTAGCTGTTCCTGAGCTCGTCCTGGATGCTGACGGGAATCTTCTGCTGGATGTTCGAGGTATCTTCCATACCGCCGCTCGGGCCTGGGCCTGGCGTACGAGGAGGCCCGGAAAAAGCCTCGTCCCACGCCGGCCGGAGGACGCTCTCAGGTAGTATACGACCCGTGAACCTGCAATCAGGTTCGAGGGTTTTGTGCCCAGGAATCGGTGCGTCGCGGCGCTGGCTCGGTCGGTCCGTCTGGGCCGTCCGCGGAGAGGCTCAAGGCGTGAGCGTGCAAGTGGCCGTGCTGACCGCGCCGGGGGCGATCTCGGCGGTGCACGTGGCAGTCAAGGTCACAGCGCCCGCAGCGTCATGGCCGACGAGCTGGATGTCCGCGTAGGCACCGGGACCGAGCGGCGCGAAGCGGACGGACTTGTTGCAATCGACGGCGTCCGCCTCGAGATCGCCAGGCGCGCCGAGGATGGCGTCGTACGTCGTGACGTTCTCCTTCGCGCACGAGGTGCCCGCGGCCGCGAGGACGTCCGCGAGGGAGAGGTCGAGCGCGCCGTCCTTGCTCAAAGGATCGCAGAGCGCATGGACCACGAGGCCTTCCACGGTGAGCGCCGTGCAAGAGGCGCCCCACAGGACCGGTCCGCCAGTCACGGCGCGAGCCTCGACGCGGAAGCCGTAGCTCTGGCCAGGCTTGATGTTCTGCGTGTACGGCGCAGGCGCGGGGCTCGTGCAGGGGAGGTTCAAGAGCGGGGCCAGGGCCGGATCGGTCGGGCGCACGTCGAAGCTCGCGACGTCACCGATGATCACGGGGTTGCCCTGCGGATCGAGCGCGGCCTGCGTGCACGTGAGCTCGAGGCCAGGGATGGCGCTCGTGCCGGCGAGCGTGGCGCGGGGATTGATGAGCACGCCGGTCTTGGTGGAGAGCGGCGCGAGCTCCTCGCAGGTCTTCGGCGTGGAGCGGACGTTCTGCTGCGCGGTGAGGTCCTCGCAGTAGGTGGACCAGAGCGGCGCGACGGGGCCCGCGGCCGGCGCGGCGCGGCGGACCATGCTGCGGCTGCCGGAGGAGCTGCCGCCGACGGGCGTGAGCTCGGCAGCGGGGATGTCGTAGCCGTCGACCTGGACGCGGTAGGCGTGGCCGACGAGGATCTGCCGGAAGATGACGCTCGCCGTGCAGGTGACGGGCGGCGAGGAGGGGAGCGGGAAGGGCGCAGACGCGTCGGTGACGTCGAGGACGGTGACCACGTAGCTCTGCATGGCGCCGCTCGCGGCGGAGCAAGGCACGTCGCCCAGGAAGAGGCTCGGGTCGACGAGGATGCTGGTCGGCACGGTCGTCGTGGCATCGAGATCGATGTCGGTATCGGACGTCTCGTCGCACGCCGTGCTCGCGAGGGCGAGGGCGACGAGCGTCACGAGCACGAGGGGCCGGCGGCGCATGGGGCCGGCGTAGCCGATGGCCCGGCTCGATGCCAGGCAAAACACACGCGCCCACCGCGCGCGCCCCGGGCGTCCGCCGCGGCGCTCGGGGTGCGGGTGGACGGGCCGCCCCAATCGTGATCTGCTCGATCGCGGGCGCGCGCCGTGTTCTCCGCGCACGGTCCTGCCCTTTCAGGAGGAGCGATGGCGGTTCGGAGGAGCGCTACGCGTGGGCTCTTCGTCGTACTTTCCGGGGCGGCCGGGTGTCAGGTCGTGGCGGGCATCCCGGACGAGCTCTCGCTCGGGGCAGGCGGCGGAGGCACGGGCGGCGCGGCGATGTGCGTGCGCGACGAGATCCCCGAGCCGCCGACGGCGGCGGGCGCGGGCGGCGAGGGGGAGTTCGTCGTCGCGCTGCGCACGATCGACATGGAAAAAGGCCTGAACGACGCGCTGCCCGGGCTGAACCTCGACGGGCTGTGCTCGTGCACCGAGGACAAGCGCGGGTGCGAGTCGGTCGATCCGTCGGACGACAAAGGGTACTGCGACGACGACAGCGGTCACGACGCGGCGAGCTACGCGCTCTTCGGCGCGCTCGCGTACCTCATGCAGGTGGACGACATGTCGAGCTTTCTGCGCGGGCTCGCCGAGTCCGGGCAGTGGAGCGTGCTCCTCCGCGTGCGAGGCTACAGCGGGGGGAGCGACGACGATCAGGTGGAGGTCGGCTGGTACGGGAGCCTGGGCCTGTCGACATCGCCGGAGTGGCAAGGCGCGGATACGTGGTCGATCCGGCAGGAGTTTCTCGCGCCGCTCCCGATGGATCCGTACGCGCCGCAGTTCGTCGACGGCGCGGCGTACGTGACGGGCGGCAAGCTCGTCGCACGGCTGCCCCAAGCTCCGCTGGTGATCACGGACGGCGCGCTCACGTCGATACGGGCGGCGCTGTCGAACCTGGTGCTCGTGGCGCGGATCGATCGGACCGCGGATGGACGGTACCAGCTGCGCGAGGGCAGGATCGGCGCGAAGCTGCCCGTGTCCGAGCTGTTCCCGACGCTCGCGAGCTTCCGCGACACGAAGGGAAACCCGCTCTGCACGGATGCGACGCTCTACCCGGCGACGCGGCAGATCACGTGCCGCGCAGCCGACGTGCTGCTGGCCGACGCGACCGACAAGGACACGCCCTGCGAGGCGCTCTCGTTCGGCATGAACTTCGAGGCGGACGCGGTCATGCTCGGGCCGGTGTTGCAGGCCCCGCCGAGCTCCGGGGGATGCCCGGTGGAGACCGATCCCATCACCGACGCATGCAGCAACCTGTGAACGGGCGTGTGGTCAGCGTCCGAGGCCGGCGAGCGTCGCGGCCGCGATCGTCTTCCAGTCGATCCCCGCGGGCAAGCGGCCCTCGGCGCGCTCGGGCCTGCCGCCGCCGCGCCCGCCCGCCGCGGTCGCCGCGCGCTTCAGGAAGGCGCCGCAGTCGAAGTCGCTCGAGGGGCCGCGCGCCGCGAGCACGATCGTGCCTCCGTCGGCCTCGCCCGCGAGCAGCGCGACGAGATCCCCCTCGGCCGTGATGCGCCCGGCCACCGCGCGCACGAGGTCGAGCGAAGCATCCTCGATGACGCCGATCACCGCCCGCTCGCCACGCGCCCGCGTTTCCTTCACGAGCGCCTCGGCGATCGCACCGGCCACGCGTCCCCGCACGCGCCCGAGCGCCTGACGCGCCTCGTCGAGCTCGCGGCGCAGCTTCTCGATGCCCGCGGGCACGTCCTCCGGGCCGCAGGTGAGCTCGCGGGCGAGCGCGCGCACGACGTCCGCCTCGCGGGAGAGCTTCGTCCGGGCCCGCACGCCCGCGGAGAAGGTGACGCGCATCTTGCCCTTGTACCGCTCGAGCCCGTCGATGCGAACGAAGCCGACCTGCGCGGTGTTCGTGCAGTGCGTGCCGCCGCAGGGCGAGACGTCGAAGTCGCCGATCGCGACGACACGCACGTTCTCGTGCACCTTGGGCTGCCGTCGCAGCGGGAGCGCGCGGAGCTCGTCCTCGGAAGGGAAAAACGCGCGGATGGGCGCGTCGTCGTCGATGACGGCGTTGACGAGGGCCTCGGCCTCGGCGACGGCGCGCTCGTCGAGGGCGGCGACGTCGAGGTCGATCGTGCACGCGCTCTCGCCGAGGCGCGAGGAGACGGTCTCGGCGCGGGCCACGTCGGCGAGCGCGCGCGAGAGCATGTGCTGGCCGGTGTGCTGCGCCATGTGGACGAGGCGGCGCGGCTTGTCGATCGAGCCCGAGACTTCGGCGCCGATCGCGGGTAGTGGGCCTTCGAGCACGTGATGGATGCGTCCCTCGTCGTCGACCTGCACGTCGACGACGGCGGCTTCGTCGAGGCGGCCGCGATCGGCCATCTGCCCGCCGGACTCGGGGTAAAACGCGGTGCGATCGAGCAGCACGCTCGGGCGGCCAGCGTGGGTCTCGTGGGCGATGACGACGCCGCGGAACGAGAAGAGCTTCGAGTCGTCGTGGTAGAGCGGCGAAGAGCGAGGTGTGGCCAAGGCCGAGGAGCTCCTACGGGCGAGACGCGGGCAGGACGTGATCACGCAGGATGTCGGGCAGGAGCCGGAGCTGGCCGCAGTGCGCGTCGCCGTCCGAGCCCGCGTATCCGCGGAGGAAGAAGTGGTTCTGATCGTGGGCGCGCGAGAGGCCGAAGGGATCCTGCGCGGGCGGCGTGGCCGGGACGTCGGCGCCGATCTCGCGCAGGAGGAACGTGCCCGTCTCGAGCGTGGAGGCGTAGTCGGGCGTGGGGACGGCCGTGTGCGTGACGAAGAGGAGAGGGCCGCCGTTCGCCGCGGCGCGCGCGAAGGACGAGAAGGGCGCGAGCTCGGTGGGATCGGGCATCTTGGCGCCGGACGTGTAGCTCGCGTAGAGCGAGTCGAGCAGGATGACGGCGTCGACGTCGTCGCGACCTCCCGCGAGGATCCGCGAGATCGCGCCGTAGCCCGCGCTCCACGACGAGAGGACGATGCTGCGCGGGCGCGCGGCAGGGTTTTTCGTGGCGAGCGCGACCTCGCGGCTGATCGCCGAGAGCATCGCGTCGAACGTGCCTTCGGATTCGAATGTGCTCTTGTAGCCGCTCGACAGCGTGCCCGTGTCGAGGCCGGCGATCACGAGGCCGAGGCCGAGGGGCGCGAGCTGCTTGCGGATGGGCTCGGTGCCGTGGAAGTGGACGAGCAGATCGAAGCCGCCGTCGGGCGGGACGGTGAGGCTCGAAGGGACGAGCATGCGGCCGAGCGGGAGCGGTCGCCAGCCGAGGTAGTCGCCGAAGCCGTTGTCCGGGAAATCGCAGCCGCTACGAGGCGCGGCCTCCGAGACGAGCGCCGCGGGCTTGCCAGGCGCGCCGCTCGGAAGCGGCGACATCGTGAGCGTGCCTTCGGCGCCCTCGGACGTCTCCGTGTTCTTCGCGGTCGCGCCTTCGTCCTCGCTGCGCGCGGCGGATCCGATCACGACGATGGCGGCGCAGAGGCCGACCACCGCGAGATCGCGGAGCCAGTGGGGCGTCGTGCCCTTGCTCAGAAGCCGGGATCCGTGACTTTGGGTACCCACGTCGTGCTCGCCGGTGCCCCGGTGGGCTTTGCGGTCGCCGTGGCTGCGGGCTTCGTCGCGCCCGTGCCTTTCGTCGTGCCCGCGGGTTTGTCGTCGCGTTTCGTCGTCGCTTGGGGGTCCGCGTCTGCGGACGGGAGATCGTTGATGTCGAGGACCGTGCCTCCGCCCGTGCTCGCCGAGGACTCTGGGGCCGCGCCGGTCTGCACGGCCACGGGCGTCGCGGCTTGCGTGGGGGCGGGCGGGCTCGGCGGCGTGGGCGCCACGTTTCCCGCGGCGTTTCCGGCCGCCGCGCGTGGCCCCATCGTGGTGCGCAGGAACATGAACGTGCCCGCGAGCGAGAGCGCGGCCACCGCGCCGACGGCCATGAAGAGCCCCGCGCGCGTGTTCTTTTGCGGCGGCGTCGACGGCACGAGCGAACCCGACATCGCTCCGCCCGCGTACGATTCGGGCGACGGCGGGATGATCGAGGTCGAGGAGTTCCGCGGCATGCTCGTCGGGAAGCTCGTGAGCGCCGAGTTCATGCGCGTGATCGCGATGTCCGAGACCGCCTCGTGCACGTGCGGCTGCGCGGCGCCCGGCGACATCGCGATGCCCGCGGCGCGCTCGTCGGCGGCGCGCACGGCGTCACGCAGCTCGGCGCGTCGCTTCTGGCCCCGATCGCCCATCACCGAGCGCGTGAACGCGCCGATGTCGTCATCGACGACCGATGCGCCGGACAAGGCGAGGACACGCTCGAGGGCCGCGTCGAGCTCCAGCATCGTCTGGTAGCGCTCGTTCGGATCCTTCTTCAAGCAGGTGAGCAGCACGCGCTCGAGCTCGACGGGGAAGCTCGGGTTTTTCATGCGCGGCGGGAGCAGCGGGCGCGAGATGATGTTCTTCATCGTCGCGAGATCGTTCTCGCCGAGGAACGGGTGCAGGCCCGTCGTGAGCCGGTAGAGAACGATGCCCATCGCGAAGACGTCGGTGCGCCGATCGATCTTCTGCCCGAGGGCCTGCTCGGGCGACATGTACGGCACTTTGCCCTTGAGCTGCCCTGCCGTCGTCTCGCCGCCCGCGCGGCCGAGGGCTTTCGCGACGCCGAAATCGACGAGCTTCACGATGCCGTCGTACGAGACGAGGATGTTCTGCGGCGAGACGTCGCGGTGCACCAGGTTGAGGAGCTGATCGCTGTCGTCGCGCAGCTCGTGCGCGGCGTGCAGGCCCGCGCAGGCCTGGCGGACGATGCGGAGCGCGATGCGCTGCGGCACGGGGACGTTGCTACGCTTGGCGGTCTTCGTGATGACGCTGAGCGCCTCGCCGTCCACCCACTCCATGACGATGTAGATCGTCTCGTCCTGCTCGCCGACGTCGAGGATCTCCGCGACGTTCGGGTGATGGATGCGCGCCGCGAGCGAGGCCTCGTCGAGGAACATCTGCTCGAACTGCGGGTCGTCCGAGAGCGACGGGAGCATCGTCTTGATGGCCACCGTCTTCTGAAACCCACGCGAGCCCTTCTGCCGCGCGGCCCAGACCGTGGCCATGCCTCCCTGTGCGATCGGCAGGAGCAGCTCGTAGCGGCCGAGCACCATCCCTGGGGAGAGCGTCTCTTGTTGGGTCATCGGAAGGCCCAGCGAACGCCGTGAACACGGCGCCGATGCGCCATCCTAGCATCCAGGCCGCTTTCCCCGCCACGAACGCGTGAAAGAGCCGTTCGAGGCGTTTCCGACGATCAGGGCGTGCCGAGGGGGCGTGTGCGGAGGGCCTCGCAGGATCGAGGCCCTCGGGGGGCGTGGAGATCAGGAGCCGGGCGGAACGGCCATGCCGAAGAGAGCCTGGTAGATCTGGCTCAGCTTCTGGTGCGACTCGCCCGTGAGCATGTCCTTGCCGTAGGGGAGCGTGAAGGGCGTGACGCCGGCGGCCTTGGAGCAGGTGAAGAACACCACGAGGTCGACGTTCGGCTGGCCCGGGCGAACGAACGAGACGCCCATGCCGGGCGCCGTCGTGCAATTGTTCGCGCCGGCCTGGAAGCTGTCCTCGTCGCCGAAGAGGTCGAGGAGGTCGTTCTTCATGTCCTCGTTCGTGACGGGCGTCTGGGCCACGATCGCGAGGCCGTTCCAGAGCGGGACCTGCTGCTGCGCGGGCGCCGGCTGCTGCGTCTGGCCGGGGATGAGGCCCGGCGGGATGAGGCCCGGAGCCGCCTGACTCAGGCCCTGGAGGAGCTGCTGTCCCGCAGCCTGCATCTCGGGCGGGATGGGCAGCCCCGGGATGCCCGGGAGCGCGCCCGGCGTCGCCGGCGTCGCGGCGACGGGCGGCGGCGGCGCGGTCAGGCGCAGCACAGTGATTTGCGCCTGGTCCATCTGATCGAAGGGCGCCGTGCGAGAGGCACAGCCCGCCGAGAGGGGGGCGACGAAGAGGGCAAGACCGAGAAAGGTGCGGAGACTCGAGTTCATCGTTTCTACCTCGCTTAGTACCACGGTTTGACGGACGAAGGGCAAGCCCAGTCGTCGGCAACGTGCTGAAACGTCGCGCGGCGCTCTCGACCTCCGACCGCGGCCGGCGTATGGTCTGCCGAGCGCTCACGGGCGCCCCGACGTGATGGAACCGGAAATCGAGCTCGAACGATTCGCCGCGTTATGTGCGGAGGTCGAGGCTGGGACGCCCCTCGAGGAGGTTTTGCGCATCGAGGCGCTCTCCGCCGAGGCATGGGGCGTGAGCCGCAACGCCTGGATGGAGCGCATGTCGCGCGAGCCAGAGGCGACACGCAACGCGCTCGAGGCGCGCTACAAGGCAGCCTTCGAAGCGCGGTCGCGGGCCATCGAGGCCCGAAAGGCGCGCGCCGCAGCCGGTGGCGGCGAGGACGAGCCGACGCCGCAGCGCCCGCACTCGGTGCCGCTCGGGCTCATGGACACCGTGCCCATGTTGCCGACGGCCGATCCGGAGCAGCTTCTCGCGAGGCTCCGCGCGCGGAGGGCCGCCGCAGCCGCAGCAGCAGGCGAGGGGGCGACGCCGCTGGCGCCTGCCGTGAAGGGGCCGCCGCCGCCGCCGCGAGAGAGCGCGCCAGGCGCGAAGGCGCCGCCGGACGAGCACACGCCGCCGATGCGACCGCGCGTCGCCACGATTCCCGATCCGCTTCCGGCGCGGCAGACGCAGCCCGTGCCGGCGACGCCCAGCAGGCCCGCGCTGCCGTTCCAGGCCGCCCCGCTTCCGCCGCCCGCGCCTCCTCCCAAGCCGTCGTCGCCTGGCATGATGGCCGCGGCCCTTCCGCCGCCCGCGCCGCCTCCCAAGCCGATCGGCGCGGCCCCGCCGCAGCCGCAGCCCCCGCCGCAGCCCGCGGGGTACGGATATCCGCCGGCGCCCGGAGCGCCGGCCGCGGCTGGACCTGCGAGCACGGGGGCGCCGGTGTCGAGCTCGTCGTACTCGCAGCGCCCGACGCCCGTTCCCATGCCGCCGACGGTGCCGCAGCCGATGACGCTCGCGGGCTTCCCGGCGGTCGCCTCGGGCCCGCAGCTCAGCCTCGAACGGTATGCGGCGTTCGCCGCGGAGATCGCGGTGAATCCCGCGGCGCTCGGCGAGATCCGCGCGAAGTACGGGCTCACGGACACGGCGCACACGACCGAGACCGAGGCCTGGCAGCGGCGGTTCGCGGCGGATCGCGACACGTACGTGCGGTACGCGACGCTGTACCAGCACTACCGCGACTGGTTCGCGTCGCGCGGGCCGCGTTGAGCTAGCGCGCCGAGACCAGTTGACGTAGCAGGGCGCGTAGCTTCGGGAGGTCGAACGGCTTCTCGAGCTGCGGGTTTCGAACCTCTTCGAGGAACGCGCGCATGCGCGGCGTGAACGCGCCGCCCGTCACGAAAACGAGGCGCGCGGCGACGTCCGGCGCGCGCTGGCGTAGCGCCTCGTGCACGTCCACGCCCGTGACGTCGGGCATCATCAGGTCGCAGAGGATCGCGTCGAACGACGGGTCCTTTTCGAGCAGCGCGAGCGCATCACGGCCGCTCGTCGAGACCACGACGTCGTGCTCGTCGGCGAGGAACATCTTGAGCGCGTTCGCGAGCGGCGCCTCGTCGTCGATCACGAGCACGCGGCCGCGGCGGGGCTTGGCCTCGGGGGGCTTCGGCTTCATGGGTGGCTTCTGGGCGAGGTTCGGCTCGTCGGCGCGGATCGCGCGCGCGCCGTCGACGGGTTTTCCGGCCGCGGCGCCGGGCGGAAGTACGACACGAAAGATCGTCTCGCCGGGCCTCGATGCTAGCTCGATCGTGCCACCGAGGCGCGTGACGATTCCCTGGCAGATCCACAGCCCGAGGCCCGTGCCCACCCCCGCGGGCTTCGTCGTGAAGAAGGGATCGAAAATCTTCGCTTTGACGTCGTCGGGGATGCCAGGCCCCGAGTCCATCACCTCGACGACCACGCGTCCCGCGTCGCCGACGTAGGTGCGCAGGCGGATCAGGTTGGCCGCCGCGTTTCCTTCGGGCAGCGCCTGCGCCGCGTTGACGAGCAAGTTCACGAAGACCTGGCCGAGCCGCGCTTCGTTGGCGTCGACGAGCGGCACGTCGTCGTACTCCTTCACGAGGCGCGCGCGGTGGCGGATCTCGCCGAAGACCATGTTGAGCGACGCGTCGAGCACGCGGCGCACGTCGGTCGGCGCGATCTCGCCGTCGTCCGCGCGGGAGAACGTTCGCAAGTCGCGCACGATGCTGCGCATGCGCTCGGCCGCCTCGCGCGCGCCGTCGATTGTCGCTTCGATCTCGACGGCGAGCTGCGTGATGTCGCCCGGCATGAGATCCGCGGCGCGCTCGAGGGCTTCGACGCGTTGCTTCAGCGCGGGCAGCGCCTCCGCGGTCGCCACCGTGAGCTGCGTGAGCACGTAGGCGAGGGGGCTGTTGATCTCGTGCGCCACCCCGGCCGCGAGCGTGCCGACCGCGGCCATGCGCTCGGCTTGCACGAGGCGCGCTTGCATCTGCTTGCGCTCGGTCAGATCACGCGCGATGCCGACGATCGCCGGCGCGCCGTCGTAGTCGACGTCCAGGCTCACGACCTCCGCGTGCACGACGGATCCATCACGACGGAGCAGCCGGTACTCCTGCGGCGAGACCGACGTGCCGCGCTCGAGCTCGGTGTGGTGTTGGTCCTGCGTGGGGCGATCGTCGGGGTGCACCGAGTCCCGCGCGAGGCGCCCGATGAACTCGCCCGCGCGCTCGTAGCCGAGGTACGTGACGAGCGCCGGGTTCGCGTAGATCCACCGGCCTTGACGCACCACGCCGATGGCGTCGGGCGCGCGCTCGATCAGCGCGCGGAACCTCGCCTCCGATCGCTTCAGCGCTTCCTCGGCGGCTTGCTTCTCGGTCACGTCCTCGACGAGGGCCGCGACGCCGATCACCACGCCCTGCGCGTCGACGAGCGCCGCGGCGGACCACTCGCAGCAGATGATCCGTCCGTCCTTCCGTCGGTTTTCGTTGCGGCTCCGCTCGACACCCGTCTGCTGGAGGAGCCCGTCCCACAGCGCGCTGACGAACGGCCAGGCGCTGTCGGGCACGATGAAGCCCGGCTCGCGCTTGCCGATGGCCTCCTCCTCGGTGTAGCCGAAGATCCGCGTCGCCGACGGGTTCCACTCGAGCACCTCGAAGCGCGTGTTCCACACGATCACGCCAAGGGGGCTGCGCTTGACGTAGAGCGCGTGGCGCTGCTCGCTCTCGCGCAGCGCGGCGAGGGCTTGGTTTCGACCCGTGAGGTCCTCGACCACGCCCATGCCGCCGATGACGACGCCGCTCGCGTTCCGGAGCGGGCAAAGGCGCATCGAGACCCACACGACGGCGTCGCTCGTGGTCGCCTGGTAGCGGCCCTCGTACGTGCTCGACTCGCCTTCGAGGGCACGCTCGATCGAGGGCAGCACGGTGCGGTCGCGCAGCCCGTGCATGTCGAAGGACGTGAGCCGCTCGTTCGTCGTCTGGAGGAGCTGTACGAAGCGCGCGTTCCACGTGGTGAGCCGGAGATCCCGGTCGTACAGGAACACGCCGACGGGCGCCTGTTCGAAGAGCGTGCGGTAACGCTCCTCGGATTCACGCAGGGCCTCGCTGGTATCGTTCATCTAGAACCCCGACGCGGGTGCGTCGTGCTGCGCCAGCATGCCAAAAGGCGAAGCCTTACGGACGGAAAAAGGCGTCGACCCCTCCCGTTGTGGGCGAGGTTGACGCCTTTTCGTCTCGGATCAGCGTACGCGCCTTTCGGCGCGTGCCGGCGAGGGGGCCGAACGTCCGGTCAGGACGCCTGTTCGGTCTTCGGGGCCTTCTCGGCCTTGGTCTTCTTCCGCGCCTCGGCGTCCAGCAGGCCAATACGCGCCTTCTGGCCGCGCTTGATCCGCTTCTTCTTCAGCGGCGTGGAGAGCCACTCGTGCCGCAACCGGATGTTCCACTTCGGGGTATTCGCCATGTCTGTCCTCGGGGAGCGCGGGACGGTAGCGAAACATCCCGCAGAGTCAAGTCCTTCTTGCCCGGACAAGCCGGATCAGTCGGGGATTTTCACGAGGTCCACCTCGAGGCGGATCGGCGGATCCCCCTCGCGGGCCTCGACGAGCTTGTCCCAGGGGAAAAAGCCCGGCTTCTCCACGGTGATCCGGTGCTTGCCCGGGGGCAGGGCGACGCCGCGCTTCGCCACGAACGCGAGCGCCCCGATGTACATGTCGTCGATCGTGACCGACGCGTCCGGGGCGTTGCCCTTCACCCGCAAGGAGACCGTGGCCGGCGCGCTCGGCGCGCACGCGGCTGCGAGGAGGGACCACCCGACGAGGGCCGCGAGGGCCCCGCGTTTCGCGCTCGTTTGCATCATTCCCATTCGATCGTGGCCGGAGGCTTCGACGAGACATCGTACACGACGCGGTTGACGCCGCGGACCTCGTTGATGATCCGCGCGCTCGTTCGTCCGAGCACCTCGTGCGGGATCCGCGCCCAGTCGGCCGTCATGCCGTCCTTCGACTCCACGGCGCGGAGCGCGATCACCTCGTCGTACGTGCGCTCGTCGCCCATCACGCCGACGGTGCGCACGGGCAAGAGCACGCAGAAGCTCTGCCAGATCTTGTCGTAGAGCCCCGCCTCGCGGATCTCCTCCTCGAAGATCGCGTCGGCCTCGCGCAGGACTTGCAAGCGCTCCTCCGTGAGCGGGCCGAGGCAACGCACCGCGAGGCCCGGGCCGGGGAAGGGATGCCGCCAGAGCAGGTGGTGCGGGATGCCCATCGTCGCGCCGACCGCGCGTACCTCGTCCTTGAAGAGCTCACGCAGAGGCTCGACGAGGCCGAGCTTCATGCGCTCGGGCAAGCCGCCGACGTTGTGGTGGCTCTTGATCACCGCGCTCGGGCCCTTCGCCGAGACGCTCTCGATCACGTCCGGGTAGAGCGTGCCCTGCACGAGGAAGCGGCAATCCTCGATTTTCTTCGCCTCCTCCTCGAAGACCTCGATGAAGACACGGCCGATCGTCTTGCGCTTCTGCTCGGGATCCGTGACGCCGGAGAGCGCGTCGAGGAAGCGCGCGCGCGCGTCGACGTGCACGAGCCGGAGGTGGTAGTGGTCGCCGAACATCTTCACGACCTGCTCGGCCTCGCCTTTTCGGAGCAGGCCGTTGTCGACGAAGATGCAGACGAGCCGATCGCCGAGCGCGCGGTGACAGAGGATCGCGGCGACCGAGGAGTCGACGCCGCCCGAGAGGCCACACACGGCGCTCGCGTCGGGGCCGACCTTCTGGCGGATCACCTCGACGGACTCCTCGACGAACGAGGCCGGGGTCCATGTGGGCTCGAGGCCGCAGACGTCGAAGAGGAACGCTTCGAGCAGGTCCTTGCCGCGGCGCGTGTGCGCGACCTCGGGGTGGAACTGCAGGCCGTAGATGTGGCGCTCGTCGTCGGCGATCGCGGCGAACGGGGTCGTGTCCGTGGTGCCGAGCGTGGAGAAGCCCGGCGGGAGCTCGACGACCTTGTCGCCGTGGCTCATCCAGACGTCGAGGACGTCGCCGTCGTTGAAGCGTCCGAAGACGCCGGCGGCGCGGGTCGTGCGGACCAGCGCCGGCCCGTACTCGCCCTCGGTGCCGCGCTCGACCTTGCCGCCGAGCAGGTGCGAGAGGAGCTGCATGCCGTAGCAGATGCCGAGGATCGGGATGCCGACGGAGAAGAGCTCGGCAGAGATGTGCGGGGCGCCTTCGCCGTAGACGCTCGACGGTCCGCCCGAGAGGATGATGCCGCGGGGGGCGAGCTCGCGGATGCGCTCGATCGGCAGGTCGTAGCGGTAGACCTCGCAGTACACGGAGGCCTCGCGGATCCGGCGGGCGATGAGCTGGGTGTATTGCGAACCGAAATCCAGGATCAGGACGAGGTCCCGTCGGCCAGTGAGCATGGTCGCCGCGCTAGCACTTTTCGCGGGAGGGGGCGAGCCGGAGAGGGTGAGAAGCGGCTAGATGGGAATGGGCGTCGGGACGAACGAAGTCATCCCCGGCGGAACGGGGACGTCGGGGTGTTTCTCCAGGACGGCCGCGAGGGCCTTGGCGAGCCGCTCGCCGTCCGCCGGATCGCTGCCGCGCGCCGAATAGAAAACCGCGTACTTTCCGGCGAACGCAGGCGGCGCGGGGCCGCCGTCCGCGGCGAGCGCGACGGAGAGGCGCACGACGGCGCGATCCTTTGCGCAAACGAGGGTGAGGACGCCGTCCTGAACGGCGAGGATTTCGCGCACGGTAAAACCGTCGAGTGTGCTGCCGGGCGCGAGGGGGGCGACGAGGGCGAGCTCGGCAGGGCTGGCGGGGCGGGGTGGGGACGCGGGTCGGGAGGAGATGACGGGGGTCGGCGAGGGATCGGCCGGGGCGTCGCCGCCGCGGGAGCAGGCGGGGAGGGCGAGGAGCAGGGCAGGGAGGACGAGCGAGCCAGGCCGGATCACGAGGGCGAGGGTATCATCCCGGTGTAGGCTGGGGCTCGCATGGATCGCGCGGGCTTCGTGGCGTTGCTCTTCTGTGTGCCGACGGTCTCGGCTTGCGAAAGCCCACCCGCGTCCGCGCCCGCTGCCGCGTCCGCGCCCGTACCCGTTTCCGCTTCCGCCGCGGTGTCTGCGCTCGCGTCCTCGTCCTCGTCCGCGCCCGCGCCCGCGCCCGCGCTCACGTCCGCCTCCGCCATCGTCGATCTGCCCATTCCCGGCCATTCCGCTGCCGTCGTCTCGCTTCCCCTCGGCACCACATCCAAGAGGCCCGTGATCATCGCGGCGCATGGCAATTACGACCGCCCCGAATGGCAATGCGACGTCTGGCGCTCGCTCCTCGGCGCTCGCGCGAATCACGTCTTCGTCCTCTGCCCGCGCGGCGTGCGCAGGCCGGATTCTCCTTCCCCCGACGACGTGCGTTTCACGTACGAAAACAATGCCGCGCTGGAGCGCGAGATCGACGCCGGCCTCGCGGCGCTTTCTGCTGCATACTCCGATTTCGTCGATCCGGGACCGGTCGTCCATGCGGGGTTTTCGCTGGGCGCGATCCAGGGCGTGGCCATCGCGGGACGACGCCCCGAGCGTTCGCCGCGGCTCGTCCTGATCGAGGGCGGACACGCGGCCTGGAAGCCCGAGGTCGTGAGCGCATTCGCGAAGATCGAGGGCGCGCGCGTGCTGTTCGTGTGCTCGCAGAGCGGGTGCGCCGCGGATGCGCGGTGGGCGGCATCGCGATTGGAGAAGGCTGGGGTCGAGACGAAGATTGCGAAAAGCGCGAACGTCGGGCACCGATACGATGGACCGGTCGCGGAGACGACACGCTCCGCGCTGGAATGGGTGTTCGAGGGGGATGCGCGGTTCGAGGTCGAAGCAAAAGCCCCAGCTCCTCGGCCGTGATGTCCTCCACAAGCGATGGTTTGCCGCTCATCGCGCTGGTAAAACCGGGAGGGAATTGGTAGCGTGCCGCGGCCATGGGGAAGCTGACAGACAAGGTTGCTATCATCACGGGAGCTTCGGGGGGCATCGGGACGGCGACGGCCGCGCTTTTTTCGCGCGAGGGAGCCAAGCTCGTCCTGGTCGGTCGCGACGAGGAGCGGCTGCGGCAGGCCGCGGAAGGGTGTGATCCCGCGCGGACGCGCGCTGTCGTGGCCGACGTCCGAAAGATCGAAGATACGGACCGGTACGTCGACGCGGCGATTCAGGCGTTCGGCGGGGTCGACGTCCTCTTCGCGAATGCGGGGGCCGAGGGGAAGGTCGCGCCGATCGTGGATCTCGACGTATCGGTGCTCGACGATCTTCATGCGATTCACGTGCGGGGGACGTTCCTCGGCATGCAAAAGGTCATTCCTCGCATGCTGGAGCGGGGCGGGGGGAGCATCGTGGTGATGTCGTCGACGGCGGCCATCACCTCGTTCCCGGGGTGCGCCGCGTATGCGGCGAGCAAGGCCGCGGTGCTCGGGCTCGTGCGCACGGCGGCGGCGGAGCTCGCGCCCCAGAACATCCGCGTCAATGCGATGGTCCCGGGCGGCGTCGACAACCGCATGATGATGTCGTTCACCGAGCAAATGGCCCCAGGCCACGCCGAGGAGTTGCGGGCGGGCTATCGGCAGATGATCCCGGCGAGGCGCGTCGCTACGAATGAAGAAATGGCGAAGCTCGCGCTGTTCCTCGCGTCGGACGATTCGAGTTATTGCCACGGAGCGAGCTTCGTGGCGGATGGGGCGATGACGATCGTTTGAGGCTCGGTCAGGTCGCTTCGCTGCTCGGCGGGCGCGGCAAGAAGATTCGCGCCATCGGCAGCTCGACGGCCTCGAAGGGCGGGACGCGCGCCGTCGCGTGCTCGTCGTACGACGCGACGTTCACCCATAGACCATCGCGCAGCTCGAAGACCTCCAGAATGCGCGCCGCGGGATCCACGATCCAGTACCAGCGCACGCCGTAGCGTGCATAAAGGTTTTTCTTGGTCACCCGATCGTGCGGCTCGTTCGAGGGCGACAGCACCTCGCAAATCCAGTCGGGGACGACCGGAATCGGGAGGACATCCGGATCGGGCAGCCGCTCGCGACGGACGCCGACGAGGTCCGGGCGCACGATGTCGTGCCGGCCCAGCGCGACATCTACGTCGAGGAAGATCCACCAGCCGCCGGGGCCGCCGAAGCCGTCGTCGTCGTGGAACGGTTTCCCAATGAACACGCGCAGGGTCCCCTGCACATTCGAGTGCCTCGGGCGCGGCGACGGCAGCGTCACCAAGCTGCCCCCGATGATCTCGGCCTTCTGGTCCTCGGGCAGAGCCAGCAGATCCTCGTACGTCGCGAACTTCCGAGCAGCGTCCATGGTGCCGCAGCGGATCCTAGCAGATCCCGCTCCACCCGCGCGCGCCTGTCCGTACCTGTTTCTCCCGTGCGAGTTGGCCCGTCCTCGCACCCTCGGCTATAACCTGCCCCGATGTGTCGCCTCTTCGGCGTCGTTTCGAGGCACGTCGAACCTCACCCCGAGCCCCTCGCCACGGCCCCCAGAAGCCTCGCGGCGCTCTCGCCCGAGCACCCGCATGGATGGGGGATCGCAGCCCATGACGGGAAATCCTGGGCGATCCACAAGAGCCCCACCTGCGCCCAAGCGGACCCGGCTTTTCGCGCCGTGGCCTCGAACGCCCGCGGGCGTGTCGTCCTCGCCCACGTCCGCAAAGCCACGGTCGGAAAAACCGGCCTCGACAATACCCATCCGTTCCGCAGGGACGCCTGGGTCTTCGCGCACAACGGCACCATTTCCGACGTCGCGTGGCTCGAACGGCGCACTTCGCAATCGCGCAGGCGGGAAATCGCGGGGGACACGGACAGCGAGCGGTTCTTCGCATTCCTGATGACCACGCTCGACGAGGTCGGCGCCACGCACGGAAGCAGGCGCGCGCCGAGCGGCCTGACCCACCGCGCGATCGCCCAAGCCATCGAGGCCGCGACGGACAGGCCCCGGTTCGGCGCCGTCAATTTCCTTTTGAGTGATGGGGACGTGCTTTATGCCCATCGCTTCGGCCGGAGCTTGTACCTCTCCTCCGAGGCGGACGTCGTCCGCATTGCGTCGGAGGTCCCGCACGAGGGCGCCTGGCAAGAGCTCCCCGAGCGCTCCCTCCTCTGCATCGACCGCATCGCGGCCTTTGCACCCGAGGTCCAGGGCTGTGCGCTGCGAAGGGGGGCGGATAGCTACAAACTCATTTCCCCGCATCGACTGCGCTTCGCGCAGTCGATGCCCAGAGGTCCAGGGCTGTGCCCTGGTCCGGGTCGAGGGGCGGACAGCCCCTCGTCGGGTCCGGGGTGAAACCCCGGCGCTACGCTGTGACAGCCCCCTCTCAAGGCGGCGGCGGATCGGCCGGGGCAGGCGCTTCGGCTGGCGGCGCCTGCGTGCCGGGGAGCTCGAAGCTTCGCGGCGCCTCGTACTCGGGCGGCGGGCCTCCGGGCAGCGGCTTCGGCTTCGGCGGGCTGCAGCACGCGCCCGCGGCGAACACGACGAGCGAGGCGAGCGCGGGGACGAACCAGGTCCTCATATCTTGGTCCCCTTCTTCTTGATGTTCGGCGGCGGCGGAGGCGTCGGGGTCGCGGGGCCCTCGAGCTCGTTCTGGGGCGGCTGGCCGAACGGGCTCGGGGGCGCGAGCGTATCGGGCGACGAGCCGTCGATCTTCTGGCGCAGATCGGAGGGTTTGGCAGGAGGCGCCTCCGGGGCCGGGTCGTACTTGGCGCCCTCGGCGCCGGGCGCGCCCATCGGGATCATCGTCGCTGCGGGCGCGGCGCTCGCCGGCCCCTCGTCGTCGTGAGAGCCGCAACCGAGCCCCATGGGCAGCGCCAAGGGCAGGACGAGGAACCAGGCGGGGATGCCGCGCGGGCGAGCCGACACGAGCCCACGCTAGCACGCCCTTGGCCTTGTGAGGCCAGCCGCGTTAGGTTTCGACGCCGTGGAGAGCACCGCAATCCAGACCGAAGAGCTCGTCGAGCTCGCAAAGCGCGCCCGAAAGGCCGCGCGTACGCTTTCGACCGCGTCGCGCGAGGCCAAGGATCGCGCGCTCGCCGCGATCGCGGAGGCGCTGCGCGCCCAGGCCGCCGAAGGCTCGCCTCTGCGCCTCGCGAACGCCAAGGACATCGAGGCCGCGCGCGTCGCGGGTCTCGCCACTGCGCTCGTCGATCGGTTGATCCTCGACGAACAGCGCATCCTCGGCATCGCCGCGGCCGTCATGCAGGTCGCCTCGTTCGAGGATCCCGTGGGCGAGGTGCTCGGCATGAAGCAGCGCCCGAACGGCCTCAGCGTGGGCCAGGTGCGCATCCCGCTCGGCGTCATCGCGATGATCTACGAGGCGCGTCCGAACGTCACGGTCGACGCGGCCGCGCTCTGCTTGAAGAGCGGCAACGCCGTGCTCCTGCGCGGCGGCAAGGAAGCGTCGCGATCGAACGCGGCGCTCGGCGAGCTCGTGCGGACCGCGGTCGCGTCCGCCGGTCTGCCTGCGGATGCCGTGCAGATCGTGCCGCCTGGCGATCGCGAGGGGATTCGCGAGCTCGTGCGGCTCACGGGGATGATCGATCTCGTGATCCCGCGCGGCGGCGAGGGGCTCATCCGCTTCGTGACCGAGCACGCCCGCGTGCCGGTCATCCAGCACTACAAGGGGGTTTGTCACCTCTACGTCGACGAGGGCGCCGATCTCAACATGGCGCTCCGGCTCGTGGAGAACGGCAAGCTCAGCCGGCCCGGCGTCTGCAACGCGCTCGAGGGCTTGCTCGTGCACGAGAGCGTGGCGCTCGCTTTCTTGCCGCGGGTCGGAAAGCTCGCGGCGCAGGGGCTCGAGATCCGCGGCGATCAGGCCACGCGCGCGGTGCTCCCGTCGGCCAAACCCGCGTCCGCCGAGGATTATGGGCAGGAGTTCCTCGCCCCGATCCTCGCCGTCCGGATCGTCGGCTCGCTCGACGAGGCGCTCGATCACATCGCGCAGTACGGCTCGAACCACACCGAGGCGATCTGCACGCGGAGCTACGAGCGGGCGCAGCGCTTCTCCCGGAGCGTCGACGCGAGCTGCGTGATCGTCAACGCGTCCACGCGCTTCAACGACGGCGGCGAGCTCGGCCTCGGCGCGGAGATCGGCATCTCGACGACGAAGCTCCATGCCTATGGAGCGATGGGGCTCGAGAGCCTCACCGCGAAGAAGTGGATCGTCTTCGGCGAGGGGCAAATTCGGTAATCCCGGAGTGAGGTAAAACTTGGCAACGAAGAAGCGATCGGACGGCGGGGGCGAGTCGCCCAAGCCGGCTCGCAGCAAGACAGCGGCGACGAAGACGACGAAGACGACGAAGACGGGCGCGGCGCGTCCGGCGCGCGACGTGGACCCGGGCGAGGCTTCGGGCGAGCGGGACACGCACGTGGCGCCTTCCACGGTGAAGGCGGCGGTGAAGGCGGCGAAGAAGTCGGCCCGGCCGAAGCTCCGCGCCTCGCACGCGAGCGGGCAGGCCGTGCGCGCGTCCGGAGCTGCAAAGACCACCACGAAGCGGCCGGGGCTGCCGCGGCGCAAGTCGGAAGGCGAGCTCCGCGGCAAGCCCGCGCCCGGCGTGAAGAAGGCGCCGCTCGCGGCGCCCAAGCGAGCGGCCGGACGCAAGGCGCCCGTTCCGGAGACGGCCTCGCCGGCGCGCGAGCTCGCGGTCGCGGTGGCGACCGCCGGCCTCGACAAGAAGGCGCTCGGCGTGGAGATCCTCGACGTGCGCGGGCGCGTCGATTACGCGGATTTCCTGGTGCTCATGACGGGCCGGAGTGATCGGCACGTCGGCTCGATCGCCCAGGGGATCGAGGAGGAGCTCGGCAAGAAGAAGATCGCGCCGATCTCGGTCGAGGGCATGTCCGCGGCCACGTGGGTGCTGCTCGACTACGGCGACGTCGTCGTGCACGTCTTCCAGGAGGACGCGCGGCAGCTCTACGACATCGAGGGCCTGTGGATGGACGCGAGCCGGGTGGCCGTGCCCGAAGGCGAGCCGGGCGCGCGGCCTGCCTCGACGCCGGTGAACCGCGCGCAGGCGGACGCGGGCGAGGGGTTCGGTGACGACGAAGCGGAAGATCGGAGCGAGGAAGAGTAGAGCCGGATCGTATGCGTATCGTCGTCGTCGCCGTGGGCCGCGTGAAGGACAAACCGCTCCGCGCGGCGCTCGACGACTATCTCGGTCGCGTGCGTCGGTACATGCCTTGTGACGAGATCGAGCTCGAAGATGCGCCGCCCGCGCGCCTCGTCGAGCTCTTCGCGAAGAAGACCGAGGGCTCGACGACGATCGCGCTCGAGGTCATGGGACGCGCGCTCGACAGCCCCTCGTTCGCCCGGACGATCGAGCGCGCCGGCTCCCGCGGCAAGGGCGTGGTCTCGTTCCTGATCGGCGGCGCCGACGGCATCCCCCCGGAGACGTCGCGCGCCGCGCACGATCGGCTGAGCCTCTCGACGCTCACGTTCCCGCACAGGCTCGCGCGGCTCGTGCTCGTGGAGCAGATCTACCGCGCGATGACGATCCTGCGCGGCGAGCCGTACGCCCATTAGGAGAAGCCGTCTCGCCGGGGTTTCACCCCGGACCCGACCAGGGGCTCTTCGCCCCTGGACCCGAACCAGGGCACAGCCCTGGACCTCGGGTGCAACGGCCGCGATGCGGCCGATGCAAAGCCGCGTCGCGAGGGGCGCGCACTAGAGTATCGACCGGATCGATGTTCTACGCCGTCTTCTGTTTGCTCTTCCGGTACGCCTCGCGCTGGGCCTCCGTCGGCTTCTTGCCGAAGACGAAGGCGAGGCCGATCGAGAGCACGTAGAGGATCAGCATCGGCACGGCCATCACGATCTGGCTCGTGATGTCGGGCGGCGTGACGACCGCGGCGATCACGAACGAGAGCAGGACGAACCAGCGGCCGAATTTTATGAGCTGCAAGTAATTGACGATGCCCGCGAGCGACAGGAACAGGATGAGCAGCGGGATCTCGAAGACGATCCCGAACGCGAGGAGCATCCGCGTCACGAAGTCGATGTACTCGCCCATCATGATGGTCGGCGTGATCGTCACGCCCTGGCCGCCGCCGACGGTGCCGGAGAGGCCGAGGAAGTAGTTGAACGTGATGGGGAAGGCGACGCGCCAGCCGAAATAACAGCCGCCCACGAAGAGCCCCGACGCCGAGAGCACGAAGGGGATCACGAAGCGTTTTTCGCGCGCGTAGAGCCCGGGCGCGACGAAGGCCCAGAGCTGGTAGAAGATGACCGGCGCGCTGAGCACGATCGAGCCGAGCAGCGAGAGCTGGAAGTACGCGATGAACGCGGCCTGGGGCGACTCGAAGTGCAAGGTCGCCTGGTTCGGCAGGCCCTGCGCCGTCCACGCGCCCTTGAACGGCCGCGAGATGATGTCGAGCAGCGGATCGCGGTACTCCCAGGTGAGCACGCAGCAGATCAGGAACGCGACGAAGCAGTAGACCAGGCGCTTGCGGAGCTCGTCGAGGTGCTCCCAGAACGTCATGGGAGTGCCCTCTTCGTCCTCGATCGGAGCGGGCGCCGCGTCCTTGACCGCCTTCGCCTTGGAATCACTCATGACGCCGCGCTCGGCTCCTTCGTGACGACCCGGCTCGTCGGATCGTCGGTCGCCACGACACCCAGCGGATGGTGGGCGAGGGGATCGGGCTGTCCATCCACGTACGGGGCCGCGTCGTCGGGCATCGCGTCGTACGCGTCGCAGCCGACCAGCGGATACTCGCGCTCGCGCAGGATCTCGACCCTCTCCTCGTTCGGCAGAGGCGCGCTCGCCGCGGCGGCCGTCACGGTCGCGGCCGCGGGGGAGGTCGTGGCGGCCTTGGCGGCGGTCGGGACGGCGAGCCTCTCCAGGCCGTCGAGCACGTTCACGTTCGAGAGCGCGCGGATCTCCTGGATGCTGCGGTCGATGCCCTCCTCGCGGAGGAGCTGGTCGATGCCGCTCTGCGCGCGGAGGTCCGTGCTCATGCGGCGGATGCGCGTGACCCACTGACCGGCCGTCCGCATCATGCTCGGCAAGTGCCGCGGGCCCACCACCACGATGGCCACGAGCACGACCATGACCATCTCGCCGAAGCTCAATCCGAACACGCGAGCAAGCTAGCGCGCCGTGGGTTCGGAATCCACCGGGAGACGCCTCCCTCCTCCCTTCCGCACGAGCGGCCGCGCGAGCTGACCACACGCCGCTCCCACGTCGCCCCCGCCCGAATACCGCACGATCGTGCCCACCCCGCGCCCGAGCAGGACCGCGCGGAAGGCCTCGAGGCGGGTCGAAGGCTGGAACGGATCCGGCTCGGTGCCGTCCGTGATCGCGTTGTAAGGGATCAGGCTGAGCCGCGGCCTCTGCCCATGCGCCGCGGCGAAGGAGAGGCACAGATCCGCGAGCGCGGCGGCATCCTCGTCCGCGTCGTTTCGACCGGCGAGCAGCGTGTACGCGAACATCGGCGAGCGGCCCGTCGCCCGCGCATGCTCCCCCGCGGCCGCGAGCACCTCTTCGAGCGGATGCGCGCCTTCGATGGGCATGAGCGCGCGCCTCTGCCCCGGCCGCGCCGAGCCGAGCGAGACGCCGAGCCGTACCGCGGGCACCTCGCGGAGCAGCGTGCGGATCCCGGTCGGCAAGCCCGAGGTGCACACCGTGATGTTGCGCATGTCGATGGCGAGCGCGCTCGGCTCGCTCATCACGCGGATCGCGTGGATCACGCGCTCGATGTTCGCCATGGGCTCGCCCATGCCCTGGAAGAGCACGCCGTGCACGCGAGGGCGGATCCCGGCGGCGACGAGGTTTGCCGGCGGATCCTCTGTGAGCTCCACGCGCACGCGCCGCACCTGCTCGACGATCTCCCACGGCTCGAGGTTGCGGCCGAGGCCCATGCGGCCCGTCGCGCAGAACGCGCACGCGAGCGCGCAGCCGACCTGCGAGGACACGCAGACGGAGAAGCGACCCGGGTGCTCGAGGGGGATGCGCACGGTCTCGATGACGGCCCCGTCGTGCAGGCGAAAGGCGTACTTGACGAACGGATCGATCGCGCTCGCGGCGCGGCTCTCGATGTGGATCGTCGGCACGTGCCCGGCTTCGCGGGCGGCATCGAGCGCGGCGCGCCGGATCGTCGCGGGCGAGCGCTCGGGCAAACCACCCGTTCGATGCACGATCGAGACGATCCGCCGCGCGTCCGTCACGTCGATGTTGCAAGCGCGGGCGAGCTCGTCGGGGAGAATGGCCTGGAGGGCGAGGGGCACGGCGGCATCGTTCTAGTCGAGCGGGACCCTGGACGCACCCGTCTCGTTCTCCCCATCCTCCGCGGATCCTGCTACCTTGCTTGGCGATGATGGATCCGAAGCGCGATGGCCCGTCGATGATGCTCGCGCCGTCCGCCCGGGGGGGAGCCGCGCTCTCGTTCCCTCCCTCGGATCCGCCTCGCAGGTTCCCGCCGGTCGATCAGCACCTCGTCGTCCCCGAGAAGACGCGCGACGAGATGATACGCGGCCGGAAGATCATCGCCCAGCCCGCGCTCGAGCCTCACGGTGACGTGCACGCGAACCTCGGCGCCGTGATCCGCTTGCACGTCCGCGAGGGGTATCGTGCCTCGATCGACCTGCTCACGCGGGTCTCGGAGGGCTCGAACTTCGCCACGGACCTTTCGATCCGTCGCGACGGCACGGATCCCTCGACGGGCAGGCGTCACCTCGAAGAGGTCTCGTTCGAGATCGTGAACGAGCAGGCGCCGGGCGTGGTGCGCGAGAAGGCCGAGGACCTCGCTCTGCGAGGCGTCCGCCGCGTGTTCGCGATCCACGTGAAGCGCGGCGAGGTCTGCGAGTGGTCACGCGAGAAGGCCGCGTTCGTGCCGCTCGACCTCGACGGAATGATCGAGGACCCCTGTTTCATACGGCCGATCCAGGTGCGCGCGCTGCTCGACGGCGCGGCCGCGGAGCGCGAAGCCGCGCGGGCGCTCGAGCGCAAGGGGAACCCGGAGATCCTGGCGATCAAGCAAAGCGCGGAGGAAAAGGGCCGCGAGGAGGGCCGCGAGGAGGGCCGCCGCGAGATGCTCCTCGAAGTCCTGCGCGAGCGCTTCGGCGAGCTCCCGGAGGCCGTGCAGGCGCGCGTGGCGACCGCGACCGGCGCGACCTTGTCCCGGTGGGCGAAACGCTCCTACGCCGCGAGCTCGCTCGACGACGTGTTCGTCGAGGTCGAGGAGGACAGCGGACCGGTTCGTCGCTGAGCATCCGCGCCCTCTTCCTTCCCGCCGTGCATGGGTCTACCGTCGCGCCCGCATGGCCCGCTGCCGCGCCCTCTTCTTCGCCGTCGCCTCGGCTGCCCTCACGGCGCTGCCAGCCGGCGATGCGTGGAGCTCCCCCGAGGACGTGTACGGCTTCGGCCCGCGCTCGATGGCGATGGGCGGCACCGGCGCCGCGCTCGGCCGCGGCTTCGAGTCCGTCTGGGGGAACCCCGCGCTCCTCAGCCTCGAGCATCGACGCGAGCTCACGATCGGCCTGCTCGGCTCGGTCTACGATCTCCGCGCGCCCGAGCGCCTGAACTACGACAAACTCGCGGGCGGCTTCATCGGCGCGGTCTTGCCCGTGCCGTTCGCCGGGGTTTTGAAGGACCGCATCACCATCGGCCTCGGCTTCTTCACGCCCTTCGACCTCATCGTCCGCGGCCGCATCCTCTACCCCGAGACCAAGCAGTTCCCGCTCGCGGATCGCACGGCCTCCGTCGCGGTCCAGGTCGGGCTCGGCGTCGACGTCGGCTACGGCGTCCGGATCGGCGGCGGCTTCGCGGCGCTCGCGGCGCTCACCGGCTCCGTCCTCGTGGCCACCGACGCCTCCGGCCGCATCGGCACCGTCGTCGAGGACACGCTCGTCGCGAGCTACGGCCCCATCCTCGGCGCGAGCTACGAGCGCGGCGCCTACCGCGTCGGGCTCACCTACCGCGGCGAGCTCGTCGGGCGCTTCAACGTCGTCATCGAGGTGAAGGATCTCGGCCAGATCGTCGTGCCTCCGCTCAACATCGCGGGCCTCGCGCAGTACGATCCCGCGCAGATCGCGCTCGAAGTCGCGCGCGTCCGCGGCCCGTGGCGCGTCACCGTTGGCGCGACGTACAAGCGCTGGTCGGCGTATCCAGGCCCCGCCGAGGCCACCGTGCGTTGCCCCGAGATCGACCCGTCCACGGGCGCGCCGGCCGAGGAGCCTTGTGGCGCCCTCACGCCCGCGCCGCTCGGGTACACGGACACGATCGTCCCGCGCCTCGGCGTCGAGCGTGTCCTCTCGCCGAGGAAGTCCGTCTCGATGATGCTCCGCGCCGGCTACTTCCTCGAGCTCTCGCCCTCGCCGGCGCAGACGACCGTCGCGAACATCTACGACAACACCCGCAGCGTCTTCGGCCTCGGCTACGGGCTCGAGCTCGCCGCGCCCTTTCCGAACCTGCGCTTCGATCTCGCCGGGCAGGTGCAGGTCCTCCATCCTCGCGCGCACGACAAGGCCGCGGACGTGCCCGCCACGAATCCCGGCGCGCCGTCCGTGCGCACGAGCGGCGTCGTCGTCGCCGGCGCGGCCACCGTGGGGGTCGGGTTCTGATGACGAAACACGCGCGCTCGCTCCTGCCCACGCTCGCCGCGGCGTGGCTCCTCGTGGCTCCCGAGGCGCATGCGAGCGCGCCCGGCACCTACGGCATGGGCTCGCGCGCCGGCGCGCTCTCCGGCGCTGTCACCGCCGACGCCCCGGACTTCTCGGGCTGCTTCTACAACCCCGCCGGCCTCGTCTCCGCGCCTGGGCTCGAGCTCTCGCTCGGCTACGTCTACGCGGACAACCGCCTCCGCATCAACGGCAAGGACAACGACGTCGCCGACGTCCACGGCCTCATGGCGGGCATCGTCGCGCCCGGCAAGATCCTCTCGCTCCCGTTCGCCTTCGGCATCGCCACGTACATCCCCGACAACGGCCTCTCCCGCATCCGCGCCCTCCGCCAGGAGACGCCGCGCTGGGAGCTCTACAACGACCGGCCCACCATCCTGTTCCTCTCGGTCCACCTCGCCGTCCGCCCGCTCCCGTGGCTCGAGCTCGGCGGCGGACTCGCCTTCCTCGCCGCCACGCGCGGCCGCTTCGGCATCCGCGGCGAGGCCAATGTTTTGAGCCCCTACGACTCGCAGCTCTCCCACGAGGTCGACGCCGATCTCACCTCCATCCGTTACCCCATCGCCGGCGCGCGCGTAAAACTCGGCCGCTTCGGCTACCTCGGCGTCGCCTACCGTGGACAAACCAAGCTCGATCTCGCGCTCCAGGCGAACCTCGAAGGCGTCGTCGACTTCGCCGGCGTCGACGTCCCGCTCCGCTACACCCTCGAGACGCGCACGCTCGACGCCTTCCAGCCGCAGCAGGTCGTCCTCGGTTTGTCCTTCCAGGCCGTGCCCCGCCTCCGCGCGAACTTCGATCTCGGCTGGGTGAACTGGTCGGCCTACGAGAGCCCGACCCCCCGGACCTCCGCCCACCTCGAAGCCGAGCCCCCGCCCGGCGTCGGCGTCGAGCTGCCCGAGGATCCCAAGCCCGTCGTGATCGTCCCGCCCGCGTTCCAGGACCGCTTCGTCCCGCGCCTCGGCGTCGAGTACGTCCTCGCCTTCGGCGCCGAGCGGCGTGTGTCGGGGCGCGACGCCCCTGCCAAGGCCGTCGAGATCCCCTTGCGCGCCGGCTACGCCTACGAGCGCTCGCCCGTGCCGCCGCAGGAAGGGCCGACGAACTTCGTCGACGCCGATCGGCACACGATCTCCCTCGGCGCGGGCCTCGTCCTCAACGCGCCGTTCTCCGTCCTCCGCGGCGCGCTCCGCCTCGACACGCACGTGGCCCTCTCCGTGCTGCCCGAGCGCGTCACGCAGAAGGCGAACCCCGCGGATTTCGTCGGAGACTACCGAGCCGATGGCACCATGATCGCGGGCGGAGCCACGCTCACCGCTTCGTTCTGAGGGCATGACGATGCGCACGGGACACCCGGGTTCGTTCCTCCTCGCCCTCGCGCTCCTGTCCGGCTGCGCCACGCTCGCCGACACCGAGACGGGCGGAGAGAATTTGCCGAACGCCGCCGCCGGCCCGTTCCGCGCCCTTCGCGCGGGCGAACTCGGCAACCTCCGCTCCGCGCCGAATGCCCTCGAAGACGACGAGACCTTTCCCCGCGATCCCGCCCTCCTCGACGCCGACGGTGATCCCGCGACGCCCGCCGTCTTCGGCTACTTCTCGATGACCCCCGAGGTGCCGGGCGAGGACCCCGATCCCACCGCGCCGCCGGGCGCCATCGTCCGTTACGGCGCCGAGGACGGCCGCTCCTTCGATCGCGCGCCGCTCGTGGTGCTCACGCCCGAAGCGCCGTGGGAAGGTGGGACCGTCGGCGCGCCGTCGGTCGTCCGCGTGGGCGACGAGATCTACCTGTACTACGCCGCGGCCGGCGGCATCGGGCTCGCGCGGAGCCTCGACGGCGGCGTCTTCGCGCGGGTCCCCGGCGCCGTCCTCGGGCCCGACGCGTCCGGCTGGGAAGCCGGCGCCGTGCCACGCAGCCCGGGCGTGGTCGTGCTCGACGACGGCTCGCTCCGGCTTTTTTACGAGGTCCCGGGGCCCGGCGACACGGCGCGCATCGGCGAGGCGCGCTCCGACGACGGCGTCACCTGGACCCGCATCGGCGACGGCCCCGCGCTCGCGCCCGCTCTGGCCGGGGAGGGGGCCGAGCCGCCCTACGACGGCGCCTGGGTCGGCGCGCCCGCGCCTGTTCTCGTCCGATCGGCCGAGGGGCGCTCCATTCTGCGCGTGTATTACGCCGCCCGGGACACGCTCGGCCGGGCCGTCATCGGTCTCGCCGCGCGATTCGACCCGGGTAGCGAAAAGCCCCTGGAGCGCGCCGTGAGCCCCGTGTTCGGCAGCGGCAGCTCGCTTGGACCCCACGAGCCCTGCGCCCTCGTGCACCCTGGCCATACATTGCTTTTCTCAACGCAACGCGCGGGCCGTACGAAGGGCGCCAATTATCCGGCGGTGGCTGCCGGCGTGGCACCTGCCGACGTGTCCTTGCCCGCCCCTTGAAACCGAGGGGGCCTGGGCGCGCTTCTTTACTTTGGGCTCGCTGCGTGATGTAACGTCGAGGCGAGTGAGAGAGCCCTCTCCACGTGTCGGCTTGGCCCGACGCCTGGGGACCGCGCCACGGAAGCGAGATGTTGGAAGGAGACCAGATCACTCCCAAGATGCGGCTCTCGAGGCACCTCGGGCAGGAGGGCAAATCCCAGGTTTGGGTCGCCGAGCACGTGGGCTTCGGCAAGGACGTCGCCGTCAAGCTCATGGGGCGCGCCTTGTCCCGCAACTCCTCGCCCCTCCACCGCTTCCAGCGCGAGGCGGACGTCGCGGCGCGGCAGATCAAGAGCCCGCACGTCGCGCAGATCCTCGAGCACGGCCTCACGCGCACGGGCATGCCCTACCTCGTGATGGAGCTGCTCGAAGGGGAAGACCTCGGCACCCGCATCGCGCGGACCGGCCCGATGTCCCCCAGGGACGCCGTGCGCCTCGTCTCGCAGCTCGCCAAGGGCCTCGGCAAGGCGCACCTCCTCGGCCTCGTCCACCGGAACCTGAAGCCCGGCAACATCTTCCTCACCGAAGGCGAGAACGGCGATTTCGAGGCCAAGGTCCTGGACCTCGGCCTCTCGGTCCGCGCAGGCATCTCCTCGATGGGCCGGACCACGAGCGACGCGACGCACATGATCTCGCCCGAGTTCATGAGCCCGGAGCAGATCTTCGGCCAGAAGGACGTCGATTTCCGCGCCGACCTCTGGGCCCTCGCAGTCCTCGCGTATTTCGCGCTCTCCGGCCGCGTCCCCTTCAGCGGCGCGAACCTCGAGGGCTTCGGCAACGCCATCGAGGAGGGCCGATTCGAGCCGGTCACCACGCTCGTGCCCGGCCTCCCGAGCTCGGTCGACTCCTTCTTCGCCAAGGCCCTCCAGCGCGACCCCACGGCGCGCTTCTCGGCGACCAAGGAGCTCGCCGACGAGTTCGATCGCGCGCTCGGCGTCGAGGGCGAGGAGCGCACGAGCCGCACCTCGTTCCCGCTCGTCACGAACCGCAGCTCGTCGCCGGGATCACGGTCGTTCGGCGCGACCACGTCCACGGGCTCGATGCGCCGGCCCAAGCTCTCCTCCCTCAAGGAGATCTCCGATCGCATCCCGGCCGAGGTCCGGGACGCGGCGTTGCGCCCGCCCGAGGTCTTGCCGGTGACGGTCACGCCGGACGAATCCCGCAAGAGCTCGGCGTTCCTGATCGTCCTGCTCGCCCTGCTCGGCATCGGGACCATCGTGGCTGGGCTGTCGCTCCTCTCGGGCGACAGTACGCCCCCCCAGCGCACGGCGCCGACCGCGCATCCTTGAGAGGATGCGCGTGCGCGGGGCGTTGCCCCGCACCCCAGCAGGGGGCTGTCCGCCCCCTGCACCCCGGACCAGCGCAAGCGCTGGACTCGGGGTCGATGAACTGCGCGATGCGCAGTTCATCGAACAGGCCGTGGCAAGACCATGAGCGGCGTTGCCAGTTGAAACAGCAGCGCTGCCGTACGTGCTGGCGACGTCTTCCCTGTCGACAGCGCGCATCGCGCGCTGTCGCCCCGGGTCCAGCGCTTGCGCTGGTCCGGGTGCAGGGGCGGATAGCCCCTGCTGGGGTCCGGGGTGAAACCCCGGCGCTACGCTGCGCCTACCGGATCTCGTACCGCGACGAACCGCGTTTTCCCACGGGGAGCGCGTTCACGAGCCGGATCATCGTCCAGACCGTGCCGGCGATCTTCCGGAGCTTCGATTGCCCCACGCGCTCCTGGTAGTCGATGGGCATCTCCACCACCCGGTAGCCGCATTTCGCGGGGAAGAGCAGCGTGTCGATGGGCAGCGCGTCGCCTTCGCCGTCGAAATCGAACGCGCGCACCATGCTCGATCGATACGCCCGCATGCCGCTGTGCACGTCACAGGTCGGGATGCCGTGCATCACGTGCGCGAGGGCCGCGAACGACCGGTTCGCCACGTAGTTCGGCAGCGGCATGGCCGCGGGCCGCGTGCGCGTGCGGGCGCAGTTCACCACGTCCACGCCCTCTTCCTCGACGAGCTTGCGCAGCACCGGGATGTAATCGGCTGGATACGTGAAGTCGCAGTCGAGGTAGATCAGGAGATCGCTCTCGGCCGCGGCGCTGTACATGAGCAGCTCCATCGCCGGCCCGTGCCCGCGCGGCGGGATCTGCCTGAGCACGCGCGCGCCGAGCCTCGCTGCGATCTCGGGCGTCCGGTCCGTCGAGCTGTCCACGCAGAGGATCTTGGCGTCGGGCGCGACCCTGCGGATCTCGCCCATCATCGCCTCGATGCTGTCTTCCTCGTTCATCGTCAACATGCCGACGGTCAAGCTGAGCTTGCGTGCCTTCGGCGGCTTGCGGGCGACGTACACGTTCTGAAAGGACAAAAGCTCCGGCGCGCGCGCCGCCACCACGTCCTCCACTGGGCGCACGAGCCCCTGGTAGAGCTTGTACGGCAGCGACTTGCGCAGGCTCTCCGGATCGGGATTCCCGCCCGGCGCGATCGCCCGCTGCGTCGAGAGCACCACGTCCTTCGCGGCGCGCACGAGCATCGGGTTCTGCTCCATCCGCAGCACCTCGAGCCCCGCGTGCTCCAGCATCTGCCGGCCCGTCTCGCGCGTGAAGAAGCGCAGGTGCGAGTCGTCGAGGATCCCGCTCTGCGTGTACTCGAACTTCCCGGCGAGCAGCCCGAGCCGCACCGTCCACGCCGCCACGTTCGGCAAGGACACGATCATGTGCCCGCCGTCCTCCAGGTACGGGAGCAGCCGCCGGATCACCGCGATCGGATCGGCCACGTGCTCCAGCATGTCGGCGAACAAGAGGAGGTCGAAACTCCGACCGGCGAGGCCCTTCGTCACGGCCTCGTCGCTGGTCACGTCGATGGCGAGCACCTCGTCGAGCCGCGACTTGGCCCGCTCGATCGAGGCCGGGACGATCTCGATCCCGGTCACGTGCGCCCCGCGCTTCTTCGCGGCCTCGCCGTTCAGGCCCACCCCGCAGCCCACGTCGAGCACCCGGCGCGGCCGGCCGATGGCGCCTACGAGCGCCATGTTCTGCTCCTCGACGACGTACTTCGTGTTCGTCTCGCCCTCGGCCTTCGATGTGCCGTTTGCCGTCACGGCGGGGCTACTTAGCACGGCTCGCCCAGGCTGCGTTGAACTCGCGGATCGTCTCGTCGGTCTTCGGGTTGTGCAGCATCTTCCGCAGGATGGCCGGCGGCACCGTCACCACGTGCGCCCCGTGCGCGAGCGACTCGTTCACGTCGAGGATGTGCCGGATCGACCCCACGATGATCTTCGCCCCGAGTTTTTCCCTGTCGAGCTGCGCCCGCGTTTCCGCGATGACGGGCCGCACGTCGTAGCCCATGTCCCGCACCCGGCCGCTGAAGATCGACACGTACGTCCCGCCTGCGAGCGCCGCTAGGTAGGCCTGGTTGAAGCTCATGATGCACGTCACGTTCGTCTCGATGCCCTGCGACGCGAGCGCGTGCGTCACGCGCAGGCCCGCCTCGCCGAACGGCACTTTGATGACGATCCGGCCCGGCGCCCACGTGTGGTAGCGGTGGGCCTCTTCCATCATCGCGCCCTCGGACTCGCTCACGAGCTCCACGGAGACCGGGCCCTTCGAGGCGGCGACCACCTCGCGGATGCGCTCTTCGAGGTCCACCGCCCCGGCTTCCCGCGCGAGGATGAGCGGGTTCGTCGTGACCCCGGCGATCACCCCCCAGGCGAAGATGTCCTTGATCTCCTTGGGATCCGAGCTGTCGAGAAAGAGCATGTACACTCCGAGCTGCGCGCCCGGCGGGCGCCGGGGGCCGCGGAGCATAGATCAGCCCGGCGCCGTGGCGAGCGAATCTCGGAGGCGCCGGGCGAGCTCGTCGAAGCGGCTCGCCGACGCGTCCGGCCGGAGGAGCGGGATGTCGTCGAAGCCCCCGCGCACCGGGCACATCTCGCAGCGCCCCCACTCGAAGAGGAGCCCCGCGCGAAGGCCCGCCCCGCGCGCCGCCAGCACGTCCACCGCCGCGTCGCCGACCATCCACGAGCGCGCCGGATCGAGCCCGAGCGCCTCCACGAGCGACAGCAGCATCCCCGGCTTCGGCTTGCGGCATGCGCAGTCCGTGGCGAGCGTCGGGTCGCCGCCCGGCCCGCCTTCGGGGTGATGCAGGCATGCGCGCACCGCCTCGATGCGGATGCCCTCGCGGGCGAGCGCGTCGACGAGCGCATCGTTCGTCCGGGTGATGGCGCTCTCGGGGATCTGGCCCTTCGCCGCGCCGGGCTGGTTCGTGGCGATCGCCAGGACGAACCCGGCGTTTTGCAGGAGCGCGAGCCCTTGCACGACGCCGGGCAGGAGGCGGACGTGATCGGGATGGAAGGCGCTCACCACGGCGCCGAGCTCGGGGTCGCGGACGAAGTCGATGAGCGTCCCGTCGCGGTCGAGGATCACGCCGGGGCGCGCGGGCCCGTTCATGCCTCGGCCACCATCTGCCGCAGCCGCTCGCAGATCAGGTGGTGGTAGACCTCGTGGAAGCCCTCGACGTGCGGCGTCGACGTGTGCCCGCCGGAGGTCCGCGGCACGATGATCGACGCGTCGGCCATCTGCCTGAGCGCGCCGCCGTCGTAGCCGACGAGCGCGACCACCTTGCCGCCGTGCTTCTTCACGAAGTCGGCCGCGGCGACCAGGTTCTGCGACCAGGGCCCGGCCTTGTCCGCGCCCGAGCCGCCGTGGACGCTCAGGCAAACGAGCACGTCGCCCGGGCCCATCGAGCCATCGAGCTGCTCGAGGAAAATCCGGTTGAAGCCCACGTCGTTCGTGAGCGCGCTGATGAGGGCCGCGTTGTCGCAGAGCGAGCGGCACTTGAAGCGCTTTTTCCCTTCCGCCCAGGTGAACTTCGCGATGTCGCAGGCGAGGTGGCTCGCGTTCGCGGCGCTGCCGCCGTTGCCGCAGGTGTAGATGGTGCGGTCGTTTTTCCAGGCGTCGAAGAGGATGTCGATGACGGCCGTGAGGTCTTCCCGGCTCGTGCCGAGGGCGATCTCGGCCGTCTCGCGCAGGTAGGTGTCGACGAAATCGTGGGTGGACGGCATGGGGGCGTCGTTCTAGCGCAGAGCTCGGACCCTGGGGAGGGGGCGCGCCTTCCTGGCTTCACAGGTTGATCTGCATCCCGAACTCCACCACGCGCCCCGGCGGCAGCCCGAAGTACATGGTCGCGGGCCGCGCGTTCCGGGAAATGAAGGCGAAGAGGCCTTTTCGCCATCGCATCATCTTCGACCGGCCCGTGGGCAGGAGCGTCTCGCGGCCGAGGTAATAACTCGTGCGTTTCAGGTCGATGACGAGCCCGTGCGCCTTGCAGGCGAGCAGCACGCTCGGCACGTGGGGCGTCTGCATGAAGCCGTAACGCGCCCGCACCCGATAAAAACCGTTCCCTTTGTCGATGATGCTGATGCGCTCCTCGGGCGGGATCTCGGGGACGCGCTCGTTCGTCACCGAGAGCAAGACGACCTGCTCGTGCAGGACCTGGTTGTGCTTGAAATGGTGGAGCAGGACGGGCGGCGTCCCGTGCGGGTTCGAGGCCATGAAGACGGCGGTCCCGTGCACGCGGAACGGCTTGATCCGGCCCACGTCGTCCAGGAATTGATCGAGCGGCAGGAGATCGGCCTTGAAGGCCTCGCCGAGGATGCGCCGGCCTGTCTTCCAGGTCGTCATCACCGTGAAGATGCCGAGGGCCATGACGACGGGGAACCAGCCGCCATGGAGGAACTTGGCCGCATTTGCTGCGAAAAACGCGATGTCGATGGCCAGGAAGACCAGGACGGGCGGCAGGGCTTTCCAGAGCGGCCAGCTCCAGCGCTGCCGCACCACGAAGAAATACACGATCGTGGTGATGGCCATCGTGCCGGTGACCGCGATTCCGTAGGCCGCCGCGAGCGCGCTCGAGGTGCGGAACGTGAGGACCAGGGCCACGCAGAGGACGAGCAGGGCGCGGTTGATCTCCGGGATGTAGATCTGCCCCTCGGTGTGCTTCGAGGTGTGGACGATGCTGACGCGCGGAAAATACCCGAGCTGCACGGCCTGCTGGGTGAGCGAGTACGCCCCGGAGATGAGCGCCTGCGAGGCGACGATCGTGGCCGCCGTGGCGATCGCGACGGTCGGCAAGAGGGCCCAGGACGGGACGAGCTCATAAAAAGGATTCGTGGCGGCGCCGGGCTTCGCGAGCAGGAGCGCCCCCTGGCCGAAATAATTGAGCAGCAGCGCGGGCCAGACCACGAAATACCACGCGGCGCGGATCGGGCCGCGTCCGAAATGGCCCATGTCCGCATAAAGCGCCTCGGCGCCCGTGATGCAGAGGACCACGGAGCCGAGCACCATGAATCCGTGACTGCCGTGCAGGACGAAGAACTGCACCGCGTACCGGGGATCCACGGCGGCGAGGACCGACGGGTTCGCCGCGACGTATCTACCGCCGAGCAGGGCGATCGTGATGAACCAGACGAGCGTGATGGGTCCGAAGACCTTGCCGATTCCCCCGGTGCCGTGTTTCTGCGCCAGAAACAGGGCGACCAGAATGGCGACCGTGAGCGGCACGACGAGCGGGCGGAGCTTGTGGGTCGCGACTTCGAGGCCCTCCATGGCCGAGAGGACCGAGATCGCGGGGGTGATGACGCCGTCCCCATAAAGCAGGGCCGCGCCGAAGAGCACGAGGAGGACGAGCGGCCCGGTGGGATTGCCTTTGCGCGGCGGGACCAGGGCGAGCAGCGCCATGATGCCGCCGGAGCCTTGGTTGTCCGCTTTCATGATGAACGTGAGATACTTGATCGTCACGACCATCAGGAGGGTCCAGAAAACCAGCGAAAGGACCCCGAGGACGTTCTGCGGCGTGGGCTCGACCCGGTGCGGCGCGGACGGGCTGAAGCACTCTTTGATGGCGTAAAGCGGGCTCGTACCGATATCACCGAAGACGACGCCGAGCGCGCCGAGGACCAGAGCCGCGCGGGGGGCATGGGCCACGTGCGCGCCGGGCTGAGCAGCCCTCGAGAGTTCGTCTGTCATCTTGGCCAGTAGGTAAGGCCAACCGAGCGGAGAGGCGAGCGAGCGATGGGCGGAAACGACGCGGGCGTATGCCCGTCACGGATTGGCTGTGTCCTCGACGGGCCGGTCGTTATCGCTGGACCATGCGGCAGCGCGCCCCGACGCCCGCTCCCGCCTCCGCTCCCGCTGCACCAAATACCTCGAATGCGGCCCCGTGTGGCCAGAGGGAACGATGGCGGACGAAGCACAGCTCGATCGGTCCCCCGATGGGCCTCCGCGGCTCGGGGCCTTTCTCCGATCGAGCGGCGAGCGGATCCTCCGTGAATGGGTCGACCGCGCCCGCGCCTTGCCGGACGCGCAGACATTGCCACACGGCGTCTTGCGGGATCACATGCCGCACATCCTCGAAGCGCTCGCCTGCGCCCTCGAGCCGGGCGAGCACGCGGGTTGCGCCAAGAAAAAACGCGCCCCGGACATCCACGCCCTCGCGCGCCTCGAAGTGGGGTTCGATTTGCGGGAGGTGATGGCCGAGTATGCCATGCTCCGCCGCTGCGTCCTCGAGCTCTGGGCCGAGGAGATCGGGGATCTCGCGCCCATTCGCGACGTTCTGGCCTTCGATCGGGCCATCGACGAGGCGGCCCTTGCGGCCGTCGCGAAATACACCGCCGCGCGCGAGCGGACCCTGCGCGCGCTCGACGCCATGTCCAATGCGGCGCTGAGCAGCCAGGGCATCCAGAACTTCCTCCATAGCTTTTTCGTCGCTTTGCGCGAAACCTCGCCGATCGTCGATTCCGCGGCGATTTACGTGGTCGAGGGCGAAGACCTCGTCGTCCGCGCGGCGTTGGGCCCTGCGCAGGAGGCGTCGCTGGGGACGCGGGTCTCTCGCGGCCAATGCCTGGCGGGACGCGCCGTGCTCGCGGCCGCGCCGATCGACAGCGTCGATACCCGCGTCGATTCTCGCGTGAGCGCGGCGATCGACAAGGGAAAAGTCCGCTCGGCGTACGCGGTCCCGCTCGAGATCGGGGGCCGCGTCGCGGCCGTGATCGTGATCGGCGCCGCGACGGCGCGGGCTCTCTCCGACGAGGATCGGCTCATCGTGCGCGCGCTCGCGGCGCGCGCGGCTGCGATCCTGGCGCTCAAGCAGAGCCACGACGAGACCCGCGCCGCCCTCGCCGTGCTCTCGACGTTCATGGAATCCTCGCCCCTCGGCCTCGCCTTTCTCGATTGCGATCTGCGCGTCGTGCGGGTCAACACGGCGATGGCCGAGATCCAACGGAGGCGAATCGAGGAGTATCCGGGGCAGCCTTTCCGCGAGTTCGTGCCCCCGCCGATCGCCCCGGAGACCGAAAAGATCCTGAGGCAGGTGCTCGCGACGGGCAAGCCCCTCCTCGGGCGAGAGGTCTTCGTGGAATGGCCGCCCGGCAGCAGCCAGCGCGCTGGATTCAGCAGTTATTTTCCGGTCCGCGGCCCCGACGACACGATCCTCGGCCTCGGCATCGTCGTGCAGGACATCACCGACAAGAAGGCCGCCGAACAGGCGCTCCGCCAGAGCCAGGCCGCGCTCCTGGAGAGCGAGCAGCGGCTCCGGATCGTCGTCGACAGCTTGCCGTACCTCATCAACTTCGTCGGCGCGGACGAGCGGTATCGGCTGAACAACAAGGCCTACGAGGTCTGGTTCGGCGTGCCGCCGGCGGAGCTCCGGGGAAAACGTGTCGTCGAGGTGATCGGCGAAGAGAATTACCGATGGGTCAAGCCGCTCATCGATCGCGCGCTCCGCGGCGAGACGGTCGAGCGCGAATTACCTTTCGTGTTCCGAGGCGGGCGCCGAGGATTCGTTCATCTCGTGTTCGTCCCGCAGCTCTCGGCCGATGGGCGGGTCCTCGGCTACGTATCGCTCGCCACGGACATCTCGGAGCGAAAGCGGCGCGAATCGGAGGATCGGAGCCGGCTGGAGTTCGAGCAGCAGCTCATCGGGATCGTATCGCACGATCTCCGCAATCCGCTCACCGCGATCACGCTCGCGGCCACGGTGCTCCTGCGCCGGGAAGACCTCGACGCGCGCGCCACGAAGACGGCGGCGCGGATCCTCGCCTCGGCGGAGCGCGCCGTTCGATTGATCCACGATCTGCTCGATTTCACGGCCGCGCGCCTCGGCCGAGGTATCCCGATCGCGCCCCGCGAGGCCGATTTTCATGCGGTCGTGGCGGGTGTGCTCGACGAGGTGCATGTCGCCTTCCCAGAGCGAGCGTTTCGCGCGGAGCACGTGGGCGACGGTCGAGGGGTTTTCGATACGGACAGGGTCGCGCAGGTGGTCACGAACATCACGAGCAATGCCGTGCAATACGGAACGGCCGGGACGCCGGTGACGGTGCGGACCGAGGGCACGGCGACGGAGCTCGCGCTTTCCGTGCACAACCGCGGTCCTGCGATTCCCGACGCGATCCGGCCGAATCTATTCGCGCCGATGCAACGTGGCGACGTGCCGGGAGATCCGCGGAGCCGGAGCGTGGGCCTCGGGCTTTACATCGTGAAAGCGATCGTCGAGGCCCACGGCGGCCGGATCGAGGTGCGCTCGACGGAGGAAGAGGGAACGACGTTCGTCGTGTGGATCCCGAGGCAAGCGAAGGTCACGAAGGAGCCGGGTCTCCCCGGGTAAAACGTGATCGGGCGGGGGAGGGGTCTCATCGGGGACCGTGGAGCCGGGGCGCTGCCCCGGGCCCCGCGGGGGCTGTTCGCCCCTCGACCCGAACCAGGGCAAGCCCTGGACCTCAGGTGGAAAAACTGCGCTGCGCGCAGTTTTTCCAGCAGGCCGGTGGCAAGACCGTGGAGGAGCGTTTCAAGCTGAACCGTCAGCGCCGCCGGTTGGGTTGGCAGGGGGTGAGGGAATTTCAGCGAGGGCGTGGGTTCTCCCGCGACTCCCGCGACGAACCAATCCGCTCTTTTGCCATTGCCTCCGACCTCAATTCATGAGACAAAGCAAGCGACGCCAGCCGGTGCTGGTAACACCGGCTGGCGTCTGACCCACGACACCGCGATACCCGGAGCCATGAGCTAATGGTCACGATACCCGTCCATCATCCGCCGGCAAACTTTTCTGCGTCGCACGCCTTGCTCGGCCGCCTTTACCTCGAACACCGCGCTTTCCTGCGCCGTCTCCTTCTCGTCCAGGCGGTCCCTCTCCGCGACGTGGAGGATGTCCTGCAGGAGGTTTTCATCACGGTATGGCGTCGCCTCTCGTGCCTGGTCACGCCGGAGCAGGCGCGCCCGTGGTTGGTATTGATCGGGCTCAACCATGCGCGCAATCATCGCCGGCTCGTGCGATGCGAGCGTGAGGTCCTCGCCGGCTGCGCGGAAGACCTTCCCGAGCAGGAAGACCGGACCACGCCGGAGACATATCTGCATGCGATGTACGGCATGTTTCGGCTCAAGCGATTCCTGGAGAAGATCGGCCCGCGCCTCCGGGCCGCGGTGATACCGTTCCTGGAGGGGAAATCGATCACGGAGATTGCAGCGTCGCTCGGCATCAAAACGAAGGCCGTCGATGGTCGCCTGCGTCTCGCGCGAAAGCGTTTGGAGATGCTCGCGCTCGCGTGACTTCCGTTTGCGCAAGCGCACGCGCCTCCGCCTCCGCCCCTGCCTCCGCCGCCGCCCCCGCTCCCGCCCCCGCGCACCGTGACGCCCGCGTGCACGTTGAAGCCCGACACCTCCGCGGCCCACGGGCCCTTGCCCGCAGCGCGGAAGCGAGCGTCATCGAGCGCTAGCAAGATGCCGCTTGTCCCCGACAGCATCAATTCGGTACATTCCGCGGCCTGATGGACACGGCAGCGACGATCGCCACAGAATATGCTCACCAGCTCGACGCGGCCGCCCTCCGCCGCGCGCGCATCTTGGTGAGAGGCACCGCGGAGCGCTTCAAGACGCTGGACGGCAGCACCAACTACATCCTTGCGTGCGCGAGCGAGGCCGCGCCGGAAGTCGTGGCGGCGTCGGCCACGAACACGTTTCGCGCCTACTGCAGGGCGCTCTGGAGCGAAGACTTTGCGCTCGAACAGCGGTGGGCCGACCGCACCACCAACGACGCCATCGACGAGGCATTCACGAGGCTCGATCGCAGCGGTATCGTGGCGATGCAGAACGTCGGCGGCACCCAGGCGATGGGATGGGCCGAGGTCAACGCGCGTATTGCCTCGCTCGGGTCGAAGAAGAAGAAGGTGCTCGGCGCGGTCTTCTACCACTCCCAGGATGTCGAGCGCGGCGTCGAAGGCGAGGGCCTCCTTCTGACGTTCGGCGCGCTGGACGGGACGGACGAGAGCGCCTCCGCCGTCGCGAACGCCGTCCTCGACGCCCTGCGCGCCGAGGGGGTGGCCTGCGAGTGGAGCGGTGAAATCGACGCGCGCATTCGCATCGCGCCGTTCGCGTGGAAGAAGCGGAGATGGACGAAGCCTCCGGAGAGGCAGGCTCCCGTGCCGTGGCGGACATTCGTGCATCCCGACGGGCGCGTGTGGTCGGTCGCGGGATTGAACAACCGCGTCTGCGTCCGGATGAGAGACATAGACGGCGACATCCTCGAGCGTCAGACGGCGTCGAAGGACATCGCGACCGACGTGGCTGCGCTGACCAACGAGCAGCTGGCGGAGGGCTTCACGCCAAGTGGGTCGTCGATGAGGATTTGACGACGCGCGCCGGAGCCAGAAGTGGCGGGAGAGCATGCCGCTCTTGCGCAGCACCGCTTCCGCCTCCGCCTCTCCGTTGGCGTCGCTCAGCCCCCGTCGGGCGATGAGCAGACACAGGCGCTGGCGGCGGGAAAGAGCACCCAGCAGGCCCATTCGCCGCTTTCACAGCTACACAGCCATTGATCGAGCGGCGACGACAGACCTCCGGGGGCCGGCGGCATCCCGCAACAATCGCGCGTGTGTCCCGCTACGCAGACCTCGTCACCGATGCACGCGCCGCACGGAAGTGCCTCCCATGTCTGCACCCCGCATGAGGGCGCTGACTGTGCTCCCGACGTGTAGGCGTCGAACTTCGCCGGCGCCGGTTCCCAGGCATGGCTGCAAGTACCGGCCTCGCCGCCTTGGGCGCCGGTGCCCCCATCGGCTCCTCCGCCCCCGTCTGCGGCACCCCCTATCGACGAACCCGAGCAGCTCGACGCTATGAGCAGCAGCCAAGGGCACAGGATGACGAGCGTTCGTTGGTGAGTCCTGGGCTGAAACTGCATGGAACACCTCGCACAGCGAGAGCGGAGGCGGAAGCGGCAAGCGCCTCCGCCCGCTCCTTCTTCAACCTGGCCTTTTCAGGTTGCAGACGCCTTCTTCCGCGGCCCGATGGCCATGAAGTCCACCACCGTCTGCAGCTCGGCGGCCAGGTCGGGCATTCGTTCCCCCATGGCCGACAGCACGCCGTAATAGGCGAGGAACGCCTCCCACGCCTCCGACCCTGCTTGCATCCCGGTATCCTCGGCGAGCTGCAGGGCCACGCGAAGCTCCTCCTCGATCGGCTGGAGTTGCTTCGTGAGGCCGGCATCGTTCTCCAGGCCTGCGAGCGGGATGTTCTTCAGCGCGACGTTGTACTTCTTCGCCAGATCGATCACCCGCTGAATGTGCGGCTCCGCGCCCCTGCGCTGGCGCAGCGTGCGCCTGCGCTCGTCCGCGGTGAGCGTGATCCCGTGCGCCCTGAGCTTCTCGACGATCGCCTTCAGTTGCGCGAGCAACTGGATGTGGTCCTCGGGCGTCAAGAGCGTGTCACCAACTTTGTTCTCCATACGTGAACGTTCCTCGCTTTCGGGGGTAGGTTACCCAACCTTGCTTGCCGTTGCGAGTTCGTTGTGATGGGCATCGCTCTCCCCGGGGTGGCGAAGGATCGGCCAGCGCGGGGCGAAAGCTTCGCCAGCGCGGGGCGAAAGCTTCGCCAGCGCGGGGCGAAAGCTTCGCCAGCGCGGGGCGAAAGCTTCGCCAGCGCGGGGCGAAAGCTTCGCCATCGGGTGGCGAAAGATCGGCCAGCGGATGGCGAAAGATCGGCCAGCGGGTGGCGAAACATTCGCCGCCGTATGGTGAAACATTCGTCACCGTGTGGCGAAAGATCCGCCACCACCTGGCGAAGGATCTGCCATCGGGTGGCGAAAGATCGGCCAGCGGATGGCGAAAGATCGGCCATCGGGTGGCGAAGGATCCGCCAACGCATGGTCGAACCTCTCCTCTCGACAGGGGGACTCTCATGCGACACGCCTTTCTCGTTTTCGGGCTCATCGCTTTCGGGTCGCTCGGGGTCGTGGTACGGTCTCCGCGAGATGGAGGTCGTCGAACGATGGACACCCGAGCCGCCGACCGCGGAGTGATGCTCGCATTCTCGTCCGCGGGCGCGTATCCGTACTCCAACGTCCTCGCTGCGTGCAATGTGGCTTGAGCTCGAGCTTGCCCCGGATGACCAGGGGATCCGCCTGTCTGCGCGTGGGAGCCGCGGAGAGCGCCCTTCGCCACACAGGCTCTCGCCCGAGAAGGGCGCCTTCACATTGCAGACCTTCACGACCAAAGTAGGGCGCGCCTCCCGCGCTGCGAAAGCGCTCGATCCCGATGTCGTGAGCTATGCCCAGGCGCTCCACCAGGAGCTCTTCCAGGGCGAGGTGCGCGACACGCTCACGCGCCTCGGCGAAGCCGCCAAAGACGGCCGCGTGCTCGTGCGGCTCTTCATGAGCGATCGCGAACTTCAGGCCACCCCATGGAGGCCCTGTGCAGGCCGGGCACCACCGAAGGCTTCCTCGGCACCGATGCAAAGCTCTTGATCGCGCGGGGCGTGATGTCACAGGATCCCTGGGAGCCGCGCGCGGTCCGCGGCGCCGTGCGCGTACTCGCCATTGCCCCTGGAACCGATGAGCGCGCCCTCGCGGTGTTATCCGAGGCGCTCGCCCCTTCCGTCGAGGCCGGCGAGGTGGAGTGGCTGGATCCGATCGCTGGAGACACGATCAGCGCCCAGGTCCTCTTCAACCGCCTGCGGAGCGGAAAGAGCCCCCATGTCGTGCACTACCTCGGGCATGGCGGGGTGGATCTGCAGGGGCGACCGGTGCTGCGCCTGGCCGACGACCATGACGGCGAGGAGCGGTGGATCACGGTCGAGGCGCTCGCGCGCGAGCTCCAGTCGAGCTTTGCCGAGGATCTGCGCCTCATCGTCCTGGAGTCGTGCGAGGGCGGAAAGCCCGGCGTGTTCGGTAGCGCCGCGGAGATCCTGGTCAAAGCGGGCGCCGACGCTGTCATCGCGCATCTGTGGCCTGTGAGGGCCGACGTGGCGCGGCTTTGTTCCGTCGAGGTTTACCGGACCCTGACCGGCTCGGATCGCGCCTCTGGCGATATCGGCGCCAGCGTTGCGGCGGCGCGGCGCACGCTTCTGACAGAGAGCGCAGCGGCCTTCTCACCCGTTCTTTACCTTCGCGCCTCCGACCCTGTGATCTTCAATTTCAAGAACCGCAGGGTCGCGCGGCCCGGGAACGAGTCCAGATCCAAGAGGCTCGCGCCAGCCCTCCAGCAGATCATCGAAAAGCCGTTCACGCTCGTCCTCGGAGACAACGAGGGAGATCGCGCCGTACTCAAGAACGAAGTCGTGCAGTTTCTGGTGGCGCAGGGCGAGACGAGCGACCCGGGCCTACCGCTCAGCGCCCTCATGCAGCAATGCGCGATGCGTTATGGCATCGATGTTTGCCACTCGATTTTCCAGACCTCCATCCTGGAGCAAATGCAGGGTTCTGCGCCGCCCTTCTTCGAGGCCATGGGCAGGCTCCTGCCCCCCGGCGTCCACTTCACTCTTCTGTGGCAGCCGTACCTCGAGCGCGCGATCGCGGCGGCGCAGCCTCAAAGGACCATTTATGCCATCCAGCCGTCGTTGCGCAGCTCCGGCAAGCCACGCGTGATCAAGCGCCCGGCAGGCGCGGCTGCGTGGAAGATGGAGGCCGCCGTGCCCGGTCGGCTCGATCTCGACAATGAAATCGTCGTGCTCCGCATCTACGGCGGCTACTCGGCCGAGGCGAGGCCCATCTTCTCGCAGCCGCTGCTGACCGAGGACGACCATCTCTTGAGCTTGCGGAGCCTCAGCTGGATCGAGGAATTGCTCTCGCAGCCGCGGACGCGGCCGAGCCTCTTCGCCGGGCTCCTTCTGCGGAAGTGGCGCCATCGCATGCTCCTTCGCTGGCTCCATGACGAGCGCCCTCCCCCGAAGGACAGCCTGGCCATCGTACCGTCGAGCGCAAGCCTGACCGAGCCCGCGATATGGGACAGCGGCGGCTGGCTGGAAGGGGCAGGGCGGGTCGCCGTGATCGCGGAGGAGCTGGAGCAGCTCTCCGCGCTCCTGCTCGACGCGGCGCAAGGCGCCTGAGGCGGGTCAGAAGGAAAAGCGGGTCGAGAGGCCTGCCGTATCGTGCGACGCCACCGGGACGCCGTTCGTCGAGTTCTGCTGGCCCTTGCATTCCGGTTGGGGACTTTGAACGTCTCCCGCGCCGCAATCACACGCCTCACCGGCCGCGATGTCGACGACTCCGTTTCCGCACGTCTCGTTGGACTTGCAGTCGGCGCTGCACCCGTCGCCCCCCACGTCGTTCCCGTCATCGCAGACTTCATCGGCCCACGTTTCCGACAGGCCCTTGCCGCAGGTCGGGTTGCTATACCGGCACATATTCTGAACACATTCATAACCGAGCGAGCAGTACCCATCGCCGCACGGTATTTCCAGCCCAACGCACGCTCCGCCGAGCGCGATCAGCGCGAGCACGAAGAGCAACACGGCCGCGCCAATCATCACGCCGCCTGGTCGGCGACCCCCTGTCCTGCTTGCCGCGAGACCCATGGCCATTCTCCGTGTGGATAGCGTCTTCATCCGATGGTCATGCATACGAATTTCAGCGTAGGATCCGCCATGCCCAAGAAGCTGCAAGCGCCATCGCCGACGCCGTCGGATACAGCCGGAGCGACGCGAGCATCTCGGCGAGCGCCGGCCCCCACGCCTCCTGCTTGAACAGCGCCGCGCGGCCTCGCTGGAGCCGCTCCCTGGCGAGCTCCTTGTTCGCGTCCGGCGTCGGCGCGGACGCGGGCGCATCCTGCGCCAGGGCGGGACCTCCGCACAGCAGCACGCCGTCGTAGGGGCCACCATTGCCGAGATGCAGATCACTGATGAACAGGGTGCGCATGTTCCTTCTCCTCGGCCGGCGACGCCCAATCACGAAGCGCAGGAGAGAGTCGATGTCGCCCCGACGTTCGCACGGTGAAGAAGCGAACGTCATCCAGTGTCAGCCATTTGTGATCTGGACCCGGCAAAAAATCGCATGTCATGAGGCGTAATGGCCGGTAATGACGTGTCATCGACTTTTCCGCGGGGCGCCTCGTCCTCGCGCTCGTGGTTTGCCGCGATTCGTCGCGGGCGAGGTGCGGAGGCCATCGCACCGAACGGTCCGCGAGGTCTGCCCCCGGCGTACATGCGCGCCGCACCTCATCTGTCCGGCTCGCACCGTAGGTCTGATGGTGAATCGTGTTTCCATTGTCACAGAAATGGATTGACGGTTCGAGCACGCCCTGTCACGCTGGAAAACCTTTTCTGGTTCTTGGGCGCGCGAGTGGTTATCGGCCGTGATCCAGGTAGCCGCTGGGGGGAGGGGCCATGAAATTGACGAGAGTGATCGCAAGTATCGCGATATCCAGTGCGATGGGGACCATGTCCGGATGCACCGGACCGGCCTTCGAGAGCGCTCCGACGGACACGGACGACGTGACGGAGGCGAAGGATCGGCTCGTCGACTCCAAGTCTGTAGCGATCATCTCTCCGGACGACGCCGAGGCCGAGACCGGGAAGACCTACGGAGAATGGTCGGCAAAGTGGTGGAAGGTGATGCTGGCCATCCCGATCGACACCAATCCGACGTTCGACACGACCGGGGCGAATTGTGGCTTCGGCGAAACGGCGGACATGTTCTTCCTCGCGGGCGAGGGCTCGGGAACAGCTGTCACGCGAACATGCACGGTGCCTGCCACCAAACCCCTGTTCTTCCCGATCATCAACGTGGAGTGCTCGAACGTGGAGAAGGCTCCCTTCCGCGGCAAGGACGATGAGGCTCGTGCGGCCTGTGCCGCGCACTTCGCGGATGACATCGGGATCAACACCTTGAAGGTGACGCTCGATGGGGGGGACGTCCATAACCTCCACCGCTTCCGTGCCGCGTCCCCGCCCTTCGACTTCACGATGCCGAAGAACGACAATATCCTCTTCGTGCCAGGCAAGACCTCCGGCCGCTCGGCGTCGGACGGGTATTGGGTGATGCTGGAGCTGCCCCCTGGCGACCACGAGCTCCACTTCGAAGGGGCCTTCACAAAAGGCCCGGGTGCCGGCTTCTTTCAGGACGTGACCTACCATCTCACCGTGCAGTGACGGAGAACCTCAGGGAGCGGGAGCGGAAAGCGCGATGGGCCCCGTCGCGGAAGCGCAGGCAGAGGCGGAAGCTCCTCCGGCGTGTCACGCGACGCGCCTTGCACGCGTGCAAATCGCCTGATGGTCGCCGCTCGGTGGGTCTTCCACGCGCGCAAGGCGCTCCAAACGAGCTGCGCGGCGTGCCTTGCACGTGTTCAAGGCACGTCGCGCACGCGGCGCGGGAGCGCTTGCGCGCGTCCGAGCGTCGCCCTCCCATGTTCCCATCGGGGCTTGCATCGACGCGAGCGCGCCGATCACGGCGTCAAAGCCGCGTTTGCTCCGGTGTGTCCCGCGCCGCGCACGTGTCCCACGTGCCTTCGCGCCGATGCAAGGACGACCGCGCAGGCGCTCGCGCTCGATTTGCGTCGACGCAGCCGTGGGCGCTGCCGCGACCGGCGTGGCGCTTCACCACGCGCCGGGCGAGCCGACCGCGTCAGAAGGTCCAGTTGCCTACCGTGACAAGGAAATGCGTGGGATCCTCGCAGACCTCGACGCGCGTTCCGCCCCGGCTCCCGACCCAGCAGGTGCCGGCCGCCTCCGGGCTCGCGATCCGGGCGAGGTCGGGCACTCGGGCTTGAAGCGCGGCCACGATCGAGTCGCGCGCTGACACGGCGTAGACGTACGCGAAGATCGTTCGGTATGCGGTGACGCGTCGTGGGGCTTTCGGATCGAACTGCACCTCGAGGGGCTGCCACAGGCCAGCGGGGAACGGTACGAGGTAATAACGAACGAAGTCCCAGTGGATCCCGGCGCCGAACGGCAAGCTCTCCTCGGTCCGCCCGACGAGCGTCGTCGCGTCGGGGAAGATCTGCGCGACGGCGGTCGCGGCGGTCTGGAACGGCATGAGCTCGATCATGTGAGGAGCATCGCCATGAATGCTGCGATCCAGGCCGTTTGGCGGGCCGCCCGGGGAAGGACGGCCCGCCGAGCGAGGTTCACGATGCGCGGCGGTAGACGAGGCGGGTGAGGGGGGCGATGACGTGGTCCATCCGGTCCAGGACCCAGGGATCCATGGATTGGATATAGCGCATGGCCTGGGCGACCTGAACGCAGGCCAGCACTTCCCTGGCCGACCCGAGGGCGGAGGAGTAGCGCTGTCGCTTGTGCAAGCCGTTGACCTCTGACCCCATGGTGGTCCTGGAGGGAACCGTGCGGATTCGGGCGAGAACGGCGAAGGGGTCCGTGACGGCCTGGGCTGACGCAGAGAACGCGAAGGGGCGCTTCTGCGCGTGCGGGTGTGGGGGGCGGATCAAGGTGTTGCCACGGCACTGGAAGCAGGGGGCAAAGGAAAAACCTCTCCCTCCCAGGCCGATCGCTGGATGCTTCTAACCAGGTGCGCGAGCAGGCATCCCCAAAGGCGCAATCGGCCCGGGAAGGGTGAGGCTGGGGGCGTTATGCCCAGACGCCCCCAGCGAGTGCGCATGCACAAACGCGCATGCGGGCTCGCTGCGAGCGTCGGGGGTTGTATCGCCCCTCAGATGGATATTGGCCGCACGCCGATCACGGTGACAGCGGAGCGCTCGATTTTTCTGGGGCGGTGACTCAGTTTACGGTCTGGCAGGCGCGGACGGCTACGGCTCGCGGAGGCGCTTCACGACCTCCGCCGTCTCGGCTGCCACGCGCGCGCTGATGCTCGGAACGAGCTTCTCGTGGCGAACCCGGTGATAGCCGAAGGCGACCGTGTTGGATGCGTTGCCCATCAGCTCGGGCGGCACGTCGACCGTGACGTCGACGCCCGCGGGGGGCAGATACTTCTCCAGCGTGTCGAACACGACGCCGCGCTTTTCCGCCCAGCGGTGGGCCGCGTCCGCGAGATGGCACGAGCCGCAGTCATTCTTCGCCGAGTTCGTCTTCCCGGGATGCTCGTTCTCGAGCACGGCGTCGCGCGCGGCGAGGACCTCCGGCGTGCTCGTGCCGGCGACCAGCGCGTCGGTCTTCAGCAGCGCACCGAAGTTCTTCGCCGGCGCGGGGGTCAGCGTGCCGTTCGGATCGTCGAGGTCGTCCTGCTGCGCCTGCCGCAGCCAGCTCTGCGAGAGCGTGCCGGCAGGAAGGCCGGGGAGGTCGACCTTCTCGAAGACGGCGCCGTTCCGGACGAAGCGTGAGAAGCCCCAGTTGTCGAACGCAAAGTGGTTGGTGGTGAAACTTATGAGCGACTCCTCGGTGGCGTAACGCACGATGATGTCGTGGAGCTCCTCGGCGAACGCCGATCCGATCCCGGCCGCGGCAAGCCCCGGGTGAACGCGGAGCCGGCCGCTGGTCGATGCCGGCGAGTGCGCGCGCCAAGTCGTAAGGTCGGAGGCGAGCGCCGCGAACCGTGCGTCGTCGAGCTCATAAATGAGGTGAAGGGCTGCATCGTCGAGCCCGACGGCGAGCGTCTCGGCGCTCAGTCGAAGCTCATGAACGCATGGCCCGGACGCGCGCGGTGCGCACGGATCGACGCGGGCCGCAATGACCGTGAGCGTCGTCTTCGCTCCTCCGGGAAGATCGGCATGGAGGTCCGGCATCACGTCGCGCGCTGCGGATGGGAGCCCGGGCCCGCGCTCGCCGGCGGCGGGAAAGATCTTCAGATACCCCGGCGGAAGCTCGCCGTTCTCCGGGGCCGGCCAGAGGATCGAGACGTCGCTCGGCGAAAGGTCTCCGGTAATTCCAGCATCGGCCGCGTCCGGCTTCGGATTGTCCACATCCGGCGAGCCGCACGCCGCGAGCACGGCGCTCGCGAGGACGCCGGCGGGGCCGAGAGCGCGTGGCAACATGCCGCCGAACACAGAAGCGAAGCGAATATTCATACCTGCCTGTGTGCCACGACCCGTCCAAACCTTACAAGCGAATCTCGCCTGCAAGAGGAACCCCTGCCATTCGTGCGTTGCGTCCTCGTGTCCGTCCGTCGCCCGAGGACGAGGCGCGTGTGCACCATCGTGCATGCGCTGAACCTTCCCAGGACAAACCCGTTGCGCTACCATCGCTGGCGTGGACTCTCGCCTCGACACCGCACTGCGCCTTGTGTGGACCGTCTTTCCAGGCGTGGACCTCGTTGCCTACCAACTCGCTGGCGTGACCGCGGTCTTCTACATGCTCGGTCCGCGCGACGTTCCTATCAGGACGTGGAACCTCGCCGAGGTTCTCGCCAAGCGCGATGCCACCGGGCTCGCCCTCACGGTCGGGCAGGCGTAGGAGCCCGCGTATCCGCGCCGATCTACTCGACGGTCCAGTGCGACCGACGGCAGCAGAAGGTGATCGCGCTGTTCTTGTTCGGTGACGCCGAGCCCTTCGGCGCCCCGCCGGAGCTCGCGCACGTGCCGTGAACGTACGTCGCGCCCGTGACCGCCTTGGCTCCGATGGCGCGCCCGGGGGGCAGGATGTCTGTGCACTTCTCCCCGGTGGACGCAAGGCTAGCCTTCTCGAACTCCGACGAACACACCGCATCGTCGTAGAGCCGAAGCGATCCCATGCACGCGCTCCCCACGGGCGCCCCGCACTCGCACGCCTCACAGCCGCGATCATCGATCGGCTCGTCGGGGTACATCTCGTGCCGCTCGAAGTTGTAGTTGTCCGGGCACGGCTCCATCACGCCCTTGCCGTGCACGCAGTAGAGCCACTCGGGGCCAGGATCTGCCACGCAGTACCGCTTGATCGCGCTCTCGCCGCACGTGTCGTCGTTCGTGTTCGCCATGCACGCGAGCGCGCCGAGCTTCCACTCTCTCGTCGTCGTGAACGAGGGCGCGGCGCTCGTCGGTGCGCAAGACTCACTCGTCGGACCGGGGAGCGCCGAGGCCCGCACGGACTGTGCGCAGAGCTCGCCGCCGCACGACGCACCGGCCGGAAGCGCGTTCGAGCTCGTGCACGATCCGTCCCATCCCGCGGGCCCGCTGAACGGTAGCGATGCGGCGACGCCCTCTGCACACGTCGCCGCGCGGATCTCGATCGTCTGCGGCGGCCCGCCTTCGCACGTCCCTTCCGAGGGCTCGCACGCGCACGCATCACACTCGGCCGGGGGCGCGACGAGGTCTTCGAAGAGGCGGAACTTCTCGTTCGGCACACTGCCCGGGCAGAACTTCGGGAGCGCCTGCGGTTTGTCGAACCTGACCGAGACCGGAACCTCGCTCCAGTAGCCAGCGCCGCCGCTCGGCACGGGCACGCAAGCGTCCAGGCAGGTGCCCATGGACTGCGGCGTGGGGCCGGGAGCAGCCGCATCGCTTCCACCCCCATCGGCGCCCGCGTCTGCCAGTAGCCCTCGACAATACTCGTCGGGGAGCGGTGCATTCGGGTCGCAGTGGGACTGCACGAACGTGTCTGGCGCCGAACAGGCTGCGAGCGTTGGGAATAGGGCCGTTACCATTAAATGAATTGACATTCGCATGATTAAAACTCCCACCCTGCACCCACCCCCACGCCGATCATGACGGGCGGCTGAGAGGAAACCAGGGTATTGCCGACGAAAATCTTGACGCCGCTCGACAGGGCAAGGACCTCTGTCGCAGCGTGTACGCTGAGGGATGACGTGAGTCGAAACTTGGCGCCGATGCGGGCACCGCCGCCGGGCTTCACATCCACGACGGTCACCGGCTCGTAGCTCTCACGAGAAAAGGCCACCCTGATCATGCCCATGTGTCCGAGCGCGCACCCGAAGAACCATCGATAGTGGCCGCACGCGCTCACGATGCCGCCTGCCGTCATCGCGTCGATCTGGAGCCCCTCGATTCCCGATGTCAGCCAAGCCGCCCGCGCCTCCAACCCGAGCGACGCGTATTCGTGTACCTGCAAGCTTCCGCCGAGCACCGCCCCCACCGCGGGCGCCCACGTCGCCACGCCGAACAACACGACCGGACCCGCGTTGATCGAGCCGCGGATCCCGCTCTTCTTCTCGTCATCGATGACGCCACCGCGGATTGGCTCTCGCTTCGGTGGCTCGTCGTCCGGTGGCTCCTCGACGCTCGTCGCCGGATCGAGCTGACGTCGCCGTAGAAGCCGCTCCGGCGGATCGATGAGTGCGAACGAGGGCAGCGGACGCAGGGCCAGCGTGTACCGCAACGTCCCGCCCTTGATCGCCTTGAAATCGATGACCGCGTCCTCGAATCCATTGAGGGATGCCCGCAGCTCGTGCTCGCCAGCCGGGACGAAAAGAATGAAGCCGGTATGACCCTCGCGATTCTTGGGCAAACCGTCCAGCGTGACGCGGGAATGTGGCTCGGACACGGTCACCTCGACGCGGCAGACCTGCGAGCGCGCGACGTCATACGCCGAGAGCCAGGCGTGTCGTTCGTCGGATGAAACATCCTGTCCACGCTCGATGGCGTCGAGCAGCAGATCCGCGGCCTGGATGGGGTTGCGCAGCTCGACGAGCAAAGCCCCGAGGCGCCCGCCTACGGTCGGATCCTCCTTGATCTTGAAGGCTTCGGCGTACGCCATCGCGGCTTCGGGCAGCCTCCCCGCTGCGCGCTCCCGATCCGCCTTGGCGACGAGTGCTGCAAATCGTGCCGCCTGCACGGCATCGTCGGCCGCAGGCCGGGGCGCGTCCTCTGCGAGTGCAGGCGTCCCGAGCGTGAGAATGGCGGCGATGACGATACCGAACCGCTGCATGCGGGTAAGAGTACCCGACCCGGGACAAACCCGTCAAGATGGACGAGACAAACTGCCGCGAGGGTCGCTACCGGTTGCCCTTCGGAAGGAACGACATGCCCGACAGGTCCACCACGACCGGAGGGCGGGTCACTGTGGGCGTACGTGAAGCACGTCCCACCGATGGCGCTTTCGCGGGCTTGACGGCGGAGCCGGGCACGGGTTCAGGGGGAGCTGCCGGCGGCGTGGGCTGCGGCGCCTCCTGCACCGCGGCCACGATCGGCATGCGATACCGGAGCCCGGTACGCGCGATGGGTAGCTCTGGCCCCGGCGCGAGCACGAGCAGACCGATGATCACGCCGAGCGCGTTCCCTGTTGGGTGAACGTAGCCAGCGAGCTTGCGGAGCCGTTCGAGGCGGAGCGCGTGGTCTTCCCCGACCAGCCACAGAAAGGGCATGAAGTTGCGGAGGTCATCGCGCGAGAGACCGCTTTTTTTGAGGAGGAATGTCCGGGCGCGCTCGAGCCGCTTCTTCGCCAAGGCTTCCGAGATCCCGAGCTCCGCGGCGACCTCTTGGTGCGACCTCCCCTCGATGCCGACGAGCAGGAGCACCTCGAAGAACTCGGGAGGCAACTGCTCCATGGCCTTCGCGACCTTGCGCTGGACGTCGCGCCAGTGGGTGATGCGCTCGGGTGAGGCGGTCGGGGCAGGCGTGGATTCGGCCTCGCCGTCGTCCGGCGAAAAACGCGCGTCGTAACGTCGCTTGGCGCGGTCGCGGTCGCGGGAGACGTTCGCGGCGATCCCGAGCGTCCAGGCCCGGAGATCGCCGGCCTCGGGGTCGTAGTTGTCGCGGCTCTCGACGGCCGTGGTGAGGACGTCCTGCGACTTGTCCTCGACGCCGTCGTTGCCGTTGGCGCGCTTGCGGCTCTCGCCCGCGAGGAAGCGCTCGACGTCGGCGCGCAGCTCGACGAGCTGGGTGAGGAGGCCCTTCGGTCTGTTGCCCATGTCTCCTATTGGCCGCTGAGCCGAAGAGGTGACTCTTCTTTCTCGCGCCAAGGTCGATTTTGTGGACCGCGTGGTTCGCCTTCCACGCGCCAGCCAGGTGCTATGGGGACGAATCAACGGGCGCGGGCAAGACGCCCGCGTCCCGATACCCTTATGCCCACGCCGGATCCTTGCCCGTCGGGCGGTGATCGTCCCCGACGGCAGCAGGAGCGGGAGCGGGAGCGGCAACCAGGATCTGATTGTGTACCGCTGTTGAGGAAGGGGGCTAGGCCGAGTGCCGGATGGGCCATGGGCGTTGCCAGGTGTGGCGGGCGCCATGGCGGAGGGTGGCGGCCGTCCAGGGATGATCGATGAAGAGCTCGGCAATCGGCGCGCCCTTCGTTTGGCACGACGCGCGCGATGGCGTCGCGCGTGGGTCCTTCGAGCGCGCTTTCCGAATTGCATGGCGCCGACCGGTACGAGCGGCATCGACCAGAGGACACGGTGGACTCGTTTGTTTCAGAACGAGCTGGCAAGCGCGGGATCAGGGCATCCGGCGCCGGCTTTGGGACAGCATCCAGCGGGGCGTCGACGGGTACGCCGCCAGCGCGTGCGCCTTCTGGACCGGGGTGACGCCCGTCCAGGCTTGCAGCGCGGCGAGCGCCGCCTCCAGGTCGGCCTGCGGCAGCCCGCCGATGGACGCGCTGTGGTTCCCCGCCGGCTCGAAGAAGCGGTACGAGTCCTGCGCGCCCCCGAGATCGAAGGCGGCGGCTGTGTACGGATCGTTCTCGCCGTAGATGAACATCATCCGCTCGCCCTCGGTGGTGAGCCACGCAGAGACGTCCTGCATCGCCTGGGGGTCCAGGATCGGGTTCTTGCCGCGTCCGGGCAGCGTGTACGAGGCGGCCACGTCAAAGCCGGGGTAGAGGAGCAGATCCGCGACGTTCTCCTCGGCGTAGCCCGGATAGCCGAGCTGCACCGCCGCCTGCCAATAGTACGGCTCGTAGGCGAGGGTGGCCCCGTCGGACCATAACGAGGGGCCGCAGACCAGGTCGAAGAACGACCACACCTCGTCGTCGCTCGCCGAGGTGGACGGGATCTCGGCGCAGTGGCTTTCGTCGCCGTACTGCCAGAAGCTGAAGATGAACTCGATCACCGCGGTCTCCAGGGCCTGATCCTCGCCGAGCAGCTCATAGGTGAGGCCGGCGTCCGCGGCCTGGGCCTGCATGCGCGTCAGCATCTCCGGCCGGCGCAGCAGCACCTCGCGCTGGAAGTCGAGGAGGGCCTGCTGGCAGGCCGCGTCGCCGCGCTGGGCCACGAATTCGAGGTAGCGCGGGTCGGCGTCGCCGAAGTTGTGCGGGGCGACGTAAGCGACGGTGCCGTTCACGTCGTCGGGATAGAAGCGGCGGTGATAGACGGAGGTCATCCCGCCCTTGCTGCCGCCGGTGGAGATCCACTTGCCCTCGTAGAGCGGCCGGATCACCTCGACAATGTGGTGCAGGTCCGCGGCGGCCTGCTCGATGGTGAGCTGCGACCAGTCCGCGGGCTCCGGGCGGGAGGGGGTGAAGAAGCGGTGCTCGACCCGGACCTGGTTGGCGGCGAGCAGCTCGGCGGGCTCGTCGAGCCACTGGTACTCCGGATAGAGGTTGTAGCCCTGGGTGGCGAGCACCACGGGCGCGGCCGGGTCGCGGTGATGCAGCACGAGGCGCTGCTCGAAGCGCGCGCCGGAGGGATCGTCGTGATCCGCGGGCTGGTCAATCGTGAGCACGAAATAGCGGTAGCCAGGGATCTCGGTCTTCTCCTCCGTGACCGTGAGGCCCTCGATGTCCTGGAGCTTCTCGAAGATATCGGCCGACGTCGCGCCGCCGGAGCCGCCGGAGCCGCCCGCACCGCCGGAGCCGCCGGTGCCGCCCGCACCGCCGGAGCCGCCGGAGCCGCCCGCACCGCCGGTGCCGGAATCGGGGTGGGTGTCGTCGCCGCCGCAGGCGACGAGCGACAGGGAGGCCAGGGTGATGGTGAGCAGCGGAAGAAGCAGAGTGCGCATGGCGGGGAGCCATGGCAGCAGGCGTGCCAGGCCAAAATGGGCGCCGTGGCGCGAGGATTCGTGGCCTTGCTCTCTGCAACGCGCGTGCTTCCGGCTGCTGCGTGGTGGTTGCACCGGTTGCACCCCCTGTTGCACCCGTTGCACCCGTTGCATCCTGCTCGCACCCCGATTCCTTGAATGTCTCCGGCTCGATCCCGTACCGCTTCATCCAGCGCTGCACCTGCATTTGGGCCTGACACGCTGAGTCCCGCGACGAGCTCGATCCCATACTCCAAGCGGATCTCCGATGGCGGATTGGCGCGATACTTCTTCAGGGTGCGACCTCCACGGTTTGCGCGTCCCGTCCTTGTGAGTCTCTACGTCTATGGCTACAAGCTCGTGAACGGCGTCCATGAATGGGTAAGGAGCGAATCCTGATCTTCCCCCGCTCCCGTGGACAAACGCACTATGCCGCAAACGCGGCCACTTGTGCTCTCAATTCGAACTCGACCGGGCTCAAGTACCCGAGGTACGAGTGCCGCCGGGCGTGGTTGTAGAACCGCTCGAGGTAGTCACCGATCGACGCCATCGCGGCATCCCGTGTCGGGAAGCGCATCGCGTCGACCAGCTCGGCCTTGAGGGTCGCGAAGAAGCTCTCGGCGACGGCGTTGTCCCAGCAGTCACCGGTGCGGCTCATGCTCGCGACGATGCCGCGCTCTCGCAGCGCCTTCCGGTAGTCCTCGCTGGCGTAGGGGCTGCCGCGGTCGGAGTGGTGCAAAAGCCCCGGCCCCGGCCGGCGTGCGCGCAGCGCCCGCTCGAGTGCCGCGAGCGCGAGGGCGCGGTCGTTCTGCTCGCTCATCGCGAAGCCGACGACCCGCCGCGAGAACAGGTCGAGGATCGTAGCCAAGTACAGCCAGCCCTCGGCCGTCGGGATGTACGTCACGTCGGTCACCCACGCCTCGTTCGGGGCCTTCGCGTCGAATTGGCGACCGAGCAAGTTCGGCGCCAGCGGCATCGTGTGGTTCGAGTCCGTGGTGCGCCGAAAACGGCGCTTGCTGCGCGCTTCGAGGCCCCGCTCGCGCATGAGCCGCTCGACGCGCTTGCGGCTCACGCACAGGCCCCTGGCGCGCAGCTCCGCGTGCACCCGCGGGCTGCCGTAGGTGCCGCGGCTTCGGCGGTGAGCGGTGGCGATCTCCGCCGCGAGCTGCGCGTCGGAGGCCTTCCGCCGCGGCTCGGGGCGCTTGCACCAGGCGTAGAAGCCGCTGCGCGAAACGCCAAGGACGTCGCAAAGCACGGTGACCGGAAAGAAAGCCTTCTCCGCAGCGATGAACGCGAACTTCACTCGCTCTCCTTCGCGAAGAAGGCCGCCGCTTTTTTTAAGATTTCTCGCTCCATCTGCAGCCGCTTGACCTCACGCCGCAGCCGCGCGAGTTCCTCGCGCTCGGCGCCCGTGAGGGTCTCGGGGGGTTTCTCCCGGCCGACGTTTGTCTCCGCAGCCCTCACCCACTCGCGTAGCGCCGTTTCGGTGAGATCCAGATCCTTCGCGACCTTCGCGATGCTCCGGTCCCCAACCTGGCAGAGACGAACTGCCTCTGCCTTGAACTCCGCGCTGAACGACCTCCGCTTCCGCCTCGCCATCGAACTCTCCTTAGCGCATCTTCGCGCCTTTGGGTTTGTCCACGGAAGTGGGGGAGGATCAACCGCAGGACTGCGAGGACAGCACGAACGAGCATCCGAACCGCGAGCGTCACGCTCGACGTGCGCGACAAGCAGACGGGCAAACGACACCCGCTACACACGAACGTGGTGTGGGTGCGCGAGGAAAGTCGGGTCCCGGAGGGCGAGGAGCGTATCGAGTGGCTGCTCTTGACCAACCATCCGCTCGAGACCCTCGAAGACGTCTGCCTCGTGGTTTTCGGTTACACACAGCGCTGGCGCATCGAGGAGTTTCATCGCACGTGGAAGCAGGGCGGCTGCAACGTCGAGGCGACGCAGCTCCACATCAGCGAACACGTGAAGCGATGGGCTACGCTGCTGGCTGCCGTGGCCATGCGCATCGAGAGACTGAAGTACCTGTCACGCAACCATCCCGATCTGCCCGCAACCGAGGAGCTATCGCGCTACGAGATTGACGCACTCGTGCTCAAGAGACGTAAGCGGAAAAATGCGGGCATCCCCGATGGGATCCTGACGATCGGCGTCGCAACACAGTGGATCGCAGAGCTCGGCGGCTACACGGGTAAGTCCTCAGGTGGCCCGCCAGGATCCATCACCATCGGTCGAGGGCTCGAACGCTTGGCTCCCGCAGCAGAAACGCTGCGACAGCTCGATGAGGCAGGGCTGTTGCGATGAGATGAATGGTCAGGCGGATGCGGGGGGAGGATCGTGGTGAAGCCGTGGCACCACTGCAATCGCTCGAACCCGCAACCTTCGCACGCCACACGAATGAACCCATATTCGAGGAGCCCGCGCCGGAGATACTCCTCGACCTCCCGCATGACGAACCGCGACAACGGGCCGATGGCCTCCACTCGCTCACGAAAGGCTGGCCAGTGCTCGGCCACGACGCGGTAGAGGACGGTCTCCTCCGGCCGGTGACGCCGCTCATTTCATCGAGGTACGGCTTGATCATGGATCCTCTGGAACGGCCGGGGACTGCCGCGAGCGCGGCTTTCAGCCGCCGCCGGTTCATGGTAGAGCCGCCTCTCATGCACGCCGCCTCCGCACCGACCCTCCCTCGGGCAGCCGACGACGCTCGCGCGGAGAGCCCGGCGTGAACACGCAAGCCCGGCACGCCACGGTCCGCGTGCTCTCGCGGGGCCCGTTCGACGTGGGCTCGCGTCTGTGGCGCGACGAGCGAGGCTCGCTCGTCGTCACCGTCATCGCGAAGGCCACCTACACGTTCGCGCCGGGAGATGCCGCGCCGCTCGACGTCCCCCTGCCGCTCCAGGCAGAAGACGGGCACTGGGACGACGATCCCGCCCGGAGCGTCCACGTGCCGAGTGACTTCACCCCGTTCAAGCCGAGGGCCGAGGTCATCGTCGTCGGCTCCGCCTACGCCCCCGAGGGGCGGCCAGCGCGCTCGATCGCGGCGCGTATCGTGGTCGGCTCGGTCGACAAGACCGTCGAAGCCTGGGGCCCGCGCCGCTTTCGCGCCGACGGCAGCGTGGAGGATGCGCCCCTCCAGACCCGCTTCTCCCTCCGCTACGAATACGCCGCCGGCGGCCCCGGCACGGACAACCCCGCCGGGATCGACCTCTCGCGCAGCGCGCTCCTCGGCCCCGTCCCGGTGCCCCAGCTCGTGCCTCACCTCCACGAGATCACCTCGCTGCACGAATACATCCCGCGCGCCGGCTTCGGCCCCATCGCGGCCGTGTGGCCCGTGCGCGCGGGGCTCCTCGGCGAGCGCGAGCGCGCCTGGCTCGGCCGCTCGGACGCGTTCGCGTTGCCCAAGACCTTGCCGAGGCAGTATTTCCTGGTGGCGCCGGAGGATCAGCGGCTCGACCGTCCCCTCGAGCCGAACGAGACGATCATCGCGGAGAACCTGCACGCGAAGCACCCGCGCCTGCGCATGACCCTGTCCGGCCTCACGCCCTACGCGGTCGTCGCGGGCAGCCGCGGTGAGCCCATCCGGCTCCAGGGAGACTTGCTCTGCATCGACACCGATCGCGGGATCTGCACGCTCACCTTCCGCGCACAGATCCCGCTCCCCGCTGGTGGCGACGTCCAGGTGATCGTCGTCGGCACGCCGATGGGCGCGCGGGTCTCGCCGGACGAGGCGCAGATCGCCCCGCAGGCGCGGCCGGAGGGCCCCGAGGACATGCGCATCGACGAGGACGATACGACCCGCACGATGCCGTTAACGGTGCCCGCCCGGCGGGACACCGGGCTGCCCTTCCAGGGTACGAACCCGCCGCCGCCGCGGCGTCCGAGCAACCTGGACGGCGTCATGCCCTTTCGCGAAGCCGACGCGACCTCGGGCGCGCCGAGCTCCCGCGGCTCGTACCCTCCGCTGCCGCCGAGCGTGCCCCAGCCGCCCTCGGCGCGACCCGAGGCGATGCCGCCGCCCTTGCACTTCACCCCCGTTGCCTCGCCTGCGGTCGTTCCGCCCTCGCGTATCGCCGCTGTCCCTGCGCCGTCGCCGCTCGCGCCGATGCCGCTCGCCCCGTCGCCCCCGCCTTTACCCCCGAAGAACGCTTCGACGACCTTCGAGAGCGCGTTCGGCGGAGCGAAGTCCGCCGCGCGGAGCCTCGAAGCCCCCGACGCCCGGAAGACCGACGCGGCGCAGGCCGAGGCCGCGAGCGCCGCGCCCCTCGCGTTCGTGAGCGCGAAGGCCGCTTCTGACGCGGCCGCGCGCGAAGAGCGTCGCGGCGACGAGCCGAGGACTTTGGCGCGCGGGGTCCGTCCGGCCATCACGCCGGTTCAGAGGCTCGCCGTCGTCGATGTCCTCGACTTCGATCCGAAGGTCTTGCCCCGGCTCCGCATGCAGAAGAGCTTCGCGCCGCTCTTCGCGGGCCCGCGCCCCGTGCAGATCGCCGATTCGTCGCTCGGCAAGCTCTCGCACGAAGAGCAGGAGCGCGCGGACGTGGCCCGGGTCCTCTCGTGCGCCCGCTCGGCAGACGCAGCCGAGATCCGGCGCGCGCTCGCCGAGAGCCTCGAGGACCTGAGCAACTGGCACCCGCCGGTCCTCGCCGTCGCGGGCGACCTGCGACCCGTCTTCGACGAGCTCGAGGCGCTGCGCGCGACGGTCAGCGTCGCGCAGACGGTCGCGGGAGGCGACAAACGCCTGCTCGCGGCGATTGCCGTCGCGCAAGAGGCGATCGCCGCGTCCATCCCGCCGCGGCCCGACACCGTGCTCGCCCTCGGCCGGCAGATCGAGGCCGCGACGTCATCGCTCTCGCTCCCGCCGCGGTACGTGGCGTCCGAGGTGGAGCGGCTCCTTCTCGAAGGCCGCAAATACAAGCGCCGCGTGCTCCTCGGCGCGACGCGGATCCGCGCTGATCTCACGCTCGCGCGCGGAGGCGACGTGATGCTCGTGTATCTCTCCGACGCGGTCGCGAAGTCCTTGCCGCTCCTGCCTTCGTATCCGGTGGTGGTGCTCGCCGAGGCGAGGCTCCGCGAGGACGTCGCGGAGACGCAACCCGAGGCCCTCGTCGCCATGGCGCTCGGTCGCGTGTTGCACGGCCGCGTCCGGGGCTAGAGCACAGATCCCTCCGCTGGTCAACGGAGTTCGGTCACGACCGCGGCTCGAGCCGCGCCCGCGACGGGATGAGGAGGACACCCGGCAGGGCCGCACGCAAAGGCTTCCTCCATCGGCAGCAGTTCTCTACTCTGGCCGCGACGGATGGGGCCAGATCCGTCTGCGGAGGTAGGAGTGCGATGAGAATCGCCAGCGTGGCGTGGAAGGGTTTCGCGGGGCTTGCGGACGGCTCGCTGGATTTCGCGCGCGACGGCGGCGTTCCGGCCGATCTGATCGTCGTGACGGGGCCGCCGGGCAGCGGCAAGACGCGTCTGCTCGAGATGATCATCGCCGGCAAGGAGCGCGTGGCGGCGTACGGGCCGCGGCCGCGGCTCGATGATGTGCTCGGGCCGAAGGGCACGGCCGCGAAGATCTCGATGCAGTGGTGGATGTCGGAGGACGAGCAGAAGTTCGTCGGCGTCACGAAGCCGCTCCTTTCAACCGAGTCCATCTACGCGCGCTCGGGCACGGTCGAGCTCGCGCCCGATCCGGCGATCGGCGTGCTGCTCGAGCGATACGACCACGATCGGAACCACGGCAAGATCGACTATATCCCCGCGGATCGCGGGCTTCCGTCGTATGCGACGACGGTGGGCGATCCGGTGGGCGACCAGCGCCGCAAGCGGCTCACGCGGGGGCCGGACAAATACGCGGGGCTCATGAAGCTCGCCGAGGACATGATCCTCAGGCGCGCGGACTCCGCGCGGACCGATACGCTCGAGGCGCTATTCGCGGAGCTCTGCCCGCATCTCCGGCTGGCAGGGGTGGGAAGCGCGGGAGACCTCGAGGTGGTGAGCGCGGGGGGCTCGCCGAGGCCGCTGTCGCGGCTGTCGATGTCGGAGAAACAGGCGTTCGCGATCGCGGCGTCGATGGCGCTCGTGGGGGTGCACCACTCGGTGGTGCTCTTCGATACGCCAGAGCTCTACCTCAGCGGGGCGGAGGCGCGTCGGCGGCTCGAGATCCTCCGGTCGTTCGCGCCGACGAACCAGTGGATCGTTTCGACGTGCGCCGAGGAGATCGTGGCCATGCCAGCTCACCGGAACCTCGTGCGGCTCGGAGCTCCGCAATGAACACGACGACCTATTACATGGATGACGTCGAGGTGGCCGTGCCCGCGGGCTACGTCGACAGGACGGTCCACACGCTCGAATGGCACACGGAGGACGGAGGCCGGGTGGCGCTCGTGGTGCAGCGGGACCCGGACCCGTCGCGCCCCTCGGTCGATCAGCTCTTCGCGATCGCCATGGCCGAATACGGCAAGCGATTGCCCATGCTGCACGTGGAGGAGCCGCCCACGGTGGATCTGGCCGTGCCCCACCGCCTGGCGGCCATCCGCTGGAAGAAGGACCAGGATGTGGTCTACCAGGTGCAGCTCTTCGTGCAGCTCCAGGATCGCAACCTCATTGCGACCTTCTCGGCGCGGCCGAGCTACCGGGAGCAGATCGACGCGTGGGTCGGCGAGTTTTGCCGGTCGCTGATGGTCCGGAGTTCATCGTGAGGAGGTCGTATGTCCGCTGAACGAGCCGCACGCGTCACGTCGCCGGTCCAGCACATGAGCAGCACGGCTCGGGACATTGCCGCGCCGGCAGCCCTCGCGGTCGGGGGCGTCGTCCTGGGCGCGTCGGCGTGCTTGACCGGAGGGTTATCGCTTGCCGTGGTGTCGGTCGCATTTGGGGCGGCAGGCGTGACGACATCGATTGGCGAGCTGACGGACAAGTACGCCCTTCCGGCGGACAGCTCCGAGAAGATCGCGAAGGGAGTCGAACACGTCCTCCTGGAGGAGGCGAAGTATCAGGCGGCGAACGTGAGCGCCGCGACCCAGACCGACCAGCATCGTGAGTCGCCGACGACCGGAAGCGAAACCGTTTTCATCGAGAATGCGAGGGCCAGCCGTCGTTTCGATGCGGTCAAATGCGAGGGACAGATCATCGACGGTGCAGCGCATATCTTCTACGGAGGTGTGCCCGGGCAGGAAAGCGACCCGGCCGATGGTCCGGCGCCGCCGTGGCGGGACTTCATCGAAAAGGGGATTACGTGGGGGGGGCTCTTTACCGGGGGTATTGGTTGGTGGAAGGGGGGGAAGGGGGTGATCGAGGGCATATTGCTCGGGGCCGACGCCATCAAAGAGACCGGCGTGGTGCCCGCGGGGCCGGCCACGGACACGGGCTACTTCGCCAAGGACGCCTTCAGCCTCGGCAGCGATCTCTACGGCCTCAAACCGTGACGGCGATCCGATGGCGGCGGCCCCGCGAGGGGGGCCGCGCGCCTCGACCGGCTTCACCCGGGTCAGACCTCATTTCATCTCGTGTTCGGCCGCATCCTTCCCTTGACGAATGGCTTCTGTCTCGCCAGGAGTGCCACCGAGTCGGTTGTAATGCTTATCGAAATGGTGCTGCAGGAATTCTTCGTCGTTCACGAGTCCTGAGTCCCTCCCCTGCTGCACCATTGGGTCGTTCAAGTACTGATTCGCGCGTTTCCACGCTTCTTTCGCTGCCTCGCGGGACTTCTCGAACCGCTCCCGCGCCTCCTTCTCTTCATTCGTCACGGGCCGCTGCCCATCCATCGCCTTCTTCGTGTCCTCGGCGCCGGGGTTGATGAACACGTCATCCGCCTGGATCACGATGAAATTCGGCTGCATCACGATCGTCGAGCTGCCGACCTGGAGGATGATCTTCTCGTCGCTGAGGAAGTGGTGGACTTTGGCGCCGGACACGAAGGTGTTGGTGGTGTCGTAGACCCGATCCTTCTGCCCGCAGTCGATGATGTCGCCCGTGACGTCGTGGGTCTGGGTTCCCACCACGCTCACGGAGCGATCGCCGCCGACACTCGTCGTCTGGTTGTTGCCGATGACGTTGAGCTGCTTGTGATTCACCCCGAGCACGTCGTCGGTGCCGACCCGGGTGCTGCGCGCATTGCTGACCACGGCCGTCTGGGTGTTCTTGACGACGACGTTCATGTCGCGCTCGGCCTGGAGGTACATCTGCTGCTTGCCAGGCTGGTCGAAGAGGCTGACCTCGTTCCCGGCGAAGGAGTGCGTCTGCTGGTCGGGGGATTTCGCCTGGAAGAAGGGGTGGTTGAGGGTCTCGGCGATGCCCCCGCTGCCGAGCGTCTGAGCCTGCCCGCCGAGGAGACCTCCGATCGACGACAGGCCGCTGCTGCTGCCGTCGGCCGCGCCGGTGACCAGGCGCGGGCTCGACTCCGAGCGCAGGCCGCTCACCTTTTTGAAGTCGGGCAGCTTGTACGGCGGCGGCTGCGTCTCGGTGAAGACGCGGCCCACGACGACGGGGCGATCCGGATCGCCGCCCAAAAACTCCACGAGCACCTCCTGGCCAATACGCGGGAGGTTCACGCCGCCGAACCCGGCGCCGGCCCAGGGCTGGCTCGTGGGGACCCAGCACGAGCTCGTCTCGTCGCGCTTGCCCTCGCGATCCCAGTGGAACTGCACGCGGACGCGGCCGTACTCGTCCGTGTGGATCTCCTCGCCGGAAGGGCCCACGACGGACGCGCTCTCGAGGCCGGTGACCTTCGGCCGCGCGGTCTTGGTGTCCGGCTTGTAGGGGATGTCGGTCGGGACGACCTCGGCGTGCACGCGCCAATCGCCGTCGTGATCGCCCTCGATCAGGGCCTCGGTGACGAGGAGCGAGCGGTCCGCGCCGAGCGTGCGGTGGGGGTGGTTGCTGACGCTGGCGATGACGCCGGGGACGAGGTCGAGGGCGTTCGATTCGAAGCTGATGCGCTTGGCCGAGCCCCGCTTGCCATGCAGGCGATTCTGCGTCTTGACATTGCCGAGTTGCTCGTCGGTGCGCGAGCTGCCGCGATCGTCGGCCGTCGGCGTGCTGCCGCCGCCGCCGCTCTGCTTGAAGAGGAAGGCGCCCGGCTCGTAGTGGAACTGCTCGAGCGCCTGCTCCTGGGGGAGGCCGCCGGTGGCGGCGAGGCTGGGCTGGTTGGTGCTCGGCTTGCGATAGTCGAGGTCGCCGATGGTCACCTTGCCCGGCCGCACGCGCTGGCGGATGGCGACGCGCGTGACGAACTCCTCGTCGAGCGTGGAGTTGGGCTCGTCATGGAAGCGCAGCCTGGGCTTTTGGAGCTCGCGCGCGTGCGGGGCGTCATCGAGGACCAGGACGGTCCTGCCATCTCTCTGCTCGAAGTAGTAGGAGGCGCCGGCGTCCTCGAGCATGCGGCTGAGGAAGGCGAAGTCGGTCTCGGCGTACTGGCAGCGGTACTTGCGCGGCTTGTAGTTGGCCGGGTCGAGGCGCTCCTCGAACTCGATGCCCCATTCGCCGAGCATCTTCTTCACGATGTCGAGCTCGGTCTCGAACTGGAAGATGCGGTAGTTCTTGCGCTGGGTCATCAACCAGGCGCGCGGCTGGAGCGTGAGCGTGTAGGTGGCGAGCCCCTGGGCATCCGCGCGCACCTGCTCGATCTGCGAGCAGATGCCCTGCCAGGTGGGCGAGGCGTGGGAGGTGCGCAGGCGGAAGCTCGCGGGCTTGCCGATGACCTCGTCGAAGTCGATGTCGAGGCTCCTCGAGACGGCGCGGACGTCGACGTTGAAGAGCTGGTTGATGCCCTGCTTGATGGCGAAGGTGCGGACGTCGAGGGCGTCGCCGCTCGCGATCTCGATGGTGGCGTGATTGGTCGTGCTCATCGGTGTCTCCGGCTCAAGCTACGGACAGGTTGGGTTTTACGACCTCGCCCGCCTCGAGGATCCACGTCCTCATGACGAGCTCGGCCTCGGCATCACGGCGCCGGTGGAGCCCGCGGGCGATTTCCGGCGTCGCCGCGGTGTGGAAAGCCTTCATCTCGCGAATGCCATCGGCGACGCCGCGGATGCTCCTTCCGGCGATGGCCGCGCGGATGGAGTCGTAGGCCTTTTTCTTGAGGGGTTTGTCTTTCGTCTTCGTGCCGCAGTTGTAGACGAGGGACGTGAGCGCGCCCCAGACGTGGGGCCCCAGGGCATCGACGCCCGGGAAGGCGCTCTTGGCAAGGTCGATGTACGACGGCAGGCGCCGGATGCGGAAAACGATCATGGCATCGTCCCAGGGGATCGAGATGTCGCGCGTGGCCCTCTCCGCGGCCCTTCCGCCGCCCACGCCGAGATAGGCGCGGAGGCGGTCGTACGCATCGGGCACCGGCAGGGCGGAGAGCCGCATTTTCCAGTCGCCTTCGAAGTTGTTCGTCTGGTGGCGGAGATCGTAGCCGATGCCGATCGTGAGGCCCGAGGCTTCGTTGCCCGGCCAGTGCGGGTGCGTGTATCTGCGGTCGTACAGGGACCGCGCGAGCTCGCGCTCGCCTCCGGCCACTTCCCAGGCGATAATGAGGTCGATCGCCTCCTGGCTGATGTCCATGGGCGCAGCCTACATCAGTCGGGCGCCGCATTCAGCAGGGTCGGCGAGGTAGGTGACGGAGAGACGAGGTGGGAGCGATGTGGACGAGCTTCGACGCGCCGTGGATGCACGGCGGTCTGCATTTGACGCGCGCGGTCATGCGGGCCCTCGAAGCGGACGCGCGCGCTCGATACGGCAAGGACGAGGAGGCCTGTGGATATCTGGTGGGGCCGGCGAGTGACGCGCTGCTTTGTGACGAAATCGTGGCCCTGCCGAATTTGGCAGCGAGGCTGCATCAGCTCGACCCGGAGACGTTCTTCCGGACGGCGCGCACGTTCTTCGCTTTCGAGGAGAAGAAGCTCAACGATGCGGTGAATCGCGGGCGCGCGGCCGGGCGCCCGGTGAAGGTGATTTACCACTCGCACCTCGATGCCGGTGCGTACTTCAGCGCGACCGACGCCGCGGTCATGTCGGGGGGAGATCCGCCGGCGCGTGAAGGGGGATCGGCGCGGCTCGGTCCGGGGCCGCTGTGGCCGCTCGCGTTCCTGGTGACGAGCGTGCGCGCGGGCGCCGAGGGGCCCGTGGTCGACGAGCACAAGCTGTTCGTCTGGAGGGACCGGGGCTTCGTGGAGGCGCCGTTCGAGATCGTGGACTGACACGGACGACCTCGAACGGTCACGGATCGGTCAGAGCTTCGACGGACACGCCCTCCCGCGCACCTCGCCGAGCGCCACCGCGAGCTTCTGGCATCTAGACAAATAAGAACTTCAATCCCTTGCTGCGCAAGGGCCGCGGCGTTTGCAAGCGGGCGCTGCGCTGCCGCCCAAACGGTCGGTAAGCTCGGGTTCCTCCGCTAGAGCGCCGAACAGTTCGATCCACCCATGAATTACGCGGCCTTGGCCAGGCCGCTGTGACGCAGAATCGTCTCCAGGTTCAGCACGACGGCGTGGCGCCGCAGATCGAAGAGGTTCTTGCGTAGGCCTCGGAAACGCGCTCGCGGCCCCTGTTTGGACGCAAGGTGGGCGAGGCGGTGCTCCACGCCTACGCGCTGCCGAAGGGCTTCGCGCCCTTTGGTCGTCCCGACGAGCCTGCGGAATCGCTGCTGCTTCTGCTCGTCCGGCGCGATCCGCACGGTCCGCCCCGCGTCATTCCTGGCTCTCGCGACGTCGCTCGGCCCGATTGAACGGCCTCGCGCGATTGCATGTCAGTCCGGTAGCAATGCCAGCAGGTCGTTGATGCCGGCGAGGATCGTCCGGGGGCTGAGCGTCCCGGCGACCCGCTCTCCGAGGCCGTCGCGGTCGCTGTCGACGCCGAGAATGGTTTGCCCCACTCCCGGGTCACTTTCGACGCCGAGGTAACCCTCGACGACCAGATCGGCCCCGAGGAAGACCTGCACGGGATGCGATTTACAATAGGGCGACGGCTTCGTGAGATCGTGCTGCCAGAGGCGCCCGCGAAGGTCCCATCGAAGGCGGGGGAGATAAACGGACACATTTTTCTCATGGTCCGCCCGGACGGCCAGCGTCGTGATGATCGAATCGGCGCGGGCGTCACCTTCGGCCCGCTCGAGAGAGCCGTCCTCGTGCACCCGTAACCAGAGCCCCGGTCGTTTCTGCAATCGCAAGGTGAGCGGTTTTCCTTGGCGAGAGCGCGTGGCGATGTGCGGCGTCGCCATGCTCGGTTCGATCAAGGAATCGCCGAGGTCGTGGACGACCAGGTCACCATTCGAAGCCCCTACCGCGAGGAGGCCATCGTCCGGGGACACACTCAGGCAAGAAAGGGTCGCCTCTGGCGCCTCGAATGGCAGCATCCCGAGCGCTCGCCCGCTGCGAAGCGAATGAAACATCACGCCACCTTTGCCGACGCTCGCAATCCAGCGCTGGCTCCGGGCCATCGTCAGCAGCGGTTTGTTGCCATAGGGATGTCCCAAGATCTCCGTGCCCCATACATGCATGTCGGAATCGAGGTTCCACTTGTAGATGCGCGGCCGGATCGGATCGTCATCACGGTTGAGCATGGATTGCACGACCACGGCGCATCGCTCGGGAGAGAGCATGAGGCCCTCCCCGAGGGCCACGTCCCTGTCGCCATGAAACCGCGCGATCTCCGTGCCCGTCCGCGTGTCGAAGCCCACGAGATCCCACTCGAAAAAGCACCACAGCTCCTGGCCATCGCGGGCGAGCGACAAGCTGCATTCGGGCTCGAAGCAATGAATATCGCGGAGGAGCGGCTTCGGGGACTCACCGGGGAGCCACGACCAGACGACGGTGTCGTCGCCGCCGAAGCCCGCCCAGTACACCCCGCCGGCCGGAGACACGCAAAGCGCCCGGGGACGGAGCATCTGGTGCGCACGCGCGAGCTCGTTGCCGCTTTCGAGCTCGTACACACGCGCGACCCCATCGTCGAACGTGGCAGCCAGCCGGTCCCCGGTCGGGAACAGGCGAGCCTTGTTGACGCCCTTCGCGATGTCGAGCTTCGATACCGTCCGCGCGGCTTCGACGTCCCACACGCGTACGGTGGGATCGTTCGCGGCCACCGAGACGAGCCGGGACCCGTCTCGGGAAAAGTCCGCGGCGAGAATACTCGTGGAATGGCTGATGAGCTTCGTGCCCGGCCTGTGAAGGTGCTTCTTCATCGAGATCGCGAGGGATTGGGGACGCACCCGTCCCTCGCGTCAAGTCCAAACTGCGGATCCGACGCTGCCCGTCGCGCCGCCGCCTCAGGTGCTCGCGATCTCCTTCGGCGTAGCTCGACGAGTGCTTGCGCGAGGGGGCTCGACAAGCACCTTCTGGTATGATCCACTGCACGCGGCTCGCCCAGCCGACGGAGTGGATCCCTGTGTCGACGACCGTACCCCGCTGGACCCTGAGCACGATTATCACTGCCGAGGAGCAGGAGATGCTGGACCGACTTGGCAACCGCCGTCGGCTGTTCGCTTTCCTGCGGCTTCACGGCGCGGAGCTGTTCGACGAGGCCTTCCAGGCCGAGCTCGCCGGGATGTATCGCGATACCGGTGAAGGCAAAGTGCCCGTGCCACCCGCGCTCGTGTGCATGGTATTGCTCCTGCAAGCGTATACGGGCGCGTCGGATGCCGAAGCCATCGACTCGATGGTCGACGATCGCCGGTGGCAGCTCGTGCTGGGCATGCTTGGCGCCAGGAAGCCCGCCTTCGCTCAGGGTACCCTGCCGAGCTTTCGTCAGCGCCTGATTCGTCATGACATGGATCTCCGTCTCCTCGAGCGCACCGTCGAGCTCGTCAAGAAGACGAAAGCCTTCGACTGGAAACAGTTGCCGAAGACGCTACGATTGGGAGTCGATTCGCGGCCGCTGGAGGGCGCCGGGCGCGTCGAGGACACCTTCAACTTGCTCGGTCACGCCGCGGCCAAGTTGCTTTCTGCCACCGCTATGGTGCTCGGACGCAAGGCCGAAGAAATTGCAGCTTGTGCGGGCGCGCCCGTGTTTCTAGAACGTCGATCGGTTCAGAACCACGAGCAGTTACCGACACTTGCGTGGACATGATCGACAAACCCGCGTGGATGTGATCCACTCGTCCCGGCTCGCCCAGCCGACCGAGGGATCCGCCATGTCGACCTCCGTACCCCGCTGGAATCCGAGCACGACGATCACCCAGGAAGAGCAGGCCATGCTCGACCATCTGGGAAAGCGAAGGCGTATGTACGCCTTTTTGCGACTGAACCGCGCCAGGCTCTTCGACGATGCCTTCCAGGATGAACTCGCGGGAATGTATCGAGACACGGGCGAAGGCAAGACGCCCGTTGCTCCAGCGCTTCTCTGCATGGTCCTCCTCTTGCAGGCGTATACCGGCGCATCGGACGCCGAGGCGATCGACAACACGAGGTTCGACCAGCGATGGCAACTCGTGCTCGGCACGCTGGGCGCCACACGGTCGGCATTCGCGCAGGGAACGCTGCACGACTTCCGCCAGCGCCTGATCGAGCACGACATGGACCGAAGGCTGCTCGACCGCACCGTCGAGCTGGCGAAAGAGACCCATGCATTCGACTGGAAGAAGCTACCCAAGACGCTCCGACTGGCCGTGGATTCGCGCCCCCTCGAAGGCGTAGGCCGCGTCGAGGACACATTCAACCTGCTCGGGCACGCGGCATTCAAGCTCTTGCGTGGGGCCGCCAAGCTGCTCGAGCGCAGGGCCGAAGAGATCGCAGCGTGCGCTGGCGCGCCCATGTTTCTCGCGCCGAGCGTCAAGGCCGGGCTCGACATCGACTGGACCGATCGCGAGCAGAAAGCCCAGGCGATCGGCGAGCTCCTACGGCAGATTGACGCGCTCGAACAATGGATACGAACGCACGCCGGCAAAGCCGTCGAGGAGTCGCCCCTCAAGGAGCTGCTCGATGTCGTCGAGCAGCTCCGCGCGCAGGATCTGGATCCTGAGCCGCCCGGCGGCGGAGGTCCCCGTATCCGCGAAGGAGTCGCCA
>NZ_JASBQE010000230.1 GCF_029960785.1 Polyangium sp. 15x6
ACGGTGCCCATTCTGTCACCGCACCGGCGATGTCATGCACGGGTCCTCCTGTAGAGAGCCGCCATCCCACGCCACCAACATGCGCCAACCCCTCTTGCTTGATTCTAATGTCCCGCAGTAGTGTTAGGAGCCCTGCCACGATCGCGCCCCCAGCTAGGACCAGGCTCGGATCGATGCGCGCGCCCCGTTGCTTGGATTTCGGATCAAGCGCCATGGAGACAGCCTACCGGCCCATTTCCAGGGGGCGCAAGGCGCAAAGGGGCGCGGCGCGCGAGATGTACTCCGCGCGGAGTACATCCCCCGGCGCAGCCGTCGCTGGGGGGGCGCGTCATAGCGTCCGGAGGGGGGCGAAAAAGGTACTCTACGCGCGGGCGGTACTCTACGTAGAGTACCTGAAGCGCAAATCGCGTTACTCTATAATAATTCCGCTAGGTTCCGGTCATCTCAGCGAGAGTCAAGGGATCCCCCCTCAAATCGTACTCTACGGGTCCCGCACGGGCGGCCGTTCCGTGAGCTATTACGCCCCCTCCGGACGAGTTATTACAGTAATACCGCCCGTCACTGACGCGGCGTGGCGCCGCGGTCGTGCTCGACGGCGCAGCCCTCGGGGCGCTCGGCGCGGTCGTGCGCGAACGGGTCCGGGGGCGCGTGTCAATGGCAATGCTGGAGTCAAGGGCGGAAGGGGGGCGCTTCCGTGTGATGTGTGATCCGCGGTCCGTGTGATCCGATCACACAACCACGTGATCACACATCACACGAGGGGGCGATCCTCGGCGCGGCGGATCCCCCCTTGCGCGCTCGGCGCGGTCGTGCTCGACGGCGCAGACTTCTTGACACGTTCGCCCCGAACGGCGCAGCCCTCCGCGGTCGTGCTCGGCGCGGTCGTGCTCGGCGCGGTCGTGCTCGGCGCGGTCGTGCTCGACGGCGTAGCCCACGGACGTCTCCCAGAAGCTAGACACAGCACCGGCCATCCCCTACCATAAAGGCGAGCGAATGCAGATCGCTTGCATGGGAGGTTTGCGTGTCCAACCGATTAAGAACCACTGCCGTTGCCGGCATTATGGCGCCATTGGCCATTGTCTTCGCATTTCTACAGATGGAGCCAGTTGCGACGGCCGAACCGGCCTGTCCCCAAATGGGCTATGTCGATCCGTGTGAAGAAGCGTGTTATGCCCACGCGGAAGCACGCGAGGCACGATGCGCAGAGGTTCAAGACAGGGACATGAAGCGAGCATGTTATTCCGCAAGCAACGACATGCTAGGGACTTGCATTAGGAATTGCGTAAGACTCCGCAAATGCAAATAATGGCCGAGCGTAAGCTCACCTTCATCGAGAATGGGACAAGGCGGCGGCGTGTCGTACGCGTTCGATTAGGGGTTCCGAGACGTGACGAAAAGGGGCCAGATTGGTTGGTTGAATACGAAATCATCGGCCCTGGCCCCGATCACGTCATCCGACGGCACACCAAAGGAATTGACGCGATCCAGGCCCTTGTCATGACGTTGAACGTGATCATTCCCGCCCAGCTCGAAAATCTCGCAGATTTGGCCGGAGGTCGCTTGCTGTTCATTAAAAGCGCTGACCTCGGGTTCATACATATACCAACCGAGCCGAAACCATAACCACGAAGCGACGGCGCAGCCCCTCGCGAGGCGGCGCGTGCTCGGCACGTCGTGCTCGACGGCGCAGCCCTCGCGACGCTCGGCGCAGCCCTCGCGACATTTCGTGTTATGGCACGAAATCGACCCCAGCACGAACTCGCGTCGTGCTCTGCGGCGCAGCCCTCGGGGCGCTATCGACGCGCGGCGCAGCCCTCGGGGCGCTATCGACGCTCGGCGCGGTCGTGCTCGACGGCGCAGCCCTCGCGACGAACGGCGCAGCCCTCGGGGCGCTCTCAACGCGCGGCGCAGCCCTCGGGGCGCTATCGACGCGCGGCGCAGCCCTCGGGGCACTCTCGACGCTCGGCGCAGCCCTCGGGGTGCTCGGCGCGGTCGTGCTCGACGGCGCAGCCCTCGGGGTGCTCTCGGCGCACGGCGCACGGCGCAGCCCTCGGGGCGCTCCGGTTCGTCCGATGCGAAGATCCACCCTTCCCACCGTTTGTCGGCTCGTGTACGCTCCGCCCCGTGGCTCGCCCGTCTGCATTCCTGATTTTCGCCGCCATGTCATCCGCCGCTGGCATTGCGGCGGCAAACCCGCCCCCGGCACCTTCTGCGCCGACGGCGCCCGCTAAGCCCATAGCGCCGCCCGAACCTACGGACATCGTAGAGCTAACGCAGCGGCGACAGCCTACCCCCGAGGAGGAAGCCCGCTTTAAGGAACTCATGGCCGAAGGGGATCGGGCGCGGTTGGCATTCCGAGTGGTGGACGCGATCCGCGCTTACGTTGCGGCATTAGAGATCAAAGATGACCCCTTAGCACTACTGCGGGACATTAGAACTCATCTCATAAACCGTCCAGGAGCGCCCTGAGGTACACGACGATGCATCCGAGATGGACGAAGCCGAGGAAGTTTTCGGCGTGACGCTCGTACCGAACCACGATGCGGCGGAAGCTCTGGAGCCAGGCGAAGAGGCGCTCTACCTTCCTGCGGCGCTTGTATCGGCGGAGCGGGCGGAGGTCTTGGGTAAGGCGCTTGCGGTTCGAGCGATTGGGCGCAATCAGCTCGATCCCCCGCTCCTCCGCGAGCCGCGCGTCGAGTGCATCGCTGTCGTAGGCTTTGTCGCCAATGAGGCGCTTGGGGAGCTGGGCGAGGAAGCAGGTATCGAGCGTTCGGTCGACGAGCGTGACCTCATGCGGCGAAGCACTTTCGATGCAGATGGCGAGAGGAAGACCAGAGCCGTCTGCAATGGCCATGATCTTGGTCCCCTTGCCACGCTTCGTTTTCCCGACGCAGGGCCCCCCTTTTTGGCACTCACGAACGTGCCGTCGATGAACGCCTCACTCAAGTCGATCTGTCCTCGGTCGCGTAAATCACCAGCCAAGGCGTACAGGATCCGTTCGAGGGTGCCGTCCTTCGTACCACCTCGCCCACCCCCGTCCTGACACCGACGGCTCGCTCCTCCGACGCTGGTGCCCCGAAGGGAGCACCCGATGCGGAACCATCAGCGAGCGGCGGCGATTCGTGCAGAGATCGAGCAGG
>NZ_JASBQE010000231.1 GCF_029960785.1 Polyangium sp. 15x6
GCGTATCCGTTCGCCCACCCGCATCATGGCGCGCATCGAGGCAGCTGCGTAACCTTCCGCCGCGATGCCGCAGCGTGACGAGTTCGTCGTGGAAGAACCCCTGGGAGACGCAGCTCGCCCGAAGCTCGCGAGAAAGCATGGTCCTGCGCGGGGCCGAAGCGCGGCAGGCAGCCGCGTTGATGCGTCCGAGGGGCTCGATGCTCGCCGGAAAGACGACGAGAGTTCGCCACGACGCCGCAGCTCGACCATCAAACTGTCCAAGCGCGGCGAGGAAGCCACGTCGACGGTCGACGCGCCTTCCAGACCCGCTCGGAATGTTCGTGTCCGCCGAACCCCAGCCGCCGAAGGCGCGGCTCCCAAGGTCCCCACGACCGCGCCGCGCTCGAAGTCAGGACGAGGGGGACGTGCTCGAAACGCGGCTCCAGATGCTGCTGTCGAGCCGCTGACGAGCGTCGGTCTTCTCGAGGGTTTGCTTCCAGTGCTTGGGCGACAGCTCGAGGACCCGGTCGCGGGGCCATTCGGGAAGCAGAATCAAGACGTCGCGCAGGTATGCCCAGGGCTCGATACCGTGGAGCTCGCAGGATGCGATGAGCGAGACGGCGATGGTATTCCACTCGGCGCCCTCGTCGCTGCCGACGAAGAGCCAGTTTTTCCGGCCGACCGCCTGGCGGCGGAGCTCGAGCTCCGAGCCGTTGTTGTCGAGACGCAGCCTGCCATCGTCGAGGAATCGCGTGAGGGGCGCCCACTGATTGCGAGCGTAGCCGATGGCCTGGCCAACGGGACTCTTCGGCAAGGCCACGAGACCCTGCACGTCGAGCCAGATGCGAAAGGTTTCGAGCACGGGCGTGGCGAGCCTCCGGCGCTCCTCCGTCCGGCGAGCCGGCGGAAGGTCCTTGGTCTCGGCGTCGATTGCGTAGAGCTTTCCGATGAATCCGAGCGCCGCCAGCGCCCGCTCCTTGTCGGACGAGAGCGCCTTGAAGAAGCCGCGCCGGCAGTGTGCCCAGCAGCCGACCTCCGTCACTTCCTCGGTGCGATAGAGCAGCTCGTAGACATTGTGCGCGTCGGCGAGGACGTACCCCTTGTAACCGCGCAGGAATTCCCGCGGCCCATCCTGCGTGTGCCGCGGCGTGAAGCGAAACAGAACGTGGTCCCGATCGGCAACGAGCACCCAGAAGTAGCCTCTCCGGCACTTCTCCTTCGCCTGCACGAGCACGCCGGTCGCATCCATGGCGATGCAATGCGCGCTTTTTGCGTCGACGGACATCGCGTCGACGATGTACCGGAGCAGGCCGCAGGAGGCGCTCACCCAGTTGCACAGGGTCGAGCGCGCGAGCGGGACACCTTGTCGCTCGTGGATCTTCTCCTGCCTGTGCAGCGGCAAGGAATCGGCGTACTTGCTCACGAGCACGTGCGCGACCAGCCCGGGGCCTGCCATGCAGCGCGGAATCGGCGCCTCGGGCGCGGGCTCGACACGCACGCCTTGCTCGGGTTTGCCTCTCGTCGCGAACTTCGGACGAACGACCCGGACCCGCACGTAGCCCGCGGGCCGCCATTCCAGCGTTTCGCTCACCTCCTCGCCGATCCGCACGAGGGACGCGGCGCCTTCGCCCTTGGCCTCGAGCGGCAGGAGCTCGATTTCATGGACGGGCAGGTGCTCGGGCAGGCTCTGCCGCCCGTGCGGGGTGGCCTTGCGCTCCTTCTGCTTTGACTTGTTGCGCTCGGGCAGCTTCTCTCCGGCGGGCTGCTCGGAAGGCGGCTGTGCATCCGTCGATGGCTCGGAGAGCCGCTCGAGCCCGCCGAGCGCCTCGACGACGGCGGTGAACGCGAGCTGCGTCTGCGCAGGATCGACCTGCTCGGCCTTGCGGCCGAAGATATGGCGACGAAACCGCTCGAGCTCGATGCTGGCGAGCTCGTAGAGCTTGCGATACTCGTCGCGCTCGTGCCGCAGTTTGTCCCGCTCCCGCGAGGCACCCGCGAGGCGGCTCTCCAGGGCGGCGACCTTCACCTCGAGCTCAGGGTTTGTCACGGGAGCGGGCCATACACGCAACGCTCCGCCGTGTAAAGAGAAAGGTTTTACTTGATGGAACCCGCCGCGAGCGCGCGGATGCGCTGCTTCGCCGGCGGGAGCTCTACGCCTTCGAGGATCCTGGCCATCTCGGAGGCTTCGATCGGGATGCGCGTCGCGCCGGGCTCGAGCGCGAGCGGCACGCGAAACGTGCCGCGCTCGAGGCGCTTGTAGAGCAGGCAATAGCCCGTCCGATCCCACCAGAGGATCTTGACCCTGTCGGCTGCCTTGTTGAAGAACATGAACAGCGCGCCCGAGAGCGGATCCTCACGCAGCACCTCGCGCACGACGCCCGAGAGCCCATCGAACGAGCGCCGCAGATCGAGCCGCTCGGTGGCGACGTAAATGGCCATCCGCGCGGGAATCATTCGAGCAACCCCCGCAGTGCCGCGACAACACGGCCGAGTTGGGAGAGGTCAGCGCCAGGCGGCACGCGGATCACCTCGCCACGCGGAAGAACGACCTCCAGGGTCGTCGGCCCAGCGGCCGCGGCGGGCAGGACGTCGTCGATGATCTCGACGGGCAAGAACGTCGGTGCTTCCGCCGCAAATTCGGAATCCTGCGCGGCATCCTGTCTGCTGAGCCGGCTGCTCCACCCGTACATCGTGACCGCGCTGATTCGATGCCGCTTCGCGAACGCGCGCGCCGATAGGCCGCTACGGCGCCACTTCTCCACGATCCGCCGCCAGCGACGCTCGGCCTTGGTCGTCCTCGTAGCCATGACAAGCCTCCCTTCAACGAGGCATACATGCATGGCCGAGGGGGGAGGCGGAAGGATGGGGGTGGCGGGACGGATAC
>NZ_JASBQE010000232.1 GCF_029960785.1 Polyangium sp. 15x6
TCGATGAACTGCGCATCGCGCAGTTCATCGACCCCGAGTCCAGCGCTTGCGCTGGTCCGGGGTGCAGGGGGCGGACAGCCCCCTGCTGGGGTGCGGGGCAAAGCCCCGCGCGCGCCTCAGATCTCCGCCGTGCGCCGGACCTGTTCGTCCGTTCGACCGAAGCGGCGCTGCCTTCGCGCGTAGAACGCGAGCGCCTCGTCGAGCGTCGCCTCCGAGAAGTCCGGCCAGAGCGTGTCCGTGAAGAACAGCTCTGCGAACGCCGCCTCGAACGGCAGGAAATCGCTCAGCCGCTGCTCCCCGCCCGTCCGGATCACGAGATCCGCGTCTGGCAGCTCGCTCGTGCTCAGGAACCGCCGGATCGTGTGCGAGTCGATGTCCTCCGGCAGGAGTAGACCCGCCCGCGCTTGCGCTGCCACGGCTCGCATCGCGCTCACCATGTCGCGACGACCGCCGTAGTTCAGCGCGAGCGCCAGCGTCATCGACGTCCCATCCGACGTGTCTGCGATCAGTTTCTCCGTCGCTTTCCGCGTCGCCGTCGGCACCTCGTCGTCGATGTCGCCCACCACGACCACGCGCACGCCGCGCGCCACGAGATCGTCGTGTGCTTCCTCGGCGAACTCGCGGCAGATGCGCATCAGGTTCCCCACCTCCTCGCCTGGGCGGTTCCAGTTTGCCGCGCTGAACGCGTAGAGCGTCACCACCGGGATCTTCCGCTCGTGGCAGGCGCGCACTGCGAGCCGCACCTTTTGCGACCCGGCCTCGTGTCCCTTCGTCCGAGGGAGCCCGCGCGACGTGGCCCAGCGGCCGTTGCCGTCGAGGATGAGCGCGATGTGACGAGGGAGCGACGATCGTTCGTTCATGGGGATACCTTCGAGACGTGCGGCCTGAGGATGCACCATGCAACCACCCACGTCCACGGAACCGCCGTGGTGCATTCGTGGAGCCTCCGTGGAGAACGCCCACGAAGAGATCGGTAGATTGTGTGGATTCTGTTACAGAATCTTCGCAGCGGGCAGCGTGATCCGGAAGGACACCTCGGGCGGACCGCTCTCGGCGCACTCCGCGGAGCCGCTGTGGGCCTCGGCGATCGCACGCACGATTGCGAGGCCGAGGCCCGTGCCGCCGTTCTCCACGCGCGTCGTGACGAACCGACGAAACAGACGGCCGGCGACGTGAGGATGGATGCGGCCGTGGCTCCGGACGATGAAGCGCACCTCGTCGCCTTCGCGCAGGAGCGAAACATGGATGGCCTCGCCGGGTTCGCCGTGCGTGACGGCGTTGTCGAGCAGGTTCTCGATGGCCCGCGAGAGCCAGAGCGCGCTGCCGCGGACGGTGACGGCGCCGGTCGTGGAGACATGCACGATCGCGCCGCGCTCGCGGGCCTGCGACGCCGCGTCTCGGGCGAGTTTGTCGAGGTCGACGACCGCGGCGTCCTCGACGCCACGCGCCTCGATGCGCGCGAGATTCAAGAGATCGCCGAGCAGCGCTTCGATGCGCTCCGTCGCTTGCTGGATGCGGCCCACGAAACGCGCGGCCTCCTCCGGCTCCTCGAGCGCGCCGTCGGCGAGGACCTCGGCGCTCGCGCGGATCGCCGCCACCGGGTTCTTGAGCTCGTGTGAAAGATCGGCGGCGAACGTCTCGACGAAGGGGCGGCCTTCGAGCTGGCGGCGCATGGAGTCGATGGCGCGCGAGAGCCGCTGCACCTCGCGGCCGAACGCCGGGGGCGGCGGCGCACGTCGCTCGCCCTCGCTGACACGGACGGCGAAGTCGGTGAGGGCCTCGATCGGCCGGGCGATGGAGCGGCCGATGAGGACGGCCGCCGCCGCGGCCGCCGCGCCGAGGACGAGGCTGATCGCGAGGACCGTGGGCGCGAAGTCGGTGAGGGTGCGGGTGATGACGAGGGTCGGCTTGACGACCTCCACCTGACCGACGACGTGGCTCTGCACCAGGATCGGCGCCGTGACGAAGACGGTGCCGCGCTCGCCGCGCGCCGGGCCCGCGCGGAAGACGGGGTGGCCCGCGGGATCGAGGAGCGAGAAGTGCAGGGCGTCGGGATCGGCGGATCGAGCGATGCGGCCGCCCACGTCGCCGAGGGAGGCGCCGCGGGCGTCGAGCTCACCGCCCACCACGGCGGCGATCGCGGCGGCCTCGTCGCGCGCGGCGTCCTCGGCGAGCAGGGTGGCGCGCGCCTCGATGCGGTCGAGGACGAGGATGCCGAGGCCGAACGCGAAGGCGCCGACGATGCCCGCGAGGGCGAGGAAGACCTGGAGGCGGATGCTCGTGCCGCGGGTGCGGGCGCGGACGAGGCGCGAGGCGACGTAGGCGACGAGGAGGATGAGGCCAACGGCCGAAGCTGCGGCGACGAGGAGGCGAATCACGGGGCATCCGGGGTGCCCGGCGGAGGCGCCGCGGGCCTGTCGGTGACGCGGTACCCGACGCCGCGCACGGTCTCGATGAAGCCGGGGTCTCCGCCGGCCGACTCGACCTTGCGGCGAAGGCCTTTTACGTGCGAGTCGATGGTGCGGTCGGTGATCGCGAAGCCGTCGCCCCAGACGCGATCGATGAGCTGCGCGCGGGTGAAGACGCGCCCCGGCGCCGCGAGCAAGCAGGCGAGCAGATCGAACTCGACGCGGGTGAGCTCGACCTCGCGGCCGTGGACGTAGGCCCTGCGGGTGGCTTCGTCGACGGAGAGGGGCGGGGGCGCGGAGGCAGCGGCGGGCGCGGGCGCGGCGACGGGCGCGGCGGCGACCGCGGCGACTGGCGCGGGCGGGGGCGCGGTGCCGA
>NZ_JASBQE010000233.1 GCF_029960785.1 Polyangium sp. 15x6
GGTGCCGGCGGCGCGGGCGGCGGCGTGACCGACGACGGCGGCTGCGGCTGCCGGACGGCGCCCGGCGCGGACGAGGGCCACGCGGGATCGCTCCTCGTGGTGCTCGGCGCGCTCGGCCTCGTGCTCGGGCGGCGGCGCAAGGCCGCGTGAAGAGGCGCGGGCCCGGAGAGGGCCCGCGTTGAAATGAAAAGGGCGGGCCCACGCGGGTCCGCCCTTTTCATTTCAGGCAGGGGATATCAGTTCGCGCTGTCGCACTCGACGCCGCCGAGCGTGGTGCCGTTGTTGTCTTCGAGGCACTCGTTCAAGCCGCTCTGCCCGCCCTCGTCCTTGTCGACCTCGACGTAGAACGACATGACGATGTCACTCGGCTGTAGCTTGTATTGCATGGTGACGAGCTCGTACTGGCCGGGCAGGAGCGCCTTCGTGGTGGTCGCCTCGCCGATGAACGTGCCGCTCGGGCCATCGCCCCGGTAAAACCTCACCTTCACGCCCGGCGGGACGCCGTCCGTGCCCTTGTTTTGCACGAATGCCCGGAGATCCACGAAGCCTTCCGTGCAGGGGGCGAGCGAGGCTTCGAGGCTGACCTGCAGGTCGGGCGCATTGAAGACGCCGGCGCCCTGGTTCGACTGGCGGTAGTTGTTGAGGCCGAAGGGGCCGACCCAGCTCGCGGGCTCGGGCGAAGGCACGCTGCCATTCGCGTTGACGTTCGTGAGGTGATACGCGTGCTGGTTCCAGATCTTGCGCGTCCGGACCCAGTTGTCGCCCGCGTCGCCATAGACGTAGACGCCGTGCCGCAGGCCGTTCGTGCCGTAGGGGCAGCCGTTCTGGCCATTCAGGTGGAAGAGGTCGTTCGCCGCGAGCACCACCTCGGTGTTGTTGTCGCCGTCGACGTCCACGACGACCGGGTACTCGTGAATGGTCGCCGACGGGTTCTTCTCCTCGTAGAGCGTGTTCCCGGTCGCGCCATCATAGACGCGGAAATAGCATTCGTCGTTGTAGACGACCTCGGCCGCGCCGTCGCCCTGGAAATCGAAGACGCTCGATCCCGTGCGGTTCGACGAGCCGTCCTGGGTCGTCTTCTGCCATTTCACGCTGAGCGTCGCCGTCTCGCCGGCCTCGAACTCGAAGACGGAGTAGGCCGTGCCGTTCGCCGCGGCGATCTCGGGGAAGCCATCGTCGTCGAAATCGGCGATGGTCGGGGGGCCGCCGAGGCCGTTGCCGGGCATTGCGACGCTGGCGATGACCGCGCCGGTCGTCGGGCTCTGGACGCGCACGGTGCCTTGCGCGACGACCACGAGCTCGGGCTTGCCGTCGAGGTCGAGATCCGCGATGGCGGGATAGCCATCGATGAGCGCGGCTTGCTCCCAGTACGTGGTGCCGTCGGCCCGGAGCGCTTTCTTGCCGCTCACGATTTCCTGCGGCATCGCGCCGTCGAGGTCGGCGATGATGCTGACGGCGCCGTACGTGCCGGTGTTTGCCCCGAAGAACGCGCCGCCGTTGAACCGGAGGACGCCCGCCGCATCGAAGACGGCGCCGCCGACGACGATTTCGGGTTTGCCGTCGCCCTCGAGGTCCGCGATCGCCACCGTGGCCGAGTCGATGCTGACGTTCCAGGCCGTGGTGCCGTCCGTTTGCTTGGACGTCCACTTGACCTTGCCGTCGTGCTCGAACGCGATGAGCCCGCCGCCCGCCTTGCCGGTCACGATCTCGACGAACCCGTCGCCGTCGATGTCCGCCGCCGCCGGCGTCACGCGCGGCTGCACGCGGTTCGCGTCGGCGTACACATCCACGTTCGCGCCCCATTTCTCGACGCCGTCCTTGCCATTCAAGGCGCGCAGGTAGGCCGTCTGGTTCGCGTTGAAGTTGTTGGACGTCACGATCACCACGTCCGGCGTGCCGTCGTTCTCCAGGTCGACGACGACGGGCATGTTGATGACCTGGCGGAACTCCGGGAAAATGGTGCTCTCCGTCCAGGACCATTCGAGCACCGGCGTGAGCGGGCCGGGCGGCGGCTTGTATTCGCAGGTCGCGGAGCCCGGAGGCGGCTGCGGCAAGCAAACGCCGAGCGTCGATTCGCAGAACTCGCCCTCGGCGCAATCGGCCCAGTCGAGGCAGTTGCCGCCGGTCTTCTCGCATTTGTCCGCCACGCAGACCTCGCCTTGCCCGCAGCACACGGAGAGATCCGCGCCGCACCGGACGTTCGTGGCGCAGGCCGGGAGGCAGGCGTCGATCACGCACTCCGAACCGACGGCGCAGCAATCGCCGGCGCCGCAGACGATTCCGGACGGGCATCCCGGTACGAATACGCCGCCCGCCCCAGCATCACCGCCCATTCCGCCCCCGGCCCCGCCCGCCCCGCCCATCCCCCCCGAGCCCGCCGTACCCGAGCTCGCGCCGGAACCCGTCGGCTCCGTCGATCCGCCGCTGCAACCGGCCGCGCTTCCGAGGGCCAGGATCACAATGCCGCCAAGTACCTTCATCGTTCTCCGCATCGACCAACCTCCTAAGAGGCGGAAGGAGAACGGGGAAGGAAGTGCGCGTCAAGACGCCGGCAATACGTCCACTACGTTCGTTCGCGGTCCGGCGGTGTGCCGGGAACCGGGGGCGTCGCACCCGAGAGCGTGCCCGTTCGCGCGCGGGGTCGAATCGCCGCGAGCCGCGCGGCCGCGCCTTCGAGCGCGGTGGCGGCGTCGTGGAGCGCGGCGGCGGCGCCGGAGAGCGCGGCGGCGGCGTCGGACAGGCCGGGCG
>NZ_JASBQE010000234.1 GCF_029960785.1 Polyangium sp. 15x6
GGTTATTGTGCGGCTGCGACGAACCCGCCGAGCGCACGCCGGCGCGGCGAGCATGCGCGTGCCGCGCACGTGGCGCCTGCCATGGGCGCGGATGGTCGTCCAGACGGTGGTGGGCGAGGACTTACGTACAACCCAGACAGGGTCAGCATCCGCGAATCCACCCGTGAAACCAGACCTTCCCAGCAAGCCCGCGACGACAGCGGCGAGCAGCCCAGCCGCGCCAAGCGCGTTGACAGCGGCGAGCGGCCCAGCCGTGATGAGCGGAACGGCAACGCTCAGCGGAGCATTCTGGTCCCTCGGGATGCCGCGAAGCGATCTGGGAGGAGCGATGTTCGTTTGCTTGGATCCCTCACCACGTCCACAAGCGCTTTCAGGCGTACAGCCGACCTGCAGTCTCGTGGGCAGCGCCGGAGTCGCGTTGTGCTCACGCAGCGATCGGGCTCGCGAAGTACCCATCGGGACGAGCGCACGTTGGAGACTCCCATGTCCTTGATGAAGCGAGAATGGGTGATTGTAGGCTTGGTGCTCCTGTCGCTCGAGGCATGTGGCACGGCGCCGCCCCCACCTGTCGACTCCCCCGCCGGAAAGGCCGAAACACCTGTCGACAAGGCCCCGCGCCTGATTCGTGTTGGGGACAAGCTGTACGTGAAGAACGCCCCTCAAGGCGCGACGCGCGACGCGCGGTTCTACGTACGCGCGGCGGCGCCCATCCCCGGGACCGAGGATCATCCTAAGATCGGGATAATCCGCGGCCTCGATCGTGAAGGGCGCAGCACCCTACGGGTCGTATTGATCACGCCCGTAGACGAGAGCACGCTCGATGCGATTACGGCGGAGGGGCTGCCTGTTGACCTTGTTCCACAAGACACCAGGGCCCGCGTGGGGCGACTGTGGGGCGAATACGTGCCCCAGCCCGAGTCGACATGGCCAGGGGCTGGCAAGGATGTGGTGTTGGAACTCGACCTGGGTCGAGGCGAGGATGTGAGATCGGGCGATCAATATGAACTGCTCGGTGAGGCGAAGGCCGACCGATTGAACCAGACCGTGGACAGCTTCGAGAAGCGTGGGACCTGCACCGTGCTGCCCTTCGGCGCTGACGCCACGCGCTCACGTTGCCAGGTTGATCACGGGATCGAGCCATCGGGCTTAGATAAGAATGACTGGATCCGAGGCGGGTATGCTCGGGCGATTACGGTCCGCACCAAAGGTCAATGAGCGCTTGGACGGCGATGAGCCGACCAGTGGGTGACCGACTGGGTAGGCGACCATCTCACTACCGTCCTCGAGCAGCTCCCCGTGGCGGACAGCCGTGTCCAGTCGGTTGCGGCGTTCACAGACCAGCGTGGCTTCCACCTGTTCCGCAACCGCGCGAACCGCGCGAGGATGGCTGGGCATCGGCCCGGGGCGATTTCCTACGGCACGCTCGTCGACGGCGGCGTCAGCTCGACCAGTTCAGCCGAGGGCGGAGAGGGCGGCGGTCATGTCAGAACGCAACAAACCGTAATCTCGCTCCGCGGCACGCCATTCTCGTCGAGCTCCGTGGCCGGCACGGCTCCGTTCGGCGTGTACACGCAGGTGGCGATCTGCGGGCGAGCGACCGGAATGATGCCTCGGATGGGCCATCCGTCAGGACAAGCGTGGACGCCGGGCCGGCGCACGCACTGGCGGTCTGGGTCGGGCAGGCGCAGAGAGGGCCCGAACCGCATCGCCACCTTCGGCGGCTGGTCCAGCGCCGCCTGCTCCTCTCGACTCGGCGCGCATCCGGCGAGCATGAGGAGGACCGCGGCTCCGGACAATCGTGGCGACATGCGAAGCGAACCACTTGGTCGAGGTTGACGACGGCATGGCGTGTTCGTGGACAAACACGTACCAGGTAAAACTCGCATCCGCAACGACATATTTTAGGCACGAGCGCCTACGGACAAACGGCAACCGGGTCCGGACGAACACCCGTCTCAAGTTCGTCGCCGTGCGAGTGTGAGGAGCACCCCCACACCGCCGAGAACCTCACCCGTTCGAAGTTGATGCCGCGCCGTCAACGCCGACCGGGGGGCGCACCATCTTCTTCGGGGACGAGCTTGATCGCCTCGTACACGTGACGCTCGCGCACAACATCGCCTCCCGCGAGGGCCGCGATCGTCCTCGCAACACGCAGCGCCTTGGCCCAGTTGCTCGGCGACGTGCCGCGCCGCTTCGCGAAGTCCCGGAGGCGCTCACTCCCAGTCTCGCTCTCGGCGGCCGGCGCCGCCCGAGCCGCGAGCGCCGCCGCAACCCGCCTCCTCACCGCCTCGCTCCGCTCCGGCTTGGCCACGTCGAAGACCGACGGCAAGACCACCTGCATGTCGAAGTAGCGATCAAACAGCGCACGCAGCCGCCGCTCGTGACGCTCGATCTCCGCCCGCGTACACGTACAAGGCCGGGTAGCTTCATCGCCCCGAATCCCGCACGGGCGTATCCGTTCGGCAACCCGCATCATGGCGCTCTTCCGGACTGCTGCGTAACATTTCCCCTCGATGCGGCGGCATGACGAGTTCGTCAAAAATGAAGGTGCAGAGGAGGCAACCGCCACGAAGACC
>NZ_JASBQE010000235.1 GCF_029960785.1 Polyangium sp. 15x6
CGCGCCGGCCGGGCGGCGGCGCGGGGTGGGCGCAGCCGGGGCACCGCCGCCCGTCGCCGGGGGCGGCGTCGCGGTCTGCATGCCGCCGCCGCCGTCGTCCCCGCCGCCGCGGATGGCGATGCTCGGCACCGCAATGGGTTGTCCGGGCTCATGCACACGCGTGCCCTTGGGTCTCGACTCCTCCTCGAGCCGCGCCCGCTCCGCCATCTTGATCTGCGATTGCCGGATGTCCTCGACGAGGCCATTGGCGCGCGCGTAATCCTTCGGGGGCTCCCAGTCCGAGTCGCCGAAGATGAAATACCGGTCGAGGAACTCCTGCCGCTCCTGCATCTTGCGCTCGAAGATCGCCCGGAGATCATCCTGGTCGCGGATGATGTACGGCGTGAGGACGAGCAGGAGGTTCGTCTTCTGCTTCTTGACCGTCGTGCTGCGGAAGAGCGCGCCGAGGACGGGGATGTCGCCGAGGATCGGGATCTTCGTGCGCCCGTTGCTGGTGTAATCGCGCATGAGGCCGCCGATGACCACGGTCTGCTGGTCGCGGACGACGAGCGTGGTCTTCGCCTGGCGCTTGACGATCGAAATGGCGCCGAGCGCGCCCTGCGGCTGGCCGGCCTCGGAGATGCTCTCCGTGAGCTCGAGGCGGACCTGATCGGAGTCGTTGACGTGGGGCGTGACCTCGATCTTCGTGCCGACGTCCTGGCGAGGCGCGGCGAAGCCGCCGAGGCCGCCGAGGAGGCCGAGGCCGCCGAGGCCGCCCGCCGCGCCCGCCGCGCCCGCCGCGCCCGCCAAGCCCCCGAGCGCGCCGAGGCTGCCGCCGACGTTGGTCTGCAGTGGGATGTTCGAGCCGATTTCGATCGTGGCCGGGATGTTGTCGGTGGCCAGGATGTGCGGCGTGGCGAGGACGTTCGAATCGTTGTCGGTCGCCATCGCATTCATGATGACGCCGAACGCGGGGATCGTGACGCCGAGCATGTTGTTCGAACCGTTGATCGTGGGGCCGCGGACGCCGAGCGCGAGCGCGCCGAGCTGGCTCGCGAGGTTCGGCGAGGTCGGCGCGCCGAGGGAGGTGAGGATATCGTTGCCGCCATATGCGAGGGCGGGATCCGTCGTGCCATCGATGCCCGTGTTGATCGGCGCGCCCATGTGCCAGCGCACGCCGACGTCGGTATTGCGATCGATGTTCACGTCCATGATGACGGCCTCGATGAAGACCTGACGGCGCGGCTGATCGAGCTCGTCGATGACGCTGCGGAGCGCGGCGTAATCGCGGAGCGAGGAGGTGACGACGAGCTTGTTCGAGCCCTCGTCGCAGGTGATCTTGACCTGGCCCTCGAAGATGTCCTCGGTCGAGCCGGGGACGGGCGGGGCAGCCTGCGCGCCGCGGCGACTCCCGGCCGCGCCGCCGCCGCCCGCGCCGGCCGCGCCGCCGAGGAGCTGGTTCAGCGTGCCCGAGAGGTCCTTGCAACCAGCGTGCTGGAGGGGCAATACGTGCATCTGGCCTTCGCCGGATTGCGGCACGTCCATGCGCTTGATGAGCTCGAGCAGGCGCATGTAATCGGGCTGGTTCGCCGTGATGACGAGCGAATTCGTGCGGTCGTCGGCGAGGATGCGCGCGCCGCCGCCGCCGCCGCCGCCCGCGCCGCCCCGAGCCCCGCCCTTGCCGCCCGCGCCCGGCTTGAGATCGAGGATCTCGTTCAATTTCATGGCGACGTCGTTCGCCCCGGCATAATGGATCGGCTCGAACCAGATCTGATCCCCCGCACCGCCGACGTCGATGTCCTCGAGGATGCGGATCATGCGCTGCACGTTCGAGCCCGTGTCCGTCATGATGATGAGGTTGCCGGACGGGTGGACCGTGATGTCGCCTTCCTTCGATTTGAACTTCCCGAGGACGTTCGCCGCCTCGTTCGGATCGACGCTGGCGACGCGATACATGCGGGTGATGAAGCGATCCTCGGCGGGGACCGCGGTGCCGGCGCCGTAAATGGGGGTCGTCTGCGAGACGACGCCGGGGGTCTCGACGATCTTGAGGAAACGGCCGTGCGGAATGACGGTGAGGCCGTTCGTCTCGAGGATCGAGAGGAACGCGCTGTACGCCTCCTGGACCGTGACCTTGTCCGGCGAATACACCGTGGCTTTGATCTGGCGGAGCTTGCCGCCGTAAATGAAGCGCCGGCCGGTGATGTTGCTGATGGCCTTGACGAGCTCGTTGAGGTCGGCCTCCTCCAGATTGAAGGAGACCATGAAGTTGCCATTACGCGGCTTGAAGTCGATTTCCTTCGGGCCCTGCTTGACGCCGGCCATGGGATCCTCGCCGACGACGGGCGCGGGGCCGAACGGCGCGGCGGCGCGCGGCGGCGGGCCGGGCGGGAAGCCGGGAGGAGCCCCCGTATTCGGGCCGCCCGCGCCGCCGGGCGCGGCCGGAGCCGCAGCGGCG
>NZ_JASBQE010000236.1 GCF_029960785.1 Polyangium sp. 15x6
CGAAGGAGCCGCCACCCAGAGCGACGCCTGCTTCTCACGTGTTCGCCCCATCGACATGACGCGGACAAACTACCATCGTCGCCAGTTCTTGTCGATCCTCCTTCGGGATAAGTCCACGGGCTGTTAGCACGGTGTCGCGGTGGGCTCGATAGACGGGACGGCGGGCGCCGAAGCGCCGGATGCCGGGGATCCTGCCGGCGGCGATCTCGCCGTAGACGGTCTTGCGGTCAAGCCGAAGCAGGGTGGCGAGCTCGTTGACGGTCAGGACCGCAGGAAGGCTGCCGGCCTCGGGCAGCGGCGTCATGGGGGTGGCGGTGGAGGAAGGGAACTCTTCGCCCTGCCCGGAGGGTCTGGGCTCAGAAACCGGCCCCGCTCCACGAGCGCTCGAGGGGCTTCGGGTTGGGCCGCGCCACGTGCCCGGGGATTGACTCGGTCGCAGTCGCAAGGGGCGTGCCGAACGTGGCGCGCTGCTTCGCGGAGGATGGGTCCGTCCCGATGCAGGGACGATCGATGGGGGTACGATCGAAATGCTCATGGCTGCACCTCCCCGGCACCTCGGTCGCCCGAGCGCCGCGTTGCTGGTTATCCGGGCAGGAGGCAGGAGGGGCCCACGCAAGGAAAGCGAAGCGGAGCGGCCTCGGGACCTGTGTAGCCCGGTTCCCTCGAATGTAGCTTTTCGACAAGCGAGTGCCAGGAGGAATTGCGTGGTTTCCCCTCGACGAGGGCATCAATCGCCCGTATCTGTTGGTTGATGGCCAAGACAAACAACAAAAAGCCACTTCCAAAGTAGACTTTCGCATCCTCACCCCCTTGTTTCGCAGAACCAAGAACGAGAAGAGCCGCTCGACGGAACCACTTTTTCGTCGATCCGCCCTCCGACTTCCTTCGGGGAGCCCCCCGAGGTCCTCGTGCACCTCGCGCGCCTCCCCTGTGAGACCCGTCCCCTGCCCTCCTTGGGCCTCTTCCCTGCCCCTTGTGGCCAAGCGCAAAGGCCGTGCCGCTCGAACATCAGCCAAGACAAACAACAAATAGCCACGTGAAAAGTGAGAAACTCACCGATCGCCCCTGGATTCCGCAGCTCAACTTCGAGAAGATCCGCTCGATGTAACCACTTTTTTTCCTTTTCGGGCTCCTGGCGGCGCGTCCCCCACCCGTAACCCCGCGAAAGCACGTCGAGCGACCGCTCGAGGCGCTCTCGACGTCGAGCCGCCGCCCGATCCCGGTGGGCCCTCCCCAAAAATACAAGCGGCTTTCCACCGGCTCGGAGTGGCTCGTCAGCGGCTTTGTAACGGCTTTTCGAAGATCGGGGTCCTCGAGCTGGCGGTTCCACCGACAACGGAGCAGCGGCTACTTTTGAGATCGTCCCGACCGCGGGGGCACCGCCGCGCGTGAAGGGGAACCCGACGATGACGGCCCTGCTGTCCGTTTCGTGGCCGGAGCCGGAGGCATCGAGGGTGACGAAGGCACGGGCGCGTGGCTCCGAGCTCGGGATGCCGGGGCGGCGAGGAGCTCGGCGGGCTTTTTCGACGTCGGAATTCGCGAACCGGGCCCGACGCTCGGCGGGGGCTCGGCACGCTTCTTTGAGGTCGGAGCCGATGGGCTGCGCGAACGGGGCGCAACGCTCGGCGGAGGCTCGGCCCGGTTCTTCGAGGTCGGGGCCAACGGGGCCCGCGAACGGGCGCTCGGCGCGGGCTGCTTCTTACTCGCCTTCCTTGCGGCCTTAGCGCGCCAGAACTCCTCCAGGGCCTTTCGCACCACGTCGTTCACGAACCGCCCGAGGGGCATCTTCTTCTTCGCGGAGACCGTCAAGGCATCGTCGTACACGTCGACATCGAAGTGGATTGTCGCCCGCACGGTCTTGCGACCGTCCTTCCGCTGCTCGGCTCGCTTCTGCACCTCACGACGCATAACCACCACTCCCCTGCGACCACCCATACACACTAGGCCGACAGCGGAAGACCCGTCAAGAGGCCACCGAGGCTCGCAGTTACACTTTTACTGTACGCCACCGCTGGCGCGTTCGTCCTTCCGAACCGAAAAACACGGGGTTCACTGCGCCCTGCTGCACGCGCGTCGGGCGGGAAGCTCCAAAGTACCGCAGAACACGGGATGGCAGAGGCTTGACGGTTTGACCGTACCACCTCGCCCACCCCCGTCCTGACACCGACGGCTCGCTCCTCCGACGCTGGTGCCCCGAAGGGAGCACCCGATGCGGAACCATCAGCGAGCGGCGGCGATTCGTGCAGAGATCGAGCAGG
>NZ_JASBQE010000237.1 GCF_029960785.1 Polyangium sp. 15x6
GCTCGACGGGCCCGACGCGGCCCCGGCCTCCCCGGTCGCCCTCGACCACGGCGGGATCACCCGCCTCGACCTCGCCCCTCGCCGCAACGTGCGACTCGGCCGAACCCCTGGTCGAGGTCCTCGCGTCGAGCCTCGCGGCGCTCGCCGAGGAGCTCGCGGCGAGTCGATTCCGCCGCCTCGCACGGAGGGCCCTCCCAACAGCGGGATGGGAATAGCTCCTTAGAAACCTCGCTGGTACTAGATAAACGTTCCGGAATGTGAGAGTGTACGCGCCCATGCCCAACGCGGACGAAAACAGGTCGGAGGGTAGCCAGATGGAACCTGCTGGTTCGGAGTCGGCAGACGAGGAGCGGAAGGTCGTACTGGAATTGCTGCGTGATGAAATTGGCAGCGCCAACGTGGAATATCAACGCTCGGGGTTCTCGGTCTGGGTTATTTTGGCAGCTATGGCCGGTGTTGGGTGGTTGCTGGTCAACGAATACAGGCCGGGGGCTGTTAAGGCAGACATTGCAGTTGTCGTGGCCATAGCCGTGCTCATTCTCGTTGACGGTGCCGCCCTTCTGGATGCCGCCCTGGCACACACGGTCGGTGAGCAGCCCCGGTCGCGATTTCTGACCGTGCTACGCTTTGCAGGACACCGCCGAACCAGTGTCGCCTACAGCGCTCTGACCTATGCGCTGGTGTCCGTTTTAATCGGTTTTGCGGGCTCAGTGATTGAGCAGCCGTTTGGCTCTGTTATCCATTTTGTAAAATGGTACAATGCCATGGCTTCTGGTGTAATGTTGTTGGTGCTGATTCTAAGCTTTACGCAGTTTCATTATAATACGTCTTCCATCGGGCGTTTCTGGAGGTGTCTATATGGTATTCTTGGTATCTGTGAGATTGTTGCGTCGGCCAATTTGTGTGTGTTCGTTGCACATCGGTACGATCTGACCAGCGTTCGTGTGGGAGCCTTGTTCGTGGCACAGATTCTTCTGGTCCGTATTCTTGTAGGCGAGAAAGCCAAGTTGCCTCTCGTCCACGACCTGGTTCGCATCCGGCGGGGGATTGTCTTGGACAATTTGTCGATTGATGAGGCAAGGCAGCGAATAGATTTGACTCTGCATGGATTGCGTTTTCAGCACTTTACTCAAGACACTGTTGCGAATATTCTCGGGGCTCAGGATCAGTTGCTTTCGATAATTAGGCAGGTGCTAGGCCAGTTTGATGCGGTTGAGCGATTGTTTAACAAGCCTGAGCTTGATAGTGTGGACGTTCAGGCCATTGACGCGCCGATGGATGCCATCGACAAGAACACTCGTCATGCGGAGGAGGTCCAACAGAAAGGTAAATCATATGTTACCAAGTTGGTTCGCCAGGTTCGTCGAGCGGATGATGGCGAAGATGTGGCGCGTGTTATTGCAATTGTTGAACAGAAACATAGGACGGGTGGTGAGGCCATTGATTCCGTTCGGCTGCGCATCAAGGAGCTGCGTAGCCAAGTCCCATTATTGAAGCATCGTTTTCAGTCGCCTGAGGAACCGGCGGCGCTTGGCAAATCGAACGCGCCGTCAGATTTGTCTACCGCAGCCCCGCCGAAAGAGTCGCCTAGCGTTAACTCTTCCAACAATTAACGTCTCACTGATCTTGCACGCACCGACGGAGTTGGCAGTAGCCCGGCGAGCACTGAACCCTGCTCCCTGCCTGGCCGTTCGTCCCGCCTACGTGCGCGGAGCTAGCCGAGCTCGAGGCCCTCGACGAGGCCCCGGCCTCCCCGTCGCCCTCGACGAGGCCGCGATCGTCCGCCTCGACCTCGTCCCTCGTCGCAACGTGCGACTCCGCCGAACCCCTGGTCGAGGTGCTCGCGTCGAGCGTCGCGGCGCTCGTCGAGGAGCTCGCGGCGAGTCGATTCCGCCGCCTTCATTTCCGCCACCTCGGCCCCCCCGGATGCGGGGGCGGCGGAAATATGACGTCGAGCGCGGTTCTACTCAATTTGGCGTACGCAATCTGTAAAACACTTGGAGACGGGGTCAGAAGGGCACCGTATGCCACATTGGTTATAGGCGGCAGCGCAGCTCTCAAAACATGGCAGCCCTGCATCCCCGGAGCATTGTACCACCTCGCCCACCCCCGTCCTGACACCGACGGCTCGCTCCTCCGACGCTGGTGCCCCGAAGGGAGCACCCGATGCGGAACCATCAGCGAGCGGCGGCGATTCGTGCAGAGATCGAGCAGG
>NZ_JASBQE010000238.1 GCF_029960785.1 Polyangium sp. 15x6
ACGCCGAGGGAGCGAAGGTGGTGGGCCAGGCGGTTTGCCTGCGCCTCGAGTTCGCCATAACTGAGCTGTCGTCCGTCCTGCTCGAGGGCGACGGCCCCCGGGGCCTTCGCCGCCTGCTCCGCAATGATCTCGTGAATGCATGGAGTGGGGGCCGCCATTGGCGTGTCGTTCCAGGCGGCGAGCTTCTCCGTCTCCTCTTCGGTCAGGAGGTTCAGATCCGACAAACGTTTGTCCGGGTGCGCCGCGGCGTCCGTCACCAGCGTCCTCAAATGGCCGCACAAGCGCTCTGCTGCCGTGCGCGAGACACGCTTCGTGTCGTACAGGACCTCCACGACGGTCCCGTCGGCGTCGTGGCGGACGGTCACGGCGAGCGCGTTTTTCGCCGTCGTCACGCCTTCCGGCACCGCGCCGAGCAGCGGTGACCAGCCGACAACGGCTCCGGTGCTCGGCGGCGTCACCTCGAAGAAGGTCACATCGAACAGCGGGTTCTCTCCGGCCTGCCGCGAGAGCCCCTGATCCTGCACCACGACGTCGAATGGCAGCGCCTGGTGCTCGTACGCGTCGAGCGAGCTCCGCCGCGCACGCGAGAGGAGCTCCGCGAACGTCGGGTTTCCCGAGAGGTCGGTCCGCAGCACGACCGTATTCGTGAAAAATCCGAGCATCGACTCGGTCCCAGCGACATGGCGATTCGCGAGGACCGCACCGAGGCCGAAGTCCGTCTGTCGGCTGTACCGAGCCAGCACGGCCGCAAGGGCCGCATACCAGGCCATGAAGGGGGTCGCGCCGCTTTCGCGCGAGAGCGACTGCATCCGGCGGCTCGTCTCCGGCGACAAATGGAGCGTGACGCACCCTTCCGGCCCCGAGCCAACGCCGGAGGGAGGAGAAACCATCGACAGGTCGAGCCGCGGTACGCCGGAGAGAGCGTCTTTCCAGTATGACCGCGACGCCGCGAGCCCGTTGCCGGCGAGCGCCGACTGCTCTGCGCGCGCGTAATCCGAATAATGGTAGGCGAGGGGAGGCAGTGTGGCCGTTCCCCCGCGGCGCGACGCCTCGTACAGGGACGAGAGCTCCGCGAGCAAGAGCCCCCAGGACCACTCGTCCGTGATGATGTGGTGCTGGTGCACGACGACGACATGCCTGTCCGCGGCCGTCTTCACGGCCAGGACCCGGGTCAGCGGGCCACGCCCGAGGTCGAAGTGGGTCTCGACCTCCGTTGCGAGCAATGCCCGCAACGCGGCATCGCGCTCTGCTTCGGGCAGGGACGAGAGGTCTTCCACGCGAATCGGAATGACCACGTCGTCCGACACCCGCCGCCTCGGCGTGCCGTCCACCTCCGGATACGTCGTGCGAAGGATTTCGTGGCGCAATGCCAGCGCGCGCACGCTCTCGTGGAGCGCCGAAGCCGAGAACGCGGACGCCACCTCGAATACGTGCGGGATCTGGTACGATCTCGCCTCGGGCGACAATTTTTCCAAAAACCAGATGCGCCGCTCCGTGCCCGACAGGCCCTCATGAGGCGCCTCGCCCTCCGCGCGCGGCGAGAGGCGGATCTGCGGCGCAAACGCCGGCCCTTCCGCCCTCGTGTCGCAGAGTGCCGAAAGCGCCTCGATCGTCGGGTGGCGAAGGACCGTCGCCACGCTGAGCGCGCCCCCGATCCGCGCCTCGATGGCGGACACGAGGCGAAAGGCCAGGAGCGAATGGCCGCCGAGGTGGAAGAAACGGTCTCTGATTCCAATCGGCCGCACCTGGAGCAACTCTTCCCAGATGGCCACGAGCGCGCGCTCGGTATCGGTCCGGGGCGCCACGTACGATGTCTCGGCGCCGCGCGTGGCCTCGGGCGAGGGCAGCGCCTTGCGGTCCACTTTGCCGCTGGGATTGAGCGGCAGCGCGGCGAGCCGCACGAATGCGGAGGGGACCATGTACTCCGGCAGCGTCGCCCCGAGGTGCTCGCGCAATGCGCCCGGCGCCCACCCCGCCTCTGGCGCCACGACATACGCGACCAGCCGCTTGTCGCCAGACGCGTCCTCCCGTGCCACGATGACGCAGGCGCGCACCGACGGGTGCGTAGCGAGCGCGGCCTCGATCTCGCCGAGCTCGATCCGGAAGCCG
>NZ_JASBQE010000239.1 GCF_029960785.1 Polyangium sp. 15x6
CCGCAGCCGCAGGACACGCGGACCGCGCGGGCGCGGGAGCCGCAGCCGCAGGACGCGCGGACGGCGCGGGCGTGGGCGCGGGGCGCGCGGGAGCCGCAGCCACGGGGCGTGCAGGTGTGGGCGTGGGCGCGGGACGCGCAGACGGCGCCGGGGATGCCGCCTCGCGTGGGAACCGAAGCATTCCGAGCAGGGTGTCGGCGAGAATTTGGAGACGCTCGTCTTCCTCATACGCGCTCCGGACTCCGGCAAGCCATGCCGGGTCATCCGGGTTGGACACTGGCCTCGGCACGCGCTGCTCGCAGGCTTTGAGGAACGCGCCCGCGAGCAATCGCACACGCTGATCCGCGAGCGTCTCCTGCGCCGCTCGGCGCCATGCCGCGTCCGCGAGACTGCGCCGGATAGACTCGATCATCGATGCGGGCCCGACGTTCGGAACATCGGCAAGACCTGCCGCGAACGCCCCCAGCGCCGTCCCGAGTGCCACGAGATCGGGCGAGGATTCGCAAACGCCGATGAGCACGACCGCAGTGCAGACTGCGGAAGGCTGCACCTCTGGTGTTTGCATTGGCAAACCGGGGCGCGCGGAGGCGTCGCTCATACCCATACAGAAGCTCCAGCCGACCACTATGCACATTTGGCTTTCCGCGATCCACAAAAATCAGCGGGAAACCGGCGTAGCCTGCTACGTCTGCGCTGGAATGCTCCAAGGCTTCGGGACGAGTTGTTCAAAGCAAACCCACAAAAGCCGAGCTACGTGTCCGAAATCAGGGCACAGCCCCCTTGTTTCCTCGCATCAAGACGTGAAAAAGCCGCTCAATGTAATCGGTTTTCGACGAATTTTTCGGTAGAACGCCACGGCTCGGCACCTCCCCAGGGCCGGGCCCTGTACTTCAGTTCACCTTTTCCGATACCGCAAGCACCGTGCCCTCCGTGGACGAACCGCGAAATCGCCGCATTTGAGCCATACCGGGCGGGTATGCCCCCTTGTTTCACAGGCTCGGGGGCCGAGAAGGGTCCACAAATCGATCCACTTTTTGCTAGGCGGAGCCATGCGTCGGGCCCAGAAAATGTTTCACGGAGCCGGGGTCGGTATCGGACTTCACGTTCGCTGCATGCGCAAGAGCCATGCCCTCCGCGGACAGACCTCGAAATCGCCGTGGTTGAGCCATGGAGGTCGGTTCGGCACCCTTGTTTCACAGACTCGGGGGCCATTCAGGGGCCAGAAATCGATCCACTTTTTGCTCGCCGGAGCCATGGCAACGGGCCACGGAAATGTTTCACGATGTGGGTGATTCGCGTACCCTGCAAAATCGGCCGGATTTTTGCGGTCTCGCGGCGCCCTGGGGGAGGTGCGGTGCATGCCCTTCGGATCCATGGAAAGCCATGGCTTTTCCATGGCAAGAGCCATCGGGTTCGAGTGGCTCTGCGGCCATGGCTTCCGGGGAACTCCCGAGAGCCGGCCGAGCGCCCCCCGAGAGCCCGGCCGAGGATGCGCCGAGAAGTGGGGGCTCGGGCCCGCGCCGGGCGCAGCATCCGCGCCGTAATACGTAATACGTGTTGATGTAATGTGAATTATGTATAGAACGCCGCCTGGGGCTTCGATTCCTCTTGGCCCACCGGCGCCAGTTGGGCGAAAACAGCTACACACGCTCCGCCAGGGAGGGGGCCCCCCACGCCGGGCCGGCCACCTGTATAGTTAGCTACATGACTATGTGACTATGTGACTATACGTATAGTCGGCTATACGTATAGTCGGCTATATATATAGAACTCGACGGCGACCTCGATTTTCCCTTGTCTCGCGTCCCCCACGGGCGGGAGAATCGGATCCACGCAACGGCGCCCCTTCGTGCGCCATGGGAGGGCGGACATGTCCATCGGTGAGTCCCGCAGCCCGGACGGCAACATCACGGCGACCTTGTCGATCCCACAGGGCGTCCTCCAGCTCGTCGCGCCTCCGCCCGAAACCCTCTCGCAATGCAACGTCGAGGCGGTGACCGGCATCCCGCGGCGCGTCTTCCTGGAGGCCATCCGCGCCCCGGACTTCCCGGTCCCCGTCGCGCGGCTCGGGAAGCTTCGGATCG
>NZ_JASBQE010000023.1 GCF_029960785.1 Polyangium sp. 15x6
TGTCCGCCCCCTGCACCCCGGACCAGCGCAAGCGCTGGACCCGGGGTCGATGAACTGCGCGATGCGCAGTTCATCGAACAGGCCGTGGCAAGACCACGAGCGGCGTTGCCAGCCAAGACGGCAGCGCTGACCTTTCAACCGGCAACGCGGTCCCACCGGCCTGTTGGGAGAACTGCGCACCGCGCAGTTCTCCCACAAAAGGTCCAGCGCTGGCGCTGGTCCGGGTCCAGGGGCGGACAGCCCCTGGTCGGGTCCGGGGTGAAACCCCGGCGCGACGCTGCCGAACACCTTCTAACTAAGGCGCGCCCGGTCCACCGAGCCAGACCGGGACGAACCTCGGGGAGGCAAGCGCCAAGATGCACGCGGCGGCTGCGAGCACGGCTCCGCCGTGGAGGAGCGCGAGACTGGCCCGCGTCAAACCCTTTGGCTGCGTTTGTCCGACGGAGCTTGCTGCCGCCAATGCGTTGGCGAGGGGAATGGCGAACGCGAGCCAGAGGAGTGGTGAGGTCGTTTCTCCCGGGGATTTCGGCGTCACCAGCGCGGCGACGAGCAGGTATGCCGAGAACAGGTAGATCGTCGGGCTTTTGATGCGTTGCGCCGCGAGGTGTGCGCGACCCTGGCGTGCGCCGCTGACGCCTCGGACTACGGCCACGACGACCGCGGCGAGCAGCCAGATCACGCTGAGGAGCCAGACGAGGGGGTACATCGCGTCCGCGCGGAAGATTCCGCCATACCACGAACCAACCGTACGGCTGTCGTGGTAAACAAAGAAACCATGAAGCGTGCGGCTCTTCCGCTCGGGTTCGCCCTCCTTGCTCTCTACGCGATCTTGCCTCTGGGCTGCGCTGGGGCGCCGCCGGAGCCCAAAGGTCCTGACATCGGCGTCGTCGATGCGACGGTCGTCGTCGAGACGTGTCCGGATTCGAAGACCATGAACGCGAAGGCTGCGCATGCTGCGATCCAGAAGCTCGTCGAGAAGTGCAGCACGGTCCCCAACGGCACTGCGCACTTCTCGACCACGCTCATGCCGGGCGGTCGGATCATGCTCGCGTCTCCTTCCGGCAATCCGGACGACGGCGTCGTGCCTACGTGCGTGCTCTCGAACCAGCTCACGCACCGCGTGTATCTGAGGCAGCCTTGCAAGTTCGACGTCAAGCTCGAAGAGCGCAAGGTCCAGCAGCAGCAAGCCTCTGCTTCGGAGGAGTGAACTGCGTCAGCGCGGGCAGTACCACGAGGGCAGTGGCCATGGGTTCGGCGTCTGCGTCATGAGCGCCCAGCCGAAGTAGACGAAGTCCACCAGCAGCACGAGCCCGCCCGCGCGCGCCACCGCCATCACTGCGCTCGGCCGCGACAGCCAGCGCGCTCGCTGCGCGAGCACGTACACGGCCACGCCTGCGGCGAGCGCGAACACGAGCCCTACCGCCGTTCGCCCGTACCAGTCCATCCCGAGCCCCGCGGGCCGCGACGCGAACACGAACCTTCGTTCGAGCGGCAGGTACCAGGGCACGGGCGACTTGCGCGCCGCGCTCACGAGGAACGCGAGCCCGTACGCGAGCCGCGCCGCGAGGAACGCGAGGAAGAGTCGCGCCGAGGGGGAAGGCGGCTTCGTCTCGCTCATCCGATCCCCCGCACTGACGCGACGATGAGGCCGAGTGTCACGTTCAGCCACACCACGCCGCACACGATGAAACTCATCACCGCGTAGATGCGCACGAGCCATCGCTCCTCGGCGGGACGGAGCGTGAACGCGAGCGCGCCGAGCCCGAGCGCCACGACGAGCGTGAGCGACGCGTACACTTCCTTCACGTCGAACAAGCCGGCGTAGAGCGGCGCGTATCGATCGAGGTAGATGCCGCGCACGTGGTAGCGGTACGTCGGGTAGAGCAGCGCGCCCACGGCGAAGGTGAACACGTACGCGACAGCGACGACCTTCGCCCACGTCTTCTCGGTCGCGACGCGGATGAACCGCTCTCGCAGATAGTGACGCATCGTGAGCGCGTGGTGTGTCGCGGCGCCGACGAGGACGATGCTGCCCGCGGCATGCAGCACCATGAGCAGGCGCCGCGCGCCGTAGAGGAACACGGCCTCCGTCTCGGGAGGCGCGCAAGGGTCGATCACGTGGAAGCCTCGGTTCGTCGCACGCGCGGACACTCGGGGTCGGGGCGGAAGCTGCTCGCCGCGTGACGCGAGACGACCTGACAACCACCACGACAGACGGGGAAGAGCGTGCACGAGGCGCAGGGCTCCGGCGGGGCTGCGTGATACGCGCGGAAGCGCTCGATCTCCTCATTCGACGCAGGCGAGAAGCTGCACGGCGCGGCGCGCCCCGCGACGTCGAGCCCGCCGAGGTGCCTGCCGGCCTCGCAGCCGAAGACGCCGAGCGAAGCGAGCATCTCGGCCGCGCGAGGTTCTTCCGCGAGCGCCTCCGAGAGCAGAGGCACGAGCGCGCAATCGATCCGCACCGACAGACGCCGCCGGTGCACGATCGCCGTGATCGCGGGCCAGAGCGCCTCGCGCTGCGCTGGCGTGAGCCGCGACTCGAAGTAGCCGATCCCCGCCGCGCGCCCCTGCGGCTTGTACCGCAAGAGCTGAAGCTCCCCCGCCCCGAGATCGGCGACACGCTCGGCCGTGGCCTCGAGATGCTCGAACGATCGCCGCGTGAGCACGAGGTTCACGCCGACGGGAATCTCCGCGCGCGCAAGAATCTCGATCGCCCGCTCGGCGACGCGCGCGCCGTCGAACCCGCGCACGGCCGCGTACGCGCCGCCCACGCCGTCGTGGCTCACGTTGATCTGCGCGAACGCGCGGAGCTCCTTCGCGCGCTCCTCTCGCAACCCGAACCCGCTCGTCGTCATCACGGGAACGAGCCCGAGCGAACGCGCGAAGGCCGCGAGCTCGCCGAGGTCCTCGCGAAGCAGCGGCTCGCCGCCGCCGAAGGCCACGGTCGAAGCGCCGCGCTCGGCCGCGGAGGCGAGCCGCGCGCGAAGCTCGTCGAGGGAAGGCTCCGCGCCGTCGGGACGCGCGTCGAGGTAGCAGTCTGCACACGGCGCGTGGCAACGCGCGTTCACCGCGAGATGCACTTCGAGCGGGCGCGGCGGTGCGGTCGCGCCCGCGGGCTCTCCCGAGGGAACGCCGAGCCGCGCGGCGAGCGCGTGATCGACGGCGACGAGGGTTCGATCATCGAGACGAACCCACGCGCCGAAGGGCTCGGGACGGGACCAGGGGGGCATGCGAGGGGAGCGGTCTAGTGCGGACGGGCGCGTGCGTCACGGGGACGGGCGAGCGGAGGCGTGCGCTTGACGGGGAAAGCGGGGTGCTCGAACCTTCGCGCGCGATGTTCCTGCGAAGCCTGAAGCTCAACCGGCTGCTCTCGTTCGGGCCCGACGCGGAGGCGGTCGAGCTTCGGCCGCTGAACGTGCTGATCGGGCCGAATGGGTCGGGGAAGTCGAACTTCATCGAGGCGATTAGCCTCCTCCGGGCTGCCCCGAAAGAACTCGTGGTCCCGGTCCGCATCGGTGGCGGGGTGGGCGCATGGATCTGGCGGGGTGCTCCTGGTGGTCAGGCTGAACTCGAGGCCGTCCTTTCCTACCAGCCAGAGAACGCGCTGAACTTGCGACACAGGATCGCGTTCACCGAGGTGAACTCCCGCCTCGATCTCGTCGATGAGCGAATCGAAAATGAATTGAATCGGGATGGGGCGTCGAAGCCGTCCTTTTATTTCGGGTATGAAAACGGACGTCCAATGCTCAACGCGAAGGAAGGCCCCAGGATGCTTCGTCGCGAGGACGTGGATCCGGAAAAATCCATTCTGGCCCAGCGCAAAGACCCAGACGTGTATCCCGAACTCTCGTTCCTGAGCGAGGCGTACGAGGGAATCCGTCTTTACAGAGAATGGACCTTCGGACGGTTTGCTCCACCGCGGCAACCACAGCGCGCGGATCTACCAGCGGGCTACCTGCTGGAGGACGCTTCCAACTTGGGACTCGTTCTGAACTGGTACAGGAACGATGTGCCGACGAAGCGGGCCCTGATCGAGCACTTGCGAACGGTCTTCGATGGGGTGGTCGACTTCTCGGTCCAGGTCCTCGGCGGCATGGTGCAAATCTTCCTCGAAGAGGAGCGCTGGACGATCCCCGCCTCCCGCCTCTCCGACGGCACGATGCGCTGGCTCTCGCTCCTCGCCATCCTCCTCGATCCCAAGCCCCCGCCCCTCGTCTGCATCGAGGAGCCCGAGCTCGGCTTGCACCCCGACCTGATGAACCCCCTCGCGCGCCTCTTGAAGGATGCGTCCGAGCGCATGCAGCTCGTCGTGACGACGCACTCGGAGGCGCTCGTGGACGCCTTCCGACATACGCCCGAAGATATTCTGGTCTGCGAACGTCGAGACGGCTCGACGACGATGCAGCGTCTCGATCCCGAGCAGCTCTCGAAATGGCTCGAGGAGTATTCGCTCGGTCAGCTCTGGTCCAAAGGGGTCCTCGGAGGGAATCGGTGGTAAGCCGAACCAAGGCAACGCCCTCCAGCGCTGTCTGGATCTTCGTGGAAGGCGGCGGGCCGACGCGCGACGAGCAAGCCGCGCTTCGACACGGCTTCTCCGATCTTTTCGCCAAGGTCCTGGGGACGCGCAAAAAACCCAGCGTGATCGCCTGCGGTGCACGCGGCCAGGCGTTCCGGGAGTGGCAATGCGCCCTGGAGAGCCATCCACACGTGCTTTGCCTCCTCCTCGTCGATAGCGAGGGCCCCGTCGCGAAGGGGGTCGACTTCTGGGCGTACATCCAGAACCGCGCAGGGGACGCGCACTGGAAGAAGCCAGCAGGCGTCTCCGATGAACAGCTCCACTTCATGGTGCAGGTCATGGAAGCCTGGTTCATCGCGGATCCCGCCGCTCTCGCGCGGTACTACGGCACGAGCTTCCAGCCGAACGCGCTCCCAGCACGCCCCGACGTCGAGAACATCCCCAAGCAAGAGCTCGCGAAGTCCCTCGCCCACGCCTCACGCAACACGACGAAGGGTTCCTACATGAAGCACCACGGCTTCGCCCTCATCGGCCTCATCGATCCCGCCAAGGTCCGCGCCGCTTCCCCCTGGGCCGCCCGCTTCTTCGACCATCTCCTCGCCATCTGCCCCGCCCGCTGACCGCGTCCGACGGGGTCGACGCGTTCCTACCCCCTCGCGTCATCTTCTCCCGTGGGCGTCGACGCGTTCCTACCCCCTCGCGTCATCTTCTCCTGTGGGCGTCGACGCGTTCCTACCCCCTCGCGTCATCTTCTCCCGCGGGGGTCGACGCGTTCCTACCCCCTCGCGTCCTCTTCTCCCGCGGGGATCGACACGTTCCTACTCCCCTCGCGGCACCCTCTCCCGCGGGGATCGACGCGTTCCTACCCCCTCACGCGCCGTTTTCCTGCTCGTTCCCGCCCCTCGTCCCTCGCCCCCGCCTCTACTTCCCCTGTCCCTCGATCCACACCTTGAGCTGGGCCCTCTCCTCATCCGTCATCGCCGTCGCGTTCCCGAGCGGCATATCCCGCGTCACGCTCGTCCGCTGCACCACCTTCTCTGCCTTTGCCAGCACTTGCTCCGGCGTCTCCAGCAGGAACCCCGACGGCGGCGCCACGAACGACGGGTGCGTCGGCTTTTGCGAATGACACGGCACGCAGCGCTTTTGCACGATCGCCATCGCCGTCGCCGTATCCACCGGCCCCACCACCGGCGGCGGCGCCGGCCGCACGAAGCTCAGCCCGATCGCCCCCCCGAACGCCGCCGCCACGGCCACGAGCAGCGACTTCTCTTTCCGGTCGTGCTTGAACGAGATGTTCAGGTAATGGCGGATCGTCACGCCTCCCGCCATCAAGAGCCACAGGATCAGCCACGCGCGGTGATGATTGTAGGCCAGCGCGAAATGGTTGCTGATCATCGCGAACGTGACCGGCAACGTGAAATAGTTGTTGTGCTGCGATCGCCGCTTCGCCTGCTCGCCGTGCCGCAGATCGAGCGGCTGCCCGGCATTGAGCTGTTTTCGCATGGCGATGTGATGGGGCACGATCGACGTCCACACGTTGAGCCCCATGCACGTCCCGAGCATCGCCCCCACGTGGATGTACGCGGCCCGCCCGCTGAAGACGTGCTGATACCCGTACGCCGCGATCCCGACGAACACGGCCATCACCGCCGTGATCACGCGATTGTCTTCAATGAAGAAACAAAGCTCGTTATAGAAGAACCAGCACGCCAGGATCGACGCGATGCTGATGCCCACCGCGGCCGTCGGGCCGATGTCCGCCACGCTCGGGTCGATGAGGTACGTCCGCGCGCCATACCAGTAGATCCCCGCGAGCAGGAGCACCCCCGTGACCAGCGTCGTCTTCGCCGGCCAGGCGTGGACGAGCAGGCGCTCGGGGTGGGCGTTCGGCCAGTATTGCTCGTGATAGTAAAAACTGCCGCCGTGGATCTCGTCGAGCGTGCCCCGGATGTTCTCCTTCAGCACCTTGCCCTTCGGCGGCCGGACGGACAGGTCGAACCAATTGAAATAAAACGACGTTCCCACCCACGCGATCCCCGCCATGAGGTGGAGCCAGCGAAGCAGAATCGCGATCCAGTCCTGGAATACCGCCATCATCGTGCCGCTCCGCGCCCCTATACCGCGACCACACGCACGCGTCGACGAGCGCGCTCGGTACGCGAGCTTTCTCCGGCCGATCCGTTCTTTTCGGGCTAAACTCCGCCCGTGGCTCTCCGTTCGTTCCTTTCCCGGCGCAGCGCCGTCTGGGGGCTCGGCCTCACCGCCCTGGTCGCCCTCGGCTGCGCCGCCGTCACCACCGCCCCGCGCCTGACCACCGGCCCGACCCCCGCGCCCGCGGTCGCCGCCGCCGCCGCCCCCGCGTCCGCGTCCGCCGCCGCCCCGTCCGCCGTCGCTCCAGCCGCCGCTTCCGCGTCCGAGGAGAGCGTCGCCTTCGATCCGGACGCCGCCGTGCCCCTGCTCGACGACGCGCGTCTCGCCGCCGTCAAAGCCGCCGTGACCCGCGAGGCGTACGTCGAGGCCGTGAAGGAGCTCGACGCCGTCCTCGCCGCCGAGCCGCGCCCCTCGAAGGAGGACGAGCACGCCTTCCGGTACCAGCTCGGACGGCTCCGCGCGCTCGCGGGCGATCCGCTCGGCGCCGCGCGCGCGTTCGGAGAATCCGCCGCGATCGGAGGGCCGCTCGAAGGATATGCCCGCTACCAGGCCGCGGACCTCTCCGTCCGCGCGGGCGAGCACGCCGAGGCCCTCCGCCACCTCGAAAAGGTGCCCGCCGATCTGCCCGTCACCTCGGACGTGGGGCTGCTCCGCGCCGACGCCCTGCTCGGCAAGGGCGACCTCGACGCGGCGCTGCCGCATTACCGCGCCTACCTCGGCAAGACGGGACACCCGCCGCGCTGGGTCGAGATCTCGCTCAAGGTGGCCCGCGCCCTCCTGCAAAAGCCCTCCGAGGAGCATGCCGAAGAGGCCATCGGCCTCGCGCGGCGTGTCCTCTACGAGGGGCCCTCCGGCGCGGGGAACGGCGAGGCGAAGTCGATCGAGACCGACGCCCTCGGCAGCTTGCCCTTCCCGCGCCGCAAGGCCTTCGAGACCCCGAGCCAGGACGACCTGCTCTCGCAGGCCAAGCGCCAGCTCGACGCCGGCCAGAGCCGCGAAGCGCTGCGCACGACCGACGGCCTCATCGCCGATCCCCTCGCCGCGAACCCCGGCGACCTCGGCTGCGGCGCGTGGATGGTCCGCGCCGAGGCCCTCGCGCGGCTGAAGAAAAAGCCCGAGGCCGAAGGCGGCTTCGGCACCGCGATCGAGCGTTGCGCCGGCACGCCCCGCCGCGTCGAGGCTCTCTGGAACGGCGGCAAGGCCTCCGCCCGCGCCGGCAGCCACGGCGAAGCCATGCGACGGTATGGCCTGCTCGAACAGGAGTTCGCCTCGCACAGGCTCGCGGACGACGCGCGCTTGAAGGGCGCGCTCGCCGCGCGCGAGCTCGGCGACGAGGTGCGCTTCACGCAGATGCTGACGAAGATGCCGGACGACTACCCGCAAGGGGACATGTCGACCGACGGCCTCTTCGAGCTCGCCCTCGCGCGCATGACGAAGCGCGACTGGGCCGGCGCCGTCGCGCCGCTCGAGCGCGCCCTCGCCCGCGCCCCGCGTGAACGCATCTACTACGCCGCCGGCCGCCTGCCCTACTACCTCGGCCGTGCGCGGCTGGAAACCGGCGCGCTCGATCAAGGCAAGGAGCTGCTCGCCAGCGTCATCCGCGACTATCCGCTCTCGTTCTACATGTCCCTCGCGTACGCGCGCCTCGCGGACAAGGACCGCGCCGCGGCCGATCGCGCGCTCGACGAGGCGCTCGCGCGGGAAGGCGCGACCGCTCCGCTACCGCCGCCGAAGAGTGCTTCCTTCGGCAAGCCCGAGTTCCTCCGCGCCCTCGCGCTCGCGCGGCAAGGGGAGTCGAGGCTCGCGCGCATCGAGCTCGATCGGCTCGGCGTCGGCACGCGCACCGCGCCGCCCGAGGTGCTCTGGGCCGCGGCGCTGCTCTTCTCGCGCGCCGGCTCGCCGAAGGAAGCGCACCAGATCCTCCGCACCGCGACGAACGCGATCGCCGCAGGCCGCGCCGAGCTGACGGACTGGACCGATCACTACCCTGCAGGCAACTGGCGCTCGGCCTGGGAGATCGCCTTCCCTCGCCCGTACGCGGCCGTCGTCGGGGCCGAGGCGCAACGCAGCGGCATCCCCGAGTCGCTGGCCTACGCGATCATGCGCGAGGAGAGCGCCTTCGATCCGCGCGTCGTCTCGAGCGCGGCCGCGGTCGGCCTGATGCAGCTCATCGTGCCCACGGCGCAGCGCATGGCGAAGCCGCTCAAGCTGAAGGGCGACGCGGAGTCGCTGAAGCGCCCCGAGATCAACATCGCGCTCGGCTGTCGTTACCTCTCGGTCCTCCGCGCGAAGTTCCAGGACAACCCGCTCCTCGCGATCCCCGGCTACAACGCCGGCGGCGGCAAGCCGAAGGACTGGGTCGACGAGCGTCCGAACGAGGACTTCGATCTCTGGGTCGAGCAGATCCCCTACGAAGAGACGCGGAACTACACGAAGCGCGTGATGACGAGCATGGCCGCGTACGACTTCCTCTACGGCAAAGGCAAATCCGGCGAGGCACTCGCCGCGCCGCTCTGGGCGAGCCCGTCGGCGCGGGCTACCCTGGCGGCCAAGGCCCCCTGACCGCGGGGGCGATTGTCAAGGAAAAACGGGCGAGACCTCACTCCTCCGCGGGACGTCGCCATCGCAGGGTGAGCTGATCGTTCTCGCGCTGCACGCCGTGCGCGCGCATGGCCTCCGCGACGAGCCCTGCGCTCTCTGCGCTGAAGACGGACGCGGCGGCGATACGCGGCCACCCCGGAGCGTTATGCAGCGGCGTGGTCGAGCAGAGCAGCTCGGTCACGCCGCGGAGGTCGTGGACGCAGTCCTCGGGCTTGATGCCGCCCCGCAGCCCGTCCACGCCGACGTCGGTCGCGAACATCGCCTTGTACTGATTCAACTGCGCTCGCACCTCGTCGGTCAGCTCGACCTCGGGCGGCAAGCCTGGCAGGGGCTTCTCGATCTCGCGCAGGGGTTCGTCGCCGACGCGCATGTACAGCGAGTAGTCGCCGATCACCACGGCCCACCCCACCACGAACGAGAACCACGCCATCGAGGCGCTGCGCACGTCGCGGTGCAGCGCGTCGTTCGGGTTCGAGGTGAGCAGCGCCTGCAAAGCCTCCACGTACTTGATCGCCAGCGCCTCGACGGCTGGACGCTCGGCGGTCTTGCCGAGCCAGGGGTCCGGCGGGGCGAACGCCTCCCAGCGAGGGTTCGGCGCGTAGCCTCGCACGCCGCGCAGATGGAGCACCCGCACGACGCGGCTGTAGTGATACCGATCGATGCGGAACTCCGGATACTCTTGCTCCGTGAATTTCCAGAGGAGCTGATCGCAGGCTTCGTAGTGAACGTGGCCGTTGGGCACTGCGTCCGTCCTTTCGGTGGGCGTGGCGGAGAGCATACGCGGGGGGAGCAGGATCGGGGTGTGTCCTCTAGGCGTGTCCCGGGGCCAGTTCTGGTAAGGTTCGCCCCGCATGACCACATCGAGCCCGGCCGAGAAGCTCGTCGGCGCGACCCTCAACCGGCGCTTTCGGCTCGTGCGCCTGCTCGGCGAAGGCGGCATGGGCGCCGTCTACGAAGCCGAGAGCGTGCAAGGCGAGGGCAAACGCGCTGTAAAACTCCTCCACGAGGAGTTCACCCGCATCCCCGAGGTCCGCGACCGCTTCCTCGCCGAGGTCACCGCCACGAAGAACCTCGTGCACCCGAACGTCGTGCCGATCCTCGAATCGGCCGTCGCCGAGGACGGCTCGCCCTACCTCGTGATGGAGCTGCTCCGCGGCCAGTCGCTCGGCGACAAGCTCGACGGCGGCGTCATCGTCCCCGTGCTCGAGGCCTACCGCATCACGAGCCAGATCCTCGCCGCGCTCTCGGCCGCCCACGCGCAGCGCGTCGTCCACCGCGACCTCAAGCCGGACAACGTCTTCGTCGCGAAGGATCCGGGCGGCAACGAGGTCGCGAAGATCCTCGATTTCGGCATCGCGAAGGTCATGGATGCGGCCGGCGGCATGGGCAACAAGACCCGCACCGGCGCGCTCATCGGCACGCCCGGGTACATGAGCCCCGAGCAGATCAAGAGCGCGAAGAACGTCGACCCGCGCAGCGATCTCTGGTCCGTCGCGACGATCCTCTACCAGATGCTCACGGGCCAGCTCCCGTTCGAGGCCGACAACGACTTCACGCGCCTCACGGCCGTCATCGTCGGCCACCCGACCCCGATCACGGTCTTCGCCCCGCACCTCGAGCGCTTCACGCCCTTCTTCGATCGCGCCCTCGAGAAGGACCCGAACAAGCGCTTCCAGAGCGCCGACGAGATGGCCCAGGTCCTCGCCGCCCTCACGCGCGCCGAGGCGCCCGAGGTCGTGGTGACCGGCGGCTGGAAGCCGCAACATGAGAGCGCCGCGACGCTGGCCTCGGCCGCCACGACCGCGATGCCCGTCGTCGACATCATGCCCACGGGCCAGACGCCGCCGCCGATGGCGCCCGTGTCGGGCTCGTTCGCCGTCGCCGATACAGATCCCGCGGCCTCGCCGCGCCACGGCGCGTCCGCGCCCGCCGCCGTGCTCTATCCGCCGCAGCCCGCGGGCGGCACGCAGATGAGCGCCGAGCCGCGCGGCGTCGCGGCCGCGGCTCGCATGCCCCCGCAGGTGGCGATCGTGCCGCCGCCGCCACTGCCGCAGCAGAAGGGCGGCGTCCCCGCGCCGATCGTCGCCGCCATCGCGATCGGCACGCTCCTCCTCGGCATCCTGATCGGTTACCTCGCGGGAGGCTCGTGACGTGGCTCCGCTCCTGCTCACGGCCCGCTTCGCCGCGACGATCGTCGGCGCCGCATCCCTGGTCGTGAGCCTCGCGAGCCCGCGCGGCGCTGCCGCCGCGGCTGAGCCTGCGCCACGTTTCATGGTCGTCGACCTGCACGTGGACGTCCCCTGGCAAGTCCACGGCAAGGGCCGCTCGCCCAAGCTCACCGAAGGGCAAGCGCGCATCGATGCGCTGCAAAAAGGCGGCTACGGCGGCGTCGTCCTGCCGATCTACATCTCCGACAAGATCAAGGGCGGCCCGAAGATCGACGACGCCGAGGCGATCTACCGCGCGGCCGTTTCGATCGTCGAAGCGAGCGCGATCTTCCTGCCCCTCGTCTCCCGCGTCGCCGAGCCCGATCGCATCAGCACCTTCCTCGCGATCGAAGGCGCGGGCGCGTTCGCCGAGGACATCACCGCGATCGATCATTTCATCGATCGTGGCGTCCGCCTCGTGAGCCTCGCGCACGCGAGGAACAACAAGCTCGCCTCGGCGGCGACGGGCGGCGGCGCGAACTACGGCCTGACCGACCTCGGCAAGCAGTTCGCCGCGCGCATCTACGAAAAAGGCGCGCTCGTCGACGTCTCGCACCTCTCCGACGCGGGCTTCCGGGACCTCGTCCCGATCGCCGAGGCGCACGGCGCGCCCATCATCGCGACGCACTCGAACGCGCGCGCGCTCTGCGACGTGCCGCGCAACCTCACCGACGAGCAACTCCGCACGATCGGCCGCACGGGCGGCGTCGCGGGGCTGAACTTCCACGCGCCCTTCGTGAAGGCCGACGGCGCGGCCACGGTCGCGGATCTCGTGGCGCAGGCCGAGCACATGATCGCGGTCGCCGGCATCGATCACGTCGCGATCGGCAGCGACTTCGACGGCGACATCAAGCCGGCCGAGGGCATGGAGGACGCCTCGCGCCTGCCCGCGCTCGCCCGCGAGCTTTCCAGGCGCGGCCGCAAGGACGACGAGATCCTCAAGCTGTTTTCGCTGAACGCGCTGCGCGTGCTCGGCTGGCGTCCTTCTCCACCTCGGGGGCTCCGCTCAGCAGAGCCGAGCTCTGCCCCCGAACCCGCCCCACCTCGGGGGCTCCGCTCGGCAGAGCCGAGCTCTGCCCCCGAACCCCCGCCGAAGACGAACGAGCCGAAGGCCCCGTGACCGAGAGAAGAAAGGACCTTTCATGACCACCGAGCTCGAGACCCGTTGCTTGAACACGTTCCCCGAGTGGCTGCGCACGCTCGCCGCCGACGCCGACGACGTCGCGAAGCTCCTCTCGTCGACGACGGCGCCCGTCTCGGCGCGGCGTTACGTCGCGGCGGGGCTCAACTACCTGTTCAAGTCGCTCGATCTCATCCCCGACGGCATCGAGGATCTCGGCTTCCTCGACGACGCGTTCGTCCTGCGCATCGCGGCCGCGCTCGCGCTCGACGAGAACCCGTCCGTGCGCGCCGAGGCGCCCGCGCTCCACCGGCTCGCGGCCGACAAGGCGCTCATCGTCGAGCTGCTCGGCAAGGACTATGGTCGCCTCGAAAGGTACGTGCGCGACCTGACCCGCGGCGCCGCGCGCGGCCGCACGGTCGACGAGATCCTCGAGGACGACGGCACGCGGACGGCCTTCCTGAACGAGGTCGCGGGCTGGGCGCAGAGCTACCAGGCACCAAGCTTCTCCCGCGACGAGAAGAACATCGTCAAGCTCCAGTCCTTCCTCTCCGCGAAGCTGCCTGCCTGATGACGAGCCACGATCCCGCCCACTTCGATCTCGTGCTGAAGGGCCGCCGCGTCGTCCTGCCGGACGGCGTGCGCGAGGCCGCGATCGCGATCACCGGCGGCCGCATCGCCGCGGTGCTCGATCCCTCGGCCGTTCCGCCGGGCGTACGCACGATCGACGCGGGCGACCGCGTGATCATGCCCGGCCTCGTGGATACGCACGCGCACGTCAACGAGCCGGGGCGCACCGAGTGGGAGGGCTTCGAGACGGCCACGCGCGCGTGCGCCGCGGGCGGCATCACGACGGTCGTCGACATGCCGCTGAACTCGATCCCCGTGACCACGACGCGCGCGGCGCTGGACGAGAAGCGCCGCGCGTCGGCGGGGCGCACGTGGGTCGATCACGGCTTCTGGGGCGGCGTCGTGCCGGGCAACGAGCGCGAGCTCGAGCCGCTCGTCGAGGCCGGCGCGCTCGGCTTCAAGGCCTTCCTCGTGCACTCGGGCATCGACGACTTCCCGATGGCCGAAGAGGGCGACCTGCGCCGCGCGATGCCGATCCTCGCGCGCCTCGGCGTGCCCTTGCTCGTGCATGCGGAGCTCGAAGGCGAAGCGCCCGAGGCCGCGGGCGATCCGCGCAGCTACGCGACGTACCTCGCCTCGCGCCCGCCGGCGTGGGAGGAGCGCGCCGTGCGCCGGATGGTCGAGCTCTGCCGCACGTTCGGCGGCCCCGTGCACGTCGTGCACCTCTCGGCCGCGGGCGCGCTCGATGACGTGGCGAGCGCGCGCGCCGAGGGCTTGCCGTTCTCGATCGAGACGTGCCCGCACTACCTGCTGCTCGCCGCCGAGGAGGTCCCCGAGGGGCACACCGAGTACAAGTGCGCGCCGCCGATCCGCGAGCGCGACAACCGCGAGCGGCTGTGGAAGGCGCTCGTCTCCGGCGCGATCGACCTCGTGGTCTCGGATCACTCGCCGTGCACGCCGCGGCTCAAGCTGCCGAACGAGGGCGACTTCCTCCGCGCGTGGGGCGGGATCGCCTCGCTCCAGCTCGGCTTGTCGCTCATCTGGACCGAGGCCAGCCAGCGCGGCGCGACGCTCTCGGATCTGGCGCGGTGGATGTGCGAGGCGCCCGCGCGGCTCGCGGGTCTGTCGCACAAGAAGGGCCGCATCGCGGCCGGGCTCGACGCGGATCTCGTCGTCTGGGATCCCGACGCCACGTTCGTCGTCGAGCCTTCGATCCTGCGTCATCGCCACAAGGTGACGCCCTACCTCGGGCGAACGCTGCGCGGCGAGGTGAAGACGACGATCCTTCGAGGTCAAACGGTGTACGAGGATGGCGTCGTCCGCGACGAGCCCCTCGGCGTCCCGCTCCTGGGACGTGGTGCGTGAACGAAGAGGAAACGATGGCTGATTTCGAGACGATGGTCGATCTCGCGTCGGAGCGCCTCGGTGGCGCGGCGATCTGGGCGACCGACGATTTCTTCGCGCCGAAGGAGAACCTGCTCAAGCCCGGCAAGGCCGTCTTCATTCCGGGCAAGTACACGGAGCAGGGCAAGTGGATGGACGGCTGGGAGTCGCGGCGCCGTCGCGTCGGCAGCGAGGACGCGTGCATCGTGCGCCTCGGCCTCGCGGGTCGTATCGCGGGCTTCGACGTCGACACGAGCCACTTCCTCGGCAACGCCCCGGCGAAGGTCTCCATCGAGGCGACGTACGTGCCCGGCTACCGGGCGCTCGAAGCGCTGCTCGGCGCGGACGTCGCGTGGACCGAGATCCTGGCGCTCTCCGCGGTCAAACCGGGCTCGCAGAATCTGTTCGCGATCACGGACGCGGGCACCTACTCGCACGTAAAACTCCGCATCTACCCCGACGGCGGCGTCGCGCGTCTCCGCGTCTACGGCGATGTCAAACCCGACTGGGCGTTGCTCCTCTCGGAGCACCGCGTCCTCGATCTCGCGTCCGTCGAGCACGGCGGCGTGGTCATCGGCGCGAGCGACGAGTTCTTCTCGGATCGGCGGAACCTGCTTTTGCCCGGTCCCTCGCGCGACATGGGCGACGGCTGGGAGAGCCGCAGGCGCCGCGGCCCGGGTCACGACTGGGCGATCGTCCGCCTCGGCCGCGCGGGCACGCTCGTGCGCACGGACATCGACACGATGCACTTCAAGGGCAACTACCCCGAGAGCTGCTCGCTCGAAGGATGTTTCCTCCGCGGGGAGGAGTCGCCCGAGGCGCTCGAAGCGGCCGCGTGGAAGGAGCTCCTGCCGCGCACGAAGCTCGAAGCGCACACGCGGCACGTCTTCTCGCTCCAGGCGAGCGAGCCGGTGAGCCACGTGCGCCTGCGCATCTTCCCCGACGGCGGCGTCGCGCGGCTGCGGCTCTACGGCGCGCCGATCACCACGTGAGAGTATCGCCATGGACGAGTGCCGCGCCTTGAACGATCTCGAAGGCGACGAAGCGCGCGCCGCGCTGACGCGCTGCTGCGGCAGCGCCCGCTGGGTCGATCGAATGCTCCACGAGCGGCCTTTCCAGAGCCGCGCCCATCTCTTCGAAGCGGCGTCGCGGCACTGGAACGCGCTCGACGTCGCCGACTGGGACGAGGCCTTCTCGCACCATCCCCGCATCGGCGAGCCCTCCGCGGCCTCGAGGTCGACGGCCGCATGGGCCGCGAACGAGCAAGCCGGCGCCGCGCGATCGGCCGACGACGTGCGCGCCGCGATCGCCGAGGGAAACCGCGCCTACGAGGCGAAGTTCGGTCGCATCTACCTCGTCTGCGCCACGGGCAAGACGGGCGAGGAGCTGCTCGCGATCCTGCGCGCGCGGCTCGACAACGACGCAGAGACCGAGCTCCGCGTCGCCGTGGGCGAACAAGAAAAGATCACGCGCCTGCGCCTGGAGAAACTCCTCTCGCCATGAGCACGAGCCCCATCACCACGCATGTCCTCGACACGAGCCGCGGCCGTCCCGCGGAGGGCGTCCCCGTCGTGCTCGAGCGTCTCGAAGACAGCGGCGAATCCGTCGTGCTCGGGCGCGGCAAGACAGACGCGGACGGCCGCCTGCGCGACCTGCTGCCGCCCGAGCCGCGCCCGAAGCCGGGGACGTACCGCATCACCTTCGACACGGGCGCCTACTACGCGGCGCAAGGCACGACGGGGTTTTACCCGACCGTCTCGATCACGTTCCTCCTCCGCGCGCCGGAGGAGCACCACCACGTGCCCCTTCTTTTGAACCCGTACGGATTCTCGACCTACCGCGGGAGCTGACCGGAGCCGCTGCGCTGGGGCGTTGCCCCAGGCCCCACCGGGGCTATCCGCCCCTGGACCCGGACCAGCGCAAGCGCTGGACCAGGATCGATGAACTGCGCGATGCGCAGTTCATCGAACAGGATCAGCCCTTCCGCGCCGCGAGGATCTTCACGAACGAACGCGTCGCGAAGTCGGCCGAGCCGAGCCCGGTCATCTGCTCGGCTTCCGCTTCCGTCAGCGCGCCGCAGGCGATTGCGCGAAGGAAGTAGTTCAGGAGCCCCTGCCCCGTCGCGGCGTCGTCGAACACGTCGCCGAGCAAGGTCGCCTGCGCGGCCTTGTCGAGGAACGCCTTCAGGCGCGCGCCCGCGGCTTCGAGACCCTCCAGGAAAAACGCGTACACCGCGCCGTAGCGCGCCGGGAGCTGCGCGGGGTGCAGATCCCATCCCTGGTAAAACCCGGTCACCAGCGAGTGCCGGATGTGATCGTGCGCGAGCCGCCACGCCCGATGCACCACCGCGCGGTTCTCCGCGAGCTCCGCCGCGCCGAGCGTCCCTCCCTCCGCCGCGCGATGCGGGCCGATCGGCATCACGTTCGTCGCGCCGTCCGACAGGAGCACGCCCGTCCCCGCAAGCGACACCTTCATCACGTGCTTCGCGAAATCACACGCTGGATGCGCCATGTGCTGGTGCGCCGCCGTGATGCTGCAACCGGCCGTGTAGTCGTACGTCCCGAAGTGCGCGCCCGTGCATCGCTCCTTCGCCAGCGCCATCAGGTGCGGCAGCGCGACGCGCCCGTCCGGCAGGAAGATCGACTGCGTCGTCTCCACCATCACCTCGAACAGCAGCGACTTCGGCGGCAGCACGAGCGCGGCTTCGAGCGATTCGAGGAGCGCCACGAGCGCCTCGACCTGCTCGGGCACCGTGATCTTCGGCAGCGTCACGACGAACCCCTCGGGCAAACGTCCACCGAGCCGGGTCACGAGCGTCGTCACGAACAGATCGAGCGTCCGCACGCTCCGCGCGCGTAGCTCCTCGTTCAGTGGCTTGATGCGGATCCCGATGAACGGCGGCGCCGTCCCGCTCGTCACGGCCTCTGCGACCTGCTCCGCCGCCGCGACCGCGTGCCCGTCCTCCTCGGCGTCCGGGCGGTTTCCGTAGCCGTCCTCGAAGTCGATGCGGAAGTCCTCCACGGGCTCGCGCGCGAGCTTCTCGAGCACGCGCTCGTGCACGACGCGCGCGAGGTATCCCGGCGAGCCTGTGGGCGCGTCCTTGAGCACGGCCGGATCGTCGGGCAGAGCGCTCGCGAACGAGAGGCCGAGCGCGCGGGCAAACGTCACGGGATCGGGCGCGTACGTGCGCATCACGTCGAGCGCGACCTCGCCGGATCGCTGACACGTGCGCGCCTTGAAGAGGTGCGCCCCGCCGTAGACCGTGTGCACCGGTTGCCTGCGTGAGGGCTCGCCGGGGAAGGCCTGGACAAAGTCGCGGTTCGCCTGGGCGAGCCGCGCGAGCGTGGCGTGGGGGAGGTTCTCCGAAGTCAGGGAGGTCTTCACGGCGCCATTGTGGAGCACTCCCTGGATGTACGGAAGCGCGAGCTACGAAGCGATCCGGCGCAGGGAGATCACCGGCTTGTTCGCGTCACGCGACTTGTCGAGATCGATCACGCCTTCGAGCGCCCATCCGCTGCTCTCGCCTTCCTCGTCGATGAGGACCTGGGAAAACTCCCAGACGAAAGGCCACTGCCGGATCTGCGTGTTCTCGGGGCTCCGCGCCTTCGGATCGATGCGGATCTCCGCGAACTCTTCCCAGAACGGCGCGAGCGCGTCCTCGAAGCGCCGCGGCGTCCAGTCCTCTCCGCCGGCCTCCACGAGCTCCGCTGCCTCGACGTAGTCCTTCCGCGCGAGCGCGCGCACCAGCGCGAACACCTCGTTCCGGATGAGCGCGATGAACGCGCGCGTGTCGGTGGTGAGGTCGAACTGCTCTTCCTTCGGCTCGGGTTTGCCCTCGACCACCGCCATCACGCGGTCGGGGTTCTTCATCCGCTCCCACTCTTCGAGCAGCGAGCTGTCGACCTGCCGCACGATCGCGCCGAGGAAGATCTCCACGTCGTCGAGCTCGTCGGTCTTCTCGCGCTCGGGCACCGTCTGCACGAGCGCCTTGTACACGTCCGAGAGGTAGCGCAGCAGCAGCCCCTCGCTCCGCTGCAGCTCGTACTCCTTCACGTAGTCCGAGAACGACCAGAGCCCCTCGAACATCTCGCGCGCGATCGACTTCGGCCGGATGTTCTCGCGTGCGACCCAGGGGTGCTTCTTGGCGAACTCGTTGAAGCTCTCGTAGATGAAGTCCGCGTTCGGCTTCGGGTACTCCATCTTGTCGAGCTCCGCGACCCGGTCCTCGAACTCCATCCCGGCGGCCTTGAGCTCGATCATCTTCTCGCGCTTCAGCTTGTCGAGCTGCTTCATCAAGAGGAGCTCGGGGTTCTCCAGGATGCTCTCGACCAGCGTGAGCACCTCGAGTGCGTACGTCTCGCTCTCGCGATCGAGCACCTCCACCGTCTCCACGAGCCAGAGCCCGAGCGCGTGGTTGATGGTGAAGTCCTCTTGCAGATCCGCGTTGACGCGCACCTTTCGGCCCGTCTCGTCGCGCTCGGCGAGCGGCACGAGCTCGATCACGTCGCCGCGCACGAGCGAGCGGAACATCGAGAGCGCGGTCTTCTTGTGGATCCGTCGCTGCGCCGGGGTCTCGTGCACGTCGTTGAGGAGCGTCTTCATCGCCCGGCAGCCGTCGCCCTCGCGCCCGAGCACGTTGAGCAGCATTCCGTGCGAGACCGAGAAGCGCGACACGAGCGGCTCGGGCTCGCCGGCGATGAGCCGGTCGAACGTCGATCGATCCCAGTGCACGTAGCCCTTCTCGGGCGGCTTCTTGCGCACGATGCGCTTCTTCTTCACGGGGTCGTTGCCCGCCTTCGCTTCGAGCCGGAGGTTCTCGATCGCGTGCTCGGGCGCCTGCGCGACCACGGTGCCTCGATCGTCGAAGCCCTTTCGACCCGCGCGCCCCGCGATCTGCTGGAAGTCGCGCACGCTGAGGATCGCCGTCTTCTGGCCGTCGTACTTGCAGAGCTTGGTGAAGAGCACCGTGCGGATCGGGATGTTCACGCCCACGCCGAGCGTGTCCGTCCCGCAGATCACCTTGAGCAGGCCCTTCTGCGCGAGCTTCTCCACGAGCAGCCGGTACTTCGGCAAGAGCCCCGCGTGGTGGAGCCCGATCCCGTGGCGCACGAAACGGCTGAACTCCTTGCCGTAGGGGCTGTCGAGGCGCACGCCTTCGAGCGCCTTCGCGATCGCGCGCTTGTCGTCCTTCGACGCGTAGTCGAGGCTCATGAGGTTCTGCGCTTCCTCGGCCGCAGCGCGCTGCGTGAAGTTGACGATGTAGATCGGCGCGCGCCCCTTCTGGACGAGGTCGTGCACGGTCTCGTGCAGCGGCCTCTCGCTGTACTCGAAGTCGAGCGGGACGGGCCGCTCGCGCGAGCGCACGAGCGCGGTCTCCTTGCCGTTCAGCTTCGTGAGGATCTTGGCGAACGCATCCGCGCCCCCGAGCGTCGCCGACATGAGCAGGTACGTGGCCTGCGGCAGCGTGAGCAGCGGGACCTGCCACGCGACCCCGCGCTCGCGGTCCGCGTAGTAATGGAACTCGTCCATGATCACGTAATCGACATCCGCGCGCTCCCCCTCGCGCAGCGCGATGTTTGCGAGGATCTCGGCCGTGCAGCAGATGATCGGCGCGTCGCGGTTCACGGACGCGTCCCCCGTCATCATGCCGACGTTCTCCGGGCCGAAATCCCGGCAGAGCGCGAAGAACTTCTCGCTGACGAGCGCCTTGATCGGGCACGTGTAGAACGAGCGCTTGCCCTGCGACATCGCAAGGAAGTGCATCGCCGTGGCCACGAGCGATTTCCCCGACCCCGTGGGGGTGTTGAGGATCACATTTTTGCCACCAACGATTTCGAGGAGCGCCTCTTCCTGGGCCGGGTAGAGCTCGAGCTCTTTCTCGGCGACGTAGTCGAGGAACCTGTCGAAGACGAGCGTCGGATCGACATCGTCCGGGGCGGGAAGGCGGCTGGCCAGGGGCGTGGGCACGGCGAGCGTCATGCCATAAAAGAGCTCTGGGGGCTTGCCTCCGAGATCGCCCTTGGCGTGAGGGGGCTGGTTGAGCTACCCCCGTCAAGGTGCGCGACGGCCAGACGAGCGACGTGAACGAACGATCGGAAGGTGGCGCTGACGCGGCGATCCGAGGCATCATGGTCCGGCGGAGCACTTGGATCGTGAAAGGCCCGGGAGGGAGCGCGTGAGCGCCGACAATCGCGAGGGAGCTCAGCCGCCGAGCGGAGCACCGGGAGCAGACGCAGGCACGCCCGCGGCGCCGTCCGCGGCGCCGGCTGCCGAAGGCGAGAACGTGATCACCTCGCACGGCGAGCGCGAAGCACGCGCCTACGTCGCGCCGATCGAGGTGCCGAAGCGACGGCAGCGCCTGAAGACCATGGACATGGCCAAGGTGCGGATCGCGGCCGACATGAAGGTCGAGGTCATGGACGCGCGGCACATGCCCACGACGAAGATGGAGCTGCCCCCCGGCGGCCTCCGTCCACCGCCGCCGCCGCCACAAGCCGAGATCGCGGACCCGAACTCGAGCCCGTGGACGGCGAGCAGCGGCATCGATCGCTCGATGCTCCCCTCCGCATCGCTCGGCCCCGCCGTGCCCGCGCCGGGCTCGCGCCCCGCGGCCCCGCAAGCCTCAGACGAGGACGAAGGCGGGCGCAGCATCGGGATCTGGATCGGCGTGGTGGTCGTCGCGGCGCTGCTCGGCGGCGGCGCGGCGTATCTCCTGCGCGGCAAGGTGTCGAGCGGAGGCAACGAGACGGGCGTCTCGTCGAGCGCGCCGATCGCAGTCACGGTGCCGGCGACGCCCGGCAAGATCCCGATGCCTCCCGTGACCGCGGAGCCCGCGGCACCCGAGCCCGCGCCGACCGAGCCCACGCCTGCCGAGCCCGCGGCGACGGCGGAGCCCGCGCCCGCGGAAGAGCTGGGGGCGGAGCCCGCGACGACGGCGCCTGTGCAACCGGGGATCAAGCCGGTCGCGACGTCGCCCCGCAAGACGACGACCACCACCACCACGAAGACCGCGCCGACCACGACGGCCGCGCCGACCACGACGGCCTCTGCGCCGCGGCGACTTTTCTAGGGAGCTTCGGGAGGGATGAGCATGCGAACCAAGGCACTGCTTTCGACGATGAGCTTCGCCCTCCTGGTCGCGGGCGCTTCGCCTGCGTACGCGGACGACGCGGCGCGGGCGGCGGAGCTGTTCGAGACGGGCAACAAGCTGTTCGACGAGCAGAAGTGGGCCGAGGCGGAGGCGTCGTACCAGGCCGCGTGGGATCTGCGAAAGAGCTTCGATCTCGCGGGAAATCTGGGCGATGTGGAGATGACGCTGGGCCAGCACCGCGATGCGGCGGAGCATCTGTCGTACGCGCTGGAGGAGTTCCCGGCGGGCGGGAAGCCCGAGGTGCGCGAGGCGCTGCAGAAGCGGCTGGAAGAGGCGAAGAAGCACGTCGGCACGGTGACGATCGGCACGAACATCGGTGGCGCGAAGATCTATGTCGACGGCCGGTTCGTGGGGCAGGCGCCGCTGGCGAAGGCAGTGTTCGTGGACCCGGGGAAGCGGGTGATCGAGGCGAAGCTGCCGGGGCACGATGACGTGCTGAAGACGGTCGATGTGGAGAAGGCGCAGAGCCAGGAGGTGAGTCTGGTGCTGGCGCCGAAGATTGGGGGGACGCCGGGGGGGAAGAGCGTGGCGCTCATTGCGGTGGGGGCCGGGCTCGGGGTGATTGGGATCGGGACGGGGATTGGGCTGATCGTGGCAGGCGAGAGCGAGCTGACCGCTGCGCGCGCGCTTCGCGATTCGATCCCCGAGGCGGTCTGCAATACCGCGCATCCGCAACACGGCATGTACACGGCCCAGTGCAGCGAGCTCAAGAACAAACTCGGCAAGACGGATACCCTTCACAACGTCGGCGTGGGTGTGGCCATCGCCGGCGGGGTGATCGCAGCCGGAACCGTGGTTTACGCGCTGTGGCCCAAGAAGAAGTCCCCGACGACGGGGCTCGACGTGCTTCCGATCGTGGCACCCACGTTCGCAGGTTTGTCGGCGTCCGGGCGCTTCTGAGGAGACCGTCCGAGTCTCGTTCGTCGATCCCGGTTCATCGAGATCGACGCATTTCCTTGGCTTCCAGCAAGTGAGGAGACATGCCGATGCGCACCCTACACAAGTCCCTTGCGTATCTCGGAATTCTGGTATGTGCCGCGATAGGGCAGCTCGCGGCATGTGCTTCGTATTCCAGCGATTGTAGCGAGAATGGCATTTGCCTGCCAAACGGCAACAAATATCTCGGCGGTGGAGAGGTCTCGCCCGAGTGCAAAGCGCTCCCGAGCGAAGACAGCTCGGTCATCAAGGACGAGTGCGGCATCTTCGTGAGCTCATCCGCTGCGGATGGCGGAGATGGAACGAAAGCCAAGCCATTCAAGTCGCTTCAAGCGGGGCTCGATGCTGCCGCGAAGTCGAAGTTCCGCGTGTATGCCTGCGCCGAGACGTATACCGAAGAGGCTAAGGCGAGCATCGTGTCGGTGTTCGGTGGGTTCGATTGTGCGAACGGCTGGACCTATGTGGTCGATCCGGCAAAACGCGCCACGATCGCGCCAACGGATGGGATCCCGTTGCGCGTGACCGGGGGTGCCTCGCTCCAGGTGCAGGACGTGATTGCGCAGGCACCGAGCTACGATCAGCCCGCGGCGACGGGTGAAGAGGCGAAGTCTTCGATCGCGGCGATCGTCGACGGCTCGACCGTCGAATTCGCCCGTTGCGATATCCTCGGCGGCAGAGCGCAGGATGGCGCTCCCCCCAGTCCTCCGCCAGACAGCACGGATCTGAAGGGTCTTGCTGGTAACCCCGGCAAGGACGCTTGCATGGCAGGAGCGGCCAATGCCGGAGGCGCAGAGCAGACTAAAACGTGCGACGAGGACGGCGTGATGGTCACGAGCGTCGGGGGCAAAGGCGGCAATGGTGGATCCGTCGAGCTCTCTCCGTTCAAAGCGCTGGCTGGTGCTCCCGGCGCTTCCGGATCGCCGGATCTCGGCGCGGGCCAGGGTGGGCAGGGGGAACCGGAGAGCGGTGTTGGATGGAGTTGCTCGGACGGCGGCAACGGGAAGGATGGCTTGGCGGGCAGCGACGGCACCGGCCCCGCGGAGGTTGCAATCAGCAACCCCGTGAACGCCTCCGGTTATGCCCCTGCGGACGGTAAGCCAGGCAACTGGGGGAGCCGCGGTCAGGGCGGCGGCGGGGGAGGCGGCGCGAGAGGCGGGCAGAACATCTGCGGCGCTGAGCGACCTGGCGCGAGCGGCGGCAGCGGCGGTACCGGTGGATGCGGGGGTAAAGGCGGCGAGGGCGGCAAGGGCGGCGGCGCGAGCGTCGCGCTGATCAGCGCGGACGCAACCGTGGCGCTAACCGATTGTAAACTCGAGGCGGGGCAAGGCGGCAATGGTGGCCCGGGCGGGCAGAGCCAATCCGGCGGAAACGGGGGCTTCGGGGGTAAAGGGGGTGAGGGAGCCAATGGCTCGAAGAACGCATGTTCCGGTGGTATCGGTGGCAATGGCGGGAGGGGTGGTCCCGGCGGTGGCGGCGCGGGCGGCCCTTCGATTGCCATTGCCCACAGCGGCAAAGCGCCCGAGAAGCGCGACGGCACCACGGTCCTTCCAGGTACCCCGGGGGAGGGTGGACTAGACGGCAGTGGCGGCATCATGAGCGCCGGAGCCGAGGGGACAACGGGAGACATCGTGAGCTTCTGACCGGACGAGGCGCCACGCGGTCCCGAGGTCACGTCAGAACACGATGGCTTCCTCGGCGGTGCCGTCCGGCCCAGCGATGACGCTCATGCCCTCGCCGCCTGCGCCGCCGAGGCTTGTCTCACCCAGGGTGTACTGCGTCGTCCCGCGCTTCGTGGGCGTCGTGCCGACGACCGCAATCACGATCGATGGCCCTCCCGCGCCGCCCCCGCCGGGGCCGCCCTTCCCACCGCTTCCACCGGGACCACCTTGGCAAGAGACCTTGGAGTTCCCGGCCTTCTGACCCGCGGCACCGCGAAGACCTCCCCCGCCTCCCGCTTGACCATCGCCACCCTTGCCCCCGTCGCCACCGCGTCCTGCAACGAGCTCGGAATCATTCAACGAGACCTGGGCATTGAGGCTCAGCAGCGCAATGCTCGCTCCACCGCTCCCGCCGGCCCCTCCGCCTTTCCCCCCACATCCGCCGCTGCCACCGCTGCCGCCGCTGGCGCCTGCGCCCGACATCCCGATGGCGCAGATGTTCGTCCCGCCGCGCGCCCCTCCACCACCTCCGCCGCCCTGGCCGATGCCGCCGGTTTTTCCTGCAGTCGCCAGAGCCGGTGTGTAGCCATCCGTGCCAATGGTTCCAACCGCCTCGGCGCTCGTGCCAGCTCCACCCTCCGCCCCATCGGCTCCGCTCATACCGCCGGTGCAAGCGAGCAACCCGTCCTTCGATTCACCAGTGCCGCCAGCTCCGCCTGCCGGACCACCATTCGCGCCATTACCAGCAGCCGCCGGGGTGGGAGGCGGTGATTCGATGGGTCCACCCAACCCGCCGGCCCCGCCCGTGGTGGCGATGCCGTCGCACATGAGTGTGACCTCTGCTCCGCCCAGATTGCCCGCAATGACGTCCCCAGAGCAGGCCTTGACCCCAGGAGTTCCATCCTTGCCGTTGAGGTTGTCATCGATGCCGAGGCTCTCGCCGGGCGCGCCATCTCCACCGCGGCCTGCCGTGAGAATACATCGCTCGACATTGACCGTTGCCGTCGCCATGATGGCCGCAATGGCTGACCCACCGGGGAGCGTCGCATTCGCCGCGACGATATCGAGATCCTCGAGCGTGGACGTGCCATCCCCCGAGACTCGAACCGAGGCTTGCAGGTCATCGGCGGTGCCGGGGGCGTCTGGATTGATGCGGCTCTTCGTGGCCCCGCCGTATGTCCACGTGCCACCCGCACAATCGATGCCCCCGAAGACGGAGATACCCGCGGGAATGTCCAGTCGTTCCTTGTAATCCCCGTCTGCGCACACATAGACGCGCGCTGTTCTCTTGGTTGCCTCCTTGACGGCCTCGTCAATCGTCTTGAAGGGGTTTGCGCTGCGGCCCGCGGGTCCGCTGCCGGCCACGGTTTTGCTCACGAAAATGCCGCATTCATCGCGGAGCACGATCGCATCTTTGCTTGGCGAAGCCACGCATCCTGGCGGAGGCTCCACTACGCCGCCGTAGGGGTTCCCATCCTCCAGGCACTGATTGTTCAACGAACAATCTTTCGGGTCGACCCCACAACCCACGACCTGCCCGAACCCAGTCGCGGCCAGGAGACCCAGAAACGCCAGGGTCGTGTGAACATTGCGCATCACAATCTCTCCTATGCGTGTAGCCAGGGTAAGCGCCTGGAACGAGAAAGCGTCCCACGTCAGCGCTCAGAATTGTCCAATCGCAGAAATCCCCGCGTACGTCGGCGCGACCGTCGGCAGTACCTGGAGACCCATGGTCGCCGACTTCTTCGATGGCATCAGAGTATAGACGAGCGTGCCGACGCCGATCACGCCCCCCGCTACGAGCGCACCGAGCCCCACGTTGTGCAGGGTTTGCGATCGCTCCAACGCACCGCGCAACTCGCCGCATGCGCCGGAGAACTCGGCGTTGCGCGGATGAAGGGGGCTACATGCCCCGTCGGGCATTCCGTTGTCCTGCGCATCCGCGTCGCTCACCAAACCGCTTGCCGCCACGAGAAGCCCAATTCCCACCCCTACCCCCACCACCCCCAGCGCCGCCCCCACCCCAACTACCACCCCACTCTTCCCCGCCCCCTCCTCCCTCACCGCCTCCCCCCGCTTCACCGTCACCTCCTCCCCCAACGCTGGCACCTTCACCCTCGTCACCGCCCCCTCCCCTGCCACCACCTTCCCCGCCCACCCCTTCTTCCCCGGCGCCGCCGCCTCCACCCGCTGCTCCCCTGGATCCACCGGCACCGCCGCTCCCCACACCGCCTCCTCCACCCGCTTCCCGTTCCGCCGCACCTCTAGCCCCGCAACCCTCGCCTCCGGCGCCACCTCCACCACCAGCTTTGCCAGCTTCGGCTCCAGCTCCCCCGCCCGCCGCGCCGCCTCCTCCATCCGCCGCTCGTCCTTCCCTGCCCGCGCCGTCGACTCCGCCTCCCGGAACGTCGCCCATGCGCTCGCCGTCTCCCCGTTCGTCTCGTAGCAATCCCCAAGCGCCAGCAGCCTCCCTGGCCGCGGATCCAGCTTCTGACTCGCCGCGAACTTTGGACACGCCTCCCCCGCGCGCCCTCCCTTCAGCAGCTCCCGCCCCTCCTGGAACAACGCATCTGCCGCAGCGCGATCCTCCGCGGGCCCTGCGTCCGCGCGCCCCCCGCCCAGACAAACCAGAGCCACGACTCCCAGCGCAGACACCTTCACGCGCATGCAATGACCTCGGCGGAGCACCTTACCAAGGCAAACCCCACCCGTCAGCATGCGCCGTCAAGGTGCGTACAAATCCTCGTTCCCCTTCGGCGGCCGAGGACGCACCGCCCCCGTGCTCGTCGCCGTCGCCTTCCCCGTTGCAGATGGTTTGACCACCGACGATCCGCGCACCGACGGCACGCTTGCCGCCGCCGCCGCTGCCGACGGCGCCGGAGCCACACTCGAAGCCGCCGCGCTCGTCGTCCCAACCGCGCGCGCGCTCGCCTCCGCCGACGCCGCATCCTCCACTGGCGCGACGATCACCGGCCCCGCCGCCTTCGCCGACGCCTCCCCCCGCACCTTCGCCGACTCCTCCCCCACCGCCCCGCTCGTCCCACCCGCGCCCGCGCCCGCACCCGAGAACAACACCACCCCGACCCCGAGCACTCCCCCCACGATCGCCAACACCACCCCGATCACCACGAGCCGCATCGGACTCGCGCCCTTCGTGCGTGAAGCCGACCCCGCGCCCGGCGCGACCACCACCGCGAGCTTCTCCGTCGCTGCCGTCCCCGACGTCGCCGACGTCATCGCTCGTGCCGCGGTGTGCTCTGCGAACGTCGGGCTCGCCTCGGGCATCGATCCCATCCGCGCGCCTTTCCCGCGCACCACCCGCCCGACCCGCTCCACGTACACCCGCGCATGCGCCGGCGCGTACGGCGCGAGCGCCGCTGCCAGCTCCCCAACGTCGCGGAACCTCTCCTCCCGATTCCGCGCCAAGCACCGCAGGATCACCGCCTCGAACCCCGCCGGCGCGTCCGCTCGGTACTGCCGCAGCGGCGTCGGTTGCCCCGCGATCACCAGCGCGCACACCGCCTGGATCGTCTCCGCGTGGAACGGCGTCCTCCCCGCGACGAGCTGGTACAGGATGATCCCGAGCGCCCACACGTCGCTCCGCGCGTCCACGCTCTTCGGCGTGTTCATCTGCTCCGGCGACATGTAGAGCGGCGAGCCGAGCATCTGCGACTCGTGCGTCAGCGCCACGTCGGAGCCCATGAGCTTCGAGATCCCGAAGTCCAGCACCTTCACGCACGCCGCTCCGCTCACGTCTTGCGTCAGGAACAGATTCGCCGGCTTGAGATCCCGGTGCACGATCCCCGCCGCGTGCGCCTCGCCGATCGCCTCGCACGCTTGCAGCACGAGATCCACCGCCTCCTCGAACGGCAGTTGCCTCCGCGCCTTCAGCGTCGCGGCGAGGTCTTGCCCGTCGAGGTACTCCATCACGATGTACGGCGCGTCGTTCTCATCTGCGCCGACGTCGAGCACCCGCGCGACGTGGTGGCTCTTCAGGAGCACCGCGGCGCGCGCCTCGCGCAAGAACCGCTCGCGTTGCTCCGGGCTCACGACGCGACCCGTGAGGAGCGACTTCACCGCGACGAGCTGCCCGAGATCCACGTGCCTCGCGGCCACCACGACGCCCATCGCGCCCGAGCCGAGCACGCGCTCCACGCGATACTTCCGCGCCAGGAGATCGCCGGGCTTGACGGGCATCTGGCTCATGAACCGCCATCTCAGCCGACTCGTACGGCAAGTCAAGAACGTGGCATCGCGCCTGTTCGTCGTCGCGAACGCCGGCCGTCCTCGCCTCGGTTTGTCTCCACCCAACACGGGCTCCCCCCGCGCCCCGGACGTCCCCCGCCTGACCCGTGTCCTCCCTCACGCACGAGCCTCGCGGTTCCTCATGGACTTTGCTCCCGTGTTGTCCGAAAATCGCAGTCGTGAGCAATCCACAAAGACCCCCGGATCGTGGCCCTCGCCGGAGCGATCCGGGCGTCGATGATCCGCGCACGGGACCGGACAGCCAGCCGCCTACGTCCACATCGTTCTCGGGCGTGATCGCGCGCGGCTTCGACACCGTGCCCATCTCCGTGCGGGGGGAGAGGGTCCAACCGCCGAGCGTGCCGTCGAGCCGCCTTCCGCCTTCGTCGGGCACCGTGCCGACCAGCGGGCCTTCTTCTTCGGGCACCCCTGCATCGGGCCAACCGAGCTCGGGCGTCCGTCGCACCAAGGGCGGCATCTACCAGGCCGTGCGCCTCCTCGATCAGAAGCATGGCTCGTTCTTCATCTCGCGGCTGATCCTCGTGACCGGCGTCAACCTCCGCAGCTTCGACTCTTCGAGCGTGGACGATCCCGTCGTCGCCGAGAAGCTCATCAAGGCGCTCCGCCCCCTGCTCTCTCCCGCGGAGCTCGACGGCCTCATGCCGCTTCTCGTCGCGCCGCAACGCTGAAGGGAGCTCGTCATGTACGTCGTTTGCGTCAAGGTCTCCGTGCTCGCCGACCACGTCGATGCCTTCGCGGAAGCGACGCTCGACAACGCCCGCGGCACCCGCGCCGAGCCGGGCAACGTCCGCTTCGACGTCCTCCGGGCCGCGGACGATCCCACGCGGTTTTTCCTGTACGAGGTCTACCAGACCGAGGCCGATTTCAAGGCGCACCAGCAGACCGCGCATTACCTCCGCTGGAAAGAGCTCGTCGCGCCGATGATGGCCGCCCCCCGCGCCGGCGAAAAATACGTCTCCGTGTTCCCCGAGCCCTGGGCCTAGAGCACCGCGTGATCCCGTGAAGTTCTCGTTCCGCACGGCGCCCGAGATCCACTTCGGCGCGGGCACCCTCGGCGAAGCGCCGGCCGCCGTCGCCCGCCTCGGCAAGCGTTGCCTCCTCGTCTCCGGCAAGAGCTCGCTCGAACGCTCCGGCAAGCTCGCCGCGATCGAGGAGGGGCTCCGCGCGCGGGGCGTATCGACGGCGCGATTCTGCGTCGATGGCGAGCCCGACCTCGCGGTCGCGGACGAGGGCGCCCGCGTCGCCCGCGAAGGTGGCCACGACGTCGTCCTCGCGATCGGCGGCGGCAGCGTGATCGACGCCGCGAAGGCGGCGGCCGCGCTCGCGACGAACGAGGGTTCGGCGATCGATTACGTCGAAGCCGTGGGCGCGGGCCGCACGATCGAGAAGACGCCATTGCCGCTCGTCGCCGTCCCCACGACCGCGGGCAGCGGCTCGGAGGTCACGAAAAACAGCGTCCTTCGTGTCCCCGATCTCCGCGTCAAGCGCAGCATTCGCAGCGATCTCATGGTCCCGCGCGTCGCGCTCGTGGACCCTTCCCTCATCGCCACGGCGCCGAAGAGCGTCGCGGCTTCCTCCGGGCTCGACGCGCTCACGCACCTCGTCGAGGCGTATCTCTCGAAGGGCGCGCAGCCGATGACCGACGTCCTCGTCGTCCCCGGCATCACGCTCGCTTATCGCGCGCTCGTCGCGCTCGCCGAGGATCGCACCACGGACGAATCCCACGAGGCCATGGCGCTCGCGGCGCTCTGGGGCGGCATTGCGCTCGCCAATGCGGGCCTCGGCGCCGTGCACGGCCTCGTCGCGCCGCTCGGCGGCCTCTCTGGCGTCCCGCACGGCGCCGGCTGCGGTTGCCTCTTGCCCGCCACCTTCGCCACGAACGTCGCCGCCTTGCGCGCCCGCGCGCCCGAACACCCGGCGCTCGCCCGCGCCCACGAGGTCGCCGACCTCCTCTTGCCCCCCGACGCGCCCGATCGCAGCCCCGAGCGCGCCGCCGACGCGTTTCGAGGTTTACGCGACAAACTCGGCGTCCCGCCGCTCCGATCGTACGGGGTTTCCGAGACGGACCTCGCGTCGATCATCGCGGGCTCGCGGGCGGGCAGCATGCGTTCGAATCCGATCGAGCTCACGGACGCCGAGCTCGAAGCCATCCTCGCGCGCTCGCTCGGCCCGCCGCTCGCCTGATCATCGGGCTTCACGGCTGCCACCGGTCTTTGGTAGGGTTCGGCCATGCGACATTCGATGGCCCTGATCCTGCTCGTCCTCGCTGGTTGTGGCTCGAGCGCCCCGAAGGCCGAGGAGCCGAAGACCGAGACCAACGCGGAGGCTGGCACGGACACGAAGACCGAAGCTGCCGAGGCGCCCAAGGCCGAGGAAGAACCGAAGGGGATCCCCGAGGCCTGCGCGGGCGACGACAAGGCCGCGTGTGTCATGCCGAAGGGCTTCGTCAAGCGCCTCTGCAACGGCGTCTACCCGGAGCTCGCGCTTTATCTCTTCCAGAAGGGCACGCCGTGGCGCCGCGCGTACGTCTCCGCGAAGGAGGTCGCGCCGTTCAACGGCCTCGGCGGACCGAGCGCGGAGGAGAAGCTCACGCTCGACGAGGAGCTGCTCGTGCTCAACCAGATGAAGGCGGACACGGGCGGCATGCAGGTGAGCGGCGCGTCGGGCAGCGTCGATGTGCTCCGCTGGGACGGCACCTGCGCGACCCTGTCGACCGAGGAGGTCCGCTTCCAGGCCCCGTCGAAGCCCAAGCACGCCATCATTCCGTGGCGCATCCTCGAGGACGCGACCCAGGAGGCGCTCAAGAAAAACGAAGCGCTCGCGAACGTGGCCACGGAGCGCAAGAAGGAATGCAAGGGCGCGACGATGGGCGCAGTCTCCGCGAAATGCGAGAAGGCCGATAAAGCGCTGAACGATCTCGTCGTGGACGCCGTGCGCGCCGGCACGACCGTGCCCAAGCCCGCGAAGGTCCCCTGAGAGGGTGGTGCTGCCACAGCGTAACGCCGGGGTTTCACCCCGGACCCGACCAGGGGCTCTTCGCCCCTGGACCCGAACCAGGGCACAGCCCTGGACCTCGGGTGCATCGACCGCGGTGCGGTCGATGCAACGATTCGCGTAGGAGCTTATCGATTCAGCGCAGCTTTGCCTTGCCCTGGCTGGCGAGCGTGAATCCGATCAGTTTGTAGAGCAGCCGCGCCCCCACGTTCGCGTCCCACTCGTCGCCGTCCGGCCCCGGGGCGACCTCGTTCAGATCGAACCCCACGATCGTTCGTCCGGACCGCACCACCTCGCCGATCACGTACACCGCCTCGTGAAAATCGAGCCCGCCGGGCACGGGCGTGCCCGTGTGCGGGCAATAACGCGGATCGAGCCCGTCGACGTCGAACGAGACCCACACCTCCCGCGGCAGCGCATCCACGATCTCCCGCGCCACGGCGGCAAACGTCTCGCCCCCGAGCTTGCGCCGCGCGAGATCGCGATCGAAAAACACCCGCGCGCGCTCGCCCTGCGAGGCGACGTAGTCCATTTCCTCCTCGCACACGTCGCGAATCCCGACCTGCACGAGTTTTCCGACGCCCGCCGCGCGCGTGAGCACGTTGTACATGATCGAGGCGTGCGAGAACGTAAACCCCTCGTAGGCGCGGCGCGTGTCCGAATGCGCGTCGAAATGGAGCACGCCGAGCCCCGGACGCCGCCGCGCGAGCACCTCGATCGCGCCGAGCGGCACCGCGTGATCGCCGCCCACGATTCCCACGATCTTCCCCTTCGCCACGAGCCGCTCCGTCTCGGCCTCGACGCGCGCATTGAGCTTCCCGCCGAGCTCGTTCACCCGCGCGAGCGCCGCGCGCAGTTCGTCCGTCTCGACGACGCCGCCTACGTCGATGATCTTCTGCGCGAGCGCCCTCCCCTCCTCGTTCCACCGGACGATCTCTTCGGCCTCGTCCTGCATGAAAATGCCGGGCGCATAAGGTTTTTCCACGTCGAGATCGTAGAGATCCACCTGCCGGCTCGCCGCGAGGATCGCCGCGGGGCCGCCCGACGTGCCGCCGCCGTACGAGGTCGTCACTTCCCACGGGACGGGCACGAGCACGACGGCCGCGTCGTCCTCCGTGAAAGGCAATCCATAAATGCCGGAGTCGGCGGCCGCGGGCGCGTTGGGATCGAACGGAACGGTCATGACGGCAGCCTCTAGCACGAGCGAGCTTGCTCCGGGAGCCGCCTCGACGGCGCTACCCGCCTTCGGCGGCGCCCTCGTCCTCTGGCCGCCGGAGCCGCTCGACGAGCGCCGCATTGAGATCCTGCACGGTCCACTCCTTCGGCAGCCAGGAGCCCGGGATCCAGTACACGTTGTCCTGAACCTGCACGACGATCGACTTCGGCCGCCCCGGCGGCTGCAGCCCGACGGAAACGATGTCGCGCACCGGCACCGTGATCACCCGCATGCTCATCGGACGTCCCACGGGGAGCGACAACGACTTGGCGCTGAGGACGAGCTCGAAGGTCTCGATCTGCAGGAAGCGAACGATGCCGAGCAGGGCCATCACGCTCATGCCCACGGAGAGCACGCCCAGCACCGCGTAAAACGCGTCCGCCCCGTCGGGGTCGAAGTGGAGGATGCCGTTCAGGATGAGGCCGCGATCGTTGACGCTCGAACGATGGAAGAAAAACGCAGCGCAGGCCCCGAACAGGACGAAGCCGGGGACGAGCTGCCCGTAGGGCTTGCGCAGAGGAATCTGGATCTTTGGCTCGCTTCGTTTCTTGCGCTTCGTCTTCTCGGGTCCCACCGCGCGTTTTTCCTCTCTTTACACGCCCTCGGCCACGCTACGATGCCGCCGTGGGCAACGGCGTTGCACTCGACCCTTTGCGCTTGGAAGCCCTCGAGCGGGAGCTCGCCGAGGCGCAAGCCACGATAACACGCCTCGAAGGTGATGCATGGCGCATTCGCCACATGCTCGAGGTCACCCAGGAGACGCTCACCGTCTTCGAGAACGGCCTCGTGATCGACACGAGCCCGCAGTTCGAGGTGATGTTCCGGGGCAAGCGCGAGGAGGCGATTGGCAAGCACGCGTTCGAGTTCGTCGCGCCCGAGTCGCGGGAGCTCGTCGCCGAGTACCAGCGCCGCGGCGTCACCGAGCCCTACGAGGCCACGCTCCTGCGGATGGACGGCACCACGTTCGTCGCGCGCATCCGCGGGCAGAACTTCGAACGCGACGGGCGCACGATCCGGGTCTCGACGTTCGCCGACGCGACCGCGGAGAAGCTCGCCGCGGAGGTGATCCGCACCGCCGCCGTGGTCGAGGAGACGGTGCAATTGCAGACCGAGCTCCTCGCGCGCCTCTCGAACCCGCTCTTGCCCATCGCCGAGGGCACGCTCCTGCTCCCGCTCATCGGCGCCGTCGACGAGGACCGCGGGAGCGGAGTGCTCGACACGCTCACGCAGGGCATCGTGGCGCACGACGCGCGTTTCGTGATCCTCGACGTCACGGGCGTCGAGGCGATGGACGCGCACGTCGCGAGTGTTCTCGTCACGAGCGCGCGCGCGGCGGCGCTCCTCGGCGCGCGCGTCCTGCTCACGGGCATCCGCGCGGACGTGGCGCGCGCGCTCGTCACGCTCGGCCACGATCTCGGCGACCTCGTCACGTTCGCCACGCTGAAGCAAGGCGTCGCGCACGCGCTGCGCGCGCGGCGTTGATCGATCACACCGCGCCGTCCACCAGAATGGTCGCTCCATTCACGTACGACGCGCGATCCGACACCAGGAACGCCGCCATCTCGGCGACCTCCTGGAACGTGCCGAGCCGCCCGAGCGCCGTGTGCCGGAGGTACTCGTCGAGCCGACCTTTCGGCAGATTCACGCTGACCCCGCCCTCGAGCACCCCGGGCGCGAGGTTGTTCACGGTGATCCCGTACCGCCCGATCTCCTTGGCGAGCGCCTCGGTAAAACCCTTGATGGCCGCCTTTGCCGTGCAGTAATGCACCGGCGCTTGCATCATCTTCACCCCGGCGAGCGAGCCGATGTTGAGGATGCGCCCGCGCCGGAGCTTGACCATGCCCCGAAGGACGGCCTGCGTGGCGAGGAACGTGCCTTTCACGTTCGTATCCATCACGCGGTCCCAATCGTCTTCGTCCATCAACGCGAGCGGAACCACGTCGGACACGCCCGCGTTGTTCACGAGCACGGAAACGGTCCCCACCGCGGACTCCATTTCCTTCACGGCTGCGGCGAGGCCCTGCTTGTCGAGCACGCTCGTTCGAAAGGAAAAACCCCGCACCCCGTGGGCCTCGATCTCGGCGAGCGTCTCCTTCGCCTCGACCTCCGATTTCGTCCAGTTGAACCCGACGTGCGCCCCTTCGCGGGCGAGCGTCACGGCGATCGCCCGCCCGAGGCCCTTGGAGCCGCCCGTCACCAGGGCGATGTGCCCTTCGCAAAGCTTCGTCATGTACTCACGATGGAAAGACGTGTCGTCCCGTTTTCCTTCACCCAGGGCTTCTTGCCCCAGGACGGCGTCACCGTCCCCGGCCCCTTCGCGGCGCCGCGGTGGAACATGTTGAAGCCACACGCCGGCATGATCCGCCCGTCCGTCTGCGGATAATGATGGCAGCATTTGCGCAGGCGCTCGAGATCGAAATCGTGCCGATCCATGTAATGGTGCAGGAAGATCGATTTCGCCTGCTGCTCGCCGACGAGCAGGCTCTCCTTCTGCGTCATCGGCCGATCCGGGAACATCACCTTCAGCGTGCGCTTGAGCGCCGCGAGGATCTCCGGCCCCCGCTCGATCTCGTCCTGCCGCGCGTACACGTCGTAGAGCACGTCCTGCAGCGTCTGCTCCATCTCCGGCGTCGCGGGGAGCGTCGCGCTCGAACGGAGGAGCGAACCGTGCTTCGTGAAATCGACGAACCGCGAGAACGGCAGGAACGTCCCGTCCTCGAGGCGGAGCAGGTAGGTGAGCGACACGCATTGCGGGTGCGAGCACGGCAGCGGGAAGAAATCCTCCACCTTGAGCTTGCCGCCCGTCTGCTCGTCGACGCGCCGCACGACGCCCGGGATCGTCAGCCGATCCATCGGATCGTGACCGAAGAGACCGCCTCCGTGGCCCGTGTAGGCGGCGGGCTGGAAGTTCAGCGAGAGGAAATGGTCCTCCGAGAGGAAGAGCTCGACGACCTTTCCGATCTGATCGTCGTTCACCCCGCGCGTCGCCACGAAGATGATCTGCGTCGGGATCTGGAGCTCGCGCAGCGCCGCGAGCGCGGCTTCCTTCTCCTTCACGAGGTCGCGGCCGCGGATCTTCTCGTGTGTATCGGCGGTGAAGCCGTCGAGCTGCAGGCCCACGTACGCGCCGCTCTCCTTGATCGCCTTCGCGAAGGCGCGGTCCTTGCCGAGCCGGATGCCGTTCGTGATCACCACGACGCGGCCGATCTCGGGGCGGCTCGCGATGCGCACGAGGTCGAGGATCTGCGGGTGGCTCGTGGGTTCGCCGCCGGAGAGCGCCACGGACTCGCACTGCCCCTCGTTCACCACGAGGGTGTCGATCATGCGCGTAAAAGTGTCGAGATCGATGTGGTTCGAGTACTGGTTGTCGACGATGCAGATCGGGCACTCGAGGTTGCAGTGGTCGGTGACCTCGATGATCGGCAGGCAGGTGTGCTGCTCGTGATCATTGCAGGTCCCACAATCCGTGGGGCAACCGTGCTCGACCTTCGTGGCGAACTTCAAAGGCTCGGTGCCGGCGCGCGCGAACGCATAGGCGCGCACGTAATATTTCGCGTCCTCTGAAACGAGCGCCTCCGAGGGACCACACGACGCGCAGTTTTTCTTGAAATACACGCGGCCTTCGCGGATCACGACCTTCGCGGGCAAGAGCGTCAGGCAACCCGGACACGTGGACGTCGTCTCCTTGAACTCGACCTCCCCCTCGAACCCCTCGGGGACCTCGCCGCGCGCGAGAAAACGGTCGACATAATCTTTTGCAGTGCCGGGAAGAATTTCCTCCGAAGGGCCACACGTGGGGCAAAGCAGCAGCCGCACGGGGTTTTCGCCGCGCAGCACGACGCGTCCTTCATGCGTTTCGCGGCACGTCGGACACGCCGCACGCTCGTGGTGGAAAAACGTATGCGGACGGTCCTGTCGTGTCGGCGTGATACAGCTAACGCAATCCATGACGCTCCCCTCGTGAGCACGTATCTTCCACTCTGTGTGCCTTGGACGTCAATTCGAACTGCTATCCTCGGCCGCACGTGCGTTACCTGCTCCTCGATCGGATCACGCGGCTCGAACCGCCGCGCCTCGCGACGGGTGTCAAGTGTGTGTCGCTCTCGGACGACACCTTCGCGGACCACTTTCCTGGCCACCCGGTGATGCCCGGCGCGCTCGTGATCGAGGCGCTCGCGCAGCTCGGCGGCGTGCTCCTCGAAGCAAGCCGGCGCGCCGAGGGACACGAGGACGTACACGCGCTGCTCACGATGATCGATCACGCCCGCTTCCGGCGCATCGTCAGGCCCGGGGACAAACTCGAGCTCGAAGCGGAGGCGATCCTCGCGCGTGAAGAAGGCGGGCAGGTGAAAGGCAAGGCGCGGGTCGACGGCGAGGTCGTGGCGACGGCCGAGCTCGGCTTCGCGTTCGCGCGCGTGACGAACCCCAAGGTGCTCGCGCGGCGGCGCGAGGTGCTCGACGTATGGCTGACGGGAGCAGCGGAGGAGCCTTGAAAAGGCGCGTTTTCGTGCGCGGTCGCGGCGCGATCACCCCGCTCGGCGAGACCTGGCCCGCGTCGAGGGACGCGCTCGCCGAAGGCCGATCCGCGGTCGGCCCCGTCAAACATTTTGACGTCGAAGGATATCCCTCGCAGGTCGCGGCGAGTGTCCCCTTCCCCCTCGAAGAAGCCGAGGATCGCCGCCTCGCGCTCGCGCGGCGCGCCGCGGACGAGGCGTGGAGCGAGGCCCAGCAGAGGGCCGAGCCGGAGCGGATCGGCGTGTTCGTCGGCGCCGAGAGCGGCCGAGCCACGTACGGGACGATCTTCGCGCTCTCACGCGCGGCGGGCGGCGGCGCGCGCTTCGATCACGCGCGCTTCGGCGAGGAGGCGCGGGGCCTCGCGACGTCCGTGCACGCGGCCGCGGTCTCGCCTGCTGCGATCGCGTCGGCGCTCGCGGCGCGGATCGGCGCCGAGGGACCGGTGGAGACGATCTCGCTCGCCTGCGCGTCGGGCGCGGCCGCGATCGTCTCGGCGACGCAGGCGATCCGGCTCGGACTTTGCGACGTCGCGCTCGCGGGCGGCGTGGGCGCGGACGTCGATCCGTTCATGCTCGTAGGATTCGGGCTGCTCGGGGCGCTCAGCGCGCGTGGTGTCTCGTGCCCGTTCGACGTGCGGCGCGACGGGTTCGTCGTGGGCGAGGGCGCGGCGTTCGTGGTGCTCTCGTCGTCTCCCGGCGACGAACCGCGCTCGGAGATCCGAGGGGCGGCGCGCACGCTCGACGCGCACCACCTCACGGCGCCCGATCCGACGGGCGACGGGGCCGAGCGGGCCATGCGCGGCGCGATCGAGGACGCGGGCCGCGTGAAGATCGGCTACGTGCAGGCGCACGGCACGAGCACGCAGCTCAACGACGCCGTCGAGGCCGCGGCGATCCGGCGGGTCCTCGCCGACGCGCTCTCCGACGTGCACGTCGGCGCGGTGAAAGGCGCGGTCGGGCACTGGATCGCGGGCGCGGGCGCGATGGGCTTCCTGTGCGCGCTCGAAGCGGTCGAGGAAGGCCTCTGTCTGCCGACCGCGGGCCTCACCGAGCCCGATCCCGCGTGCATGTTGCCGCACGTCGTGGGCGCGGCCTTGCGAAAACCCGTAGAAGCAGCGCTCGTCAACGCCTTCGCGTTCGGCGGAGCGAACGCGAGCCTCGTGGTGAGCCGATGCGCCTAGACGGAAAAGGCCTTCCCATCGTCGCCCTCTCGACCCTGACGACGGCGGGCCTCGCGGGCCGCGGCCTCGGCCGTCGCGTGCTCGAGAGCAGCCTCCCTCTGCCGTCCGAGATCGCCGCGCCCGCGCCGTCGCGGCCCGAGGATGTCCGGCAAAGAAAGCTCATGTCCCGCGCCGCGTGGTTCTCCGCGCTCGTCATGCGCGGCGCGCTCGACGAGGCGCGGTGGGACGAAGGGCGCGCCGAGATCGGCGCATTCTTCGGCGTCGGCGCCTCGGGCGCGGAGATGGACGAGGTCGCCCGGCTCGTCGCGGCGAGCATGGAGGACGGCCGGTTCTCGCTCGCGCGGTGCGGCCGCGAGGGGCTCGACGCGTGCAACCCCCTGTTCGCGTTCCAGATCATGAACAACTTCACCCTCTGCCACGGAGCGATCCTCGAGGGCCTCGCCGGCCCGAACGCCGCGTTTTTCTCGCGCGGCACGGGCACGGTGACGGCGCTCGAAGAGGCGTGCGCCGCGATCACGTCGGGCGCGTGCGAGCGCGCGCTCGTCGGCGGCGCGGACACGGCCCTGCACCCGGTCACGATGGCCGAGCTCGAACGCGAAGGCTTCTTGCGGCAAGGGCTCACGCCGGCCGAAGGCGCGGCGGCGCTCGCGCTCGCTGCCGGGGCCGAAGCGCCGATCGGTTACGTGGAGGCCGTGCGGGTGTTCACGGTCGATCGCCCCCGCGGCGCGCTCGTGCCCCGCACGGGCGTGCTGCGCGACACGGCCGTGCCTGCCGCGTTCGACGCGCTCGAGGACCAGCCTTGCGACGTCGTCGTGCTCGCGCCCTGGGGCACGCCCGCGCGCGAGGCGCTCATGGATCTGCCCGAGGTGCTCGAAGCGGAGCACGCGGTCGACGCCTCGCTCTCCCTCGGCGAATCCCTCGCCGCGACGCCGGCGCTCGCCTGGGCGCTCGCGCTCGATCTGCTCGCGCACCTCGACAAACCCCGCGCGCTCGTCCTCTCGGCGGGCCCGGACGGGGATCTCGGGGCCGTCGTGCTCGGGCGGGGGGTTTGGGGGCGTAGCTCGGCTCGTCCGAGCGTAGCCCCCATCGACGAGGAGGGCGCGTGATGGGCGCGCGTCGCGCGGTGATCACGGGCGTCGGCGCGGTCAGCGCGTTCGGCGTCGGGTACGAGGCGCTCGCGAACGGGCTCGCCGCGGGCCGCAGCGCGGTCGGCCCGATCCGCAGCTTCGACGCGCGCACCTTCCCCACGCGTGTCGCGGGCGAGGTGCCGATCGAGAAGACGGACGCGCTCTTCCTGGAAAAACACCGCGGCGTCCTGCTGCACGTCGGCGAGGCCGGGACGTGGGAAGAATCGGGCCTGCTCCGCGACCGCAAGGTGTGCTTCGGCCTCGTCGCGGCGGCGGAGGCATGGCGCCATGCGCGATGCGGGACGGCCGAGCGCAAGGCCGCGCTCTCCGTCGGCCTCGGGCTCGAACAGGCGTTCCTGGAGGACCTCGCGGAGCAGATCGACGGGGATGAGATCCGCGTCGGCGCAGGCAATCTTTCGGGTGGCGAGGGCGTTCGGTTCCGCTCGCGTGTCGACATCACGGCCGAGAAGATCCGCGCTGTCGTGGGCATCTCGGGACGCGTCGCCGTGCACGCCTCGGCATGCGCGGCGGGCGGCATGGCCGTCGCGCACGCGGCCTCGTTGATCGAGCGGGGCGCGGTGGACGTCGTGCTCTGCGGCGCGGCGGACTCGATGGTCAACCCGCTCGGCATCGGCGGCATGTCGCGCCTCGGCGCCCCCTCTCCGCGCGCCGAGGCCTCGGCATGCCGGCCGTTCGATCGACGGCGCGACGGGCTCGTCGTCGGCGAGGGCGCGGCGATGTTCGTGGTCGAGGAGGAATCCCGGGCGCGCGCGCGCGGCGCGGAGCCGCTCGCGGTCATCGCCGGCTTCGCGACCACGCAGGATGCCTACCGCGCGACGGCGCCCCGCCCCGATGGATCCCGCGCGCTCGCGGCCATGGAACGCGCTGTTCGTCGCGCCAACCTCACGCCCGCGGACATCGGGTACGTCAATGCCCACGGCACGGGGACGCCGCTCAACGATCCGGCCGAGGCGAAGGCGATCCGCGCGCTCTTCGGCGACGTGCCCACGTCGAGCATCAAGGGCGCCGTCGGCCACCTGATGGCCGCCGCCGGCGCGATTGAGCTCGCCGCGTGCCTGCTCGCGTTCACGCGGGATCTGCTCCCCGGGACGGCACATTTCGAGGAGCCGGATCCGGAGTGCCCGATCCACGTGATCGGCCCGAGGCCCCTCGCCAAACGCGTGGATCATGTGCTCTCGAACTCGTTCGGGTTTGGCGGGCAAAACGTCAGCGTGGTCCTCGGGAGACCGGGATGACGCATGCGGGCCGGATGGCCGTGACGGGGTTTGCCCTGCGCACCCCGCTCGGCGACGACCCCGCGGCCGTGCTCCGGAAGCTCCTCGCCGGCGAGCGCGCGGCGGCCCCGAATGCCCATTTCGACGCGAGCACCTACGCCTGCCGCCTCGCCGCCACGATCCCGGGCGCGCCCCGGCCGACGAAGCACCGCAAATTCGTCAAGCGGATGGGGCTCTTCGGCATGGAGGTCGGGGCCGAGGCCCTCGCCCGCTCGGGCGCCCCGGCGACAGGCGCTCGGCTCGGGCTTTTTTGCGGTTATGGAGGCCTGCGCGCGCACTGGGACGATCTGATGCCCGTGCTCGAACGGCAGGCGGGCGACGAGCGCGCGACGGGCGCATGGGCGCAGGGTTTTTCCTTGCTACACCCGTTCTGGATGTTGTTTCACCTGTCGAACAACGCGCACGCGCTCCTGTCGATCGACGTCGGCGGCAAGGGCGACGGCACGACCACGGCGGGCTCGAATGCGGGGGCGCAGGCGCTCTCGGCGGCCATCGTCGCCCTCGCCATGGAGCGCGTCGATGCGGCGCTCGTGTTCGCGTACGATTCACTCGTCGAGCCGGAGACGATCCTCTCGCTCGGCATGTCCGGCGCCGCGACGCAGGCCAACACGCCCGCGGCGATCGTGGCCCCGTACGACGAGCGCGCGGCGGGGATCGTGCCCGGCGAGGCCGCCGCGGCACTGGTGCTGGAGCGGCCCGAAGATGCGGGAAAGCGAGCGATTTCGTTCGTCTCGGCCGCGGCGACGGCCGATGGCGCCGTGGACTTTCCCTCGCCGCGCGCGATCGCCTCCCTCGCGGCCAATCTCTCCGCGGGTGACACGATCGTCGACGGCGCCGCGCTCGCCTCGCCCGCGCGCGACGCGGCCGAACGCGCGGCCCTCGCCGACGTGCTCGGCCCCTCGGCCACGCTCCTCGCCTTGACGGCTTCCACGGGCCAGCTCGGCGGCGCGACGGCGGTGGTGCAGGCGATCCTGCTCGCCGAGGCGCTCCGCACGGGCGCGCTGCCGCCCATCGCGGGCCTCGATCGTCCCGCCGAAGGCCCGCTCCGCCCGCTCCTGCGCGCCGAGGAGACACGCGCTCGCTCGGCCCTGGCCCTCTCGGCCGGCATGCCGGGGCTCGCCGGCGCCCTGCGCGTGGAGGTTCCATGAACGAAACCAAGGAGCGATCCCGCGTCGCGCTCGTCACGGGCGCCTCGCGCGGCATCGGACGCGCCATTGCGGAGGCGCTCGGCCGGCGCGGATATGCCGTCGCCGTCGATTATCGCAACGGCGAGGAAGCGGCGCAAAAGACCGTGGCCGCCGTGGAGGCGCTCGGGGCGCGGGCCGTCGCTCTCCGCGCCGACGTCTCGCGCCCCGCGGAGGTCGCGTCCCTCTTCGAGCAGGCCGAGAGCACGCTCGGGCCGCTCGACGCGCTCGTCTGCAATGCCGGCGTCACCCGCGACGGCCTCCTCGGCGCGAGCACCGAAGACGATTACGATCACGTCTGGGGCACGAACGCCGCCGGCGTGGTGCATTGCTGCCGCGAGGCCGCGCGGCGCTTCATCTCCCGACGGCGCGGCGTGATCGTCAACGTCTCCAGCGTGGCCGCGCAGCGCCCGGGCCGCGGGCAATCGCTTTATGCCGCCTCGAAGGGCGCCGTCGAGTCGTTCACCCGCGCGCTCGCGGTCGAGCTCGCGCCGCGCGGCGTGCGCGTGAACGCCGTGGCGCCTGGGCTCGTCGAGACCGACATGACGGCCGAGCTCCGGGCCCTCGCGCCGGAGGAGCTCGCGAAACGCATCCTGCTCAAGCGCGTCGGCCGCCCCGAGGAAATCGCGGCGGTCGTCGCTTTCCTCGTCTCGGACGAGGCGAGCTACGTGACGGGACAGATATGGAACGTGGACGGCGGATTCAAGCTGGAATGAGCGGCCCCGGCGGGATCGGAGGCCCGGGGATGCTGGCGTGGCTGGAAACGAGGCGATCGCGCCGCGCGTTCGAGGACACGCCCGTGCCGAAGGAGGTGCTCGCCCGGCTCGTGCAAGCCGCGATCACGGCGCCCTCGAACACGAACCGGCAGCCATGGCGGTTCACGGTCGTCACGGCCCCGGACAAACGGAAGCAAATCGCCGCGGCCGTGCGGGCGCGGGCCGAGGAGATCAAGGAAATCATCCACCGCGGGCACCACGCCGAGGATTTCGCCAATTACGGCGATTTTTTCCACGAGCCGCTGGAGAGCGCCGCGGCCATCGTGGTGCCGCAATGGCGCGATTACCCCGACCTCATCGCCGATCTCATCACCTCGGGCGGCGGGGATCCTTCGGAGTACCACACGGCCCGCAGCATGCAGGCCGAGCTCTGCTCGACGAGCGCGGCCGTGATGGCGATGCTCCTCCAGGCGCACGCCGAGGGCCTCGGCGCCTGCTGGATGGCGGGCCCGATGATCGCGAAGCCAGAAATCGAGGCGCTGCTCGGCATCCGGGAACCGTTCCGGATGGTGGGCGCCGTGGCGATCGGATACCCCGTGGGCGACGCGCCGCCGCCCGGGCGAAAGCCGATCGATCGCGTCGTGCAATGGGTGGACGATTGACAGCCTGCTGACGGCCTCAGGCCTCGGCGCGTCGGCTTTTCACGTCGACGACCGTCAATGCGACCCGCTCGACGCGGCCCTCCACGCACACCGGATGGAAGCTCGCGAGCGCGCGGTGGTGCGCTTGCCAGGCCACATCCACGTCGAGAAGCGGCTCGCCCGTGGCGAAGACCTTCCGGACGTGCTCGGCGAGGGCCATCGCGTTTGGTCCCTCCGGGAGAATCTCGGCCAGCGGGAGGCCGAGGTGCGCCTCGGCGGGCGCGCAGTTCATCGCCCGGGCGAGCGCCGCGTTGATGCGCTCGCAGCGCAGGTCCGCGTCGACGATGGCGAGGCCGATCGGCGACCGCCCGACCACCGCTTCGAGCACCGCGGCCGTCCTCGCGGCCTCCGCCAGGGCGCGTTTTTCGCGGGCGACGAGCTCGGCCCGCTCCCGCTCGAATTGCATGGCCTCGCGCATGCGCGTGACCTCGCCGCGGCGCCAGAGGTCGGCCAGCGCCGACACTTTTGCCCGCAGAACGTCGGGGCTGAACGGCTTGGGGATGTAATCGACCGCGCCGTGGGCATACCCCTTGGCTTGATAGGCGTCGTCGCGATGAATCGCCGAGATGAAGATGATCGGCACTTCCTTCGTGCGCTCGCGCCGGCGGATCAGCGCTGCGACCTCGAATCCATCCATGTCCGGCATCTGCACGTCGAGCACGATGGCCGCGAACTCCTCGCGCAAGAGGTGCGTCAGCGCCTCTTTGCCCGAGCTCGCCCGCACGAGATGCAACCCGAGGGGCTCCAGCACGGCCTCCAGGGCGAGCAGGTTCGAGGGATGGTCATCGACGAGCAAGATGCTGGGGACGAGGGAGTGCGGTGTCATTGGGGCTCGGTTCCTTGCTCATGAACGACCTTCGGCGAATGCTTTCGAGGCGGCTCATCACAAAGCATTGTTGTTCGCGCCCCTGTTTTCGAGGGCGGCCAGCTCGAGGAGCACGAGCACGATCTTGTCGTCGGCGCCCGCGACGCAAGGAACGAACCCGAGGGGCCTGTCCAGGGTGCGGAGCACCCGAGCGACGCGGGCAGGATGGTCGTCCCCCCGCGCGGCGGCCATATCGACGAGCACCTTGGCGGCGCGCTCCGTCGACTCGACGGAGCATTCGATGCTCCCCTCCGGTCCATCCTCTTTGGACAATACCAGCACCACGGGATCGGGAACGCGCGTATTGCGAAAGGCTTGCGCGAGCGGGCCGGTCAGCGACGCCTCGATGACGCGCATGAGGCCACTCGTGAGAGACCCGTCGCCCACGGGAAGCACCTTCATTCCGGGGCTGAAGATAAAACATGGACACACGCCGAATCCATGCGGACCGTGCCCCAGTCACGTGTCGGGATTTTCCCGCGGTCCTTCGGAGATTGGATGAACATCCCCGCAAAATCGGCCTTTGTCGCGGACGCAACACCGAGACACCGGGATTGGCATACTAGTCTCCGCGACAATCGCGCCCTCGCCCAACATTTTTTCGAATCGGTTACCATTCGAATTCTCAAACGTTTTACACTCGGCGCCGCGACGACGTTCCACCCCGTGTGCCGACCCTGACCCATGAGCCAGGAAATCTGCCCGCCGTCCTCACCATCCGCTGTCCCCTGTGTTCTCCTGGTCGATGACCACCCCGCGAACCTGCTCGCCCTGGAGGTGGTGCTCGAGCCCCTCGGCCTGCATTTGATGCGCGCGAGCTCGGGCAGAGACGCGCTCCGGCAACTGCTCAGCAACGAGTTCGCGGTCATCGTGCTCGACGTCAACATGCCGGACATGGACGGGTTCGAGACGGCCGCCCTCGTGCGAAGGCTCGAGCGCACGCGGGAGATCCCGATCATCTTCATCTCCGCGTTTCACCGCGACGACGCCTATCAAGCCAAGGGGTATGCCCACGGCGCCGTGGACTACCTGCCCAAGCCCTTCAATCCCGACATCCTGCGCGCGAAGGTCGCGGCCTTCGCCGAGCTCTGGCGCCGCGCCGAGAACCTCCGCGTCCGCGAAGCCATGCTCTTCGAACGGGAGCGGGCGGAGCTCGTCGCCCGCGAAAAACGCGCCCAGGCCGAGGCCGCGAACAGCGCCGCCGTCCTCGACGCCGTCGTCGCGGGCGCGCCCATCGGGATTGCCATCTTCGACGTGCACCTCCGCTGCGAGCGCATCAACGCCGCGCTCGCCGAGATGCACGGCGTGCCCGCCGAAGGCCAGGTCGGGCGCACGCTGGCCGAGACGCTGCCCGAGGGGTCCGAGACGACCGCCACGATCGAGCGCCTCGAGCGGGTCTTCACCACGGGCGAGCCGCTCCTCAACCTGGAGGTCGCCCGCCCCGTCCCCGGGGGCTCGGGGCATCAGTACTCGCTCACGAGCTACTTTCCCGTGCGCGTGGAGGGCCGCGTCGGGCGCGTGGCCATGACCGTCGTCGACGTGACGGCCCTGCGCGCAGCCGAGGCGCGCGCCGCCACGAGGCGCCAGAACCTGCACCGGCTGATGAGCGTGGCCGCGGCCCTGTCGGAGGCGCACACGAGCCAGCAGGTCGCGGAGATCGCGGTCGCCCAGGGTCGCGCGATCCTCGGCGCGAAGCGGGCCGTTCTGGGCGTGTTGACGGAGGACGGGGCAGAGCTCGCGATCTTGCAATCGGTCGGGTTCGAGGAGGCGGAGCTCTCTCCGTGGCCCTACGTGCCGCTCACCCACCCGCTCCCCATGACGGACGCTGTCCGGGAGCAGCGCCCGCTCTTCTTCGAGACGGCGGCCGCGGCGGCCGACCGATATCCCCCGATCGCCTCTTCACGGTCGCCCGGCCACGAGGCCCTGGCGGCCGTGCCCCTCCTGTTCGAAGAACGCGGGCTCGGGGTCCTGGTCCTCTCCTTCGACGAGCGCCGATCCTTCAGCGAGGCGGACCGGGCGCTGCTCACGACGCTCGCGCGCCTCTGCGCGCAGGCCATGGAACGCGCGCGCCTCTACGACGCCGAGGCCCGGGCGCGCGCCGAGGCGGAGACCGCCAATCGCGCGAAAGACGAGTTTCTCGCCCTCCTCAGCCACGAGCTGCGCAGCCCCCTCAATGCCTCGCTCGGCTGGACCACGATGCTCCGCGACAACATCCTGCCCGCCGAGAAGCGCGAGCGCGCGCTCGCCACGGTGGAGCGGAACATCCGCGCGCAGGTCGCGCTCATCGAGGACCTGCTCGACGTCTCGCGTATCGTCGCGGGCAAACTGCAGCTCAACAGCGTCCAGTCGCTCGAGCTCGCGGGCATCGTCGAATCGGCGATCGACGCCGTCCGCCCGGCGGCGGAGGCGAAATCGATCAGCGTCGAGGGCCTCGTCGAAACGCAGGACCGCGTCCACGGCGACCCGGGCCGACTGCTCCAGATCGTGACGAACCTGCTCGGCAACGCGATCAAGTTCACGCCGAAGGGAGGCTCGGTGCGCCTGCACCTCCGCCGCGTGGACGGGTCGATCGAGCTCTCCGTCACCGACAATGGGCAGGGCATCTCGCCGGCCTTCCTGCCGCACGTCTTCGACAAATTCAGGCAGGCCGACAGCGGAATGACCCGCACGCACGGCGGGCTCGGCCTGGGCCTCGCGATCGTCAAGCACCTCGTCGAGCTGCACGGCGGCACGATCACGGCGCACAGCGAGGGCAGCGGCAAGGGGGCCGTCTTCGTCATGCGCGTGCCGATCGCGGAGGTGACCGCGCGGCCGACGACACGGCCCCGCTGATTGTCCGCCGCGCGTTTTACCCCGCGCCGCGCCCCGGCATGACGGCGCGCCGGCCGAGCCGGGCGAAGCAATGCCGCAGGCCGTATCTCACGTTCCTGAGGAGGCGGAGGTGCTCGAACCGCACGTCGAGGTGGAGCAAGGAGACGGCGACGGCCGGGCGAATGCCCGTGAGGATGCACTCGGCGCCCACGAGCTCCACGGCGCGGACGAGATCCAGCAAATGGCGCGCGCTGTTCGTGTCCATCGTATCGACGCCGGTCCAGTCGATGATCACGAACCGCGAGCCCCTCGATACGACGGCGTCGAGCAGCCGCGACGTGATTTCCGCGCCGCGCCGATCGTCCACCGCGCCGATGACGGGGAGCGCGAGCACGTCGTCCCATACCTCGATGATGGGCGTCGAGAGCGCGTCGATCCCCGCTTCCAGCTGATCGATGAGCGCGCGCTTCTCGTCGTCGCTCGCCAAGATCGCATCGTCGAGCTCGCGCAGGATGTCCTTGTGCTCGGTCACGTCGCGCGTCACGGTCACCGCGGCGCGCACCACTCCGTTTGCGTCGCGGAGCGGGCGCGAAGACTGCGAGATCCACGTGCCGCGGCCCTCCTCGTCGGTCGCGGCGAGCAGGCTTTCGAGGTTGTCGACCACCTCGCCGCCGAGCGCCCGCCGCGTCGGCTCACGCTCAGGCGGCGCCGGCGAGACGCCATCCGAAACGAATACGCCCCGCGACCCCGGCTCGCCCGCGATGGCTCGCATGTGGGCGTTGTACATTCGATACCGGCCCGACGTGTCCTCGACGATCACCCCCACGGGCATCTCGTCGATCACGGCCCGCAGCAGGTCGACCTCCTCGGCGAGCCCTTGCCGGGCCTGGATCTCCTCGGCGAGCCGCGCCTCGAGCGCCGCGATCCGCGCCTGCATTTCCACGACGTCCACGTCGGACTTCTACCCCGCTTGCGGCGGGATGGCCAGGCAGGAGCCCTGGTTCAACATACGGTCGAGGGTCTCCGCGATCTCGCGCGCGGCCCGCGCTTGCCACGTGAGGTCCGTTGCAAGGCGAGGCATCAAAATGGCGCGACCCGCGCGCGGCGCGACCGTGAGCTGATAGGCCCCCGGCACCTCGATCACGTAGAGCGCGGGCCGCTCGCGGAGCTCCCCGCGAGACGCGAGCCAATCGCGAAAAGCCGTAGGAAATGGCTCCTTCGTCACGAGCTCGAACTGATCACGCCGGATGCAGCCGTAACGCCGCGTCATCCGCACGCGGCCGACATCGATCACGTCGAGGATCTCCCCGTACGAAGCGGAGCTCCGCCGGTCCTCAGCGACCTCCACGTTCATCCCTGCATTCGCTCCACGACGAACTCGCAGTGCGAATCGCCCTTCGCGGCGCAAAGATGCTCGCGCGAGCGGAAGGATCGCGGATGGCTGAACACCTCGCGATAAAGGTCCTCGGTGAGCGCGGGCCTGCGCGTGATGTCGCCCTGGTAGACGAGGTTCATGAGCCCGGCCAGCCCGCCGTTCGCGAGGTAGCAACGTGGCCCGTCGGCCTGCGGATACGATTCGAGATACCCGCACGACTCGTAGCTGTCCCGCAGCTCGACGACGAGCCGCTCGCCGGGCAGGAGCTGCGCGACGCGAAAGCGGCCCCAGCCGAAGGCGTTCACGACCGCGATCATGCCGTGCACCCAGTCCTCGCGGCTCTCGATCATGGGCTGCACCAGCGCGTCCCACTCGACGGACTCCATGATGCCGCCGAACGTGTGGAACGCGCAGACGTGCGCGGCTTCCGTGAGGAGCGCGATCGCGTCCTCCGTGAGCTCGGGGTTTTCCCGAATGAGCGCGCCGAGGACGCCGAACGAGATGCGGTTGTAAAAATCCGCGTAATGGTTCGTCAGGTACAGACCGAAGGCCGGAATGAGGCCCTCCTCGTTGCCGGCGAGGCCCATGCCGGCGACGGTTTCGACGATGACGCGCTCGTCGATGGCCATCACCACACCTCCACGCGGAAGGAGCACCGCTCGTCCCCGGCGGCGACGCATTCGGTCTCGCGGCTCGTGACGCGCTCGGGCGCGAGCCGATACGCGACCGCAACCGCGCCGGCGAGGAAACCCGCGACGAAGTAGCACCCCGGCGTGGGCCGTTTGCCCCAGCGCGAGACCCAGCCGACCGCATAATGCGAATGGTCGAGCGTCGCGAGGCCGCCGCCCACGCCGAGGCCGCTCACGTCCATCCGGCCAAACCCTTGCGCCGCGAACGTGTCCGCCGCGCGCCGGAGCGCGTCCGCGGCCGAGCCGCTCCTCGCGTCGTTTTCGAGCCCTTGCAGCATCGATCGCGACGCCTCCATCCCCGCGGCCACGAGCAGCCCCGGGGCCCGCTCCTGCAGGGCGTCCTCGATCGTGCGCTGGAGGAAGACGTTGTAATGGTGACAGTGGAACACGAGCCGACGCCCGCCGAGCGTGGTGATGCCGCGCTCGAGGTCCGCCTTCGGAGCGAGGTGAAAGCTCATCGTCTTGCCTTCCTTTCGTGTTCCAGGATCTCGCGCGCGCAAACCCACGCGCGCGCCACGAGCTCCGGGTCGTCCGGGATCGACTCCGCGTTGCGTGACAAGGCCCGCCCGACCAGCAAATTCAAGCGCGCCAGCTCCACCACGGCGGTGCCGCGGGCGCGCCCTCGGACGAACTCCACGACCTGCACGAGCTCCTTGCCCACGCCATGTCTCCGTCTGCCGGCTAGAGCCGGCGCCAATCCTCGCCGTGGAAATCGGGGAACGATACCTTGCACGTGCCCGGATCGATCCCCGTGATCCGCGCCCTTCCATTCGCGTCGAGCATGCCCTCGCGTGTCGCCCCGTCCGAAAGCTCGACGCGGTAGCGCTTGAACGGCACGGGCTTCGGCGGATCGTCGTCGTCCACGAGCTCGATGCCGAACCAGGTTTTTTCCTCCCGTGCTGCGACCTTCTCGCCCGTGGGCTCCTCCTTGCGGCCCCCCGCCGCGAGGACGAACTGCATCTCCATCTTGAACGCGCGGAGCTCGCCGCTCTCGAGCGCCCGCCGGATCCGAGCCCGCTGCGCGGCGAACGACGCGCCCTCCCGCATACCGAGCGGTCCCGCGAGGAAGGCCGCGATGTCGGCGACGAGGGGGCGCATGCGGGGTTCGTCCGGGAACCATCCGTCGACGAGCCACGCCGCGAGGCCCCGGGCGACGGGCGACGCGTCCTCGGGCACCACGCCGGCGCCGAGGCGCGGCACGATCCATACGACGTCCGAGAGCGTGCTGATGCGCCATTTCTTGCCGTGCATGATGTCGCGCCTCTGCACCACGAGGATACGCGCTCGGGCAGGCGCTCGGCAAGACACCCGAAAAGCCGTTTCGTCCCCCTCTCCTCCGGGCAAAGCCCGGACGATTCACCCCCGAGGGAGCTCGCTTCGTGATCTCCTTAGAACATCGTTCAGCTTGGCTGAACGATGTTCTAAGATGCGCTCCCGATGACATCCGTCTCCGCGCAGGATCCCTCCTCGAACACGCCGGATCGTGAGCTCGGCGAGCACGCGTTCCGACTCTGCCAGACGCTCCTCCGCATCGACACCACGAACCCGCCGGGCCGCGAGCGCGCCGCCGCGGAGGTCGTGGCCGGCGAGCTCGCGGCCGCGGGGCTCGATCCGCTCACGCTCGAGAGCGCGCCCGAGCGCACGAACGTGGTCGCGCGCCTGCGCGGCACGGGCGAGCTGCCGCCGATCCTGCTCACGGCGCACCTCGATGTCGTCGAGGCCGAGGCCTCGGCATGGAAACACCCGCCGTTCTCGGGCGTCGTCGCGGACGGCTGCCTCTGGGGGCGCGGCGCGATCGACATGAAGAACATGGCCGCGATGTCGGTCGCGATCCTCGCGCGCCTCGCCCGGGAAAAGCCGCGCCTGCGCCGCGACGTGATCTTCGCCGCCGTCGCGGACGAGGAGGCGGGCTGCGACCACGGCTCGCGTTTCCTCGTGGAGAACCACCCCGATCTCGTGCGCGCCGAGTACGCGATCGGCGAGAGCGGCGGCTACACGCTGCATCTCGGCAAGGCCACGTTCTATCCGATCCAGGTCGCGGAGAAGGGCCTCTGCTGGGTGCGCGCGCGCGTGCGCGGCGAGCCCGGGCACGGCTCGATGCCCCGCGAGGACTCGGCCGTCATCAAGCTCGCGGACGCCATCGCGCGGCTCGAAAAACCGCTGCCCGTGCACGTCACGCCCTACGTCCGCGATTTCGTGGACGGCCTCGCCGCGAAGCAACCCGCGCCGCTGCGCGCCCTCCTGCGCCGGCTCCTCCACCCCGCGATCGCGCCGCACGTGCTGCGCGCGCTGCCCGATCGCATGATCGCGCGGAGCTTCGGCGCGATGCTCTCGAACACGGCGTCGCCGACGATCCTGCGCGCGGGCGCGAAGGTGAACGTGATCCCCGGCTTCGCGGAGGCCGAGATCGACGGGCGCACGCTGCCCGGACAAACCGAGGCCGATTTCCTTCGCGAGCTCGGCGCGGTGCTCGGGCCCGAGGTCTCGCTGGAGATCGTGAAGAGCGCGCCGCCCACCACGACCGACCCCGTCGATTCGCCGCTTTACGACACGATCCGCGCGGCGATCCTCGAGCGCGAGCCCGGTGCCACGGTCGTGCCCTACATGATCCCGGGCTTCACGGACGCGAAGTACTTCACGCAGCTCGGCGCGAAATGGTACGGGTTTTCCCCCGTGAAGATGCCGAAGGGCCTGCGCTTCGCCGAGCTCTTCCACGGCCACGACGAGCGCATCCCGGTCGACGGCTTGAAATGGGGGACCGAGGTCCTCTTCGACGTCGTGCGCAGGTTTTGCCTGTAAAACTCAGGGCGAGACGAGCGCGTCCGGCCACCACGGCGCGGCCTCGGCCTCGCCGCGTTCGAGCGCGAGCGCCACGTGCGGCAACGTGGCGCGGACGCGATCGCCGATCCGGTGCATGCCGAGCCCCTCGAACGGCCGCACGAGGAGCCTCGACGTCTCGAACGTCATGCAAGGGATCTTGCCTCGCGTGAAATCGACTGTCGAGAAGGTCTTCCCGCGGCGGTCGTTCCGGTCCATCCTTTTCCGGGGAGCGAGACACGATGGCGGATGAGCTTTCGAGGCGGGGCGTGCTCAAGGTCGTGGCCGCGGCGGCGGCGGTCGCGGGTTGTAAAACCACGAGCAGCGGGACCACGGCAGGCGCAAGCGAGACGAGCGCGGCGCCGCCGGCCGCTGCATCACCGCCCGTCCCCGCGGCGCCGGCCTCCTCGGCTACGCGGACGCTCGGACGCACGGGCGCGCACGTCGAGGCGGTGTCGCTCGGCGGCGAGGGGATCTTGCGGACGTGGAACCGCGAGCGCGAGGCCGTGCCGATGATCCTCGAAGCCCTGCGGCTCGGCGTGCGGTATTGCGACACGGCGCCGGCCTACGCGGGCTCGCTCGATTATTACGGCGAGGCGTTCCGGCAAGCGCCCCCGGGGGCGCGGGATCAGGTTTTTCTCGCCTCGAAGACCCACGAGCGGAGCCGCGACGGGAGCCTGCGCCTGCTCGACGAGAGCCTGAAGCGGCTGGGGACCAGCCGCCTCGACCTCCTTCAGCTCCACGATCTGCGCACCCGCGAGGATCTCGACGAGATCTTCGGCAAGGGCGGCGCGATCCAGGCCGTCGAGGCGGCGCGGAAGGACGGCCGGATCCGGTTCGTGGGGATCACCGGGCATCACGATCCGGCCATCCTGGTCGAGGCGATGCAGCGATACGATTTCGACACGGTGCTTTGCGCGGTGAACCCTGCCGATCCGGCACGGCTCCCGTTCCTTTCGACGGTCGTGCCCGAGGCGCGGAAGCGCGGAATGGGCGTGATTGGCATGAAGGTGATGGCCGCGGGGCGGATCCTCGCGGACGGCGCGGCCACGCCCGAGGAGCTCATCGGGTACGGCGCCCATTTCGCGGATACGGTGATCGTGGGCATGCGGAGCCCGGCCGAGGTGCGGCAGAATCTCGCGATTGGCCGCGCGCTCGCGCCGCCCTCGAAAGAGGTGCTCGCGGCGCTGGAGCGGAGGCTCGCGCCGCGGGCCGACGAATATTCTTATTTCAAGGCATGAGCATGACGCCGAGCTTCTTCCGTACCGCGCCCCTCGTCGCCCTCGGTTTGCTCGGCGGCTGTCAGGTCGTGCTCGGAATCGAATCGGAGCTGCACCTCGCGACCTGCGAGGATGGCGAGGTGTACAACACGACGCCCGCCGATTGCCGGCGCGAGGTCTGCAAGGACGGCGAGCTCGTGACCGAGCCGGATCCGGACGATGTCCGGAACGACGTGAACGAATGCACGGAGGACGCGTGCGACGGCACGACGCCGGTGAACGCGCCGCGCGCCGCGGATTCGCCCTGCGGTCTCGATGGGCTCTTGCGTTGCGACGGCGCGGGCAAGTGCCAGGGCTGCGTGGACGATGCGTCGTGCCAGAGCGGACCCGCACAGCCGTGCGCGCCGATCACCTGCCAGCAAGGCATTTGCGTGACGAACATGGTGCCGCCCGGCACGCTCTTGCCCGATCCGGCCCCGGGCGATTGCATGGCGCCCGCGTGCGGCGCGAATGGCGTGGCCACGACGGTATTCGCGGCCGATCCGCCCACGCCCCCGTCGCCCTGCATCGCGACGGTGTGCATGGAGGGCATGGCGCAGAGCGGGTTTCGCAACCCCGGGACCGCCTGCTCCGGCGGGGTCTGCGACGGGAGCGGCAACTGCGTGGCGTGCCTGGAAAACGCCCATTGCGGCGGCGGGACGATGGTCTGCCTGGGCCAGGCCTGCGTGAACCATTGCACGGACGGTCTGCAAAACCATGGCGAGACGTACCTGGATTGCGGCGGCGGCTGCCCCGGCTGCGGCATCGGCGCGCCGTGCATGGCCGCGTCCGACTGCGCCACGAACTACTGCATCGAGGGGATCTGCTGGGATCCGGGCTTCGGGGGCTGAGCCATGCAATCCGGGCACATCCTCGTCCACGTCACGACACGCTCGGCCGAGGAGGCCGAGGCGCTCGGCGCCGCCGCCGTCGCGCGCAGGCTCGCCGCTTCGGCCCAGGTCGAGCCGATCACGACGAGCCATTACCGGTGGAAAGGCGCGATCCACGCCCACCCCGAGCACCGCGTGACGCTCTTCTCGCGCGCGGCGCTCTGGGATGCGATCGTCGCGTTCGTCCGTGCGAACCATTCCTACGAGCTGCCGCAGATCGTCGCGACGCCCATCACCATGGGCCTGCCGGAGTTCCTCTCCTGGATCGACGAGAACACGCGCGCGCTGGAGCAAGAGAGCGATGAGGTACAAGAAGCTCGGGACGACCTCGATTGAGGTGAGCGCCGTCATTTTCGGCGGCTGGCAGGCGGGCAAGGAGTCGTGGGTCGGCATCGACGACGCCGCGCAGATCGCCGCGCACCGGGCGGCCCTCGACGCGGGCGTGACCACGTTCGACACGGCCGAGGAGTACGGAGCCGGGCACAGCGAGCGGATCCTCGCGAAGGCGCTCGCCGGCGAGCGCGAGCGGATCGTGATCTTGACGAAGGTGTCCTGGAACAACCTGCGTCGGGAGAAGGTGATCGAGGCGTGCGAGCGCTCGCTGAAAAACCTCGCGACGGATCGGATCGATCTCTACCAGATTCACTGGCCCGCCGGGAGCTTCGGCAGCGAGGTGGTGCCGATCGAGGAGACGATGGGCGCGCTCGTGGATCTGAAGGCGCAGGGGAAGATCCGCGCGATCGGCGTATCGAACTTCGACCGACCGCAGCTCGAGGCCGCGAGCCGCGTGGGCCGGGTCGACAGCCTGCAGCCCTGCTATTCGCTGTTTTTTCGGAAGGCGGTGGAGGACACGCTCTCGTATTGTCAAAAGAACGAGATTTCGGTGCTCGCGTATTCGCCGCTCGCCCAGGGTCTGCTCACGGGCAAGTTCGGGCGCGGGCACGTGTTCGCCGAGGGCGACAACCGCGTCGACAACCGGCTCTTCAAGGGCGAGACGTTCGCAAAGGCGCTCGCGGGCCTCGACGAGCTCCGCCCGATCGCCGCGCGGAACGGCGTGCCCCTCACGAACCTCGCGCTCGCGTGGCTCATCGCGCAGGAAGGCGTGGGCGCGATTGTGGGCGCGAGGAACGAGGCGCAGGCGAGGGAGAATGCGCGCGCGGGGGATGTCACGCTCGGCGCGGCGGATCTCGCGGAGATCGACCGGATCGGGCGGGCAGTCTCGGATTCCCTGCCGCCCGGATTGATGTGGGACTGGTGATCGCGTAGGATCGCGCGCGATGTCCGAAGCCGCCTCGCCCCCCGTCTCCGATCCCGAGATCGCCGCGCAGGTCCGCCAGATCGTCGCCGAGGCGCTCGCCCTCGATCCGGCCGCGGTGAAGAACGAGTCGCTCCTGATGGCCGATCTCGGCGCCGAGTCGCTCGATTACCTCGACATCGTGTTCAAGATCGAGCGGACGTTCGGCATCCAGATCACGCGGGGCGAGATGCAAAAGGCCGCGCGCGGCGACATGAGCGAGGAGGAGTTCGCGCCGGGCGGCGTCGTCAGCGACAAGGGCCTCGAACGGCTGCGCGAGCTGATGCCGGAGGCGAAGGACCGCATCGTCCCGGGGCTACGGCCCGTGCAGATCCTGGGGCTGTTCTCCGTGCAGACGTTCGTGAACATGGTGGAAGCGAAGAAGCGGGGCGTGGTGGTCTGACAAACGGAGCGGGTCAAAGCCCGCCGTCGATCACCACCTGCCCGCCCGTCATGAACGAGTTCTCGTCCGAGACGAGCCACGCCGCGAGGTCCGCGACCTCCTCCACCGTGCCGAGCCTGCCGAGCGCCGCTTGCGCCACGTAACTCTCGACGCGGTGCTTCGGCAATCGTGCCGACAAACCTGTCTCGAGCAGGCCCGGCACGAGGCAATTCACCGCGATTCCGTACCGGCCGACCTCCTTCGCGAGCGCCAGCGAAAACCCGACGAGCGCCGCCTTCGAGGCCGCGTAGTGGACCGGCGCGTCGAGGACGCGGTCCGCGCCGAACGAGCCCACGTTCAGGATGTGGCCTTTTTTGGCCCGGATCATCGATTTCAACGCCGCGCGCGAGAACAGATACGGGCCCTTCACGTTCGTATCCATCGCCGCGTCCCACTCCGCCTCCTCCAGCAGCGCGATCGGGAGGACCTGCGTGAGCGCCGCGTTGTTCACGAGCACGTCGATGCCGCCGTACGCCGTCTCCACCGCCTTCACCGCGGCCGTCACGTGCGCGGCGTCCGAGACCGAGCCCTTGAGCACGAGCGGCGAGGCGCCCGCGGCTTCGAGCAGCGCCCGCGTCTCCTCGGCCGCGTCGTCGCGCTCGCGGTACGTGAACGCCACGCGCGCCCCTTCCCGCGCGAAAGCGAGCGCAATCGCGCGGCCGAGATTTCTCGAGCCGCCCGTCACGAGGCAACGTTTTCCCGAAAGGCGCGCGCTCATCGGGTCCTCCCGCGGCCGAGCTGCACGAGCGGCGTCGCGGGACGCGGGGAAAAACGCGCGTCGCGCTCGCGGTAGAGGACGTTGTAGGCGCAGGAGGGGACGTTCGAGCCGTCGGGGCCGGGCATGCCGACGCAGCAGCGGCGAATGCGATCCGTGTCGAAGGTCTCCTCGTCCATGTGGGTGTGCACGTAAATGGCCTTCGTGTGCATCTCGGCGATCCGCATGCGAATGGCCTCGTCCGTGCCCGGCGCGAACATGCGCTCGACGAGGTCCTTCAAGGCGGCGAGCACCGCGTCGGCTTCCTCGCATTCGATGTCGCCCGCCCAGAGGCGATTCAACACGTCCGCGAGGATCTGCTCCATTTCGGGGCCGGGCACGATGTAGAGCTCCTGCGAGAGGAGGCTGCGCAGGTCGTCGCGGCTCATGAAGCGGGTGAACGGGAGCCAGCGGCCGTCCTTCAAGCGCAAGAGATAGGCAATCTGGTAACAGAGCGGGTGCGCGAGCGGAGACGGGACGAAATCGCGGACCGCGATCCGGCCGCCCGATTGGCGCTCGATGTCGGAGAGCGCGTCGAACGCGGTGTAGCGCGCGCTGCGCTCGAAGCTCGCGCCGCTCTGGCCCGTGAACGTCATGGGATGGAACTCGACGGAGCGGATGAAATCCTTCGAGAGCGCGAGGTCGATGAAAGCCGCGACCTCATGGTCGTTCACGCCACGCGCGAGCACGGGCAGGAGCGTCGTGGCCACCGCGTGTTTTTCCAGGAGATCGAGGATCTTGAGCTTGGCGTTCAGGTGGTGGCCGCCGAGCATCTTCTTGTTCGCCTCGGGCTCGAAGGAGTCGAACGAGAGAATGACGCGGGCGTCGATGCGGGCGAGGCGCTCGAGCAGCGCCTCGTCGCGGAGGAAACGCAGGCCGTGCGTGGAGACGGTGACGCGCCGGACGCCGGCCGAGACGCACATCTCGACGAGGCGCTCGAATTCAGGGTGCTGCGTGGGTTCGCCGCCGGTGATGTTGATGATACGGCGGTCGGGCGCGACGTGGTCGAGGTGCCGCAGGATCGCCGCGAGCTCCCCCTCGGACATGTGGTAGGCGCCCTCGTTCTTGTTGTGCGTGTAGCAGATGGGGCAATCGAGGTCGCATTTCGAGGTGATCGGGACGACCGGGAGGTGATTGCGTTGCTCGTGCTGCTCGCAAGGGCCGCAATCGTAAGGGCAGCCGGCGGAGATGGGGCGCGGCGAGGCGGGGCGTTCGAGGACGGAGGCGTGCCGGACGGTGTCCTCGTACCAGTCCGCGGAGCTCGAGACGAGCACCTCCTCGGGGCCGTGCAGCTCGCAGCGCTTGCGCAGGACGATCTTGCCGGAGGCGCGCACGGTCTCGGCCGGGACCGTGCGCTTGCACGTCCCGCAGAGGCCCATCGTGGCGCCGAGGATCACGCCTTCGTCCGTTACGTCCGCCATTGCCACTTCAGCCATTTTCGTACCGCGAAGTCGGTCGCGTGGATGAGAAAAAACCCGAAGACGAGGTTCGTCACCCACGTGGCCCAGAGGGCCGGGGTGTAGCGCGCGACGGGCGGGAACGGCCGGTGCGCGAGGTTCACGTTGAGCGTGGGCGGCGTCGTGTAATAGGCGAGCACGACCATCGCGGAGAGGAAGGCGAACGAGACCCACGGAGCCCAGCGCGGCAGGCCCGAGCGGCGGACCTCGAGCGCGCCGACGACGAGCGGCGCGACGTGCACGAGGACCGAGGTCCAGGTGGTCGTGCGGGTCTCGCAGAGGCCGAAGAGGTACCCCCAGAGGCCGGCGCCGATATGGAAGGAAAAACCAAAGAGGACGAGCGCGGGCTTCTGGAGGAGCACGCCGACGGCGAGGACGGCCGTCGCCACGTGGCAGGCGTAGAGCATCTCGGGCAGGAGCCCGTTCGGCATTTTCTCGATGACCGCGTGGAGCACGAGGACGACGAAGAGCAGGAGCCCGACCCAGCGCGGCGTCACAGGCCCCCCGTGATGGGCAAGACGGAGCCGGTCATCCAGCGATTGTGGAGCGCGAGGCGGGTGATGGCGCGCGCCGCCTCGACGGGCGTGCCGACGCGCTGGAGCGCGCTGTACCGCTTGTAATCGGCGAGGCGCGCCGGATCGAGGCTCTCCGAGATGCCGCCGCCGAGCGCGCCGAGGAGGACGAGGTTCACCCGGACGTCCTTCGGGCCGAGCTCCTTGGCGAGGGCCTGCGTCATGCCGAGCCGCGCTCCCTCGGTCGCGGCGAAATGCACGGCGGAGGGGATCTTCGCGATGCCGTCGAGCGCCGCCGTGAGGACCACGTCCCCGGGCCTCCCCGCGAGCCGCGCCGCGAACGATTGCATGGCGACGTAGACGGAGCGGACGTTGACCGCGTGCATCTCGTCCCAGAGCGCGTCGGTGACGTCCGCGAGCGCGCCCGCGTCGGAGACGACGGCGGCGTGTACGAGCAGATCGGGCGCGGCGTTTTCGGCGTCGAGCGCGTCGAAGAGGGCGCGGATCGCGGCGGGTTCGGCGAGGTTCGTCCGGAAGGATCGCGCGCCGGTCTCGGCGGCGAGGGCTTCTGCGACGGCAGCGCCTCGCTGGTACGTGAATGCGACCCGCGCTCCCGCGGCCGCGAGCGCGCGCACGACCTCGCGGCCCACGTATCCGCTGCCCCCGAGCACGAGCGCGCGCCGGACGTCGGTCACGAGGCAGACTCCAGGCCGAGTTCGAATCGCAACGTTTGATCCTCGCGCACGTGCCAGATCTTTTGATCGATGTAGTAATGGTGGAAGAAAATGCCCCAGTAAATCACGAGAAAGAGATCGGGGAGCGCGGCGCCGCGCGAGACGGGTGCGAGGCTCGGGAGGACGCCGCGCGCCGCGTTGAGCGCGAGGTATCCGAGCGAGACGAGGACGAACGCGGCATACGCCGCGAGCGGGCGGCGGCCGAACCGGGCCACGAGCGAGCGCGCGTCGTTGCCCTCGAAGCGGCGCCGGGAGACGGCCGCCACGATGCCGAGGTAATTCACGCCGTGCACGATTCCCCCGACGACCGTGGACGCCATGAACGCCTGCTCGGGGTCCTCGGGGCGCGGGACGAGAGGCTCGAAGGAGCCGACGACGAACAGCGCAAAGAGCGGGAGGCCGAGCGCGGGGCCGAGCAAATACAGGAGGGGACGTTCGTCCTCGTCGCGGAAGCGGGTTCGTCGGTAAATGCCATACGCGATCGTCGCGACGAGGAGCAGGCCGAGGAGAGCGAGCCCGAGGAGAGCGAGGAAGCGCGGTGGATCCGCGGGCAAGCCGAGGAAGATACGATTCTGCGGGTGGCCGAACGAGAAGAGGCCAAAGGCGAGCCAGAGGGCGCCGTGCAAGAAGAGGCGATCGGTCTTGCGTGCTGGGAGCGCGGTGCGCGCGTGGTGCTGGTAGATGGCGAGGACGCCGTACGATTGCCGGACGGCATGGTGAAAACTCCAGAGCGCCGCGACGAGGAGGAAAAGATCCATCGGCGCGCGCAGGCCCATGACGCGCGTGAGAGTCCACGCGGCGAGGCCGGGCAGGAGAAAGGCGAGGCTCCCGGCGAGCAGGCGGCCGCGGCGCGCGCGGAAGCCCGGGTCGAGGTAGGTGCGGGTCCAGGTGGCCGCGAGGTGCGGGCCGTCGACGAGGACGAGGAAGGCCACGAAGAGGGGCACGACCGCCCGCGGGACGGCGAGCGCGAAGGCCCCGACGAGCGCGGCGAGGAGCGCGCTGCCGAAGAAAAACGCGAGGTCGAAGCGGCGACCCCCGATCCATCCGGCCTTCACGGGACCAGCCTACCACGGCGAAGGTGAGCCCCATTCGAGCATCTCGCGCGTCCCAGCGACGCGGTCGCCGAGGGCGATGACGCGAGGGGAAGGCGCGTCCACGCAAGGGGAAGGCGCGGGCGCACGAGGGGAGGAGCGCGTTCACGTGAGGGGAAGGCGTGTCCACGCGACTCGAAGGCGCGTCCACGCGACTCGAAGACGCGTCTACGTGAGGGGAGGAACACGTCCACGCGACTCGAAGGCGCTTCTACGCGCCTCGAAGGCGCGTCTACGTGAGGGGAGGAACACGTCCACGCGACTCGAAGGCGCGTTCACGCGACTCGAAGGCGCGTTCACGCGACTCGAAGGCGCGTCCACACGGTATGCCACGCTCGAACGGCGTGGCGAGGCCTTCACGGGACCATTCTACCATGCCGCAAGCGGAGGACGCGCGGGAACGAGGCGAGGAGGTCCGTGTCGTGCGTGCAGACGACGACGGCTGCGCCTCGGGCGTTCGCGCGACGCAAGAGCGAGACGACGGACGCGGCGCTGGCCTCGTCGAGGTTCGCCGTGGGCTCGTCGGCGAGCACGACGGCCGGGTCGTTGACGAGCGCGCGGGCGATGGCGACGCGCTGCATTTCGCCGCCCGAGAGGCGCGTGACGTCGTGCCGCGTGCGCGCTTCGAGGCCAAGCTCGGCGAGGAGCGCCTCGGCCCGCGCGAGGGCCCGGCCGTGATGGCCATGGAGCTTCCAGTGCGGGAGCGCGACGTTGTGGCGCACGTCGAGCGCCGGCAAGAGGTGAAAGGTCTGGAAGACGAGGCCAATGCCTTCGAGGCGCGCGCGGGCGCGCTCGCGGCTGCTCATGCGCCGGACGCTCTTGCCGCGCATCGTGATCTCGCCCGAAACATCCGCGTCGAGCAGGCCGAGGATGGCGAGCAGGGTGCTCTTGCCCGAGCCGCTCGGGCCGGCGATGGCGGCGAGCTCGCCCTCGGCGAGCGTGAACGAGACGTCGTCGAGGGCCCGGACATCGAGGGCCGGCGTGCGGAAGGACCGCGTGACCGAGGCGAGCTCGTAGAGCACGGGCGCATTCGCCAAGGTCATTCCCTCCGGAGCTCGACGGCAGGCTCGGCGCGCGAGGCGAGGATGGCCGGGACGATGCCCGCGAGGAGCGTCGTAGCAAAGAGGACGAGGGCCGGGATCAAAAACGAGCGGAGCGTGATGCTCGGGAGGACGACGAACCCGGCGTGGGAGAAAATGGGGTTGTCCTGGAAATACCGACAGAGGGCGTAACCGAGGCCGCTGCCGAGGACGGTGCCAATCCCGCCGACGAGCAGGGCCTCGAAGAGGTGAATGAGAAAAATTTCGCGCCGTCTGAAGCCGAGCGCGGCGATGGTGGCGATGCGGCGGCGCTCGTGGAGGACGTGGATGTAGAGCAGCGCGAGGACGGGGATCATGACCGCGACGACGACCATCGTGGTCGAAATGGCGGCGAGGGCGCGGTTGCCGTCGATGGCGTTCTTGACGAACGTCTGGGCCTCCCACCAGGTCTCGACTTTCTGCTCGGGGGCGAGCTCGGCGATGCGCTTCGCCCATTCGCCGGCGCGGGCGTCGTCCGTCGAGAAGACGCGGATCTCGCTGGAGACGCCCGGCTTGCCGAAGAGGTCGCGCAGGGCGCCGATGGGGACGAAGAGCTCGTAATCGGCGCGGAAGCCGCCCGAGCCACGGAGGACGCCGACGACGCGGAAGACGGCGGAGACCGTTCGAACGTCCTCGCCGACCGAAAAAGGCAAGGCGACCTTGATCGAGGAGCCGACGCGCGCGTCGAGCTGCTCGGCGAGCTTGGCGCCGACGACCGCGGGCCGCTCGTCGCCCGCGACCATGCACCGGCCCTCCGCGAGCTCCTGGCCAAATCCGGCGGCGCGATCTTCCGCGACGGGATCGATGCCGGCGATGCTCGCGGAGGTCGTGCGTTCGCCGTGGAAGAAAGAGCCCACGTGGACGAGCCGGATCGTGGCGGCGCGGACGAAGGGCTCCGCGGTGATCCGCGCGGCGAGGGCCTCGGCGCCTTCGAACGTGCCGCCGGACCTCGCCGTGACGCGGACGTGGCCCGTGTCGCGCGAGAGTCCCTTTTCGCGGAGCTCCGCGGTGTAGCCTTCGATGTTGGCGGTGTTCGGGATCTGGAAGCCGAGCCCGGCCGTCACCGCAGCGAGCAAGAGGACGAACGAGATCCGGCTGCGGACGAGCGTGCGAAAGGCGAGGTAGAAGAGGATCCTCACGCGCGGCGACGAGGCGCGCTGCGGCGGGACCTGCGGCTGTAGAGCAGCGCGCCGAGGCCGAGGATCCAGGCGCCCGTGGCGCCGTACGTCATGGCGCCGGGGGCCGCGACGGAGCAGCCCTCCTCCTCCGCCGGTTGTGGCGTCGGCGTGGAGCCGCCCGTCGAGCTCGTGGCGCCGGCGCTCCCGCCGTTGCCGCCCGCGCTTCCGCCGTTGCCACCGCTCCCGCCGATGCCACCGGTGCCGCCGGCGCCCCCGCTCCCGGACGAGGTCGCGGGGGGCAGGTCCGCGCTGGCGGGCAGGGAGAGAGCGAGCGGCGCGAGGATACCCAGGACAAACAAGAATTTACGCATGTCGCGAGGAAAGCAGAAACCGACCCGGACGACAAGAGCCCGGCGCGATTCCGGCTCGCGAGGCGCGACGTCGGATCAACGGGACGGGGCGCGGGCGACGCGATAGCCACCCCAGAATCCGCGGGGCGGGGACGTCTTCGGCATCGGGTCCGGGGCCATGCCCCACCCGTACTCGGTCACGGCCTGCTGGAAGAGCGAACGATACGCGTCCTGGAGCGCGACGAGCTCGGCCTTGCCGGCTTCGTCGACGCCGAGCGCCTCCCAGTACGAATCCCCCTCGGGCAACGCGCCCCAGTCGTTGTCCACGAAGCGCGCGTCGCATTGGCCCGACTGTGTGAGCTCGGCCGGAGCGGCGGCGAAGCTCCCGGCCGCTTCGCCGAGCTTCGCGACGAACGTGTCGTCGTCGAGGCCCGAGAAAGGGGCGCCCTGCGAGTCGCCGATGTTCAGGAAGTACATCGCGTCGCCGAACGCGAAGAAGCCGCTGCCGAGGCCCGCGTCGACGTTCGCGGCGTGCGCGAAGAAATCGGCGGCGAGCGCCTCGTCGAGCGTCCCGTCGGGGAAGGTGACGACGCCGAACCTCGTCGCGCCGCCCTCCTTGGGCGTGAAATCGGTGAGCAGCACGCTCCATTGCAGCATGACCACGCCGATGGCCGCCGCGGCGCGCGTCGCGTCCGGCCACGCATCGGGGAGGCGGGTCTGGATGGAGGGATTCGTGTCGTTCTGGTAGCCGCCCGGCGCGTCCTCGGTGGCCAGGTCGTCGACGTTCACGGCCGCGAAGATGTCCTTCACGAAATGGGCCCGGAGCTCTGCGGTGAACGCGGCGCGCTCGGCGTAGGGGTCATCGGTGGAATCGACCATGAAGCCCACGCCGGGCATGGCCTCGTAGGACATCTGGATGAAATCAGGCGTGTACGCCGGAGGCGAGGGGGACGCCTCTTCGTCGTCCGAGCACGCGCTCGAGGCGAGAGGGAGGAGGAGCAACGAGAGCGTTCGAGATAGGCGAGGCATGAAGGGTCCTGTGGGGCCAGGTCGGAAACCTTGCGTGGGCAGCAACGCGTGCGCCAGGAGGTGGGAAGGGTCCACGGCCGATTTTCAGCGGGAAAACGTGATGCGTGAGGCGTGGTTCCCTCGTTTTCCACGCGGACCCGAGGCTTCCCGTCTTCACGTTTGGAGGCGTACAGCCCCATCCCCGCTTGACAATCCCCCCGCTCCGGGGCGTTTCATGGGCCGGCCATGCCGAACAAGCCCGGAAGCCTGCTCACGCTGTCGATGATCGTGAAGGACGAGGCCGCGACGATCTCGCGCACGCTGAAGAGCGTCAAACCCTTCGTCGATCGGTGGGTGATCCTCGACACGGGCTCGACGGACGGCACGCAGGAGGTGGTTCGTCGCGAAATGGAAGGGGTCCCCGGGGAGCTCTTCGAGGAGCCGTTCGTCGATTTCGCGACGACACGAAATCGCGCGCTCGATCTCGCGGGCGATGCGACGGAGTTCATCCTCTGGCTCGACGCGGACGACGAGCTCGAGAATGGCAAGGCGCTGCGCGCGTTCCTCGAACGGGAGCGGGCGGCCGAGGGGCCCGAGCGCGAGGCGTATTACGTGCGGGTGACGCTCGGGATTCAGTTCGATTCGCCGCGGATCGCGCGGAGCCGGGCTGGCTTTCGGTTCCAGGGCGTGGTGCACGAGGTGCTCACGCACGACGATCGTCCGCCGCCGAGCATCCGCGTGCCCGACGTTTTGATCCGTCACCACCGCGGCGAGGTGTCGGCGGAGCGGAGCCGGAAGCGCTGGGAGCGCGACGTGGGGCTGCTCGAACGGGCGCTCGCCGAGGACAAGGCGAACGCACGCGCGGCGTTTTACCTCGCCCAGACGCTGCTCTGGCTCGGCCGATTCCAGGAGGCCGAGGTCGCATTCGCGCGGCGGATCGCCATGGGGGGATGGGCCGAGGAGGTGTACGAGTCGAAAATGGGGATCGCGCGGTGCGGGGTGGGGCAGAATCTTCCCTGGCCGCGGGTGCTCTCGCGCTGGCTCGACGCGCACCTCGCGGCGCCGCACCGGGCCGAGCCGCTCCATGCGATCGCGCTGCATCACGATACCCGCAAGGAGCACGCGCTCACGTACCTCTACGCGCGCCGCGGCTACGAGCTGCCGCTTCCGGTGCAGGATCGGCTGTTCGTGGACGAGGAGGTGTACACGTGGAAGATGGCCGATCTCGTGGCCTCGTCCGCATACTTCCTCGGTGAGTTCGCCGTCGGCGAGGCGGCCGCGCAGAAGGCCGTGAAGGCGCGGCCCGGCGACGCGCGGCTCCGGCAGAACCTCGCGTTCTACGTGGAGCGGCGGCGCAAGCCTTCACGGTAGCGGAAGGGGTCGTCGTCGTGCGAGCATGGCCGGCATCGGAGCTTGGCCATGACGAAACGTGCTCGCCCCCGGATCAAGACCCCTGCCCTCCTCGCCTTCGCGCTCGCCGCCGCGCCCGCCCTCGCGTGGGCCTGGGAGCCCATGATCGTGCAATACGATCCGCTGATCCGCATGCCGGGGACGCAGCCGCGGGCGGAGAATGCAATCGAGCCGCCCTCGCAGTGCCTCGGCTGTCACGCGGGATATGCGCCGGCGATCGAGCCAGGGTTCGGCTGGAAAGGCTCGATGATGGGGCAGGCGGCGCGCGATCCGTTCTTCTGGGCCGCGCTGACCGTCGCCGCGCAGGACTCGATCTGGGCGCTCGGCAACCCGAACGGGTCGGACATCTGCCTGCGTTGCCACATGCCGAAGGGGTGGCTCGAGCTCCGGAGCGATCCGACGAACGGTCAGGCGATGGGCGACGCCGATTTCGACGGCGTGCAATGCGATTTCTGTCACCGCATGGTGGATCCGTTCTTCGAGGACACGTTCCAGGGGACGCGCGAGGGGAGCGACTGGGCGGGGTACTGGGACGAGGCGAACATGAGCGGGATGATGTCGTCGGTCGCGGCGGAGAAGACGCGACAGGCGGACATCCTGCAATCGCAGTCGCACACGCTCTTCAATGGGAGTCCGATGTACGGCGCGGATCACAGGCCCGTGAGCCCGACCTATCAGGAGAACGGTGCGGGTCAGTATTACGTGAGCGACAAGGCGGAGCGGCGCGGCTCGTTCGCGGACGCGCAGGCGTTCCACCCGATGCAGTACAGCCGCTATCACAAGAGCAAGTATTACTGCGGGACGTGCCACGACGTGTCGAACCCGGTCATGGCGAACATGGCGGCGAAGGGCACGATGCCGAACGACGGGACGACGGTGCTGCCCACGGAGACGCAATCGCCGTCGGAGTATTTTCACGTCGAGCGTACGTGGTCGGAGTTCATGCTGAGCGATTACGGGCTGCCCGGCGGCGCGCCGGGCGTGGGGCCGTATGCGCCGGGCGAATTCGAGACGGGCCAGCCGGGCGACGCGATCGCGTCGTGCCAGGATTGCCACATGCCGGACGTCGTGGGCGCGGGCGCGTCGATCGTCGGGTCCGTCATCCGGCCGACGGACAGCGTGGAGCACCCTTCGAGCGGGCAGCCCTTGCACGATCTCACGGGCGGCAATGCGTTCGTGCCGTGGCTGCTCGCGAGCACGGTGCCGTCGTCGCCGAATTACGACGCGACGAACGCGGCGCTGCTCGGGCAAGGCGCGGCGGCGCTGACGCTGTCGCTCGACGAGGGGACGAAGCTCGACGCGGCGGCGCTGCTCGCAGGGTCGAACCGCGCGAAATGGACGCTCGGCCGCGCGGCGACGATTCTTTCGCTGTCGTACGATCCCTTGAGCGGCGCGACGTCGTTCCGGGTGCGGAACAACACGGGGCACAAGCTCATCACGGGGTATCCCGAGGGACGGCGCATGTTCCTCAACGTGCGGGTGTTCGACGGCGACAAACTGCTCCACGAGGTGAACCCGTACGACGACGCCGTGGGCACGCTGCGCGGGCTCGATCCCACGTACGCGCCGTCGAGCCCGCCGCTCGGGCCGAACGAGACGCACGACGACGCGCTCGTCTACGAGGCGAAGATGGCGAGCTCGCTCACGGGGCAGACGAAGTCGTTCCACTTCCTCCTCGGAACGGAGCGCTCGAAGGACAACCGCATCCCGCCGAAGGGATTCCGGATCGCCGAGGCGGGAAAACGCATGACCGAGCCGGTCTGGGACGGGTCGGTCTCGCCAAACCTGTTCTCGGCGGAGGAGTACACGGGCGGCTACGACGACGTGAGCTTGACGCTGCCGGCCGGCGGGAGCCGCGTGGAGGTGCGGCTCTATTACCAGACGACGAGCCGCGAATACGTGGAGTTCTTGCGGGACGAGATCCTCGGGACCGGGGCGACGACGCTCACGAGCCCGACGCCGTCGGGCGAGGAGAAGGCGTACATCGTGCAGACGGATCCGTTCTTCGGGCAGCTCCGGGCCTGGGGCGATACGATCTGGCAGCTCTGGGATCACAACAAGGACGTGCCGGGCGCCGCGCCGATCGAGATGACGCGGGCCGGGCTGCTGGTGAAGGACGTCTGTCAGGACGCCGGCGCGAGCGACGGAATGCCCTGCGCCGACGGCGACGCGTGCACGACGGGCGAGACCTGCGCAGGCGGCGCGTGCGCAGGCGGAATGGCCACGAGCTGCGACGATGGGAACCTTTGCACGGACGATGCGTGTGATCCGCAGCTCGGATGCACGCACACGGCGAACGCGGCCGCGTGCGAGGACGGGAATGCATGCACGCTCGACGATACCTGCGCCTTCGGGGTTTGCGCGGGCAGAGTGAAGGTCTGCGTGGACGGCGATCCGTGCACCGTGGATTCGTGTGATCCGCAGGCGGGCTGCCAGTACGTGCCGATTCCCGATTGCGGGAGCGGAGGCGCGGGCGGCAGCGGGGGAAGCGGCAGCGGGGGAAGCGGCGGCGCAGGCGGGAGCGGCGGCGCAGGCGGAAACGGCGGCGCGGGCGGCAGCGGCGGCGATGGCGGGAGCGGCGGCGCCATTCCCTCGAATCCGCCGGACGAGGGCGGCTGCGGCTGCAGGGCCGCCGGGCGCGAGGCGGGCGCAGCGGGCGGGCTCGGCATTGTCTCCGCAATGGCGATGATGGCGCTCCGGCGGCGCAGGCGGAGGGGCTGACCGGTCCATGCGAGAAGAGCGCCCAGCACGATCCGTGCATCCCCCCGTGAGGCGCGGCATGGGCCGTGTGCACGGGGGTCTCGATGAAGCAGGCGCTCTTCGTCCTCGCAGGCGTCCTCATCCTGGTGGTCGTCGTCGCGGCCGCAGGGATCAGCACGTACAATCGGCTCGTCACGCTCGATCAAGCGGTCGATCAGCAATGGGCGCAGGTCGAGAACGTCTACCAGCGGCGCCTCGACCTGGTGCCGAACCTCGTCGAGACCGTCCGCGGCGCGGCGAACTTCGAGCGGGATACGTTCATCCAGGTGGCCGAGGCGAGGAGCCGCGCCCAGTCCGTGACGGGCGGCGGTGCGCAGGCTGCGATCGGGGCCGCGAACGCGCCCGAGGATCCCGCGGCGATGTCGCAATTCCAGGCCGCGCAGGATCAGCTCTCGTCGGCGCTGGGTCGCCTGATCGTGGTCGTCGAGCGATATCCGGAGCTCTCGGCGACGCAGAACTTCCGTGATCTCCAGGCGCAGCTCGAGGGGACGGAGAACCGCATCACCGTCGAGCGCATGCGCTACAACGAGGCGGCGCGGGAGTTCAACACCACGCGCAATCGCTTCCCGACGACCCTCATCGCCGACATGTTCGGCGATCGTTTTGCCGAGAAGATGTATTTCCGGGCCACGGCCGGCGCCGACAAGCCGCCCGCCGTGCAGTTCTGACCGGCGGACATGATTCGCGCCGTCACCTTCCTCGTCCTCGCCGCGTGGCTCACGTTCGTCGGGCTCGCACGTGGGCAAGCCGCGCCCATTCCACCGGCGCCCACCCGCCACGTGACGGATACCGTGGGGTTCCTGTCGCCCGAGGCGCGAGAGCGGCTCGACGAACGCCTGGCGCAATACGAGCAGCAGACGGGCCACCAGGTCGTGGTGTGGATCGGGGATACGATCGGGGACGCGGCGCTCGACGATTGGGCGGTGCGGACGTTCGAGGCGTGGGGGGTCGGGCGGAAGGGGCTCGACGACGGGCTCGTGATGTTCGTCCTGGCCAAGGATCGAAAGATCGATATCGAAGTGGGATATGGCCTGGAAGATCACGTGCCGGACGCGATCGCCTCGCGGGTCATCCGGGAGGTGATGGCCCCGCGGTTGCGGGCTGGCGATCCAAACGGAGCCGTCGACGCGGGCGTGTCGGCATTGCTGCAGGCCATCGAGGGGCACGCCTTCGCGCCCGCGCCCGAGCCCGGGCCCACGACGCAGCCGGAGGCGCGGCGGGGGCACGAGCTCATCTGGATCGGCGTCGCGGTCGTGGCTTTTCTGGTGCTGTTCGCGGTGAATCCGTCGCTCGCGCTCACCATCTTGTGGTTCGTCATGCGCGGAGGTCGCGGCGGGGGCGGAGGAAATGGAGGCGGGTTTTCCGGCGGCGGAGGTCGATCGGGAGGAGGCGGTGCGCGGGGCGGGTGGTGAATTCGTGGAGAATCAGCCGATGTCGAAGAGGCCAATGTCGGGCGGCGCGAAGGCGCGGAACGGGATCTCGACGCCGCCGAGGCCGCGGGAAACGAAGAGGGTGGTGCCTTCGACCTGATGGACGCCGTGCGGGAATCGGCGCGCGAGGCGGCCGCCCGGGACGACGAGGGGAATGCCGCCGGGGAGCGCGACCTGGCCGCCGTGGGTATGGCCGCAGAGGTAAAGCAAGGCGCCGCGGCCGCGGACATGACGGAAGCCGCCGGGCGCGTGGCAAACGGCAATGACGAGCGAGGCGCCCTCGGCCGCGGCAAAGGCGCGGTCACCGTCGGGAATGCCGGTCCAGGGGTCGTCGAGGCCGACGACGGCGAGGTCGTCCATGCGAGCCGCGGCATTGACGAGGACGCTGGCGCCGGCGCGGGCGAGGGCGTCTTCGAGAAGGGAATGGTTCGTCCAGAGGTCGTGATTGCCGAGGACGGCGACCTTGAGGCGAGCGGGGACGTCGCGGACGCGGGCCTCGAGTTCGCGGGCGCGGGCGGGCGTGGCGTCGAGGAAGACGTAATCGCCGCCGAGGACGAGGACGTCGGGCCGAGCAGCGGAGAGGAGCCGAAAAGCCTCGTCGAGGGTGCGCGGCGAGGTGGTGGGGCCGAGGTGGAGGTCGGAGGCAAACGCGATGCGCAAGGGGGAAGAGCGCGGCGCAGGGAGCGAGATACGGCGGTGGACGACACGCACGGAGGAGGCGACGGGCAAACGGCCCCAGACGCGCGCGGGCCAATCGTCGCGGAAGAGGACGCGGAGCGCCGATTCCACGACCCCACGCGCAGCGGAGTAATGGAGGCCGCGGCCGGCGGGGGCTGTGTGCATGCGCCGAGGAGACCACACGCCCCGGGAGGTCGGGGGGAGGGACGGTGGCGCTTCGGTGAAGTTTTGAGAGGGTGTTCCACAGGCGTCGCGAGCGGCTCGAGGCTAGGGAGGCCGAGCGAGGCGTACACCGTACGTCGAGCGAGGCCGACCGACGCATCGAGCCGCGCAGCAGCCTGGGGAACACCCTCTGAGGGATTGACGCCGCTTGTATTGCGTGCCCCTCATGGGTCATGGAACGACGATTTTCTTGGGTAGCAGGGCTCGTGATTGCGGCGGCGTCGTGCCTCGCGGCCTGCGGAGGCGGAGGCGGGACCGGGAACGGCGGCGCAGGCGGAAGTGGGGGCGCGGGCGGTGACGGAAACGGCGGCGCGGGCGGCAGCGGCGGCGCGGGCGGCAGCGGCGGCGGGATGATGGGGCCCGCGTGCACGATGGAGCAGGACAAGCTCGTGCTCGGATCGTGGCCGTGGCTCGGGTTCGAGGATCCGACGCCGGATCTGACGAGCGGCGCGCAGGCGACGGTGGCGGCGGTGGACGCGCTCGGAATGGAGCTCGCATTCGACGCGGGAGGGATGCCCGCGCGGTTCGCCTGGGAAGGCGCGAATCTCGGGGAGGTGTTCGCCGTGGGGGACGTGGTGACGGCGAAGCAGGACAATCAATCGTACCTCGTGAGCGGCGCGAAAGGGCAGGCCGTGGCGATGCGGTACGCTAGCGCCGAGGTCCCGGCGATGTTGCCGGCGATCCCGGGCGGCGGGCCGGAGCTCTCGATCCTGGTCGAATGCGTGAATCAGCAGAAGAAAGATTGTCCGGAGACGGAGTACCGGACGCTGTATTCGATCCAGGCCGTCTCCGGCAATCAAGAGGAGCAGATCCCGAGCGGCGGGACGATGCAGGTGGGGGACTGGAAAATCCACCACGTGAAGACGACGTTCGTCGAGTTCTACACGGGGATGGAGTGCACGCCCGAGCGGTTCTTCGACGGGATGGTGCAGGCGCTCGAAGTGAAGCCCTGAGCGTCAGGGCAGGTCGATCGCGAATCGAACGGCGGCCGGGTCGTCGCCGTGCCGGCCCTCGCGGACGCCGGCGTGGAGACGGACGGCCTCGATCTCGTCCTGAAAACCACCATGACAGCCGCGCGTGTTGTCGGGAATGGCGCGCGGTTGCCAGGCGATCGCGTCCGCGGGCGCGCCGGCGTACCCCTCGTGCCAGGCGTCGGCGACGAATTCGAGGCCGGCCTGGAGCAGGTCGATGCCGAAGGCATTGGGGTGCGGCGAAGGATCACGGGCGGGATCGAGCGCGAGGGAGATGGATGTCGGGGTACCACAGAGCCAGGATCGGGCGCCTCCCTCGCGGGCAATCCACTCCCATTCGGCCTCGGAGAGCAGACGGAAGCCGAGCACGCCGCGGAGCTCGGCGGCGAGGCGCGGCGCGAACGGGACGGGCGCATCCGAGGGGACGTATCCCTCGTCCTCGTCGGGGTACATGTCCGCGAGCCGCGCGTGGGCGAGGCGATCCGGGACGGGCGTGATCGCGCAGAGGAAAGGCAGGACGCGGACGCGGCGCGGTGGCTGGGTCGACCAGCGCACGAGCGCGCGCGCCTCGTCGGCGCGGCCGAGGGGGGCATACAGGGCGGCGATCTCGTCAATCTCGGCCTCGGACAACCCCATCACGAACGTGCCGCCGGGGATGGCCACGAATTGCATCTTCGTGGGCCCGTGGAGCAAAGACGGCAGGCCCGCGGCGCCGATGAGCTGCGAGACCGGCGCGAAGGCAGGCCCGAGGGCCCGCGCAATCTCGGGCGCGAGGGCGAGCCGGGCTTCGGGCTGGAGCGCATCGAACGCCTCGCGCGAGGCGAGCGACGCGAAGCGGGGATGGAGCCTTCGGCTGTACGCGGACGAGAGGAGGGGCATCGGGGCGCGGGTGCTGTAACACACCCCGGATGCGAAGGAAACGACGCGGTTCAGGCGCGACGGAGCTTGCCGCGATCGATCTTGCCGAGGTGGGTGCGGGGCAAGGCGTCGACGAGGAAGACCTCGCGCGGGGCCTTGTACGGTTCGAGTTTTTCCCTCACGAACGTTTTGAGCTCCTCCTCGAGCCCCGGCCGTTTGTCCCGCGGCAGGACGTACGCGTGGGGCTTCGTCAGGCCATTCTCGTCGGCGACGCCGACGACGGCGCACTCCGCGACGGCCGGGTGGCGGAGCAGGCAATTCTCCACCTCGGCGGGCGCGAGCCATTTGCCGCCGACCTTGAGCATGTCGTCGCCGCGGCCGCAGTAGGTGAAATATCCGTCCGCGTCCCTGCGGAGCATGTCGCCGGAGACGTACCACTCGCCGCGGAAGGACCGCATGGTCTTTTCCATCTCGTGCCAGTAGCCGATCGCGCGGGATCTTCCGCGCACCCAGAGCCAGCCGACCTCGCCGTCCGGCAATTCGCGGCCGTCGTCGTCCGCGACCTTGACCTCGAACCCGGGGACGACCTTGCCGAGCGTGCCCGGACGAACGTCGCCGGGGCGGTTCGTGAGGAAGATATGCCACATCTCGGCGGTGCCGAGGCCGTCGCAGAGCTCGACGCCGAAGGTCTTTTTCCAGCGGTCGTAGAGCTCGACCGGCAGGGCCTCGCCCGCGGAGGTCGCGACGCGCACGGAGGAGAGGTCCTGCGCGGCCGCGTCGGGGTGCGAGACCATGTGGTTCACCATCGTGGGCACGTTGATCAGGATGGTCGGGCGGTGCTTCTGGATCTGCTGGAAGAGGGCCTCGGCCGTGCAGCGCTCGGGGAAGAGGATCGAGCTGCCGCCGACGGAGAACGGAAAGAGGAGATTGCAGCCAGTGGCATAACCGAAATAAAGCTTCGGGACGGAGAGGGTGCGGTCGCCCGGGCCATACCCGAGGACACGCTTGCCGAAGAGCTCGGTCGTGTTGACGAACGAGGCGTGCGTCTGGACGGCGGCCTTGGGCCGACCGGTGGTGCCGCCGGAGAAGATCCATATCGCGGCGTCGTCGCGGTGGCTCGGGAAGAGGTCGAGCGTGTCCGGGACGCCCGCGGCGAGGGCCTCGAACGAGGCATGCGGGGCCGGGTTTTCGGCGCCGACGACGAGGATGCGGCGGAGGTGCCGCGCGCCCTTCGAGGCCTCGACGAACGCTTCGAGGTGCTCTGCGTGGACGACCGCGACGGGGGCGCGGGAGTATTCGTAGAAATAGGCAATCTCGTCGGGCTTGAGGTGGCAATTCACCATGACGACGACGCCGCCGATGGCGAGCGTGCCGAAGAAGGCGCCGACGAACTCGGGGATGTCGGGGAGAGCGATGATGACGCGCTCTTCGGGATGAACGCCGAGCCCCCGGAGAACATGGCCAAAACGAGCCGCGAGGCGATCGACGTCGGCGTACGTGAGGCGCCGATCCCCCGCGAGGAGGGCGACACGATCGCCGTGGCCCTCGCGCAGGCGCGCGCGGAGAAACCAGTCGGCCATGTTGAGGTCTTCGGGGATCTCGAAGGGTCGCTCCATGCGCGGGATGGTGCGACGAGGGGGCGCGGGCAAGCAAGCGCTTTCGCGAGGCTCTACCGCACCTCGCGCCACCACGCGTCGAGGCGCGCGAGCGAGCGGCGGATTTCGTCCGGGTCGAGGACGTCGCGGACCTCGCCGATTCGCGGCGCGACGAGCGGGAGGTCGAAGCCGCCGTCACGCGCGCCCTCTTCGAGGACGACAATGGGTTCGTCCCACGTGTGCAGCGCGAGATCGAACGTGCTCCAGTGGACGGGCAGGAAGGGGCCGCCGCCGAGCGCGCGGTGCGCCTCCATGGCCTGCCGGGGCCCGAGGTGGATGTCGCCCCAGGCAGGATGGAAAGCGCCGACTTCGAGGAGGATGAGATCGAAGGGGCCGAACTTCTGACGAATGAGCGGGAGCGTGGGCTCGGGGCCGGTGTCGCCGGAGAAGAAGACGCGGTGGCGAGGGCCGCGGAAGACGTAACTCGCCCAGAGGGTGGTATTGCGATCGAAGGGGCCGCGGCCGGAGAAGTGTTGCGCGGGGGTCGCGGCGACGGCGACGTCGGTGCCGGGAATCAGGGCTTCTTCCCACCAGTCGAGCTCGGTGATGCGCTCGTGTGGCACGCCAAACCCGTCGAGGCGGGCGCCGACGCCGAGCGCGGTGAAGAAATGGGCCTGGGTGGTGCTCGCGAGGAGGCGGACGGCGGCGGCGTCGAGGTGATCGTAATGGTCGTGGCTGACGAGGACGGCGTCGAGCGGCGGGAGCGCGGCAATGGCGACGGGGGGCTCGTGGAAGCGCTTGGGGCCGGCGAGGCGCGTGGGAGAGGCGCGGTCGGCCCAGACGGGATCGGTGAGGATGCGCGCGCCGTCGATTTCGAGCAGGACGGTGGAATGGCCGAGCCACGCGGCGCGGAGGCCGGTCCGCGGCGGGTCGCGCCAGCCGTCGAGGGGCGAGACCATGGGCAGAGGCGCGGGCGGCCTGCGGGAGACGCGGGGGGCGAGAAATTCGCGCAGGACGCCGAACTCGACGCGCGGCGAGCGCAGGACGGCCGGGTTCACGAAGCGGCCGTCGATGAAGTGGGGGGCTCTCTCCATGCGCGCCCGGCGTGTATAGGCTCGCTCGTGGGAGAGGTCGGTGGTCGTTTCGCGTTCCAAGGAAGCTCGGGGCATGGTGGGGGCTCGTTCGTCTAGGGTCCGCGGAACCAGAGAGGCGAAAGGGGGATCTCCACGGCGTCGAACGGTTCGGCGCGGAGGAGCTCGTCGTCGGCGAACACGGCGATGTCCGTGAAATGGCCGTTGATGAGCTTCTTGATCTCGGCCGTGCGCGCGGGCGGATCGACGACCCAGAGGTAGGCGACGCCGACCTTGGCGTAGAAGGGAAACTTGATGCGACGGTCGTATTTTCGATGGGACTGCGAAAGGACCTCGCAAACCCAGTCGGGCACGACCGTGATGGGCCCGTCGTCGGGCACCTCCGGCAAACGCTCGCGGCGCCAGCCGGCGATGTCCGGCGCGACCTCGGGGCTGCCCGACAGCTCGATGCCAGGCTCGGGGAGGATCCACCAGCCGCCGGGGCCGCCGATGCCGTCGTCGAAAGGGTCTCCGATGCGACGGCTGATGATCGAGGAGGCTCGGGTGTGCCCGCCGCGCGGGCGGGGCTGGGTGTACAGGACGCCCTCGATGATCTCGCCCTTCACGCCGGGCGGAAGCGCCTCGAGGTCGGCGTACGTGGCGGGCTTCGTCTCGCGGGCGGCGCTGCGCATGAAGCGGATCTTGCGTGAAGGACGCGAAGAGCGCCAGCGGGCTCAGGCGTCGGTCGGGCGTGGAGGGTACGCGTCCCGAACGGACGCATGCAAGGGTCGAGACCGGGCGGCGAGGGTGCGGGAGGGACGCAGGGCGGGGTCGAGACCGGGCGGTGAGGGTGCGGGAGGGGCGAGCGGCGATCGATAATGCGGCGTGCGGCTCGGCGGATGCGCGGGATGAGCGCGCGATGCCGCAAAACTCCTATGCGCGTATCGAGCTTTCTGGGAGCCGTAGCGTCCGGGAAAAACCCAGCCGGCGAGGCCCTGGTACGTCGAGTTGCCACGGTCGAAATCGTGCCTCGTACACGATTTGCGTACGGCGGATCGACCTCGGGGTTGCGGCGCGCAGGGGATACCCTTAGACAAACCTGATGCGGGACGGGCTGTCGATCATCACCGTCGAGGCGACGAAGGATCACGTGGTCGCCGTCTTCAACCGGATCCTGATCCTCGTGTTCGAGCGCGAGACGACCCTCTCGGCGGTGGCGGCCTGCCGGCGGGCGCTCGATTTGCTGGAGCGGAAATACCCGGACGGGATCACGTGCCTGACAATCGTGGCGGAAAACGCGCCGCTGCCCTCGCAGGAGGCACGGGACGCGCTGGCCGCGCTGGCCGCGGGCGCCGCGGGCAAACGGCTGCGGCGTTCGGCGGTGTGCTTCGAGGGCGGGGGTTTCCGTGGTTCGCTCGTGCGGGGCGTGGCGACGGGGCTGCAAACGATGGCGAAGCTGCCGTTCCCCCACCGGGTGTTCCATTCCCTCGACGCGGCCTCCGCGTGGCTCGCCCCGGAGCTCGGCACCCACCAGATCCGGAGCGCCGTGGACACCGCGCGCCTGAAAGTCCAGGCGCACGCGTCGTGACGAGGCGCGTACGCACGATCCTCACCCACCCTCGTCACGAAAGCGCGCTAGAGTGCGCGCCGCCGTGACCCCGACGATCCGATCCTTCCTCCCCCTCCTCGCCGTAACCCTCGCGTTTTCCGCGGCCTGCACGCCGGAGCCGCAGCCGAAGGAGCCGCTCGGTCAGATCCCGAGCGCGACCACGACGGCCAAGCCCGAGTGGATCCCCTTCGCGATCCGCGCCGGAAAACCCGTGGAGAGCGATCCGCGTGAAAAACACCTCGCCGACCTCCGGCAGCTCACGTTCGGCGGCGAGAACGCCGAGGCGTACTGGTCGCCCGACGGCAAGAAGTTGATCCTGCAGTCGACGCGCGACGGCGCGGCCTGCGATCAGCAGTTCGTGCTCGACCTCGAGACGGGCGAGACGAAGCGCGTGTCGAGCGGCAAGGGCCGGACGACGTGCGGGTACTTCTTCTACCCGAAGGGCGACAAGATCCTCTACAGCACGACCGAGGCCGCAGGCGCCGCGTGCCCGCAGAAGCCCGATCGCTCGCTCGGCTACGTCTGGCCGCTCGATCCGTACGACATCTACGTCGCGAACCCCGACGGCTCCGATCTGAAGCTCCTCCTCGGCGGTCCGGGCTACGACGCCGAAGCGACGATGGCGTTCGACGGCTCGCGCATCGTGTTCACGTCGAGCCGCGACAACGATCTCGAGCTCTACACGATGAAGCCGGACGGGACCGACGTCCGCAGGATCACGAACACGCCCGGCTACGACGGCGGCGCGTTCTTCTCGCCGGACTCGACGAAGCTCGTCTGGCGCGCGAGCCGGCCGGAAGGCAAGGAGCTCGAAGATTTCCGCGCGCTCCTCGGCAAGGGGCTCGTGCGGCCGACGAAGCTCGAGATTTACGTGGGCGGCGTCGAGGGGCAGAACGCGCGCGCCATCACGAAGAACGGTCGCGCGAACTTCGGGCCGTACTTCCTGCCCGACTCGCGCCGCGTGATCTTCTCGTCGAACATGGACTCGCCGCCGGAGCTGCGCGGCGCGCCGAACTTCGAGCTCTACGTGGTCGACTCGGAGGGGCCCGCGACGACGACGGGCGCTCCCGCGAGCGAGAGGATCACGTTCTACGACGGGTTCGACGGCTTCCCGATGTTCTCGCCCGACGGCAAGTACCTCGTGTTCGCCTCGAACCGCTTCGGCACGACGCCCGGCGAGACCAACGTGTTCGTGGCCCGCTGGGTCGAAACCGAGAAATGACCGTCCGCTCGCGCGCCTTCACGTTCCTCGGCGGAAGCCTCCTCGCCGCGGGATGCGGAGCCGGCGAGCCGCCGCCCGCAGCACGCCCCAAGCCCCCACCGCCCGCCGCCGAAGCGCCGCCTCAGGTCGTCTCTCCCGCGCGCTGGTCGTTTCACCCGCCGATGCCCGCGTCGGCGACGGCGACGCTCGCGCTCGAGGACGGCGGCTGCTTGCTCGCCACCGCGGAAGGACATCGCTTCCGCGCGGCGCGGGCCACGAAAGACGGCGCCGTGACGACGTGCCGCGGGCGCGCCGAAGCCGCGCCGGACGTGGCCCCGGAGGCGATCGTGGGGATCACGTCGCAAGGAAAGGCGTCGTGGCTCTTCGTGGGGCAGAGCGGGCGCATCTACGAAGCCGAAGGGCCGCTCGCGCCGATCAAGCGAACGATCGCCGCGCCCGCGCGGTTCGTGCTGGTCGCGAGCGGAGGCCGCACGGTGCTCGGCGCGACGGCGAGCGGAGAGCTGTTCCATCTGGATGAGGGGCCGACGTGGAAGCGCGTGGCGATCGCAGAGCGCGTGTTCGACGTCGCCGTGTCGGACGATGGCCAGGCGCTCGCACTCGCGCTGCCCGAGGCGCTGCTCACGAGCGACGATGGGAAGACGTTTCAGCGGGCGAGCGGCGCTCTGCCCATCGGCGCGCGTCGCGTCGGCCGCACGGAAGAGGGACACCTCGCCGCGCAAGGGATGACGGGGACGCTCGTGTGGGATCCACGAACGAGCGCGACGTTCACGCGGCGGGACGCGGTCGTCGAGACGGAGCCGGGTTCGATCGCGCTCGAGACCTCGTACGCGCCGTCCGCGAGCTCGGTGCTCGAAGGCCGCGCGGTGCTCGACGGCGATCGTTACCTCGAAGTGGTGCTCCCCGAAGACGGCGAGGACTACGCCTTGTTGACGGGCCCGCTCGAGGGTCCGCTGGCGCAGAAGCGCCTGGCCGGCACGAGCGGATGCACGAGCTTGAAGCTCGGCGCGCGCGGGAAACACGTCGCGCTCGGTTGCATGAAGCGAAGCGACGACGATAGCGGCGTCGTCGAGGTGCGGACGAGCCAAGATGACGGCGCGCACTTCAGCGATCCGCTCGTGCTCTTGACGGGTGAGACGTCCACATCTCTCGTGATGTCGAGCGATGGAAGCACGCTCGTCGCGGGCGCCTGCAAGGTCCACGGGGCCGCGGCGACATCGAGCGGATGCACGGGCGCATCTCCACTGCTCGTGCGCCGCGAGGGCACAAAGCTCGTGGCCACGGTCGCGGAGACGCCTTCGCTCTCGGGCACGCCGGTATCGCCAGCGTTCTCCGTCGACGGCCGCTCGGCATATTTTCTCGCGCGGCGTGGCAAGGACGAGAGACTCGCGCTCTACGTGTCGCACGACGGCGGCGAGACGTTCAGCGAGCGCACGCTCGACGTGTCGCGCGCGCATCGCGATGACGGACCTTCGTTCGAGGAAGGCGACGAGGTGCCCGCGGAGGAGGCCGATGCGGACCTCGATCCGCGTGATCAAGCCGCGCTCCGGCCGGGCGACGATGGTACCGTGGGGCTCGCGCTGCTCACGCCGCGCGGGCTCGCGTACGTCACGACGGACGACGACGGTCGTTTGCTCGGCGTGGCGCGTCCGCCCGTGGAGCCGGGGCTCGTCGGCGGAGCGGGCCGGCATGCGGTCGCGTTCTCGGTCTTCCCCGAGAGGCCGCTCGGTGAGCAGCCGATGGGCGCGTGGGAGTCGCTCGACGGCGGCGCGACGTGGACCGAGATCCCCGCGACGCTGAGCCTCACGCGCGAGATCGCAGCGGGCCCGCTGACGCTCGAGTGCAGCGGCGCCGGTTGCCTCGTCGGCGACACGATGAGCCGCGTCGGCTGGAACGGCCAGGCCGAGCCCTTCACCGCGCCGCCCGCGGGCCCGCCCGAGCCGCGCCGCGTGCCTTCGCCGCGCACGCCGATCGTCTGCGAGCTCGATCCACGCGTGAACTGGACTCGCATCGAGGACGTCGATCCGATCCACGCGCTCGGGCTCCCCGGCGTGGATCAGCTCGCGCGGGGACGCTCGATCTGGTCCGTGCTCTCGTTCGATCCACGCACGAACGCCGTGGCCGTGACGACCGCGCTCGGCCCCGAGCGCGGCGAGGGCGAGGCGCGCGTGATCACGCGTCCGCTCCTCGGACCTTCGCCTCAGGGCGCCGAGGTCGCGATGGAGGTCTCGCACCAGACGGAAGGATACGCCGTCGCCCGCGTGCGCTTGCCGCCGCCGAAATCGCCGGAGGGTCCACGCGCCACGGGCCCCATGCGCGACGTCGAGCTCGCGTGGGAGAACTTCATGGAGGGCACGACCGCCAAGGTTCGCCTGCCCGACGCGGGCGCGTTCACGAGCGGCGACGTCAAGGCCGACGGCGCGCGGTGGCTGCTCGACACGGCGCTCATCTCGGTCACGCCGGGCGCGCTCTTCCTCCGGCCGCACGCCCCCGAGTCACGCCAGGACCTCACGTTCCTGCTCGATCCGAAGGGCAAACCGAAGACGTTTCCCTATCCCACCTGGTCCACGTTTCTGCCGAAGGGCGTCACCGACATCCGCATGGATGCCGTGCTCGCCGACGGCAAGCCCCTCGCCGTCGCCACGCTCTCCGACGACGCCGGTCCCCTCACCTTCCTCCTCGCACGCCAGGGCGAAGGCGGCGCCTGGTCCGCGAACGGGATGTCCCTCGCGCCTGGCACCTCGGCCGACGGCGAGCGCCTCGCGCGGAGCGACTGGAGTTACATCGGCAGCACGACGCTCGGCGATCTCGTCGTCTACAGCGAGCCGCGCGCGGGCTTCGCCGCGGCCTCGTTCCACGCATTCCGCAGCGACGGCACGTTCGGCCCAGCCATCGCCGTCCCCACGCCGTTCGACCTCCCCGACTTGCCGCGCGCCTGCAAACCCGACGAAGGCCGCACCACGCCTCGCTTCGCCGCGCACGCCTTCGTCGGCCGCGAGCCCATGTACCCCGGTCGGCGCCACGCGGTCCTCGTCAGCGAATCCCCGGAGCGCCTGTCCGAAGCTTGGGGGCAACGCTCGGACAAGCCGAGCTCCGCCCCCAAACCCCCGCCACTCACCGAGTCCATGACCCTGCTCACGGCGGGCGTCGTCCTCCACGGCACCAAAGAATCGCCGTGTGTCGCGGCGTGGGAGGCGATCGGCCTCGATCGCGTCCCGACGATCGCCGTCCTCGGGGGCAACCTCGCGCAGAGCTGGGTCTTCCGCCCCGCGACGCCGAAGCCTCCGCCGAGCCCGACCACCGGCAAGCCCGCGCCGCCGCAGACCCTCGCGATCGAGCACCGCCCCATGACCTGCCGCTTCGATCCGAGCGCCAAGGCGCCCGAAGGCATCGACAGCCAGCCCGGCACCTACGTCTGGGCCCCCTGAATCGGTACGACAGCATACGCGAACAGATTTTCTCTGACGCATCGCACCTGTCGAAAATCCGACACACCCACCCCGAACGAGCGCCGGATTTCCTTTCGATTTCCAGCATTTATCGTTTCTGGTTGATTTGGTCCGGGATTCGCTTATGCCTGCGTCTCGGCTTTCCGGCGATTCATGACCGGGTAGCCAGGACGTACCTCCGGGGCCATGCGCACGTTCATCGATGTTCTCCGCGAAAACACGGTCCATGCTGACCGGGCGGTCACTTTCGTGCGCACGAACGGCCAGGAGCGCCGCGTCGCATATCCGGAGCTCTGGGCCGAGGCGAGCCGCCGCGCCCGCGCGCTCCAGGCGCTCGGCCTGTCGAAAGGGGATCGCGTCGCGCTGATCCTCCCGGAGCCCGACGAGTTCGTCCTTTCCTTCATCGGTGCCCTCACGGCAGGCCTCGTGGCCGTGCCGATGTACCCGCCCGCGACCCTCGCCAAGCTCGAAGCCTACGGCGACACCGTGCGTCACGTGCTCGCGGCCTCGGGCGCGCGCGTGGTCGTCACGAACGACGCGCTGCGCCCGCTCATCCAGGAGCACCTGCTCGGCTCGCAGAGCGCGGACACGCGGCTCGTGATCGAGCGCGAGCTCGGCGCGATCGATCCTGGCTCGGCGCACGCCACGCTGCCCGACGTTCGCGGCGAGGATCTCGCGTTCCTCCAGTTCACCTCGGGCTCGACCTCGCGCCCCAAGGGCGTGATGGTCACGCACGAGAACCTGAGCGTGAACAGCCACGCGATCATGTTCGACGGGCTGCGCTCGACGCCCGAGGATCGCGGCGTCTCGTGGCTGCCGCTCTACCACGACATGGGCCTCATCGGCTTCGTGATCGCGCCGGTCTACGCGCTCGTGCAGGTGATGTTCCTGCCGACGATGTCGTTCATCCGCAGGCCCTCGCTCTGGCTCGAATCGATCCACCGCTTCCGCGGCTCGATCACGTTCGCGCCGAACTTCGCCTTCGCGCTGGCGACGCGCGCCGTGACCGAGGGCCAGGCCGGGAGCTGGGATCTCTCGTGCCTGCGCGCGCTCGGCTGCGGCGCCGAGCCGATCCAGGCCGACGTGCTGCGCGCCTTCCTCGCGAGGTTCGCGAAGAACGGCCTCTCGCCCGAGAGCATCCTGCCCTGCTACGGCATGGCCGAGGCCACGCTCGCCGTGACGTTCCACGATCTCGGCAAACCCCTCGCGACCGAGCGGCTCGACCTCGCCACCATGAAAAACGGCAAGGCCGAGCCGACGAAGGACGAGGCTCCCTCGCTCGAGCTCGTCTCGTGCGGGCGGCCCTTCCCCGGGCACGAGCTCTTGATCGTGGGCCCGGACGGCGCGCCGCTCGGCGAGCGAAAGGTCGGCGAGATCTGGTTGCGCGGGCCGAGCGTGACCGCGGGGTATTTCGGCGATGCCGAGGCGACGGCCGAGACGTTCGGCGGGGGTTATCTGCGCACGGGCGACCTCGGGTACAGCGCCGACGGCAATGTCTACATCTGCGGCCGTTCGAAGGACCTCATCATCCTGAACGGGAAAAACCATTACCCGCAGGACATCGAGCGCGTGGCCTCCACGGTCGACGGCATCCGCGACGGGCAATGCGTGGCCTTCGCGCGGCGCGGCGCGAGCGGCGCCGAGGAAGCCGTGCTCGTGGCGGAGTCGCGGCGCCTCGGCGAGGCGAAACGCGCGCTCATCGAGGCGGTCACGCTCGCGGTGCGGTCCGAGCTCGGCGTGCAGCTCGCCGAGGTCGTGCTGATCAAGCGCGGCACGCTGCCGAAGACGTCGAGCGGCAAGGTGCGCCGCCGCGAGACGAAGATGCGTCTCGAAAACGGGCAGCTCGAGCTCGTGGGGGATCCGGGCGAGGACCCGAGCGCGTCATTCGATTCCCCTGCCGTCCCCTCTCCCCGCGCGCCCGCCCGGGAGACCGAAACCCGAGGAGCTCTCTGATGGGATCCAGCCAAGCGGACGTCGAAGTCAGCTACGACGTCTCCAACGAGTTCTTCCGCCTCTGGCTCGACGAGCGCATGAACTACACGTGCGCCGTCTTCGAGTCGCCCGATCAATCACTCGAGGCCGCGCAGCTCAACAAGCTGCGCATCCTCAGCGATTTCGCGAAAGCCGGCCCGGGCAAGGCCGTGCTCGACATCGGCTGCGGCTGGGGCGCGTGTGTCGAGTACCTCGCGACGACGCGCAAGGTCCAAAGGGCCGTGGGCATCACGCTCTCGCGCGCGATGGCCGCCGAGGTCAATCTCCGGAACATCCCGGGCGTCGAATGTGTCGCGTCCGATTTCATGCAATGGGAGACGTCGGAGAAATTCGACGGCCTCATCTCGATCTGCATGATCGACCATCTCTGCTCGCTCGAGGAGGCGCGGCAGGGCAAGGCCGTCGACATCTACCGGCGTTATTTCGAGAAGTGCTGGAAGCTCACGAAGCCGGGCTCCACGTTCGGCTTCCAGGCGATCCTGCGCAATCGCACGCCGAAGATGCGGCCCTGGGGCGGGCTCCCCGCCGATACGCGGAAGGACCTCGAAGATTTCTCGTTCTCGTCGAAGGAGATCTTCCCGAACGGCCTGAACCCGCGGCTCGACGAGCTCATCCAGGCCATCAATCCCTGGTGGGAGGTCAAGACGCTCCACACGCGGCGCGAGCATTACCAGCGCACGACGGCGGAGTGGCTCCGGCGCCTCCGCCTGAACGAGACCACGATCCGGGCGAAGTGGGGCGACAAGGTCTTCGAGGATTACGACCGGTACCTCTCCACCTGCGTCCGCGCATTCGACATCCACTACAGCTCCCTCGTCCAGATGGAGCTCGAGAGGATTGGCTGAGACATGAGTGAGAAGCGCGATCTGCTCGAAATGTTCAAGACCGTGGCCGCGCGCGTCGACAAGCGCCCCTTCCCGAACGTGACGCCTGCGTCCAAGATCAGCGAGCTCGGCATCGACTCGCTCTCCGTGATGCAGATCGTCGGGGAGCTCGAGACCGAGCTCGGGATCGTGATCCCCGACGAGGACCTCGTCGAGCTCGTCACGGTCGGCGATCTATGCAAGAAGGTGGAGGCCCGGCTCGCCGCCGGCGGCTGATCCCGCCCCCATGCCCCGCCGCGTCGTCGTGACCGGAATGGGAATCGTGAGCCCCGTCGGCTCCGACGTCCCGACCTTCTGGGAGAGCCTGCTCGCCGGGCGCTCGGGCGTCTCGTACATCCGCGAGTTCCCGACCGACAAACTCCGCAGCGACATCGCCGCGAGCGTGAGCGATTTCGACGTTTCGCGGTACATGTCCCCCAAGGAGGCCGAGGTCTACGGCCGCGTGACGCATTTCAGCCTCGGCGCGGCCGTCGAGGCCGTGGCCATGGCCGGGCTCGACAAGGAGTCCGCCGCGGCGCGGTCGCGCGTCGGCTGCTTGATGTCGACCGGCATGGGATCGGTCGACATCTTCGAGGAGCAGATCGCGCGGAGTAACGAGCGCGGACCGCGCGCGGTGTCGCCGTATTTCGTGCCGGGCGTCATGCCGAACGGCGCGGCCGCGCTCATTTCGATGCGTCATGGCTTCATGGGCCCGTCCTATAGCCTCGCGAGCGCCTGCGCGACGGGCACGCATTCGATCGCGACGAGCGCGCTCCTCATCGAGGCGGGCGAGGCCGACGTGATGATCGCGGGCGGCGCGGAGGCGGCGACGCGGTTGAACACCGTCGCGGGCTTCGGCAATGCGCGCGCGCTCTCGAAGGCGTTCGAGGGCGATCCGACCCGCGCGAGCCGGCCGTTCGACAAACGGCGCCAGGGGTTCGTCATGGGCGAAGGCGCTGGCGTGCTCGTGCTCGAAGAGGAAGAGCATGCGAAGCGGCGCGGGGCGAAGCCGCTCGCGGTCGTCGGCGGCTTCGGCATGACCACGGACGCCGAGCACCTCACGCGCCCGCACCCCGAGGGCCTCGGCCTCGCGCTCGCCCTCGAGCGCGCTCTCCAGCGAGCCGGCATCGGCCCCGAGGCGATCGATTACCTCAACCCGCACGCGACCTCGACGCCGCAGGGCGACATGGCCGAGATCCTCGCCTTCCGCCGCGTCTTCGGCGAGCGGCTCGCCGAGATCCCGATCTCGGCGACGAAATCGATGATCGGGCACCTGCTCGGCGGCGCGGGCGCGGCCGAGACGATCGCGGTCGTGTGTTCGCTGCGTGATCAGGTGCTGCATCCGTCGATCAACGTCGACGAGCTCGATCCGGAGCTCGGCCCGCTCGACGTCGTGCGGAGCCGAAGGCCCGCGCCCGTCGGCTGGGCGGCGAAATGCTCGGCGGGCTTCGGCGGGCACAACTGCGCGCTCGTGCTCGGCAAAGCCTGAAAGCAGGGAAATCCGCCTTCCCGCCGGGGTAGCGATGCCCTAGGTGCTCTCCCATGAGCGCCCACGAGAACAGGCTCGCGAAGGAGAAGTCGCCGTACCTCCTGCAGCACGCGCGAAACCCGGTCGACTGGTATCCGTGGGGCGTCGAGGCGCTCGAACGCGCGAAGCGGGAGGACAAACCCATCCTGCTCTCGATCGGCTACGCCGCCTGCCACTGGTGCCACGTGATGGAGCGCGAGTCGTTCGAGAACGACGCGATCGCGAAGCGCATGAACGAGCTCTTCGTGAACGTGAAGGTCGATCGTGAGGAGCGCCCGGATCTCGATCAGGTCTACCAGCTCGTGGTGCAGCTCATGGGCCGGAGCGGCGGCTGGCCGCTCACCGTGTTCCTGACGCCGGATCAAAAGCCGTTCTTCGCCGGAACGTACTTCCCGCCGGCGGACAAGTACGGCGTGCCCGGCTTCCCCGCGATCCTCGAGGCGGTCGCGGACGCGTACAAGCGACGCCGCGGCGAGGTGCTCGCGCAGGCCGGTGAGATCACGCAGGAGATCTCGCGCGTGGGCGCGTTGCCGGCAGGCGAGGGCGCGATCGGGCAGGACCTCTTGCGCCGTGCATGCCGGCGCCTGCTCGCGCGCTTCGACAGCCACAACGGCGGCTTCGGCGCGCGCCCCAAGTTCCCGAACACGATGTCGCTCGACGTGCTCTTGCTCCGCGGCGCGCTCGAGGGCGACGCGGTCTCGAAGGAGAGCGTGGATCTCGCTCTCGACAAGATGCAGAAGGGCGGGATCTGGGATCACCTGCGCGGCGGCTTCCACCGCTACTCGACGGACGCGCGCTGGCTCGTGCCGCACTTCGAGAAGATGCTCTACGACAACGCGCTCTTGCTGCGGCTCTACGCCGATGGCTACCGCGCGCTCGGGAACGCGCGCTTCGCAGAGACGGCGCGCGCGATCGTCGCGTACCTCTTCGCCGAGATGCGTGACGTGTCGGGCGCGTTTTACGCGTCGCAGGACGCGGACTCCGAGGGCCAAGAAGGAAAGTTCTTCGTGTGGAAGCTCGGCGATCTGCGCGCGGCCCTGGGCGACGATCACGAGGCGTACGAGGTCGCGCGGGTCCACTTCGGCATCACGGAAGAGGGCAACTTCGAGGAGACCGGCGCGACGGTGCTCTCGGAGGTGCGCTCGATCGAACGAACCGCGGCGATCGTGGATCTCGCGCCGGACGTGGCGAAGCACGCGCTCGAACGAGCGCGCACGAAGATGCTCGCGGCGCGGGAGCATCGGCCGCGGCCGATGCGTGACGACAAGATCCTCGCGAGCTGGAACGCGCTGCTCATCGGCGCGCTCGCCGAGGCCGGCCGCGCGCTCGACGAGCCTTCGTGGATCGGCGCGGCGGAGGTCGCGTTCGCGGCGCTCGAGGAGCGGCTCGTGCGAGATGGCCGCGTGCGCCGGTACTACATGCCGGGCGAGAACGAGGCGCCGGAGTCGCGGCGCGGGTTCCTCGATGATCAAGCGTACGTCGGCTGCGCCGCGCTCGATCTCTACGAAGCCACGGGCAACCCGCGGTACGTCGCCGTCGCCCGCGCGATCGCCGATGCGATGATCACGCATCACGAGGACAAACACGAGGGCGGATTCTTCTTCGCGCCCGACGACGGCGACGCGCTCATCGCACGCACGAAGGACGTCTTCGATCAGGCCGTGCCGTCCGGCGCATCCATGGCCGCGGAGCTTTGCCTGCGGCTCGGAGAGATCGCGGAGGAGAAGTACACCGAGCACGGTCGACGGCAGATCGAGCCGATCGGCCCCACCGCGATCGACAACCCGCTCGGTCTCGGTAAAGCCGTCGCCGTGCTCGATCGGCTCGTGCGCGGGACGGTGGACGTCGTACTCGTGGGGGATCCATCGAGCGAGCGAGCACAGGTGCTCGCGCGGGCCGTGTTCCGTCGCTACTTGCCGCACAGGAACGTGGTGTGGGTCGATCCGCGCCGGCCGGAGACGACCGAAGCGGCGTCGGTGCTCGCCGAGGGCAAGACCGCGCGGGGCGACGACACCGTGGCGTATGTTTGTCGGAATCGAACCTGCTCGGCGCCCGTGTCGAACGTGGCGACACTCGAAGCGCTCCTCGACGAGCGATGAGGATCAGCGCCGCGGCTGCGGCTCTGCGGGCGCCTTCGCGGGGATGACGGTGCGCTCGGCCTCGGTCTGCATCGCGACCTTGAAGGCCGTGGTTTGTCCGGGGATGAGGTTCACGGTGATCACCTTGTCGGGCGCGCCCTTGCGCTGGATCGTGATGTCGTGTTTGCCCGGGGGCAGCGACACGTTCGTATGCGGCGCGGGGCCGAGCTTGCGCCTGCCGTCGACGATCACCTGATCACAAGCCGGATCGCAGACGACCGAGAGAAACCCGTCGGCCTTGATCATCTTCGCCGCGACGCGCGCCGCGATGTCCGGCGGAGGCTCGGCCGGAGGCGCCGCTTGCTGCGAGAGTTTCACGTTGAGGAGCGCCGTCTCGCCCGGCTTCACCACGACCTCGAGCTTCTTCTCCTCGTAGCCCTTGCGGCGCAGCGTGAGCTTGTGCGTCCCCGCAGGGAGTTCTACGCGCACGACCGGGGAAGGGCCGAGCGATTTGCCGTCGACGAAGACCCCCTCGCAGCCCGGGTTGCAAGCGACGGTGACGAAGCCACTCGCTCGCGCGGCGTCGGGCTGCGGGGCCTTCTCGGGGCGGGTCGCCTCGGCGGCGAGCGCGACGCCGGGGACGACGAGGGCGAGCACCAAAGCGAAGGCGTGCTTCATCATGACCATTGTGCCTCGTTCGACGGCCCGCGTGGAGCCGCGATGCATGCGGATTTCACTCGCCGCGAGGCCGATTCCGACAGAGCCCGACCTCGCACGTCCCGGACCCTTTTTCCGGCGTGCAGACACACTTTTCCACCGGCGCCGGCGCCCCGGACTGCGCGCAGCCCCGGGCGAAATCGGGGGCGCGCTCGGCGGACGGAGAGCACACGGTCACCTCGCTCCCGGAGTTGTCGTCGAAGTCCGTGAGGAACGTACAGGTGCACGCGTACGGCGTGCCGCGCTCCTTCTCGCACCCTGCGCCGAGGACGGCAGCAAGCGCGAGGAGGAGCGCGGCGAGGCCGCTACTGACTGGGGGGCGTGGCATCCGCCGCCTTGTCGCGGATGTGGAACTCGACGCGCCGGTTGGTCTGCCGTCCGGCGGCCGTGTTGTTGTCGGCGATGGGCCTGCGCGGGCCGAAGCCGGCGGCGCTCAGGCGATCCGCGGCGATGCCGCCCTTCTTGATGAGGTACTCCATCACGGCGTTCGCGCGATCGGACGAGAGCTTCTCGTTGAGATCATCCGAGCCGCGATTGTCCGTGTGGCCCTCGATCGCGAGGTGCTGGATCTCGGGGTTCACCTTGAGGAGGCGCACCACCTCGTCGAGGATCGGGTAGCTCTGCTGCAAGATGGTCGACTTGCCCGTCAAGAACTCGACCTTCTTCAGGATCTGGATCTCGTTCGAGCCGGTGACCCTGCGGATGAAGGTCGGGCAGCCGTTCTTCTCCGCGTCGGGGTTCGCGTCGCCGGGCTCCTTCGGGCAAGCGTCCTTCGCGTCGCTGATGCCGTCCTTGTCGGGATCGTCCTCGGGGCAGCCGTCCTGATCGTCGACCTTGTCGAAGTCCTCGGGCGTGTCGGGGCACTTGTCGACGTTGTCCGGGATGCCGTCGCCGTCGCGATCGGGCGGCTGCGGGCAGCCGTCGTCCGTGTTCGGCGGCTTGTGATCCTCGGGATCCGTCGGGCAGAGATCGATGTCGTCAGGCAACCCGTCCTTGTCGGTGTCCGCGCCGTGCTCGGCCCAGCGGCCCGTCTTGAAGCGCTTTCCAGGCGACGGCGGGTTCGTGTCCTTGATCGGGAACGCGTACCCGACGGTCGCGACGAGGCGGAAATCCGGCGCGTATCCAGGCGTGATGCGCGTGCCGCCGCCCACGCCGAGCCATGCGCGCTTCTTCTGATCGAAGGCGTAACGCCCCTCGAGCATCCACTCGATTGGCGTGTTGTCGACGTCGAAGAAGGTGTCGTCGGTGATGCCCGTCGAGCCGAAGATCTGCGCGCCGAGACGAAGCGCGCCGCCGCGCAGCGGCAAGAAGCCGCCGATGCCCCAGCGCCACTCGGAGCCGGACTTGAAGTCGTTCACGCCGCCCGCGGGCCGGAACTGGAGGCCCGTGTTGGCCACGAGAAAGAAGCTCTTGAGGTCGTACTCGACCGCGACCTGGAAGCCGCCGCTCGTGCTCTGATCGCCGCCGAACGAGTCGTTGTCGCCCGTCGGCACCCAGACCGCGCCTTCGAGGCCGAGCTTGAAGGTGCGCGCGGTGTTCCGCCAGAGGAGCACGCGCGCGTCGAGGCGCAGATCCATGGGCGCGACGGTCCGCATACTGACCGGCTGTGATCCCGAGACCTGCGCGAGGTACGTCGTGCCGCCGTCCTGGAAGAGGATGATCGGGAGGTTTGCCTGGAACGAGAAGCGCTCGAGGGCCTCGATGCCGACATCGAGATAGCTGATGAGCTGCGGGCCGACGGGCGCGCTGCTGCGCTGGCTGAAGATGCCGGCGTTCCGCGGATCGTCCTGGTGGTTCTCGATGCGGAACGGGTTCAGCGCGAAGCCCATGCCGAGCTGGCCGAAGAACCGCGTCTGCGGGTTGAACTGCGGGCGCCAGAGCCCGATCGCGTCCTCGGGCGCGCCGCCGATGAAGAGGCGATCGAGGTACATCGTCGACTGCTGCGCGTCGGCCTCGGCAGGCGCGAGGAGGCACGCCGCGGCCGCGATCGCGGCCGAGCAAGCCGAGGCAAGGCGGCGCAGGAGGGACGGGCGACGGGGCGTGGCCGCGCGCTCGTCGGAGGAGGTGCCTCCCGCCGCGGTGTCACCGACGGGCGGGCGGGCTCGGGGATGGTCGACTTGGGCCATGTCTTCGGCGTCTCCTCGGCGCGCGCACTGCGCGCGGAAGCGAGAGGCCCGGGTGCGCTTGCCGCGCGGTGGATCACCGGGCCCCCCCGTGCAAGCGGAGGCTACACCAGGCGTGCGGGCGCATGGAATGTCTTGCGATGTAGGGAGGAGCCTTGAGCACGAGCCCGTCTCCTCCCTTGCCGGACGGGTGGGATCAGGTCAGACAGACGACGCGCGATCCAGGGCGTTTCGCGGTCTTGACCAGCAGGCGGACCTGTGCTTTCTTTGCGCGCCCCGAAAAACGAAGGGTTCTGAAGGGTCCTACGATGAAGCGCACGTTCCAGCCCCACAACACCCGCCGCGCGCGTACGCACGGCTTCCGGGCGCGCATGGCCACGAGCGGCGGCCGCAAGGTGATCAACAACCGCCGGCGTAAGGGCCGCGCGCGCCTCGCCACGTCGATCTACAAGAAGTAGTTGCCTCGCCAGACATTCACGCGAGCGCAGCGCTTACGGCGTCGCCCTGATTTCTTGCGCGTTCAGGAGGGCGGCGCCCGGGTCACGACGCGCCACCTCCTGATCCTGATCGCACCCCGTCCCGACGATACGACCACACGCCTCGGCGTGGTGGCGTCGCGGAAGGTGGGGTGCGCCGTGCAGCGCAACCGGGCCAAGCGCCTGCTCCGTGAGGTCTTTCGCCTAAACGCGGCGTCGTTTCCGCGGGGCGTTGACGTCGTGGTGATCGTGCGTCCGGGCGTGGATGAGCTCGCCTGCGGGGAGCTCGAAGCGGAGGTTCAGGCGGTGCTACCGCTCGTGCGCAAGCGCGCGAGCGGCAAGCCGAACCCGAGCACGCAGGCGGACCCGAGAAACCGCTCCAGCGACGGGCGCAAAGGCGGCGCTTGACCTTGCAAGCGGGGACGCGGGCCCCCAAGCTTCGTCGCGATCTCGCGATGGGAGCCGCGGCCGACGCGCCCTGTCTCGCCACACCTCGCGCCCTCCGGCGTCGCCCGCCGCGCCCTGCATCATGCTGGCCAAGCTCCTCCTCCTCTTGATCCGCGTCTACCAGCTGACGCTCTCGAAGGTGCTGCTCGCGCTCTTCGGCCCTGTCTGTCGGTTCGAACCGTCGTGTTCGCGGTATGCCGCCGCGTGCATCGCGGGTCATGGCGCGCTGCGCGGGAGCTTGCTTTCAGTGAAGCGCCTGTGTAAGTGCCACCCGTTCCATCCGGGCGGCTACGATCCTCCGCCGCCTCCACGGATCGGCCGCTCGCGTACGGAAGAGCCCGCGCGGCACGGCCCGGATCAGAGGGTGGAAGGTACGAACCTTTCTTCCCACGACGCTCGACTTTCGCCGTGGAGCAGTGGCGCGGTCCATGAGGCTGGCTAGGTTCCTCTCGCATGCTCGCCAAGCGAGCGAGCCCGTCCGGGGGGATCAAGCGAGCACGGGGCGGGGCAAGGATCAGTAGGGTTTCACGGCAAGGAGATTGCCGAAGGATTTCATGGAACGCGGCAAAATCGCTCAGTGGGTGCTCATCGGCATCGCTGCCATCCTGTTCTGGCAGTTCGGCGGCAACCTGTTCGGCAAGGGCAACGAAGAGATCCAGCCGAACACGTTCTACGACGCCAACCGGCTGCCGGACGCCCAGAGGCAGCCCGAGCAGATTTGCACGATCAGCGGCGCGCGCTTCGAGGCCGAGCTGTCCTCGCGCGGCGGATCGCTGCGCCACCTTCGGCTCACCGATCAAGGCAAGTACTCGAAGAACGGCAAGCCGATCGATCTCGTGACGACCTCGCAGGAGTGGCGCCAGCCGCTGCGAACGGACCTGCGTTTGCCCGGGGTCGAGAAGCAGCAGACGCCGTTCGACAACCTCGACTGGAAGCTCACGGAGCAGGACGGCAAGTCGTGCACGTTCGTCTACGAAGACGCGACCTCGAAGCTCACGAAGGTCGTGCGCGAGACGGGCAAACCTTTCGAGCTCGAAATGACGCTCGAGGTGAAGAACCTCTCCGCCGAGCCGCTCAAGCACAGGCTCACGGTGGAGCAGACCTCGTGGCGCACGACCGAGGAGACGAAGGGCAGCCTCGGCCGCATCTCGGAGCACATGACGGACGTCGTCGCTGCGACGACGGAGAAGGTCGATCGCCTGCACGCCGACGCGTTCGAGCCGAAGGACTTCAAGGACAAGGAGTTCACGAACGAGTACTGGCGCCGTAGCCCCGGCGCCGCGAAGTGGGTCGCCGTGAGCAGCGTGTACTTCACGAAGGCCGCGATCCCGCTCGAAGGCCCCGCGCCGCTCGCCGAGACGCAGATCGAAGAGGACTGGAACCGCGACAAGTTCAACGCGGCGAACCGCGAGAACGACAAGGACACGCACGGGCACGTCTACCGCGCGCGCCTCGCGTACCCCGACGTCGAGCTCGCGCCGCAGGCGACGCAGACGTACAAGGTCCTGAGCTTCACGGGCCCGAAGGAGCGCGAGGTGCTCGCCGGGGTCGGCCCGGGCATCACCGAGGTGATCGATCTCGGCACGTTCTCGCCGATCGCGAAGGTGCTCGTCGGCTACCTGAAGATCCTCCACAAGGCCGTGGGGAGCTGGGGCTTCGCGATCGCGCTGCTCACGATCACCGTGCGCATGCTGCTCTTCCCGCTCAGCATCTCGCAGATCAAGAGCAGCGCGGCCATGCGTCGGCTCAAGCCGGAGATGGACGACATCAACGCGCGCTACAAGGAAGATCCGGCGCAGCGTGGACTCGCGCTCCAGGAGCTCTGGCGCAAGCACGGCGTGACGAACCCGGTGCTCGGGTGCATCCCGGTGCTCTTGCAGATGCCCGTGTGGTTCGCGCTCTACCAGGCCCTGCAGACGGCGGTCGAGCTCTACCACGTGCCCTTCCTGTCGGCCCGGATCATCCCGGATCTCTCGGACAAGGGCGAATACTTCGTCATCCCCGCGATCCTCGGCGCGTCGAGCTTCTTCCAGCAGAAGCTCATGCCGCCGCAGGGCGACCCGATGCAGCAGAAGATGATGCAGTACATGCTGCCCGGCATCTTCGTGGTGATGATGCTCTACCTGCCCGCAGGCCTCGGCGTGTACATGCTGACCAACACGTGGCTCGGCATCGCCCAGCAGGTCGCGGTCGAGCGCTACCTGAGCCGCAAGACGCAGGGTTCCGCCGGCATCGAGGTGCGCGAGAAGCCAGAGAAATCTTCGGGCGACGAAACCAAGTCGGCGCCTGCTCTTGGAAAGGGAAAGGCACGTGTCCGTGGATAATGGAGCTCCCGGGAAGACCAGCGTGAACGCCGAAGGCACCCGGCACGACGACGAGCGCGACGAGCGCGTCGCCGAGACAGCAGCAGTCCCGTTCGAGGAGGATGGTCGCGCCGATCAAGCGCTCGACTTCGTCATCGATACGCTCGCCGCGATGGGCATGGACTGCACCGTGGACCTGCTCGAGAACGAGCCGGAAGATCCGCCCGAGGAGATCCGGCTGGAGATCGAAGGCAGGGACGCCGGCCGCATCATCGGCAAGAAGGGCCAGACGCTCGCCGCGCTGCAGTTCCTCGCCAACCGCGTGATCAACCGACCCGGCAAGCAGCGCCGCCACGTGATCATCGACGCCGAGGGCTACCGCGCCCGCCGCGAAGAGACGCTCACCTCGATGGCCCGGCGCCTCGGCAAGCAGGCCGTCGAGGAGGGGAAGATCATCACGTTCGAACCGATGAACCCGCAGGATCGCCGCGTCGTGCACCTCGCGCTCGCGAAGTTCCCCGGTGTCGTCACGAAGAGCGACGGCGAAGGCGACGCGCGCCGCGTGCAGATCATCCCCGTTCGTCGCTAGTTGCCGCGAACGGATCGTGCGGGGCGGTGAGTTCGTCGCCCCGCGATCCACCGCATCCACACGCTCCATGATCGGTTGACAGCGTGGGGACGGTATGCATAATGCCGCTCCCTCGTCGTCTCCGGCAGGCGTGGAGCCGTTTGCCCCAACAGCCGGGACCATCCCCAGTCGAAGGACCGCGCCATGCTCACCTCGAACGTACTTGCGAAGATCGAAACCCCGCAGCTCCGCGAGGGGCTCCCGGAGTTCCGGGTCGGCGACACCGTCCGGGTCCACTACCGCATCGTCGAGGGCGAGAAGGAGCGTATCCAGGTCTTCCAGGGCGTCGTTTTGAAGCAGCGTCGGGCTGGTGCGCGCAGCACCTTCACGGTCCGCAAGGTGAGCTTCAACGTGGGCGTGGAGCGTATCTTCCCGACGCACAGCCCCCGCATCGACAAGATCGAGGTGGTCTCGCGCGGCGTCGTTCGTCGCTCGCGCCTGTTCTACCTCCGCTCGCTGGCCGGCAAGGCCGCCCGCGTGCGCGACGCCAAGGACGGCTGATCCGGAAGGCCCCACCTCGGGGCCTCCCGCTTCCGCTCTCTCCCGCTCTCTCATCACGAAGGGTGTCCCAGGGCCAATCCAGCCCAGGACACCCTTTCGTTTTTCAACCGCTCGCGGCCCCGGCTCCACGTCTCGCCGCGCCGGGCCCCGCTTCCTTTTGCGCATCGGCAGCAGTCCTTCGTCGCGCCGGGAGTCCTTCCCGCGGCCCCTGGGATGTGCTGCGCTGCGTCGTGCTCCGAGGTGCCTCGTCCACCCCCCGCCGAGGGAAAGAGCACTTCTTCTTGATCCTCGGTCCGGCCCCCACGGTATGCTGCCGCCGAGGCGGACGAGGTCTTTGGTCCGTCAACACGAGAAGGACACTATGAACTGCCCGCGTTGCGGCGCGCCTGCCACACCCGCCGACAAGTTCTGCGCGATCTGTGCCTCTCCGCTCGGGCCCTCGGCGCCCGGCGCCTTCGGTCCTCCTCCGCCCCCTCCCGCCTTCGGGCAAGCGCCGGGCTTCGGGCCTCCGCCGGCCCCGCCGGGCTTCGGGCCGCCTCCCGAGCCGCCGGGCTTCGGACCGCCCCCGCCGGCTCCCCCCGGCTTCGGCGGCGGCTTCGGGCCGCCCCCCTCGCCCACGGCGAACCCCAGCGCATTCGGGCCTCCTCCGCCCCCCGCGTTCGGCGCGCCGCCGCCGGCACCCGGTGGCTTCGGTCCGCCTCCGCCGCCCCCCGCATTCGGACCTCCGCCGGCGGGTCCCGGTGGCTTCGGTCCGCCGCCTGCGCCGCCTGGATTCGGCCTGCCTCCCGAGCCGCCCTCGCCGCCGGGCGGGTTTGGCCCGCCGCCTGCGCCGCCTGGATTCGGCCCGCCTCCCGAGCCGCCGGCGCCCGCCGGCTTCGGTCCGCCGCCCGCGCCGCCTGGATTCGGCCCGCCTCCCGCGCCTCCGGGCTTTGGTCCGCCCCCCGAGCCGCCGCCGGCGCCTGCGGGGTTTGGCCCACCGCCTGGGCCGGCCGGCTTTGGTCCGCCGCCCGCGCCGCCTGGGTACGGGCCGCCGCCTGGGCCGGCAGGCTTCGGTCCGCCGCCCGCGCCGCCCGGGTACGGACCGCCGCCGGAGCCCGCGGTCGGTGGCTATCCGCCGCCTCCGGGACCTCGGCCGTTCGGCCCGCCGCCGATGGCGGACAAACCCGAAGGGTACGCGCCGCCGCCGAAGCTCGAAAGTGGCTTCGATCTGAAGGAGCCGCAGCGGCGCGCGAACGCCGCGACCGCGGCCCCGGGGAATCCTCTGCCGACGCCCGGTCGGCAAGGAGGCGCGCCGGAGGGCCGCCGCGCGCTCGCAGGCTTCCTGGTGAGCTACCAGGACGATCCGCTCGGCAAGTTCTGGCCGCTCTGGCAGGGCAAGAACTCGGTCGGCCGCGCGGACACGGGTCAGAAGGTCGACGTGGAGATCGCGCACGGCACGACGTCCACGAATCACGCGACGATCGACTGCGAAGGTGGGAGGTTCATCCTGAGTGATCTCGGCTCGACGAACGGCACCTTCCACAACGAGGAAGCCATCGGCTTCAAGGGCAGGCGCGAGCTGCGTGACGGCGACAAGATCCGCTTCGGCGGCTTCAGCGTCATCACCTTCATCGTGACCGCTCGGACCTAGGGGTCGCGCGGAGAAGCCCCGTGCGGAACGCCCTTTTCACCCTACCCAGCTCCTCGACGAGATGACGCCCCCGCGCGCTCGCGTCGCCCGAGGCAGCCGTCCCCCGCGCTCTCCGCGCAGGGCGGACGCGCTTCGCTGCCTCGACGCGCGAGAGCACGCGGCGGCCACGCTCGCGGACCGTGCGCGTGCGCGGAGGTGCCCGTCACCCCGCGACAGCGCCGGCTCGCCGAGGACCCCCAATGTTGGAGGCTCAAGCATGAACCCGTTGCCCCACGGAGCCGCCGGCGCAGTCGCTCGATCTGCGCGCAAGAAGGCTCCCCTGTTCGCGCTCCCCGCGCTCGCAGCGCTCGCGGCGATCCTCTTCGCCGCCGCGCCCTCCTTCGCCGCTCCGGAGGCGAGGATCCTCCGCATCGATCCGCGCACGAGCACGGTCGACGGCTCGCCCGTGCTCACGACCGTGATCGATCTCGTCCAGAACAAGCGTTTGTCGGACGCGACACGGCCCTGCGCGGCGCTGAACGGCGACGCGTTCAACGATTGCGTGTCGAACGCGATCGAGCAGCCGAACGCGCTCTACTCGTCGTTCGACTTCCCCGAGAAGAACGCGGTGCTCAGCGTCGTCGTCGACGGCTCCGACACCGCGGCCCGGTTCGAGTCGAAGGCGCGCTGGGGCGAGAGCACGAGCCAGCCCGGCGTGGGCACCGCGTGGCTCATCCTCATCGACGCGGCGTCCTCGATGGGCACGCGCTTCGACGAGGCGAAGTCCGTCGCGACCGCGTTCGTCAACGCGATGGGCCCGAACGACATCGTCGACGTGATGTTCTTCAACGACAAGAGCGTCGTCGAAGATTCGAAGTGGGTGAACAACAAGCAGACGGCGCTCCAGACGATCGCGAGCGTCAAGAACACGTTCCCCACGCAGGGCCGCACGCGCCCGCTCTTCAACATCATCAAGACCGCGGCCACCGACGGCTTCCGGGAGCTCGGCAACGTGGGCACGAACGTCGTCGTGCCCATGCACCAGGCCATGGTGGTGCTCTCGAACGGCGCGGCAGGCGCCGATCCGAGCTCGACGGCCGCGGCCTCGAACCTGCTCAAGGACTACCTCACGAAGGGCCGCTTCCCGGAGAACAACGAGGTCCTCCCGAAGACGCCCGTGCCGGTCATCTCGATCTGGTTCCCGAGCAAGCTCGTCGAGGAGTTCACCGCGAACTCGCGCGAGTTCATGGAAGGGCTCGCGAACACCGAGATCGGCGGCTTCTACAGCATCGTGCGCGACAGGCAGGAAGCGCGCGCGGTGAACATCGTCAACGCCGTCCGCTCGCGCTTCAACAAGATGCACATCGTCAAGTGGCGCGTCTCGTGTGTCGCGCTGAGCTTGACGCAGACCATCCGCCTCGCGTTCCTCAACACCGATCCGCTGATCGCCGGCGACGCGACGTTCCAGAACGTGCCCGTCGGCATCGATCCCTCGCAGTGGCCGCTCGACATCGATCGTGAGGCCACCGAACGCGCCGCGGCGAAGGATCCCGTGTATCCCGGCGGGACCGTGAAGGTCTTCGGCAACTTCTGCTGGGGCGGCAACACGCAGCGGGCCGAGCTCTACATGGTTCCCAAGAACCAGCCCGCGCCCGCCTCGCTCCAGGGCGGCAGCATCGAGGACGCGAAGAAGGCCCAGCGCACGCTCATCGAGCAAGGCATGCGCGGCAAGGCCACGACGGCCGGCGAGAGCATGGTCGAGTTCGAACTGCCGAACACCGACAAGTTCCTGGCGGGCAAGGGCGAGCAGATGACCGCGCGCCTCATCGTCTACGACAACCAGGCCAAGCGCACGAGCGCCATCACCGCCGACAAGATCATCACGGTGAAGGCGAAAGAGGCGCCGCTGCCCTACTTGCTCATCGGCGGCATCACCTTCGGCGGCGTGGTCCTCGTCCTGCTCGTCGTCTCGATCTTCCGCAGCGGCGGCAACAAGCGACGCGCCGGCGCCGCGCCCACGACGGCCCCGCGCCCCGCGGGTGGCCCGCCCGGCCCGATGGGCGGCGGCTACGCGCCCGCCGTGCCCATGGGCGGCGGCGTGCCCGGCATGGGCGGCCCCGACTTCGGCGGCGGCTACGGTCCTCCTCCGATGGGCGGCGGCTCCGTCGGCGGCTCCGCGAACCGCGCGGTGCTCTCCGGCTCGCTCGGCATCTTCACGTTCAACCCGGGCACGGAGATGCGCGTCGGCCGCGACGCCGCGACGTGTCAGATCGTGGTGAACGAGCCGCGCGTCTCCGGCAGCCACGCCGTCATCAAGTTCGAGAACGGCCAGCTCTTCGTGCGTGACGAGAACTCGAACAACGGCACGAGCATCAATGGCAACCGCATCCCGCCGCTCGTGTGGACGCCTGTCCCGCCCGGCTCGATGCTTCGCTTCGGCCCCATCGAGTTCAACGTCCGTTTCGAGTAGTCTACGCTCGAACGACCGTCGTCCCGGCCCCCACCCCCCGGCCCTTCTGCGATGAGCCAACCCCAGGCCCTCGGCACCCGCGTCCGGATCGAGTTCGCCCAGGCCAGCGATCCTGGCCGCGATCCGAACAAGCAGGTCAACGAGGACTCGTGCGGGTACGCCGAGACGCGCTTCGGCCATCTCGTCGTCCTCTGCGACGGCATGGGCGGGCACTACGGGGGCCGGGAGGCGAGCCGCACCGCGATCGCCACGATCTTCGAGGTCATCGATCAGGCCCCGACCGGCGCCACCGCCGCGACGGCACTCAAGGCCGCGATCGAAGAAGCCGGACGTCGCGTCTACCAGCTCGGCGGGCCGCCCGAGAACCGCGGGCGGCCCGGCTCGACCGTCGTGGCCATGCTGATCGGCGATCGCGGCCTCGACGTCGCGCACGTCGGTGACAGCCGCGCCTACTGCATCCGCGCGGGCCAGATCTACCCGCTCACGCGCGACCACTCGATGGTGCAGGGCATGATCGACGCCGGCATGCTCACCGAGGCCGAGGCCATCGGGCATCCCGACGCGAACAAGATCACGCGCGCGCTCGGCATGCGCGCCGAGGTCGAGGTCGAGGTCCGACCCGAGCCGATGGAGATGTTCCCGGGCGACATCTTCCTCCAGTCGAGCGACGGCCTCACCGACCTCGTGCTCGGCGTCGACATCCTCGGCTCCGTGCGCCAGGCGCTCAACTCGGGCGCGCTCCCGCACGCCTGCAATCAGCTCGTCAACCTCGCGAACGATCGCGGCGGCCACGACAACATCACCGTGCAGATGGTGCGCATCGTGGAGCTCGCGCCGCGCGCGTCGCACACGATCCCGCAAGCGCCCGCGATCGCGCCGGAGCCCGCGGCCTCGCGGCCTGCGCCTCCGCAGGAGACGCGACCGATGGCCGCGGTCGACACGGCGGCCGCCGCGGGAACGAAGCTCGGCTTGCCCCCGCCCGTGCCGGTCCCCACGTTGCTCTCGCCCAGCACGTCCTCCGCGGCCCCGACCGCGCCCGAGCAGGGCGGCCTCCCCTTGCCGCCGCCTTCGCCTTCGTCGCCGGGCTTCGCGCCGGTGCAGCCGACGGCCGTCGATCGCCCCGTCGCGCCCTCGCCCACGATGCCCGAGCAGCCGCGCCTCGCGCCTTTTGCGGCCCAGCTCCCCTTGCCGCCGCCTTCGGCGCGTTATGCGCCCCCGCAGGCCACCCAGGTCACGGGCCAGGGTCCTTCTCCCACGCATCCGCCGGAGGTCCCGAAAGCCGTCCCCTCCGCGCCCTTGTCCGCGCCGGCCGGCGCGCGCCCTTCCCAGGCGGGCATCGTGTACGTGATCATCGGCATGTCGGCCGTGATCGCCGTGCTCTTGCTCCTGCTCATCTGGGCTCTTTTCCTGCGCTGAACAACGCTGGCGAACGCCGCCCCGGCGTGCCTATCCTGCTCGCGTCACGCGAAGCGCGGCCGTCCCCGTTGCTCTCCGCGGACGTTCGTGGTGAAAGGTAGCCCGCATGGTCCCCGGCTTTGGCAAGCAGACCCTCACGATCGGCAGCGCTCCCACGTGCGACGTCGTCATCGCGGATCCCAGCGTCGCGCCCGAGCACGCGCGCCTCGTCCATCAGGGCGGCGGCAGGCTCGTGTTCATCGGCGGCGGCGCGGCCCCCTCGTTCGCGAACAACCGCCAGCTCGCCCCGGGTGAAGAAGTCCCCTTCGACTTCCGCACCCAGTTCGTCGTGGGCCGCGCGCCCGTCCCGCTCAGCCACCCCGCGATCATCCTCTCGATCATGGCCACGGGCAATACGCCCGCGCCCGCGGGCCAGCACGTGATCGGCCGCGATCCGGCGCGCGCATCGCTCGTCATTCAGCATCCGAGCGTCTCGAGCCAGCACGCCACCGTGATGCTCGATCGCATGCTCGTCGTCGACAACGGCTCGACGAGCGGCACGTACGTCGGCACCACGAAGATCCAGGCTGCGCAGCCCGCGCCGATCGATCCGAACGGCGTCGTCGCGTTTGGTCCCGTGCCCGTCCCTGTCGAGCTCCTCGCGCGACTCGCGCAGGCTGCGCGTGGCGGCGCGCCCGTCGTGAGCGGCGCGTATGCCCAGCAGCCCGCGGCGCCCATGCCGCAGACGAACGTCTCGATGCCGCAGCAGGGCTACCCGCCCGCGCAACCGCAGGGGTATCCCTCCGTGCAGCAGCAGCAGCCGCAGGGGTATCCGCCCGTCTCGGGCGCGGCGCCGGCGGCGGGCGCTCTCCCTTCGGGCGCGCCGCAAGCGGGCGCCCCAGGCAAGAAGAACAAGACCGTCCTCGGCCAGCTCGACTTCGCGGGCCCGAGCGGCGGCGGACAGAAGAGCATCGGCCGCACGCCCGACAACGACATCGTCATTCAGCACCCGCAGGTCTCGAGCCGCCATGCGCTCGTGCACCAGATGAACGGGCAGCTCTTCGTCGAGGATCGCGGCAGCGCGAACGGCACCTACGTCCGCGGCCAGCGCATCCCGCCGGGCCAGAAGATCGGCATCCAGAGCGGCGAGAAGTTCTTCATCGGCCCGATGCCGCTCCAGATCGAGCTCGGCTCCTCGGGCGCGGTCCAGGTCGTCCAGGAGGAGTACTCGGCCGATCGCTGGGCGGGCAAACCGCTCTACGAGATCGAAGCGTGGAGCCTCGTCCTCGAGGTCCCCGATCGTGACAACCCGAGCGAGATGAAGCGCCTGCTCGACGACGTCTCGTTCAAGGCGTTGCCGGGCGACATGATCGCGCTCATGGGCCCTTCGGGCGCGGGCAAGACGACGCTCTTGCTCACGTTGAACGGCTACCTCCCGCCCACGAGCGGCGTCGTCCGCATCAACGGCGAGGACCTCTACAACATCTACGACAACCTTCGCGGCTCGATCGGCTACGTCCCGCAGGACGACCTCGTGCATCCCGAGCTCACGGTCTTCGAGGCCGTGAAGTACAGCGCGAAGTTCCGCCTCCCGCCCGACTACTCCGAGGAGGAGATCGACGCGCGCGTCGAGCAGACGATCAAGGACCTCGGCCTCGAGGGCGTGAAGAACCTCCAGATCGGCAAACCCGAGAAGAAGATCCTCTCGGGTGGTCAGAGGAAGCGCGTCAACATCGCGCTCGAGCTCGTCACCGACCCCGTCATCCTCTTCCTCGACGAGCCTACCTCCGGCCTCGCCGCCGACGACACCACCGCGCTGATCACGCTCTTGCACGACCTCACGAAGGCCACGGGCAAGACGATCATCATGACGATCCATCAGCCGGCGAAGGACGAGTACGAGAAGTTCTCGCACGCGCTGATCATGGGCTACGGCGGCGTGCCGATGTTCTTCGGCTCGACGCAGGGCGAGTCGTACCGATTCTTCGGCTCGTGGAAGGAGCGGCAGGGCCAGCGCAACGACATCGACAACCCCCGCGACATGTTCGAGATGATCGCCTCGCGCGAGAAGTCCATCTACGACCAGATGCGCGCGCGGGATCCGAACGTGCCGCGCGGCCATGCGCGCAAGACCGCCGCGCTCGAGTGGCGCCGCGAGTACTTCAGCGATCAGAACCCCACGTACCGCAAGATGTACACGGGCCGGCGCGAGATAGGCGCCGGCCAGGGACAGCGCGCGATCCCCGAACGACGCGCGACAACGAAGGGCCAGCTCGGCCTTTTGCTCTCACGCTACTTCAAGACGAAGATCCGAGACACGGCGGGCACCGTCATCATGCTCGCGCAGGCGCCGATCATCGGCATCCTGCTCGCGATCGTCTTCGGCTGGCAGGAGAAGGCCGTCCCGGCGTGGTGCCTCGGCGCGCTCCAGGAGCTCGGCAAGAAGTTCGGCGGCAACACGAACACCGGCGACGTCTTGAAGAACATGACGGCCACCGCCGACAACACCGGCGCCATCTTCTTCCTCGTCGTCGCCTCCGTCTGGTTCGGCACCTCCAACGCGGCGCGCGAGATCGTCAGCGAGCGGGCCATCTACATGCGCGAGCGCATGGTCACGCTGGGCCTGCTCAACTACGTCCTCTCGAAGTACATCCTGCTCGCGTTCTTCTGCATCATCCAGTGCACGATCCTCCTCGCGATCGTGTTCTTCACGCTCGGCTTCCACGGCGGCCCCGCGGCGTTCTTGATGCAGCTCGCCTCGCTCGTGGCCACCTCGCTCGCGGCCGTCGCGCTCGGGCTCCTCCTCTCGACCGTCGTCGAGTCGTCCGAGGCGGCCATGGCCTTGACGCCCATCGCGCTCATCCCTCAGGTCGTCCTCGGAGGGCTCATGGTCCCCATGACGACGGTGCCGCACTTGAAGCCCCTCATGATGATCATGCCGGCCCGCTGGGGCTTCGAGGGCTCCATCGTCCACGAGCGCCTTTCGCTCAAGGAGGATCCCTCGTGGGTCATCGACCTCGGCCGCACGGAGAGCGCACCTGCCGACTTCATCGAGGCTGGCAAATTCAAGTGCTCGATCGCGCAGATGGCCTCCGACACCCTCGCGGGCGGCTGGGGCTTCACGAACTACGAGAGCACGTGGCTACCGTTCGCGGTGCTCGGGGGCTTCACGATTTCCCTCGTCGTCGTCCTTTGCGTCATCTTGAAGCGCCGCGATCCGGTATGACCACGTGAACGTGCTGCCTCGCCAGAAGAGCGCCCTCGCCCTCATCCTCGCGGGGCTCGTCGCCGGGACCTCCTCTACGCCTGCCCTCGCGCAGACCGCCCCGCCCGGCGACGCGCCTCCTCCCAACGCACCAACCGCACCCGCTGCCGCGCCTACCGGCACGATGCCCCGGCCGCTGAACTACCAGCCGCCGGTGTATCCCCCCGAGGCCGAGAAGGCTGGCCTCGAAGCCACCGTCACCCTCCAGCTCGACATCGACAGGACCGGCAAGGTCAAGAACGTCGCCGTCATCGAGCCGGCGGGGCATGGCTTCGACGAATCGGCCGTCGAGGCGGCGAAGAAGCTCGAGTTCGACCCTGCGCGCAAGGCCGACGGCACGCCCGTCCCCGCGCGTATCCTCTACCGCTACTCGTTCGCGCTGAAGAAGGCCGAGCCTCCGCCCGACGCGACCTCCGGGGACAAACCCGGTGCCGCGCAGGCGAGCGAGTCGCTCCGCGGCGTCGTCCTCGCGAGCGGCGGCGACGTCCCGCTCGCTGGCGCCACCGTCCTCCTGAGCGGCCCATCCGGCCAGAACGAGGCCACGGTCGACGGCGACGGCAACTTCCGCTTCGACGCGCTCGGGCCGGGCAAGTACCGCGTCATCATCACGGCGCCCGGCTACGACACGCTCGACGTCACCGAGGAGATCGCCGCGGGCGAGGCCATCGAGGTCAAGTACCGCCTCGTCGCCGCGAGCGACGGCCTCGAGGTCGTCGTGCGTGGCGCGCGCGCGCCGCGCGAGGTCACGAAGCGGACGCTCGAGCAACGCGAGATGCTCCGCATCCCCGGCACGAACGGCGACGCTCTCCGCGCGCTCCAGAACCTGCCCGGCGTCGCGCGACCGCCTGCCATCGCGGGCATCCTGCTCGTGCGCGGCTCGGCCCCGCAGGACACGCAGACGTTCCTCGACGGCACCCAGATCCCGCTCATCTACCACTTCGGTGGTTTGTCCTCGGTCGTCCCGACCGAGATGATCGAGCGCATCGACTTCTTCCCGGGCAACTTCAGCGCCCAGTATGGCCGCGTCATGGGCGGCATCGTCGACGTCGCGGTCCGCGCGCCCAAGAACGACGGCAAGTACCACGGCATGGCGCAGGCCGACCTCGTCGACGCGCGCTTCATCGCCGAGGGCCCCGTGCCTGGCACGAAGAACAAAGTCCGCTTCATCGCGGGCGCGCGGCGCAGCTACCTCGACGCCACGCTTGGCCTCGCCCTCGACGCCGCGGGCGCGGGCATCACGCAGCTCCCCGTCTACTGGGACTATCAGCTCGGCCTCGAGGCGAACCCGACGCCGAGCTCGAGCGTGCGCCTCACCTTCTTCGGCGCGGACGACTCCATCGCGCTCATCGCCGACCAGCCTCCGCCCGGCGAGCCTGCGATCAGCGGCAACGCCGGGTTTCACACGGGCTTTCACCGCATCCAGCTCCGCTACGACAACGACATCGACGACAAGAACCGCTTCTCCGCGGTCGCTGCGGTCGGCATCGACAAACTCGATTTCGGCGTCGGCCCCTTCTTCTTCAACCTCACGAACTACAGCATCAGCGGGCGAGCCGAGTACACGCGCCGCGTCAGCAAGGGCATCACGCTGAACACCGGCCTCGACGTGTTCACGAACTACGCCGACGCGAAGTACCGCGGCCCTGCGCCGCCGCGCGCGGGCGAGCCCTCGGGCGGCCCCTTCTCGACGCGCCCGCTCATCGAGTCCGAGTTCAACGGCTGGATCGTCAGCCCGGCTGGCTACGTCGAGCTCGAGATCGCGCCGACGGGCCGGGCCAAGCTCGTCCCGGGTGTCCGCATCGACGGCTACAACCGCGTGGACGGCGTCGACATCTCTCCGCGCGTCAATGGGCGCATCGACCTCACCTCCAAGTTCCCGCGCTCGACGCTCAAGGGCGGCGTGGGCGCGTACACCCAACCGCCGCAGCCGCAGGACACGATCCCTCCGTTCGGTTCGCCCGGGCTCCGTTCGAACCGCGCCATTCATTATGCGATCGGCGCCGAGCAGGAGTTCACGCGCAACATCGAGCTCAGCGTCGAGGGTTTTTACAAGCAGCTCGATCGCCTCGTCTCGCAGCAAGCTGCGGACGTCGGCGGCGGTACCGTCCGCGGGAACCTCGGCAAGGGCCGCATTTTCGGCGCGGAGTTCCTGCTCAAATACAAGGCCGACGCGAACTTCTTCGGCTGGGTCGCCTATACCCTCTCGCGCAGCCTCCGCACGCCGCTCCCTGGCGCCGAGGAGCAGCCCGTCTCGTTCGACCAGACGCACATCCTGACCGCCCTCGGCAGCTACCGCCTCGGCGGCGGCTGGGAGATCGGCGCGCGCTTCCGCCTCGTCTCGGGCAACCTCACGACGCCCAACGTCTGCAACTTCGAGGAAGAGGGCTGCATCCCAAATCGCGCGAACGCCATTTACAACGCGTCCGTCGGCACCTACGTGCCGATCCCGTACAGCGGCCCCTTCAGCGAGCGATTCCCCATGTTCCACCAGCTCGACATCCGCGTCGATCGTCGGTTCCGCTTCAAGAGCTGGCAGCTCTCGATCTACCTCGACGTCCAGAACGTCTACAACAGCCAGAACGTCGAGGGCATCGATTACAACTTCAACTACACCGCGCGGCAATACGTGACCGGCGTGCCGATCCTGCCGAGCTTCGGCCTTCGTGGTGATTTCTAGCCGAGCTTCACGAGGAGGGAATGGGATGAAGCAGACACGCGGTTTCCGACGTCACGTGCTCGGGGCGCTCGCTGCCGCGACGCTCGCCGCTCCGATCGCCTCCGCGGGCTGCTCGCCTGGGTGGGTTTCGTCGAACCTCGTCAATGGCCTGCGCGTCTTTTCCGTCACCGCGGACAAACCCTACGCGCAGCCGGGCGAGGAAGTCCGCTTCGACATGAGCTTCTACGACGGCTACCCCGACCCCGAGGGCGACGGCCCGCGCCCCGTCCAGATCCTCTGGATCGGCGGCTGTTACAACCCACCGGGCGACCTCTATTACGGCTGCTTCCCGCAGCTCCTGCAGACGTTCCAGAGCCTCGCGGAGAGCGGCGGCAACCTCCCGCCTGGCCTCATCGGCTTCGGGCCGACGTTCACGACCACCATTCCCGAGGACATCCTCTCCCAGCGCCCCGCGCCGGACGGCGGCTCGAAATACGGCCTGCAATTCGTATTTTTCTTCGCGTGCGCCGGCGAGATCAAGCCGATCGAGCTCGACCCCTCGGGCAAAGCGGGCTTCTTCCCGTTCGGCTGCTTCGATTCCGAGGGCAATCGCCTCGCCGCCGACAGCTTCGTCCCCGGGTTCGCCCAGATCTACACGTTCGAGGACGGCCGCACGAACCAGAACCCGCCCGTCTCTGGAATGACGCTCAACGGCGAGCCCATCCCCGAGGATTTCACCGAGGCCCCGACGGTCAAGGCGTGCCCCTCCACGGTCGACGAGCGCCGGGACGTCGGCTGCTTCGCGGGCGACCCTTACGAGAATTGCACCGAATACGAGATCGACCTCATCGTCGAGCCCGGCATCGCCGAGATCGATCCGGGCGAAATGGTCGACGGCAAACAGATTTACGAGGCGGTCTGGGTCGACTGGCTGGTCGAAGCAGGCGACCTCACGGGCGGCGGCATCTCCCTCATCAGCGGCGTCACCGAGGGTTACAAGAACGAGCACAGCACGAAGTGGATGCCGCCGTCCGAGCCCGGCCTTTACCAGATCTGGGGCGTCGTGCGTGATACGCGCGGTGGCTCGACCTTCGTGCAGCGCTATATCCGAGTGGAGTGACCATGACCCAGGAACCCACGATCGACCTCACGTCGAAGGCCCGGACCTGCTCTTGCGGCCACGGCCGCGAGCACCACCTGGTGAGCCCCGAGGGCGTCTACACGATGTCCGGGTATCTCCGCCTCTTCTTCGGCATCTCGGCGCGGCCGACGAAGGTGAAATACCGCTGCCGTCGCTGCAATGAAGTATTCTCCGTGACGACGGATCCTGCCATCCTCGACCAACATTACTGATTTCCGACCATCGCGCATTTTCCTTGACGCCCGATCCTATGCGTCAAAGGATTGTTCGCATGGATCGCTTTTCGCGTTATGCGCCCCTGGAGCTCTGCCCCCACGCCGATCCGGGGATGGAAGACCGCTCCGGGCCGACGCTGACGCTGGGCAGCCTCTTTACCATGCTCGTGACCGTCGGCGGGGATGACGTCCCGCCGGAATATGTCGCGGCGTGTCGGAACATCGATCCGGCGGCCTGGTATCTCGGCCAGGACCTCGAGACGATTCTCAACAAGCTCGAGGACCGGGATCCTGCGCTCCCGGAGCTCATCGGCCGGAACATTTATTTCATGTTCCGCACCCAGCTCCACGGGCTCGGGATCAAGACGCCGAGCGATTTCATGGCCGAGCTCCCGACCATGTGGAAATTCGCCACGCGGGGCGACAGCGGCACGTGGCGCGCCGCCATGAAGGGCGAGCGGCACGCGATCGTCGAGTCGCATCAGCCCTTCAATTGCCATTTCGAGACCGGCGGGCTGCGCGGGTTCCTCGAGGCGCTCGACGCATACGACGTGGAGATCACGCATTCGACGTGCGTGAGGCGAGGGGATCCCTTCTGCACATTCGACACGCGCTGGCAGGAATGAGCGCCGTTCGATGAACCAAGAGGCACGGGACGTACCCCAGAAGCCGCCGCTCGCCGCGCGGCTCCTCGACGAGGAGATGGACCTCCTCCGCTGGATCGGCTCGCGGATGAGCCGCGTTCTGCGCGGTCAGTACGACGAGCTGCCTTTCATCGAGCGCACGGACGAGCTTGGAATCGTGGCGAACATGGTAGCGCGCGTGGCGCGCGAGCTGCGCCGGAGCCGCGAGCGGGACGAGGCGCGGCGAGAGGAGCTCGTGCTGCGCGGGCGCGAGCTCGAGGCGCGCGTGAAGGAGCTGGAGGAGGCGCGCGCGGAGCAGGAGCGGCTGCTCACGGCGGTGCAGGAGCTCTCGGCGCCCGTCCTCGAGGTGTATCGCGGCGTTCTGCTCGTCCCGATTGCGGGCGCGCTCGACGCCACGATGCTCGCGCAGGCCGAGGGGCGCGTGCTCGCGCGGGTGGCCTCGGCGGGCGCGCGCACGGTGATCCTCGACATCACGGGGGCGCTGGCCATCGATCCCGTCGTGGCGGAGGGGCTCGTGCGCATTGCGCGGGCCTTGTCGCTCCTCGGGGCACGGGTCGTGCTATGCGGCGTCTCGGCGGCTGCGGCACGTACGGCCGTGCAGCAGGGCCTCGATTTCACGCCGGCGATCGTGCGCGCCGATCTCGGCAGCGCGCTCGAAGCGGCGATCGGCGCCGAGCTCCGCCGGACGCGCAGAACCTAGGGCAAGCGGGCCCGGGTGTCCGCGGACAAACCAACCGGCCCGGGACGACCCGTCGGGAGGCCCTACGAATTGGTAGGGCGACCGCTCGACGTTCGAGGGACCGCACCCCAGAGAACCGCGTGTGGAAGGTGACGCGGGGGACGCGACGGCGCGGATGGGCCGCCCGTCGTGGATCACCGTGACAAACGACCTTCGACTCGAAAGGGAGTGCGTCATGGCACAGGAGCAGAAAAAGGGCCAGATGACGGTCGAGGAGGCGGGACGCAAGGGCGGCGAGACCGTCCGTGACGAGCGTGGCTCCGAGTTCTACTCCGAGATCGGCCACAAGGGCGGCCAGCGCGTGCGCGAGCTCATCGAGGAAGGCAAGCAGGCCGAGGAGTCGGGCAGCGGCGGCGGACGCTCGGACAAAAGCTGAATCCGGCTGAGCTGACAAGGGCCGTTGAAGCGGGGCTGCGGCAGGGGCATGAACACGTGCCCGGCCGCGGCCTTTTTTCGTATTCAGGGCTCGTCGTCGTCGATCGTGAGCAAATATCGCTCGAGATCGTCGAGATCCGCGTCGTCGAGGTGGCTCGTTTTGCCGTGCTGATCCGTGGCATTGCGATCTCGGAGCACGGCGCGCAGCGTGGGGGCGGAGCCGTCGTGCAAATACGGCGCGCTCTTCCAGAGCCCGCGCAGCGTGGGAGTATCGAGCCCCGGGAGCGGGCCCCCGAGCCTCGAACCGGAGCCCGGCCCGAGCGTCCCCACGTCGTGGAGCACGTAGCTCTTGTCGGCCACGAGCGCGCTGACCGTGAAATGGGGCGGCGCGTGACACGTCGAGCAGCCGGCCTCGACTGAAAAGAAGATATCCTTGCCCTTCTGGCGCGAGGCCAGCGCGGCGGGATCGTTCGAACGGTACGGGCTCTTGCCGAACGAGCCGAGCGAGGCGACGTAGGTCGCGAGCGCGTCGAGCTCCGGGGACAAACCTTCTTTCGGGGCGCCGAGCGTCTGATCGATCATCCCGGAATGGAAGACGTCGTCCGGCAAGAATCCGGCTCCGCCCATGGGGCCGCGGATGTCGTGCTCGAAGTCCTGCACCTCGTCGAAATTGGCCGTCCAGTGCAGCGGCCCGTGCGCCGTGCCCGCCCGCCCGACGAGCGGGATCGTGTTGCGAAGGCCCTCGCCTCGCTGCGTGAAGTCCCAGACGAGATGGTCCCCTTCCCCGTCGAGGTGGCACGAGGCGCAGGACATGTAGCTCGTGCGGCTCATGCGGGGGTCGCGGCTGCTGTAGAAAATCCGTTTGCCCCGTAAAACCTCGTCGGACAGCGGCTCGACGGTCGCGGTCGGGACCTGGCCGAGCGGGACGGGCGGGCTCGACAGATCACTCACGTCGTAGACGCGCACCTCGCGCGAGAGCGACGCGTGCACCCAGAGCTTCTTTCCGTCTTCGCTCAGGGCGAGACCGTCGGGGGCGTGGCCGACGTCGTCGATCGAGCCGGCGACGTCGAAGCTCACGGCGTCGCGCACCTCGACCCGCTCGGCGCCCTGGATCGCCACGTAGATCACGTCGCCCTCGGGGGAAAAGACGGCCGCCGAGGCGAAATCGAGATCGTCGAAGGCATACCGCCCGGCTTTGCGCTCGAACGGTTTTCCCGTGGGCCCGCCGAGCTCGATTTCGGTGAGGATCGCGCGCGCGGTCGTCTCGAAGCTCAGCGGTTTGCCCGTCCGGTACAATCCCGTCACGGTGTTCGCGCGGAGCGAGGGGACGATGGCGCGGCCGCCGTCGGGCGACGGGACGATCTGGTTCAAGAAGCTCGGCACGCCGCTGTTGTTCGTGTCGCTGTCGAGCCCGACGTCCGGCGGGAGCACGAGCGGCTCGCCCGCCGCGAGCGCCGCCGGGTCCGTCGCGTCGATCACGGCGACCTCTGCGCCCTCCGCGGTCGCGCGCCAGCGTGTGACGAGCACCGTCCCGTCCGCGATGGCCGCGACGCCGCGTACGTCCGGAAAAACGGCCGACCTCGACAGGATCTGGTTCCCCTCGGCGCGAACGGCGGCGAGCTCGCCCGTGCCCGAGAGCGTCACGAAAAACACGCCATCGCCGCGCGGATCGGCGACGACGCCGAACGGCGCAGTGCCCGCGCCGAATTCGACCTTCCCGCGCGTCTCTTGCTTGTCGACGTCGTAAAACACGACCGTGCCGTCGCCCTGGCAAGCCGCCGCGAGGGTCGCGCCCGAGATCGCGAGCGTGCGTGGCGCGTCGCAATGCACGAGCGGTTGAGGGACGGAGGCCGGCAGATCCTTGTCGAACCGCGCGACGTGATCGTGATCGGTATTCGCGACCCAGATCGACGAGCGCGCGGCGTCGAGGACGATCGTGCTCGACGTATTCGGCCGGATCGCCATGGGCTTCGGCACCACGGCCACGCCGCGCGTGACCACGAGCTTTTGCCCCTCGTAGATCGCGGTCGCGCCGACGAGCCGACGGCCGGGCGTGTCGTAGACGTGACAAACCTTCGTGAACAGCATGGCCGGCGGAACGGCCGTCCCGTCGCCGAGGTTCCAGGCGACCTGAGCCGTGGGCCCACCCGTGACCGTGAGCGAAAAACAGGCGTCATCGCCGACGTAAGCGACGGCGGGGCCCTCGATCGGGCCGAGCGCGAACGGTTCGGGCGTCGGCGGCTTTTGCGAGCCATCGTCGCCGCAGGACGCGAGGGCGGCCCCGACGAACGCGATCCCGAGGGGAACAGCAGCGCGCGCGCGTCGCATTCTCATTCTTCTTCCTCCTCCTCCGAGTAAGGCGGGGGCGGCGGCGGGAGGAAGCAGGGGCCGGTCTTGAACGTCGAGCGGAACTCGGTCGCCGTGGGATTGCCATTGAAATCGACGACCCCGCCGGCGGGCACGACGACCTCGTACTCGGTATCGGGTTCGAGCGGCGCGGCGGGCCAGAAATTCACGATGCCCTCCTGCCCCGAATACTGGCCCTGGATGGGCTCGTTCGTGCCGATCTTGCGGACGATGAACGAGCCCTCCCAGAGCGAGCCGAGGTCGACGAACTCGCCGAACGTGAGGCCGATGCGGGTCGTGAGCGGCTGCGCCGCGGCGCCGTCGGGCGGGTTCACCATGGTCACCTCGGGCCCGCGCGAATCGGGGGCCTCGAGGAACGGCGCGACGGCGCTGCCCTGGTCCTCCTCGGCCTTGTCGTCGACGCTCAAGACCACGACGTTGCCGATGGGGATGATCGTGTCGAGGTCGCCCGTGAGGTTGAAGCGGCGGAGCAGCGTGGGTTTCGTCGGATCGGAGACGTCGACCGCCTCGGCAAAATGGCTCTCGCCGACGAACGCCACGTTCTCCTTGAGGAAGACGTACCCGCCGTTCCCGTCCGGCGCGTGATAATCACCGAGGTATTTCGGCGCCTCGGGGTTTCCGATGTCGTAGATGATGACGCCGCCGCCGCTGGATTTGCGGGCATACCAGGTCTTGTCACCGTTCAAATGGGCGTGATAGGCCTCCTGCCGGACGCCCGCGCCGTCCTCTATCTCGAACGTGCCGCCGGGAATGGGCGTGGGACGCGCGGGATCGCCGATGTCGAGCAGCACCGTGCGTGATCCTTCGGCGGCCATGACCGCGAGCAGATTGCCGACGGCGAAGATGGCGCCGGCGCGGAGCGGCGGGTCGAACTTGAACTTCGTGATGGGAACCGGTTTGGCCGGGTCGGTCGCGTCGACGACGAAGATGCCATTGTCCGCCGCGGCGACGTAGACGTACGGGGCTTGCCAGAAGACCGAGAGGACGACGCGCGCGTACGCGTCGGGCCAGAAGACGCCCTTGAACGCGAGATCACTCGTGACCGTGGGCGCCTCGGGATTCGCGAGATCCCAGAATTGAATGCCGTTCACGCCATTGACGACGGCCTTCCAGCCGTTCATCCGGGCAAACCCGGCCGCGTGGGTCTCGCGCATGAGCGGCGAGAAGCTCGTGCCGACTTGCGTGGGCGTGCAGGGGTCGTCGAAGCGATACGTGGACAGGCCACCGCCGCCCCATTCGGGCGCCCACGGCATGACGAGGTGACCGTCGAGCATGGTGACGGTGTTGTGGTGATCCGTATCGTCCTCGGGGCCGCCGTCGAGGAACGCGCAATTCACCCCGAGGACGTCCGTCGAATACGTCTGCGCCGGGCCGCCCGGCCCTTTCCAGGAAAGAGGGCTCGCCGGGCTCGCGGGGAGCGGGGTCGTGGCAGGCGCCGCGCAGACGAGCCCGTCAGGCTCGATCGGCTCGGCCTCGCCGCACCCGGCGAGCGCGATCACGCCGAGCACGGGCAGGACGCGGCGGGACCATCCGATGACATCGTATTTTTGCATGCCTCTGCCTCCGAATCTCCCCCGCGGAGAACATCGGAATGGGCAAGAGGCGTCAATGATCGATCAGCGCCGACGGGGCGGGGCCGCGCTCCGCGCTACCTCGCGCGAGAAAATCGCCGCGCGCAGGGTGCGTTTCGTGACGAAGCCGGAGAGATCGATGCCGAGCTCGACGATGGTCTGCGCGACGGCGGGCCGGATGCCGCTGATGACCGCGTCGGCGCCGAGCAGGCGAATGGCGCGCACGATGCTCATCAGGTGATCGGCGGTGTGGGTCTCGATCGTCTCGAGGCCCGTGAGGTCGAGGACGACGCTCGCGACCTGCCGCTCGACGATGGCCGCGAGCAGGCGGTGCATGATCTCCTCGGCGCGGGTCTGCGTCATCGCGCCGACGATGGGGACGGCGAGCACGCCCGCGGCCACCTCGAGCAGCGGGGCGGAGAGCGTGAGGATCTCCTGGTGCTGGGCCTCGATGATGGCGAGCTTCTGGTCGAGCTCGTCGACGAGGGCGGCCTTGGCCTCGGCCTGGCGGAAGGCCTCGACGGCGCGCCGCTCGACCTCCATCGCGGCCTCTTCGAGCTTGCGCTGGGTCTCGAGGCGCGTGGTGATGTCGACGCTGCAGCCGAGCACGTGCACCTCGCCGTTCGGCCGGACGAGCGGGCGCTTCGTCGTCTGGTACCAGCGCAGCTCGCCCGTGTGCCAGTGGATCTCCTCCTCGACCATGCGCTCTTCGAGCGTGCCGAGGACCTGATGGTCGATGCTCAGGAAGCCGTCCGCCCGCCTGCGCTCGTTGAGCTCGCGCTCGTGCTGGCCGACGATCTCGTCGACCGTCTTGCCGAAGATGTCGGCGAAGGCCTTGTTCGCGAGCAAGAAGGTGCCGCAATCGTCCTTCACGAAGATCAGGTTCGGATCGCTGTCGATGACCTGACGGATGAAGTCCTGCTGCTCGCGCAGATCCCGCTCGGCGCGGAGCTGCTCGGTGACGTCCTGGCCCACGCAGAGGACCAGGCGCTCCTCGGCCCCCTCGCCCTCGACGGGGATGAGGTGGAAGAACATCGAGCGCGTCCCGAGCGCGGTGGGCACGTCGCTCGTGATGATCTCCTCGGTGCCGGTGGCGAGGACCCGCGCCTCGACCTCGCGCGCGAAGTCGGCGTCGGCCGGGTCGATCAAGAGCTCGCGCGTGCCGGTCTCGCGCTCCTGCTTGGCGGCGGGGCCGAGCAAGCGAGCGCGCGTATCGTTGGAGAAGATACTCCGGCCCCCGGCGTCGACGAGCGAGACCGTCACGGGGAGGCGATCGAGGATGCGGCGCAAAAGCGTCGCGGGGATCCGGTCGTCGCGTGAACGAGGCGCGGGCTCGCGTGCGGGCAGGACGGCGGCGCGCGCGTGCACGAGCGCGGCGCGGGAATCGCCGTCGGGCACGGGCACGATCGTCACGACGTGCGGCGTGGGGCGGGTCTCGAGCGTGACCTCGGCGCGCGGGGTTTCACCCGCGAGGACCTTCGCGAGGGCGGCGGCGAGGGAGGGCTCGGTGAGCGGGGATTCGGGAAACGTCGTGGTCCAGGCCGCGTTGGCCTTCTGGACCAAAAGGGCTCGGTCGACGATGGCGATCGGCTCGGGGAAGACGCCGAGCGCCGCATCGGAGAGGCGATCGTCGTTCATGGCTCCATGGCGCGAACGTGCATGACGTCGACGAGCTCGCTGCGTGCCCCCCGCTGGCCGCACGCGATGGTTGGATGAAGGGGTCCCCGCGACACAGCGTGCGCCGCGCGCGTTGATGATCGCCCTCGCGGGCAAGGAAGGTCAAGCATGATGGAGGATTGAAGACGCGGCAACTCAGGAGCGAGCGACCGAGCCGAAGAACGGCGCGAGGAAGGACTCCGACGCGGAGAGGATGCGCGGGAGCGATGCGATGAGCTCGTGCCCATCGTCGAGCTCGTGAAGCGTGACGTGACGGCGTCCTTCGGCGAAATCGCGCGAGCGATCGATCGAGACGACGTCGTCGCGTGTGCCGTGAAGAACGAGCGTCGGGACGCGCACGTCGGGGAGCGCGCCGTCGTTGCCGTCCACCGCTTCGAGGTCCTGGAAAAACCCGTAGTCGATGCGGGCCTTGCCGCCCGTCGTGAGATCGTCGACCTCCAAAAAGCCCGTCTCGGCCCAGCGCGCCATGGCCTCTTCGCCGAGGCGCGCGCGCCAGCGTCGCGAGAGGTCGAACGCGGGCGCGAGGAGCACGAGGGCCGTGACGCGCGCGTCGATCTCGGCCACGCGACTCGCAACGAGTCCGCCGAGGCTCGAACCGAAGAGGACGGCGCGGTCCCGTTCGCCGCCGATGCGGCGACGAACCTCGGCGATCATCGCCGAGACGCGCAGGTGCTCGAACGAGGGCAAACGCAGATCGAGGCGGTCGATCTCGATGCCGCGGCGGCCGTAGTGCTCGGCGACGGCGACGCCCTTCTTGGAGCGGGGACCGGAGGCGAAGCCGTGCAGGTAGAGAAAACGCGCGGTGGTCACGGTGAGATCGTAGCGCGGCTCGAGACACGCGTCTTCCGGCGCGCCTTCGTCCAACCGCCGAGGTCCTCTTCGAGCGCGCGCGCGACGGCGATGGTGAGGGCATCCGCGTTGCGCCGCCCTGCGACCTGCACGCCGAGGGGCAAGCCGATCTCGTCGAAGCCCGCGGGCACCTGCGTGACGGGGAACGCGAGCACATTGAAGAGGGCCGTGCAGACGAAGTCGAGCGGCGTGAGCAGCGGCTCCCAGTGGCGCGGCGCCGAGCGCGTGTACGTGGGATGCAGGATCACGCCGCGCGGGCCGAGCTCGGCTTCGAGCTCCTCGCGCAGCCGTTTGCCCGCGGTGGACCAGGTCGCGATCGGCGCAGGCACGCTCTTCAGGAGCGCCTCGATGCCCGCGACGAGGAGCGCCTGCACCGTGTGCGGCGCGGAGGGGAACGGCGCGCGGAGGAGCTCGCGCGCGATGCGAATCGGACGGCCGTTGCCGAGGACCTCGCCGTACGTGAGCGCGCCGGCCTCTTCCTCCATCATCGCGGTCCAGATGAAGAGCGCCTTTTCGAGCCCGCGCGTGCGGAGCTCCGCGATACGCGCGCCGCGGGCTTCGAGCGCCGCCGCCGCGCGTCGCACGGCCTGCCGCTTGCTCGGGCGGATGCGCGCCGCGCCCGTCGTTTCGAGCGGGTACACGGTGACGCCGCGCAGATCGATCGTGTCGGGTCGCTCTTCGAGAGCCCGCTCGGCCATGAGCTCGAGCAGCGGCCAGAGGTCCTCGGCGCGGCGGGTCATCGGTCCCGTGCAAAGGAACGTGTCGAGCGCGCCGGGCACGTCGGGCCAGTAGCCCTGGTTCGAGACGAGGCCGCCCGTGGGCTTGTGACCGAACACGCCGCACATCGCGGCGGGGATGCGGATCGAGCCGGCGATGTCGGAGCCGATGCCGAACGGAGACGCGCCGGCCGCGAGGATCGCGGCCTCACCGCCGCTCGAGCCGCCGGGGATGCGCGAGAGATCCCAGGGGTTGTTCGTGCGGCCATAGACGCGGTTGTCGGTCTCGAGCCAGAGCCCGCCTTCGGGCATGTTCGTCACGCCGAGGACGACGGCGCCGGCCTCGCGCACGCGACGCACGACGCGCGCATCCTGCTCGGCGCGCAGGTGCTTGCGGGCGAAGACGCCTGCGGTGTGCGGCATGCCGAGGACGGCGATGCCCTCCTTCACGGTGCAAGGCACGCCGAAGAGCGGCGGCAACGGCTCGCCCGCGCGGATCCGCGCGAGTTTGTCCGCGGCTTCCCTCGCCTCCCGCCGCGCGTGCTCGAACCGATCGGCGACGACCGCGTTCAGGGCGGGGTTCTCCGCTTCGATGCGCGTGATGTAGAGGTCGACGAGATCGACCGGTGAGAGTTTTCCTTCGCGGACGAGGGACGCGAGCTTCTGGGCGGAGGCGGAGAGCAGCTCGTCGGAACCGGCGAACGACATGGAGACGGAAGTCTAAAGCAGATGGCGGCCGCCAGGGTCCGCCATGACGGCGCCGCCTCTTCGGCGAGCGATCTTCGGGACGAACCCCTCGAGATCCGGGGCGATCCCACGCGGCACGGCGCTCGCTTCGGGACGGCGCTCGTGAACGCCCAAGCCCCCCTGCCCGCTCTCGATGCCCTGCTCGCGGCCCATTTCGGGTTCGCGGAGCTCCGGCCCTTCCAGCGCGAGGCGATCGACGCGCTCCTCGCAGACCACGAAGGCGGCCGTGTGCTGCTCGTCGCGCCGACCGGAGGCGGCAAATCGCTCTGTTATCAGCTCCCCGCGCTCGCGCTCCGTGGCACCGCGCTCGTGGTCTCGCCGCTCGTCGCGCTCATGGAGGATCAGGTCCGCGGCCTCGAAGCGCGCGGGATTCCGGCGACGTACTTCGCGTCGACGCTCTCGGCCGACGAGAACAGACGCCGCCTCGCCGCGCTCCGCCGGGGCGCCTTCAAGCTCGTGTACACGGCGCCCGAGCGGCTCGGGCACGCGGGGCTCGGGGCGGCGCTCGCCGCGGCGGGCACGTCGCTCGTGGCCATCGACGAGGCGCACTGCATCGTGCAGTGGGGCCACGACTTCCGGCCCGACTACCTGCGCATCGGCGAAGCGCTCGCGCAGCGCGGGAGGGCCCGCATGATCGCCTGCACGGCGACGGCGACGCGGCCCGCGCGCGGCGAGATCATGCGGCGGCTCGGCTGGGATCCGCGCAAGGTCGTCACCGTGCTGCGGGGGTTTTTCCGACCGAACCTCGCGCTCCGCGTGGTGCGGACGCGAACGCCGCGCGAGGTCCTCGCGGAGGTACGGCGCGCGCTCGCCGAGGCGCTCTCCGGGCCAGGCGCGGGCATCGTGTACGCGGCGACGCGCAAGTCGGCCGAGGCGCTCGCGGCGGCGCTGCGCGCGGATGGATGGGACGCGCCCGTCTACCATGGAGGGACGGCCGCGCCGGAGCGCGCGCGCATCTCCGCAGCATTCGCGGCCCGCGAGACACGCGTGCTCGTCGCGACGAACGCGTTTGGCATGGGCGTGGATCGTCCCGACGTACGGCTCGTCGTGCACGCGGAGACGCCCGGATCGCTGGAGGCGTACTACCAGGAGGTCGGGCGCGCGGGGCGCGACGGGCTCGATGCGCGCGGGGTGCTGATCGTCACGCCGAAGGATCTCGCGCTGCGGCGAAGGCTCTGCCGCCTCGGCCCCGACGGCGCGCCCGCGACCCCCACGGAGGCCTCCCGCGCGCTCCGCCGCCTCGCGGAGCTCGTGCGGTACATCGACGGCAAGAGTTGCCGCCACCGGATCCTGCTCCGGCACTTCGGCGACGATCCACGCATGATCGACGGCGGTTGCGGGCGCTGCGACGTCTGCGTCGAGGCCGAGCCTCCCGACACGGTGCGGGATCCGCCGCGCTTCGAGGACGAACCCGAGCCTCCGCCGAAGGCCCACGAACACGAGCCTGCCTCGCCCACGAAACCGCAGCGCCTCGCCGTGCCCGCGGGCGTGCCTCCGGAGCTCTTCGAGGCGCTGCGCCGCTACCGGCGGGCGCGCGCACTCGCGCTCGGCGTCCCCGCGTACGTGGTCGCGCCGAACCGCGCCCTCGTGGAGATGGCGGTGCTGCGACCGGGCTCGGCCGAGGAGCTGCTCGGCATCCGCGGCATGGGAAAGGGTCGGGTCGCGGCGCATGGACAGGGGTTTTTGCGGGTGATCGGCGGGGAGGCCGTCGAGGCGTGATCTCGCGCGTCGTGCTTCGGCTACTCGGCGTCGCCGGAGGCCTCCACGGGCTCCGGGCTCCGGGCGAGCGCGCGGCGCGCCCGGTCGGAGAGCTCGACGGCGAGCCTGTACATCACGGGCAGGACCACGAGCGAGAGCAGCGCGGCCGACACGGTGCCGCCCACGATGACGACTGCGATCGGCCGCTGCGTCTCGGCGCCCATCGCCTTCGACACGGCCGCCGGCAAGAGCCCGAGCGCCGCGAGCGCCGCCGTCATCAGCACCGCCCGCAGGCGGTCCTGCGCCCCCTCCATCACCGCCTCGTCGAGGCCGAGGCCCTGCGCCCTGCGCTCGACGATCGCCGAGAGCACGAGCACACCGTTCAGCGAGGCCTGCCCCACGAGCGCGATGAACCCGACGGCCGCCGCGATCGAGAGCGGCATGTCGCACGCCCAGAGCGCGACGGCCCCGCCCACGAGCGCGAACGGCACGTTGAGCAGCACGAGGACCGCGAGCGGCATCGACCGGAACGCGTTGAACAGGAGCCCCAGCGTGATCAGGAGCGCCACGGGCAGGACGAGCGCGAGCCTGCGCATCGCGCGCTCCTTCGATTCGAACTCCCCTCCCCACTCGACGCTCATCCCGCTCTCGAGCGGCACCTTCGCCTCCACCGCCTTGCGCGCGTCGTCCACGAACGAACCGAGGTCCCGCCCGCGCACGTTCATGCGCACGCCGATGTAGCGCTGCCCGTTCTCGCGGTTGATCGAGGCGCGCCCGTAATCCACGCCGATCTCGCCGAGCGAGGAGAGGGGCACGAGCGCGCCCGAGGACGTCGGCACGCGCAGGTTCTCGATCTGCTCGAGCGAGTCTCGCGAGGCCTCGGGGAAGCGGATCACGACATCGAACGATCGATCGCCCTCCCAGAGCTTGCCGACCGCGCGCCCCCCGAGCGCCGTGGACACGAAGCCCTGCACGTCCTCCATCGACAAACCGTATCGCCCGAGCGCCTCGCGGCTCGGCCGGATGCGGACCTGCGGGACCTCGCCGCTCTTGACGATGCCGAGGTCCGCGATGCCCGGCACGTCGGCGAGCGCGCGCTTCGCGTTCTCCGCGGCCTCCTGGAGCCTGGGCATGTCGTCGCCGTAGATCTTCAGCGCCACCTGCCCGAACTGCCCCGAGATGTTCTCGTTCACGTTGTCGCGGATGGGCTGCGAGAAGTTCACCTCGAGCCCGGGGACGACCGAGAGCGAGGCCTGCATCTTGGCGATGAGGGCTCCGAGCGTGGGCGCATCCGGCCCCCACTCCGCGGCGGGCGTGAGCTTCACGAACATCTCGAGGTTGTTCGACATCGTCGGATCGGTCCCGTCCTCGGGTCGGCCGAGCTGACTCACGCGCGCCTCGACCTCCGGGAACGCGTCGACGATCCGGGCGATGATCGGCGCGAGCCTGCGCCCCTCGCTGAGCGAAACGTTGGAGGGCAAAGTGAACGTCAGGTAGAGCGCCCCCTCGTTGAGCTCGGGCAAGAACTCGCTCCCGCGCCGGGCGAGCAGGACCCCGCTCGCGCCGAGGGAGGCCATCGCGAGGAGCAGGACCGCGAACGGTCGTCGCAAGGACGCGCGCAGCGTGGGCACGTACACCCGCGCCGCCCAGCGCAGCACGGGCGACTCGCGGTGCGGCCTCGGCTTGCGGTACGCGAACGTCGCCAGCACGGGCACGAGCGTGATCGAGAAGAGCAAGCTGCCCACGAGCGCCGCGACCACCGTGTGCGCGAGCGGCGCGAAGATCCGGCCCTCGACGCGTTGCAGGAGGAAGATCGGCAGATACGCGGCGATGATGATCAGGAGCGAGAACACGGTCGGACGAACCACGTCCCCGACGGCTCGCTCGATGCGCTCGCGCGCGCCCGAGGGCGGCTCGGAGGGCGCGTGGTACGACATGCGGTGCACGATCGACTCGACGATCACCACGGCGCCGTCGACGATGATCCCGAAGTCCACCGCGCCCATGGAGATGAGGTTCGCGCTCATGCCCCGCGCCTTCAGGTAGATGAAGGCCGAGAGCAGGGACATCGGGATCACGCTCGCCACGATCAGCGCCGCGCGCAGGTCGAGCAGCACCACGAAGAGCACGAGCACGACGAGCACGGCGCCCTCGGCGAGGTTCCTCGCCACGGTCTCGAGGGTCTTCGACACGAGCTCCGTGCGGTCGTAGAAGGTCCAGATCTTCACGCCGCGCGGCAGGACCTTGCCGTTCAGCTCGTCGATCTTGGCCCGCACCGCGGAGAGCACCTCGCTCGGGTTTTCCCCACGCCGCATGAGGATGATGCCCTCGACCGCGTCCGGATCGTCCGCGCGCCCCACGATGCCCTGCCGCGGCGTCCATCCCTCCTGCACGCTGGCGAGATCCGAGAGGTAGATCGGCGTGCCGCCGCGGGTCGCCACCGCGATCCGGGCGATGTCCGCGGGGCCGGAGAACAGGCCCTCGCTGCGAATGACCAGCGCCTCGGCGCCCCGCTCCACGATGCCGCCGGACGCGTTCTCCGACGCGGCCTCGAGCGCACGCACGAGGTCACTCATGCCGACGCCCTTGGCCGCCATCGCCCCGGGATCCGGGTGGACCTGGATCTCGCGCACGAGGCCGCCGTAGCTCACGACGTCGGCCACGCCCTGCACGCGGAGCAGACGCGGACGCACCACCCAGTCCTGGAGCGTGCGCAGTTCGAGCGGGTCGCGTTTGTCCGACGACAGCGTGTACCGATAGATCTCGCCGATCGGCGTGGAGAGCGAGCCGAGCTCGGGCCGCACGCCCTCGGGCAACTCGGCGTTGCGGAGCCGCTCCGTCGTCTGCGCGCGGGCGAAGATCGGATCGATGCCGTCGCCGAACGTGAGGGTCACGAAGGACAAACCGAAGAGGTTGATCGCGCGGACTCGCACGAGCCCCGGCGTGCCGTTGACGGCGCGCTCGATCGGAACGGAGACCTGGCGCTCCATCTCCTCCGCGGGTTGGCCGGCGTAGAGCGTGATGACGTTGACCTGGGTGTCGGTCGGATCGGGGAACGCCTCGATGGTGACCCCCGAGAACGCCCAGCTCCCGAACGCGGCCACGATCAAGGTGACGAGCAGGACGGCGCCGCGGTGGCGGAGCGCCGCGGCCACGATGTTCTCGAACACGGCTCACCCCTCGACGTCGAGCGCGTTGAGCAAGAGGAGCGCGCCGCTGCTCACCACGCGCTCGCCGGGACGAACGCCGGAGAGGACCTCCGCGCGCTCCTTCGATTGGCGCCCGACCTCCACCGGGCGCCGCTGAAACGTGCCTGGCGTGGTCTCCACGAACACGACCGACCGCGCCCCGTCGCTCACGATCGCCGAGGCCGGGACCCCCACGACCTGCGCATCGCCGGGCGGCTTGAAGAGCACGCTCACGAAGGCGTTCGGCCGCAGCAGCTTTCGATCGTTCTTCACGCGCACACGCACGGGCACGGTTTGTCGTTCTGGATCGACCACATCCGACACGGACTCGATGGTCCCGCTGATCCCGGCCTCCGCGCCGTCCGGAAAGCGGATCTCGGCCGTGCGCCCTGGCGTGAGCGCGGACGCGTCCCGCTGCGCGACGTCGGCGAGCACCAGCACGTCGCCGAGATCGGCCACCGTCGCGATGGGTTTGTCCCCGTCCGGCCCGACCTGCTTGCCCGGCGTCGCGTCGAGCTGCACCACGGTCCCGGCCCGGTTCGCGAGCACCCAGTACGACGTGGCGCCGGCCGTCTTGATCGACAGGCTGCGGATCTTCTCGGCCGCCGCCTGCGCCGCGAGCCTCGCCTCGTCGAGCTCGCTCTGCGCGACCGTCAGCTCGTTCTGCGACGCCGCGCGCGCCTCGACGAGCTTCTCGATCCGCTCGACGACGGCCTTGCGCGTCTTGATCGCGAGCTCCGCGGCGCGCCGCTCGTGCTGGAGCGTCGGCAGATCCGCGGTGCGCACCTCGATCAGCCGATCGCCCTCCGCCACGCGATCGCCGAGCCGCACGTTGACCGTGACCACGCGCCCGGCGAGCGGCGCGAAGCTCGGCGCCGTCAGGCTCTCCACCGTGGAGACGCGCGCCGTCACCGGCGGCAGCGGCAACGGCTCACCCGCGGCGGCCTCCGTGGTCGCGAACCTCATCGGCCCCGGCGCGGCAGGATCGAGCTTCACGACATCCTCGGCGGCCGAGAACGGCGGTCGTGCCTTCTCCTGCGGGCTCCCGTGGCACGTGATGCCCGCCGCGCAGAGCAGCACGAGCGAGAGGGCAGAGAGGGTTTGTCGGGGGCTTCGTGCGGATCGGTTCATCGTGGGTCCTCGTTCGTCCTTCCAAGCTCGGCGGCGATCTCGAGCGCCGCGTCGAAAGCTTCTGCGAAGCTCTGGGCCTCGGCGACGACGAGCTCGCTCACCGTGCGCCGGGCCTGGATCACGTCCGTGAGCGGCAAGAGCCGTCCTTCCGCGGCGCGCGCGAGCTCCTTCAGCGTCCCCTCCGCGCGCGGCAGGATTTCCTCCGACAACGAGCGCTGGCGCTTCTTCTGCGCGGAGAGCCGCTGCTCGAGCACGGGCAGGCGCGAGCGGCTCGTGTCCAGGGTCTTCTGCCGCTCGGCCGAGACGCGCGCGCGCTTCGCCTCCGCGGCCGCGAGCTCGGCCTGCCCGCGATCGAAGATCGGCAGCGGGATGCTCACGCTCAGGTTCAGGCTGTTCACCTGATTGCCCGAGATCACGAACTGATCACGCAAGTAGCCGACGCGCACCGTGGGATCGGGGATCGCCTGCGCCCGTGCCCATCGCACCTCTGCGGAAGCAGCCTCGCCGTACGCGGCGAGCGCGCGCACGTCGGGCCTGTCCTCGACACGACCGGCGGCCCCGACGCGGTCGATCCAGCGCACGAGAAAGCGGCGTGCCTCGTCCGCGTTCGCAAACGGCTCGCAGGGCGTACCGAGCGTCGCCGTGCAGTCGGCGACCGCCGCGCTCACCTCGGCCTCGGCCGATCGAACGTCCTGCTCCAGGCGGCTCGCCTCGACCTTCAGCCTCTCGACCTCGAGCCCCGACGCGAAATCGGCCGCGAGGCGCGCCGCGCCGATCTCAGCCTGCTTGCGCCCCTCGTCGGCCATGCGCCGCAGGCCTTCGAGCCGCATCGTCGTGGCCGCGAGGACGCCGAGCGTCCGTGCGAGCGAGAGCGCCCGCGCGCGAACGTCCGCGGAGAGCCCGGCCCGCGCCGCGCGTTCGAGCGCCTGCGCCCGATCCTGCAGCGGCCCGCGCTTTCCGATCGGGAACGTGTACGCGAGGGAGACGCCGTAATTCGGCACCTGCGTCATCGGCGACGAGAGCCCCACGGGGTTCGTCGGGCCAATCGGGATCGTCCCCCAGCTCGCTTCGAGCGTGGGGTTCGGCAAGGTATGCGCCCTCTTCACCTCGGCCGCGGCCAGATCCACCTCGAGCGCCGCGCTCTCCACGCCTCGCGCACGAGCGCGCACGAGCGCCTCGAGCGAGCCGAGATCGAGCTCGGCGCTGGGACGAAGCGCGCCCTTCTCCGGCGCGCTCGCGGCCTCCGCGGCGGAGACGAAAGGCAAGCACGCGGCGAGCGCGAGCGCCGCGCAGAGCCAGGGTTTCCGATGGGCCATGCTCATCGGCGTACCGTCTAAGGCCCTCGGCTCGGCCGAGCATGAACGGCCGATGAAGATTCCTTCAGCCTCCTCGTGCGCTCGAGGCGGAAGATGAAGCGCAGATGAAGAAGTCTTCATGCGCGCAGACGCGTCGCCGCTGGAAAACCACGGGATCGAGGCGAAACACGGCGCGCCCACGAACAGCGCTCGCGCGGCTCCACGCTAAGCTCGTTCCTCGATGAAAATCCTCGTCGTGGAGGACAACAAGAAGCTCGCGAGTTTCCTCTCACGGGCGCTCAGCGAAGAGGGCTACACCGTCGACGTGGTCGCCGACGGCGCCACGGCGATCCAGCAGATCCAGGCGCTCTCGTACGATCTCGTGATCCTCGACTGGATGCTGCCCGAGATGGACGGGCTCTCGGTTTGTCGCACCGTGCGACAGAGGGGCTGCCAGGTCCCGATCCTCATGCTCACGGCACGCGCCGAGGTCCCCGAGCGGATCGCCGGCCTCGACGCCGGCGCCGACGATTACCTGGCCAAACCCTTCGATCTCGGCGAGCTGCTCGCCCGCGTCCGCGCGCGCGGGCGACGCGCCTCCCTCGTCGACGGAATCCTCCGCGTGGGCCCGCTCGTCGTCGATCGCGCCGATCGCCGCGCCACGGTGGACGGGCGCCGGATCGACCTCACGCCGCGCGAGTTCGCGCTCGTCGCCTACCTCGCGCGCGAGGCGGGCCGCGTCGTGCCACGAACGGAGCTGCTCGCGAAGGTCTGGGAGACGAGCTTCGATCCCGGCTCGAACGTGGTCGAGGTACACGTGAAGAACATCCGCGAAAAACTCGGCCCGAACGCCTCCCTCATCGAGACGGTGCGCGGGATCGGCTATCGCCTCTCGCCGAGCGGATCATGAAGCTCAAGAACCGCTTGAGCCTCGCCGTCACGGTCGTCAGCGCCGCGACGCTGCTCACCTCGTTCCTCACGGTCTACGTCCTCGTGCGCCGCGACGAGACACGCGATCTCGACCTCGCCCTCGTCGCGCAGGCGCAGGCGCTCGCGCAGATCGCGGACGCGAAGAACCCGGGGAGACCCACGGTGCTCGACGGCGTCGCCGAGGTGCCCGAGAGCCTGCGCCCGACCCAGCGCTACATCGCGGTCTACGACGAGCGCGGCGCGCTCCTCTCGGCGACGAAGAACTTCGGCAGCGAGGTGCCGAGCTTCGAAAGCCTCGGGGCTTCGACGGCGTTGCCCACGGAGGGCGTGCCGGTCGATCTCGGCGTGAACGGCAAGGCCCTCCGCGGCGTCACCGTGCCCGTCGGAAACGGGGGCGCCGCGCTGCTCTACGCCGCCTCGCGCCGGACCGTCGACGAGGACGCGAGCTTTCTGCACCGCACCCTCGGCGTGCTGTTCCTCTCGGCGACCGTCGCGACCGCGCTCTTCTCCCGCTGGCTCGGCGGCCGCCTCGCGGGTGACGTGCACGCGATCGCCCGTGTGGCGCGCGAGGTCGAGCGCGGCAACCTCGAAGCGCGTGTCGGCGACGGCGCCCGCGGCAGCATCGAGACACGCGCGCTCGCGGCCGATCTCGACCACATGATCGAGCACCTCGGCGCGCTCGTCGCCGCGCAGCGCCTCTTCGTCTCGCACGCCGCGCACGAGCTCCGCTCCCCTCTCTCCACGCTGCGCGGCGAGCTCCAGCTCGCGCTGCGCAGGCCCCGCGACGCCGCCGGCTACCAGCGCACCATCGAGGAAGCGCTCGTCGACGTCGAAGCGCTCTCGCGCCTCTCCGAGGATCTCCTCACGCTCGCGCGCGTGCAGGCGCCGCGCTCGCTCGGCGCCGAGGTCGTGAACGTCGGCGAGATCGTCGCCGACGCGCTCCGCCTTGCGCGCGGCCCGGCCGAAGCGCGGCGCGTATCGCTCGAACAGGCCCAGGAGAACACGGCCGCCGCGCCGCTCTTCGTCCGCGGGGATCGAAGCGAGATCATCCGCGCGCTCCGGAACCTCGTCGACAACGCGGTCGCGCATGGCCCCGCCGAGGCGCCCGTCCTCACCACGATCATGCGCTGCGACGCTTCCGTGGAGATCGCCGTGATCGACCGCGGCCCTGGCGTCGCGAAGGAGGACGAGCCCCACATCTTCGAGCCGTTCTATCGCGGCACGAGGGACCGCGGCGACGACCGCCCCGGCGCCGGGCTCGGCCTCGCCATCGCGCGTGGCATCGCGCGAAACCTCGGCGGCGACGTGTGGCTCGATCGGAGCCACCAGGGCGGCGCGCGCTTCGTCCTCTCGCTCCCCGCGCACGCTGACGCCGACACTTGATCGGACGAGCTCGGCCGCTGCAATGGTATGTCGGGACGATCGCAAAGCGTCCCTTTCCGGAAATCTTTTCGCAGCATGATGTTTCGTGCACGAAGAAGATTGACGCAACGCATTGACATGCTACGCGGACACGAGCCGATCGACCGTTCGCTGCGCGTGCCTGCCGAACTCATCGGTGAGAATGCGCGCCCCCGAGGAGGCCCCCGTGTCGAACCCTCAAGCAAGCCAGAATCGCTATCGAGCCGACCTCCGCGAAATGAAGTTTTTGCTCTTCGAGCAATTCCGTCTGGGGGACATCCTCGGACAGGCGCCGTTCGAGAACTGGGGGGTCGACGAGGCCTCGATGGTGCTGGACGAGACGTACAAGTTCGCGTGCGAGGTGCTCGGGCCGCTGAACCAGGTAGGTGACAAGTCCGGGTGTCGCCTCGAAGGCGGGCGCGTCCTCACGCCGGAGGGTTTCAAGGAGGCGTGGACGAAGCTCTACGAGGCGGGCTGGAAGAACGTCTCGGTGAACCCCGACTGGGGCGGCCAGGGCGCGCCGCACGCGCTCTACGCGCTCGTCGAGGAGATTCTCTCGGGCGCGAACACGGCGTTCAACATGTACCCCGGCCTCGCGCACGGCGCGGCCGAGGTGATCCAGCTCTTCGGGACGGCGCGGCAGAAGTCGCTGTTTTTGCCGCGCCTCTATGGCGGCCAGTGGGGCGGGACGATGTGCCTCACGGAGCCGCACGCGGGCTCGGACGTGGGTTCGTCCCGTACGACCGCGAAGAAGCTCGCCGACGGCCGCTACCAGATCCGCGGCACGAAGATCTTCATCTCCGGCGGCGATCACGACATGGCCGACAACATCGTGCACCTCGTGCTCGCGCGCGTGGAAGGCGCGCCGCCCGGCACGAAGGGCCTGTCGCTCTTCATCGTGCCGCGCCTCCGCGTGAAGGACGACGGCACGATCGAGGGCTCGAACGACGTCGCCGTCGGCAGCATCGAGCACAAGATGGGCATCAACGGCTCGGCGACGTGCGTGCTCAACTTCGGCGAGAACGACGGGTGTATCGGCGAGCTCGTGGGCGAGGTCGAGAACCACGGCATGGCGCAGATGTTCAAGATGATGAACGGCGCGCGCATCGCCGTCGGCGTGCAAGGCGTGGCCGTCGCGTCGAGCGCCTTCCTGAACGCGCTCGACTACGCGCGTGATCGCAAGCAAGGCCCGTCGATCGACCACTGGAAGGATCCGACGGCGCCGCGCGTGGCGATCGTCGAGCACGCGGACGTGCGGCGGATGCTGCTCGAGATGAAGGCGAAGGTGGAGGGCATCCGCGCGCTCATCGTGAAGCTCGCGCTGCACCAGGACCAGGTGCACGTGCACCAGGGCTCGGACGATCAGAAGGCCCAGTACCACCAGGGCCAGGTCGATCTGCTCGTGCCGCTCGTGAAGGCGTACGGCTCGGACCAGGCCTTCCGCGTGTGCGAGATGGCGATCCAGACGTACGGCGGCGCCGGGTACATCAAGGACTACCCGGTCGAGCAGTACTGCCGCGACGCAAAGATCTTCTCGATCTACGAGGGGACGAACCACATCCAGGCGATGGATCTCGTGGGCCGCAAGCTCGCCCAGCGCGGCGGGCAGAACCTGCAGGAGTTCCTCGGCGACGTGGCCGCGTTCGTCCAAAAGAACCAGGGTCATCCGACGGTCGGGCCCTACCTCGCGGAGCTCGGCGCCGCGCAGGAGGCGCTCGCGGGCACGGCGATGCGGATGCTCACGTGGTTCCAGACGGGCCGCATGGCGATGGTGCCGCTCGCCGCGAACCGCTTCCTCGAGATGATGAGCGTCGTCGCGGTGGGCTGGCTCTTGCTCGAAGGCGCGGTGCTCGCCTCGGAGAAGGCCGCGTCGCTCCCGAACGACGAGTCGTCCGCGCGCGACCGCGCCTTCTACGAGGGCAAGCGCCACGCGGCCGCCTACTACGCGCGTCACGTCCTGCCCGAGGTGCGCTCCCACGCCGAGATCCTCGGCCGCGAGGATCGCTCGCCGCTCGACATCCCCACCGACGCGTTCGCCTCGCTCTGATCGGCATTTCCGACGCTCGGGGGCTCTCGCTCGGACCAGCCGAGCTACGCCCCCGAACCCCCGTCGACGCTCGGGGGCGCCCCCTTCTCCGCCCTATAAAAGCCCCCTTCGCAGCCGTATGCTTCCGGCTGTCATGAAGCAGTTGGTTCACGAGACGATCGAGGAGCAGGGGGAGCCGCTCGTCCCCGCGGGCGAGCCCATCCCCGGCCTCGTCGGGATCTTCTCGTGCAAGGCCCCGCAGTTCGTGCCGCTCGCCCTGACGCGCGCGATCGAGCTCGGCCGGACCACGCATGACGCCCTGCTCGACGACGACCGCCTCTCCCGGCGCCACGTGCGCGTCGAGCACGAGAACGGGCGGTTCGTCGTGACGGACCTCAAGAGCCGCAACGGCACGTACGTGGACGGCACGCGCGTGCAGGAGGCGGCGACGTTCGACGCGCCGCGCCTGCTCCGCATCGGCCGAACGCTCTTCATGTTCGTGGCCGACGTGCGCCCGTACCAGCAAGGCACGGTCACGACGCGCGGGGAGATGATCGTGGGACCGCGCCTCGCCGACGCGCTCGCGCGGGTGGCGCGGTCGGCCGCGCTGGGCCGCATGCTGCTCGTCACGGGCGAGAGCGGGTCGGGCAAGGAGCTCGCGGCGCGCCATTTCCACGCGGCATCGCTCCGCGCGACCGGTCCGTTCGTCGCCGTCAACTGCGCGACCATCCCCGTGGGCGTCGCCGAGCGCCTGCTCTTCGGCGCGCGCAAAGGCGCATACTCGGGCGCGACGGCCGACGCCGAGGGTTACGCGCAGGCAGCGCACGGAGGCACGCTCTTCCTCGACGAGATCGCAGAGCTCGAGGCCGGCGTACAGCCGAAGCTCCTGCGCCTGCTCGAAGTGGGCGAGATCCTGCCGCTCGGCGCGAGCCGACCCGTGAAGGTCGACATCCACGTCGTCGGCGCGACGCTGAAGAACCTGCGCGCGGAGGCCGCGAAGAGCCGCTTCCGCGAGGACCTCTACTACCGCATCGGCAACCCCGAGGTGCGCCTGCCGCCGCTGCGCGAGCGGCTCGAAGAGATGCCGTGGCTGATCCGCGCGACGCTCCAGAAAGCGGGCGCGGCGCTGGAGCCGCACCCGATGCTCGTCGAGGCCTGCGCCCTCCGAGTCTGGCCCGGCAACGTCCGCGAGCTCTCGCACGAGCTCCGACAGGCCGCGGAGAACGCGCTCGCGGCGGGCAGGACGGTCGTCGAGGCCGGGGATCTCGCTCCCTCGGCCGGGCTCGCGCTAGCCGAGGAGAGCGAGGCGGGGCCGCAGAACTCGTCGAAGCCGAGCGACGAGCGGATCGCGGAGGTCCTGCGCCGCGAGAACGGAAACGTCTCGGCCTCGGCGCGCGTGCTCGGGATGCACCGGACACAGCTCCGGCGATGGCTCGCGCGTCGAGGTGGCTATCCGCAGGCGGTCGCGGCGGACGGCGCCGACGGGCACGTGACGATCGATACGGAGTGAGTCAGCCGGGCGAGAAGGGCGTTTCGCCGGCGATCGGCGCGCCGTCGCGGAGGACCGTGAGGGCCCGAGAGACGCCCCAGGGCTGCACGAGCGCGTTCTCGTGCGGGAGATCCCAGGCGACGAGATCGGCGCGTGCGTCCGGACGGACCACACCCACGACATCGGCGAGCCCGAGCGAAGCCGCGGCTTCGCGGGTCGCGCCGAGGATCACCTCGGGCACCGTGAGGCCATACATCCGCGCCGCGAGGGCGAGCGCGAGCGGCAGGCTCTCGGTGGGCGCCGTGCCGGGGTTCGCGTCGCTCGCCACGACGAGGCGGACGCCCGCGGCGCGGAGGAGCGCGATCGGCGGCGGATCTTGCCGCAGGGTGAAGCTCGCGATGGGCAGGAGCACGGCGCGCACGCCGGCCGCGGCGAGGGCCCGCGCGCCCTCGGGGCTCACCTGTTCGAGGTGATCGGCGGACGCGGCGCCGAGCTCGGCCGCGAGCTCCGCGCCCCCGACATCGGCGAACTGACCCGCGTGCACGCGCACGCCGAGCCCCAGCGCTTTCGCGCGCGAAAGAACGGGCCGGGCTTCGTCGACGGAGAACGCAGAGCGATCGACGTAGACGTCGACGAACCGCGCGAGGCGCCGCGCGGCGATGGCCGGCAAGGTGCGTTCGCGGACGGCCTCGATGTACGCCGCGCGATCGGCGCGCGCCTCGGGTGGGATCGCGTGGAGCGCGAGGAAGGTGGGCACGACACGCGGGAGATCGAGCCGCGCGGCCGCGCGTTCGAGGGCTTCGAGCTGCTTCGTCTCGCCCGCCTCGTCGAGGCCGTAGCCGCTCTTCGCCTCGACGGTCGTGACGCCGAGTGAGGCCATGCGCCGGAGCCGCGCGGAGAGCGTCCTGTCGATCTCGTCGGGGCTCGCCGCCCGCACGGCGCGCATGCTCGACACGATCCCGCCGCCCGCCGCGGCGATCGCCTCGTACCCCGCGCCCGCGAGCCGGAGCGCGTACTCCGCGTCGCGCGAGCCAACCCACGGGGCATGTGTATGTGCATCGACGAGGCCCGGCGTGACGAGCGATGCGGGCTCGCCGGACACGACCGGGAGCACGCCGCGGCGCGCGAGCACCTCTTCGCGCGGGCCGACGTCGACGATCACGCCGCCCTCGACGGCGATGGCACCCTCTTCGATCACGCCGAGCGGATCGGCCTCGGTAGCACGCGCGGGATCACACGTCACGATCCGACGCGCGAGCAGGACGAACGCGCGCGCGCTCACGCGACACCCGCCTCGGCCGCGCGCCGTGTGATCTCCTCGAACAGCGCGACCGACTCGGGCCGCCCCACGAGCGAGGCGAGCGCCTCTGCGTCGGGCGCGGGCTTCGGCGGCATCTTCGAACGCGCCGCGAGCCCGCGCTCCGCGGCCTCGAGGCAACGCTCGCGGAACGCGTGATCACGCTCCGCCTCGGCGACGAGCGCCGCGAGCGCGCGCTCTTGCCACTCCATGTTCGAGCAGATGAGCAGCACGTCGCAGCCCGCCCGCACGGCCGCGACGGCCGACTCCTCGACCCGGTACTGCGCGGCGACCGCGGCCATCTCCAGATCGTCCGAGAAGAGCACGCCGCGGAAGCCCACGTCGCCGCGGAGCAGATCCGTGCACACGGCGCGCGAGAGCGTCGCCGGCACCTTCGCGTCGATCGACGTCACCACGACGTGCGCCGTCATCATCGTGCCGAGCCCCGCGGCGGCAGCGGCGCGGAACGGCGCGAGTTCGATCGCGTCGAGGCGCTCCCTGCCGTGATGAACGATGGGCAGGCCGACGTGGCTGTCCACGGACGTATCGCCGTGACCGGGGAAATGCTTGCCGCAGGAGAGCACAGAGGCCTCCTCCAGGCCGAGCCCGAAGGCCACGGCGAACGCCGCGACGTCGGCCGGGGCTCGCCCGAACGAGCGATCCCCGATGATCGGATTGTCCGGATTCGAATCGACGTCGAGCACGGGCGCGAAGTCGAGGTTGAACCCCGTCGCCCGCAGCTCCTCGCCGATCAGACGTCCCGCGCGCCGCGCGAGCGACGCATCCCCCACGGCGCCGAGCAAGCGCATCGGCGGGAGCTTCGGGAACGGGCTCGGCATCCGCGCGACGCGCCCACCTTCTTGATCGACGCCGATGAACGGCGGAAGGTCCGGCCCGGCGGCGTCGCGGATCGCGCAGCAGAGCGCGTGCGTCGTGGCGAGATCCGGGACGTTGCGTCGAAACAGGATCGCACCGCCGCGCAAGCCTGCGCGGAGGGCCTCCGCGTAGGCGTCGGGCAAGGTCGTGCCGGGAAATCCGCCGACGATGAGCTGGCCGCAGAGCTTCGGGAGGGAAAGGTCGGAGGGTCGCATCGGGAGGCTCTTGGCGCGAGGGTTAGCCGAGCGAGGCGCCCGCCGCTACCACGCGGCGCGTGATTGCTTATGCTGAGGCGCGAGGCGCGTGGCGATTCGAGGCGAACGAACGGGCAGAAGGGCGAATCGTCGCCGATCGGCGCTCGCGCTCGTGGGCCTCGTCGCTGGATGCGGGAGCCCTCCCGCGAACGACCCGAACGGCGCGGCGAGCGAGCGCTCGATCGGGATCCGCAGCGCCATGGCCGGCAGACCGATGAGCCGCGCGGACGCCGAGCGCTACATGCTCGAGCTCATCAACCAGGATCGTGCGGCGCACGGGCTCGCGGCGCTGCCCTGGGACGAAACCGCGGCGCGCGCGGCGCGGCGCCAGGCCGAGGACATGGCGGCGCGCGGGTTCACGGCGCACTGGGGCTCGGACGGCTCGGTGCCGGAGCAGCGATACACCGAGGCGGGCGGCGAGGACGTCGCCTTCGAGAACGTCGGCTGCTTCGTGGATGCGAGCGCCTCGCCGCTCGCGGTCGATGCGCCTTACATGGCCGAAGGGCTCGATCGGTTCCAGCGCGCGTTCATGGACGAAGTGCCCCCGCACGACGGCCATCGCCGGAACATCCTCTCGCGGTGGCACACGGCGGTGGGCGTGGGCGTGGCGCAGGTCGAAGGCAGCCGCATCCCCTGCGTGGCGCAGGAGTTCGTGGATGATTGGGGCACATACGAAGACCTGCCCCGGAAGGTCTCGGTGGGCGACTTCGTCGACATCCGGGGCGAGCTGCGAGAGCCTGCCGAGCTCTCCGTCGTCGGCTTCGCGCGGATCGATCCACCTTCGCCGCGCGCCCCCGAGGACCTCAATCAGACGAGCGATTACCTCGTCCCCGAGGCCTACGAGGCCTACCTGCCGCGCCGCCTCCAGACGCCGTTTCCGCGGCCCCGGGGCGTGCTCTCGCTCCTCGGGAGCACGTTCTCCCTCGGGACCTACCTCGACGACGAGGGCAAACCCGGGCTCTACGAAATCAGCATCTGGGTGACGTTTCCCGGCGTGAATGAGGAGCGGCTCGTCTCGCTACGTACGATCGAGGTCGCCGCGCGCGCGCGCTGACGCGCCCTCGCTCTTCCGCGAGCGCCTGCGCCACAGCCCGATCCCCGCCAGCGCCACGCCGATCGAAGGCCCGAGCGGGCTCCTGCTCGACGTGCGCGCCTCCTCCGCCCAGGCGCAGCCGCCCGAGGTCGCGTCGAGCGTTCCGTTGGCCCTCCAAACATCCTCCCCGATCGCGAGCTCCCGCGGCGACTCGATCGAGCGGCCCGCGTAACGCACGTCGACGACCATCTTCGAGCCGGCCCTCCCGCGCTCGCCCGCCACGGCGAAGCGGAAGAGCCCGTGCCGCACCTTCATGATCGGCCGCACGATGACCCCGCCCGTCACCGAGAGCTCGAGCTCGGTGCCCGCGATCCCGCTCGCGACCTCGCCGTCCTCGCGCCGCAGCTCGATCGTCCCCCACACGGGCCACGTCTCGTCCGGACGCGCGTACGCGCTCGACAGCACCCACCAGCTCTTCTCGATGCTCGGCGGGCCCGACGATGCCGGCTCCTCCTCGAACGCGCGCCGCGCTCCCTCGAGATCGAGCGCGCCCACGCCGAGCTGCGTCTCGTGCCGTACGGTCCCCGTCGGCCGCCGCGCGCCGGCCTGGAGCAGCTCCGTCACGCGCGCCTGCGTCAGCGTGGAAACGCCTCCGTTGCGATGCCGATCGAGCTCGAAGAGAAGCGCGACCGCGCCCGCCACGTGCGGCGCGGACATCGACGTGCCCGCGGTGATCGCGTGTGTCTCGTCGACGACGTAACACGGCTCCCCCTTCGGACAGCCGGCACCATCGAAGAGGCCGCCCGGTTCGACGCGCGGGTCCGTGTCTCGGCTCATCGCGGCCGCGATGAACCCACCCGGCGCGCTGATCTCGGGCTTCGCCACGCCGAACGGCGTGGGCCCGGCCGCGCTGAAGTAACAGACATCGTCGGGCTGCCAGTCGATCCCGTTCGCCGGCACGAGCTCGATCGGCTCGATGGTGAGTGGATCCCAGCCGATCCGGTTCAACGTGCAGCCCACGGCGAGCAGGTTCGGGTGGCTCGCGGGCATCGAGATCGTCCCTTGCCGCACGGCCTTTTCGAATGCGAGCCCCGCCCCGCCCGACGGCGACACGTCGTCTTGCCCCGTCACCCAGAGCTGCGCGTCGCCGTGGCCCGAGAGCCGGATCGTGAACGCGCCTTCGTCCCACGCGCCGGAGAACGCCACGACCGCGCTGTTCGTCTCCGCCGTCATCAGCGTGTTGCTGTTCACGAGGCGGTTGATCACGCCCGCCGTCGTGCCGTCTTCGCCCGAATAGCCGAGCTCGTCGCCCGGATCGACGAGCCTGATCCAGCTCGATCCGCCCGGCCCTTCGAGCCCGACGCTCACCTCGTCGCCGGGCCGGAACGTGATCCACACAAAGCCGTTTCCTTTCTTCGACGCGGGTGTCGCGATGGGCACGCGCACCTCAGCGCCTGGTGTCACGCGCACCTCCGTGTGGATGCCGAACGGCCCGCGATCACCGCGCCCGTACAAAGCTCCGTTGTTACCTGCGGCGGTCACGATCGCGCGGCCCGGCTTGTCGTCGCCGACGAGCGCGGCGAGGCCCCTCTCGACCAGGCTCGTTCCATCGTGCGGCCCGAAATCCCCGCCGACGCTGAGGTTCACGACCGTCGGCAAGCCGAGTTCGTCGCCGACCTCGAAGATGAACCGCGCGGCGTTGAGGATGTCCGGTTCCCTGAAGCCTTGATCCGACGGAGGCTTCGCGATGACGAGCGTCGCCTCGGGCGCGAGCCCCACGTACTTCGGCGTGCCCCCGTTCATGAGCCCGCCGTTGCCCGCCGCGATGCTCGTCACGTGCGTCCCGTGGCCGTCCGGATCACGTGGGAGCTCGAGCTTGGATTTCCCGCTCATCATCGCGTCGAGATCCGCGCCCGAGAACACGGCGCACTCCGTTTGTTCCGAAACGGTGCAGCCGAACCGCTCCTCGATCTCCGGGTGCAATCCTGCAGGCTTCCTCCCCGACTGCAGCATCCACGCGACGCGGCTCTTGCCGGTCGCCGTGCGGAAGTCCGGATGCGCGACGTCGAGCCCCGTGTCGATGATCCCGACGACCACGCCGTTGCCCTTGCCCAGGCCCGTCGCCGTACGGAACACGTCGACGCGTGTCCACTTGCCCGACACGTCGAGCAGGGGCATGAGCGGCGGCGAAACGGTGAGCGCGAGATCGGGGTGCGCCGCGGCGAACGTGTCGACCTCCTCCGGCGCGAGCCGGATCGTGCCGATGCCCGGCGCGACTTCCAGGAGCCCGAGCGAGCGCGCGTCCTTGCCCTGCGGCAGCGCCACGCTCACGGCCACGCGGCCGGAGTCGTCCGCGAGCGGATGGACCTTCGTGGGCTTGTGCAGGAGCCGCACGAGAGATCGTGCGGGCGCGCCCTCGGCGCGGGCGAACGTGGCGGAGAGGAGGACCAGCGGCAGGGCCGCGGCGAATGCGAGGAGCGGACGGGCACGCACGTGCCCATCTTACCGCATGGCTCAGACGGGCGGCACGATGTGCTTTTTGCGCGGCCGCTCCTCGACTTTCCCGGCATACCGGGAGAACCGCCGCGCGATCTCGTCGCGCAGCGCCGTCGTGGGAACGATCCCGTCGATGACCATCTCGCTCGCGAGCTTCACGAGATCCACGTCCTCGCGGTACTCGTCGCGTAGCCGCTTCACCATCGCGTCACGCTCGGGCCCCTCGGGAACGGCCTGGATCTTGTTGTAGTAAACGGCGTTCACCGCCGCGCTCGGGCCCATCACGGCGATCGACGCGCGAGGCAGCGCGATACACGCGTCGGGCTCGAACGCCGGCCCGCACATCGCGTAGAGGCCCGCGCCGTAGGCCTTGCGCACGACGACCGAGAGCTTCGGCACCGTCGCTTCGCTCACGGCGGCGATCATCTTCGCGCCCGCGCGGATGATGCCCTGCTTCTCGACCACGGTGCCGATCATGAAGCCCGGCACGTCGGCGAGGTAGAGCAGCGGCACGTTGAACGCGTCGCAGAGCCAGATGAACCGCGCGGCCTTGTCGGCCGAGTCGACGAAGAGCACGCCGCCCTTGTGTTTCGGCTGGTTCGCGACGATGCCCACGACACGCCCGTCGATGCGCGCGAAGCCCGTCAAGATCTCCTTGGCCCAGAGCTTCTTGATCTCGACGAAGCTGCCCTCGTCGATGACGGCGTCGATCACCGCCATCATGTCGAACGGCTTGTTCTCGTCGACGGGGATCACCTCTTCGAGCGGCTTCTGCCCCGGCTTCGGCGGCTTCGCCGCGACGAGCGCCGGCGTCTCCGTGCAGTTCTGCGGCATCATCGCGAAGTAGCGCTTCGCCCAGGCGATCGCCTCTTCTTCGGTCTTCACGAGCACGTCGCCGCAGCCCGACTCCGAGCAGTGCATGCGCGCGCCGCCGAGCTCTTCGAGCGTCACCTTCTCGCCGATGACCATCTCGGCCATGCGCGGCGAGCCGAGGTACATGCTCGCGTTCTTGTCGACCATCACCACGACGTCGCAGAACGCGGGGATGTACGCGCCTCCCGCCGCCGAGGGCCCGAAGAGCAAGCAGATCTGCGGGATCTGCCCGCTCATCTGCACCTCGTTGTAGAAGATGCGCCCCGCGCCGCGGCGACCCGGGAACATCTCGATCTGGTCGGTGATGCGCGCGCCCGCCGAGTCGACGAGGTAAAACAGCGGGCAACGCTGGCGCGCGGCCGTCTCCTGGATGCGCAGGATCTTCTCCACCGTGCGGCGGCCCCACGACCCGGCCTTCACCGTCGAGTCGTTCGCCATCACCGCGACCAGGCGACCGCCGATCGTCCCCGTCCCGGTGATCACGCCGTCGGCGGGCAGCTCGGGATCGACGGCGTTCGCCAGCGCAGCGTCCTCCACGAAGCTGCCGTCATCGAGCAGGAGCTCGATGCGCTTCCGCGCGAAGAGCTTGCCCTGCTCGAGGTTTTTCTCGTGGTACTTGGGTGCCCCTCCGCGCTCCACACGCGCGGCGAGGTCACGGAGCTTTTGATCGTCGAGCGACATGTCCCGCGCGGCATAGCGCTACTTTCGCCGCGCCAAAAGCTCCCTCGCCGCCCCCTCGAGCTCACGCGCGGTCCGGGCCACGAGGACACGGCTCACGGCGGCCGCATATCGCGGCATCGCGCTGTCCCCGGTGCCCCAGGTCGCAGGCGGCTCGGGGCAGATCCAGATCACCGAGCCCGCACACCGGACGAGCCGCTCCACGACGGAAACCTCCTCCGGCAGGAAATTCGTACGCCCGTCCCCCAGGATCACGATGGTCGTGCGCCGGTCCACGCTGCGCCCGAGCTGCTCCTCGAAGGAGACGAGCGCCCGGCCGTAGTTGGAGTTGCGCGTCCGATCGACCACGCGCCCGCTCTCGATCACCGAAAGCGCCGCTTCGGGTGATTTGCGGCGGAAGAGGTCCGTCGTCTCGCCGACGTCGCTCACGAACACGAACGACCGCGTCTCCGCGAAGAGCTCCTGCGACGCCGCGACGAGCTCCAGCATGAAACGCGACGCGAGCCGCACCGAGTCCGACACGTCGCAGAGCAACACGAGCCGCGGCTTGTCTCGACGACGCACGCGCCGCGCCGGTCGGAACGGGATCCCGCCCGTGCGCAGGCTGCGGCGGAGCGTGCGATGCGGATCGATCCGACCTCGCCGGCTGCGCTTCATCCGCACCCGCTCGGCGCCTCGCAGACGCTCGGCGAGCCTCCTGAGCGCGCGCCGCACCTCCGCCATCTCCTCCGGCGACAGCGACGAAAACGGCCGATCCACGGCCCGCGCCGCTTGCTCGTCCGCCTCGCCGAGCTTGCGCGCGAGCGACGCTTCCACGTGCGTCCGCACGCGCCGCTTCATCGCGTCGAGCTCCTCGCGCAGCGCCGCCGCGAGCGCCGCGCCCCGCTCTTCCCCGAGCGCCTCGCGCAGCGCGTCCCGCATCCGCGCGAGCGCGCTGCCGAGCGCCGGGATCCCGAGCCTTTTGTTCACTTCCTGCGTGAAAAACCCGGTCTGCAGCGCGCTCGTCATCGGCGCGAGCGCGCGCGCGATCCCCGCCGATGCAAGCAGCTGATCGAGCTCCAGCGCCTCCCCGGTGAACGCCAGCATCCCCGCCGCGTCGCCCGACGAACGCTGCGCCGCGGCGGAAAGGAGCTCACGCAGCGCGGCGAGCTCGGCCTCGGAAAACCCTCGCACCCGGAGCCGGCTCCAGAGATCCCCGAGGTGCGCGCGTTCCTCCGCGAAGAATCTGTCGAAGCACGACCGGAACAGCGTGAGCTCGTCCTTCTTCGTCGCCAGCACCGAGGCGAGCCCGTCGCGCAGCGTCTGCCGATCGGAAAACCCCACGAGCGCGGCCACGCGCGCCGCGTCGATGGCCTGCGCCGTCGAGACCGGCAGCCCCTCGCGGCGCAGCACCCACAGAAGCTCGTCGAGGACGCGTAACACTCGTTCGCTTAGCCCGATGGCGAGGGCTCGGCGAGCAGGCTCGCGACGACCTTCTCCAGCGTCGCGCCCTGGCCGGGCCCGTATCCCACGAAGACCTCGCGGATGATCCCCTTCTTGTCGACCACGAACATCGTGGGCAGCGAGCGGATCCCGTACAGAACGGCCGTCCCATCGCCGGGATCCGAGGCCACGGAGTAACTCATCCCGAGCTCCGTCGCCGCCTTCTCCGCGATCGACTTCGACTCGCCCGTGAGCCCCACGATGGAGAGCCCCTTGTCCCCGTACGCCGCGTGGAGCCGCGACAGATCCTTGGAAATCGCGCGACAGGGCTTGCACCACGAGGCCCAGAAGTCGAGCACGACCACGCGGCCGCGCAGCTTGCCGATGTTGTCCGGCACGCTGCCCGTGACCCGATCGAGCGCCTTCCACGTCGGGGCGAACGTCCCGACCTTGTCGAGCCGCAGCACCTCCTCCGTGCCGGGATGCTCGATCGGCACCACCACGTGCTCGCGCTCGGCCGTCCCCCGTCGGATCTGCAACTTCAGCGTCGCGCCGGGCCCCGCGATGGCCACGCGCGCGATGAACTGCTCGGGTTTTTCGAGCGCGACCCCGTCCGCCGCGAGGATCACGTCTCCATCGACGAGCCCGCCCGAGCGCGCGGGCGAGCTCGTCACCACGTGCTTCGCGAGCACCCCTTTGCCCGCCGGCCCCGGCGCGAGCTCGATCCCGATCCAGGCGCGCCGCGCGGCTCGATGCTCCGCCGAAGCCTGCTGCGCCGGGGCCACCGTCATCCCCAGGACGACCCCGATCCCGAGGACCCCGCGGAGCACGGCTGCCTTCGCCCGAGACCGTCCAGCGCGGGATTTCGCCCAGGAATCAGCGCTTTGCATCGTTCGAGTGTAGCATGCGGCCATGCGCTGCTCCTGCCGAGCGCTCGCCCTCTTCGCCACGCTCACGGCCGCTTGCACGCCTTCCGCCGACACGAGCAGCTCGTCCGCCGCCGACCCGTCCGCCTGGTCGACCGAAGGCCCCGCTCCGCGCCCGGCCTCGTCCGCCCCGACCGTCCCCACGGCGCCGCACCGCTGGGAGCTCGCCGACCGGCTGAGCTCGCTCCGCAAGGCCACGCCGCGCGCGCGCTCGCAGCACCTTTCGGGCGAACACGACGCCGAGGTCCTCGCCAACGACGCGGCCGCCGCCTACCCGGCGCTTGGCCCGCAGCGCCCGCTCGGCGCCGGAGCCGTCCTCGTCGAGGCGCTCTACACGGCGGGCAGCTCGGACGTCGCCCTCTACTTCGCCATGGCCAAGCAGACCCCGGCCCAGGGTGGGGAATGGGAGTACCTCGTCGTACGTGCCGACGGCCAGGTCGAGCAACGCGGACGGCTCGCCTTGTGTGAGCGCTGCCACGCCGAGGCGCCCGAGGACCACGTCTTCGGTCGGGCGCGCTGAGACCCGGGTACGCAAACTTTGCGGCCCTGACGAGGGACCAGGACACGGATGCCCGGACCGGCGGGAACGTCGTCACCCGTTCCAGCACGAAACCCGCGAAGAAACGCCCGCATTCCTTGGAGAGCGCGTGCGGGACGGGGGAAACCGGATCCGATGGCACGGCTGCTGCTCTAGTCGAGGTCGCTGCATCGTCGGGCTCCGGCGATGACCGCTTACCTTCCTCCGTACGACGGCTTGTCCTCGAGAGCCCCGGCTTCGGCCGCTGCTTTCGCTTATCCCCCGGGTGTTGGGCTACGCCCGGCGGATCGCTTGGCTTACGAAACTTGGCTTGCTGACGCTTGGCTTGATCGTCTGACTTCTTTGCTTCGCCTCTCTCTCGACATCGCTTGAACGGCCTTGAACGAGCGTACAAAGCGCGCGGCGGCTCCCCTGGACCGCCGCGCGTTGCTTTTTGTGCTCCCACGTCCGGGCGACGGCCAAAAATTCTTCACGCGAAACGCCCCGAAAAACAGGGATCGTCGACAGGCCGGACGATTTCTTCTTGACAGAACCGCCAGGGCCGCTTAAACGCCCCACCTCGTTGTCGCGCAGCACTACGCGACGCACCCGCGGGGGAACTCGTGTATCCCGCGGTACAGCTCAACGATTGCGCCCATAGCTCAGCTGGATAGAGCATCGGCCTACGAAGCCGGGGGTCGGAAGTTCGAATCTTCCTGGGCGCGCCAAACCCCTCCACTCCCCATCCTTTCGCGTCGCTTTCGAGCGGCTCGCCTGACGGATGGGTCGTTCGATGACGAGCTCCGAGAATTCCACAACGCTCGTGGTCCCCGCGACCGCCGACGAGCAGGTCCTCGCGCGCGACGCGGCGTTCATGCGCGCGGCGATCGAGGAGGCCGCGGCGGCTGCCAACTCTGGTGACGTCCCCGTGGGCGCGGTGCTGGTGGACGCGGCGGGCACGATCGTGGGCCGCGGGCGCAACCGGCGCGAGCTGCTCCAGGACCCGACCGCGCACGCAGAGGTCGAGGCGCTGCGCGACGCGGCCAGGCAACGCGGCGCATGGCGGCTCGCCGGGCTCACGGTCTACGTGACGCTCGAGCCCTGCCCCATGTGCGCCGGCGCCCTCGTCAACGCCCGCGTCTCGCGCCTCGTCTACGGCTGCACCGACCCCAAGGCCGGCGCCGTCGACACGCTCTTCACGATCGGACGCGACCTGCGCCTGAACCACCGCTACGAGGTCGCGGGCGGCGTCCTCGCGGACGAATGCGCCGGGCTCCTGCGCGCCTTCTTCGCGCCCCGCCGCAAAGAAAAGGTCGATCCCGGCCGCTAGAACCTCGATCGGTGTGCAACCTCGTCCGGGCAAAGCCCGGACGATTCACCCCCCGAGGGAAGATCGCTTTGCGATCTTCCAAGCATCGAACCGGTCGATGCTCTAGTCCTCGGGCGGCGTCGGCGGCTCCGGCGGCTCGCCGCTGCCCTCGCCCGACGGCTCCCCTTCGCGCCCCGAGGGCTCTTGCGAACGCGCGGAGCGCTCCGGCGCGGGCTGCCCGCGGACCACGGTCTCGCGCAGCCCCTCTTCGAGCTCCTCGTCGCTGATCCACTTCCGGCGATGCGCGACGTCCATGAGCTTGCGCAGGTAGTTCATCCAGCCCGGGCTCACGGCGCCGCCGATCGCGAAGTGCTGCTGCTTCGGGTTCGGCAGGATCGACGAGATGTAGAGCGCTTGCCCGAGCGAGAGATCTCCCGCCGACGTGTTGAAGTAGTACCGCGCGGCCGGGCCGATCCCGTAGATCATCGGGCCGAACTCGACGACGTTCAGGTAGAGCTCGAGGATCTGCTCCTTCGTGAGCTCCTGCTCGAGGTAGGTCGTGAGCACGGCCTCCTGGAGCTTGCGCGAGAGGCTCTTCACGCGGTCGAGGTAGAGGTTCTTCGCGAGCTGCATGCTGAGCGTGCTCGCGCCGCGCACGAACCGGCCCTTGCGCAGGTTCTCCCGGATGGAGTTCCTGATGGCCTCGTTGTCGAAGCCGCCGTGCCGCCGGAAGCCGCTGTCCTCGGTGGTCAGCACGGCCGTCTCCATGAACCGCGAGATCACGCTGTACGGCACCCAGCCGGGCGTGCCGGGGCCGCTCTCGATCTCCACACGCTCGCCGGCCGGCCCGAGCACCGAGCGGCGGAACGGCTTGCGCCACCGCGCCGCGTCGATCTCGGGCGGGACCTCGGTGATGCGGCACGTGTTCGAGAGATCCCACGCGACGTCGAAGTCACGATCGAGCCGCGCCGTGTCGATGCGCGCATGCCCTTTGACCGCCAACGAACCGGCCATGCGCATGCCCGCGATCCGCGGCACGAGCCCGCGCGGCGCGGCGTCGAGGATCGACTGGCAAGCCGTGAGCGGCACGTCGAACTCGGCACGTACGCGATGGCCCTCGCCCACGCGATCGTAGCGCCCGTGCGCGAGCAGGCGGACGGCGCCGAGATCGACCTCGCCCTCGTCGACGCGGAGGGTCGAGCCGTCGAGCGCGGTCTCGCCGCGGAGCCGGAAGGCGAGCTCGAGGCCCGCGATCGGCTCGTCGGAGAGCGCATCGCTGCGAAGCGAGAGGTTCTGCACGCGCCCGTCCCCGTCCACGCGGAGCTGCTTGCCGTCCGCGGAGAGGACGAGGTGCGAGCGTGTCGTCAGCGACGTCTTGGCCACGTCGAAGAGGCCGAAATCCCCGTCGCGGATGCCCAGCGTGGACAGGTACAAGGGCCCGCCCTTCACATCGGCGACGATCTCGCCGCCGGCCTCACCGAACGGCACGCTCAGCGAAAACGTGAGCGCTTGTTCTTCCTTTTCAGCACGCGCGCGCGGCGAGAGCTCGACGAGCATGCGGCCCGCGTCTCGGCGCACCACGAGGGAGCCCGGGCCGAGGTTCAGCGTGTCACGCCCACGACGGACCTGCGCGTGAAGGCTGTCGAGCTCGACCTTCGCCCCCTGCTCGAGGACGGTGTCGAGCAAGGTCGCGCCTCGGACGAGCTGTGCACGCACGGCGGCGCCTCGCGGCGAGGCCTTCGCGTGCTTGGGAGCAGGCTCGCGCGGCTCGCGGGGCGGGGGCTCCTTCGGCGTCGCGGATGCACCTTCGACGGGCTTCGCTTCTTCGAGCGGAGCGGGCAGGGTCAGGGTCGCATCGAGCGAACGCGCCGAGAGGGCGGCCACGCGGTACCCGCCTTCCGGCTGCTTGATCAGCGTGAGATGCCCGCCCTGCACGGCCACGGATACCGGACCCACGGTGATCGTCGCCTCGGCCGCCGATAGGCCGACCTTGCCCTCCTGGCGGGCGAAATTCACATCACTGGCGCGGACCGACTCCGTGGGTACGTCCCTGCGGTCCTGCCAGGCGATCCGCAGCCCTTCGAACTCGGCGTCCGTCCTGCCCGAGCTCGAGCTCTCCCCGCCGCCCGTGGAGGATCTCGCGAGGTACCGCTTCTGCCACTGCTCGGCCTCGCGGAGCACGACCTCACGCGGCCCCACGGCGGACACATCGCCTCCTTGCAGGGCGATCTTCTTGCCGCTCCAGCCGAGCGCGACGTCGATGGTCTCGAACCGCACGTGCGCGCTGGGGACCTCGGGCAGCGAGACCTCCACGCCGCGCAGTTTCACGCCGTGCAGCGAGGGACGAACCTCGTCGATGGCGACGACGGCTCCGTACCGCTCTGCGGCTCGCGCAGCCTCGTGGCGCACGATCGGACCGAAGGAAACCACGGCCGCCAGTGTTGCGACCGCGCCTCCTGCAAGTGCCAGCTTGACGCGCCGTGAAGCCACGAAACCCTTGCCTAGGGTAGCAACGCCTGTCCGCAGGAAAATAAATCAGCGATCCGAGCTGCAGACTGACGACGCGATCCGAGCCGCGCCGGGCGGCGTGAGGACGGACGGATGGGCTGGCTGGCCCGAGGCTCCGGCAGCGGCCGGCCATCGGCCGCGCGGACGAGGCCCGACGGCGGATGCGGGACGATGGAAAAAGAAAAGCCTGCAAGCTTTCGCTTGCAGGCTTTAGAAAAGACCCGGCGGCGTCCTACTCTCCCACTGAGTCGCCCCAGCAGTACCATCGGCTCCAAGGAGCTTAACTTCCGAGTTCGGGATGGGATCGGGTGTGGCCTCCTCGACATCGCCACCGGAAAATTTGGGTGTCCACGAAGGCCCCGTGATGGTGGGGTTGTCTTCATGGTCGCATCCTACTGCAGCTCCAAGCTGCTCGGATTCGTCACCCTTCAACTATAATGCACGGGGCAGAGCCCGGTGCGGTTATAGGATGGTAGAAAAAGAAAAGCCTGCAAGCTTTTGGCTTGCAGGCTTTAGAAAAAGACCCGGCGGCGTCCTACTCTCCCACTGAGTCGCCCCAGCAGTACCATCGGCTCCAAGGAGCTTAACTTCCGAGTTCGGGATGGGATCGGGTGTGGCCTCCTCGATATCACCACCGGAAAATTTGGGTGTCCACGAAGGCCCCGTGGCGGTGGGGTTGTCTTCATGGTCGCGTCCTATCGCAGCTCCGAGCTGCGCGGATTCGTCACCCGAACTCCGCGCGCGAGCTTCAATGTTGCCTTAGAGGTATGGTCAAGCCGCACGACCGATTAGTACCGGTTAGCTCCGCGGATTGCTCCGCTTCCACACCCGGCCTATCAACCTCGTAGTCTACGAGGGGTCTTTAGGAGCCTTGCGGCTCGGGACACCTA
>NZ_JASBQE010000240.1 GCF_029960785.1 Polyangium sp. 15x6
CCGCCCGCGCCGCCCATTCCACCGGCGCCGCCCGCGGCGCCCGTCCCGCCCGCGCCTCCGATTCCGCCAGCGCCCGCGCCGCCCGCTCCGCCGACGCCGCCCGTGCCCGTGCTCCCGCTGCTCGAGCTCGCGCCTCCCGCGCCCCCGCTCGCGCCGCTGCCCGCTTGTCCGCCGCCCCCGGGAACGGGATTCGCGCCATTCGTATCGAGTGAACAGCCGAGGACGGGAAGGAAAAACACGCCGACGAGGACGAGAGTGGAGCGTCGCATGATCTCTGCTCTTACCACGGGGCAACGGCACATAGAAGTGGGCGAACTGGAAGGTTGGAGCGTTCCCATCACGGCGCAAAAATCGAGGCTGGTTGATGCAATGCGGGGCGGAGGCCCGAGCGCCGCGGCGCCGAGGAGGCGCATGCGCTCGGCGAGGCATTCACGTCACTTGATGCAGTTCGACTTGAAAACCGGGCCGCGGCCCGTGGCGAGGTTCACCGGGACGATGCCGATCGCCAGGGGAATCGCGCTCGAGCAGGCCTCCGGGAACGGGCCCATGTGGATGTCCTGATCGGCGAGCAAGCCCGGCTCGACGACCTCCATGGAGTTCGTCGGCAGGCTGTTCTGCGCGGCCTCTTTGACATCCTTGATGCATTGCTCGACCGTGTCCACCATCTCGGGGAGCGTGTTCGCCTCGCCGACCCCGCAGGCGGTGAAGACGCTCTCGACGATGGTCTGCCATCCCTCGCCGATGATGATGAAAATGTTGAAGTTCGGGTCCGAGTTGAAGCCGTGGCCGTGGACCCAGGTATCGTATCCGACCTTGGAGAAGCCCATGCTCGAGCTCGCGTACATCATCTCGATGACGGGCCCCTCCGGGTTCGGCGGGAGGAGGTAATCGATCGCCTGGATGAGGATCAGGTTGTTGAGGCTCTTGTCGATGGCCTCGATCCATTTCCCATACATCTTGTCGATCATCTGCATGTGGATCATGTTCTGGTTGAACATGCCGAGCGTGAGGCTCAAGAAGCCGAAGTTGCTCTTGCCGCCGCCGCTCTTCTCGTCGCTGCCCGGGGCCTTGGCCATGAAGACGGGCGCGGCCTCGGCCTTCGCAATGGCGCTGACGAGCTGCCCCACGGACCGGCCGGCGGGCGCGATCTGATCGCGGAGGAGCGCGGCGAACTTCGTTCGATGGGCGATCACGCCGTGCGCAGTGGGTTCGAGCACGACGAGCTTTTGCACGGCGGACTCGACGGCGGCGCTCTTCGCCGCGAGGGCGGCCTCGTCCCCGGCCTTCGGCGCATTCGCGTCGATCGTGGCGATCGTGGTCCGGAGATCGGCGAGCGCGGCCCCGAGGGCATCCAACTCGGCGGCGAGGGAATCGTCGTCCGGGCTCTTCGCGACGCCCGCCGCCGTGAGCTCGGCGGTCGTGGGATAATCGCCGGGGATCTTGCGCAGGACGTCGGTGAGCTCGGCGTAATGGAGCGGGTCGAGGTCCACGAGGCTCGCGTCGAGCGCGAGGACCGCGTCCTTCAGCGCTTGATCGGAGCCGCCGTTCGCCGCGATGACCGCGTGCACGCCATTCTGGACGCCCGAAAGCCCCGCGCCCGCCTTCGCGAGCAGCGGCGCGATGGCCTCGTTCAGCACGGAGACACGCGTCTCGGCCGTGACGGTTTGTCCTTCGACCACGACCTCGCAGCCCACCGTGAAGATGCCCGCCTCGGCGAACGTGTACTTGCCGCCGTTCTCGACGACGCCCGCCTGCGGGGAGATGGTGACCTTCGAGGTGAACGGCCCGCCATACGCGATTCCGTCTTTTTGCACGCCGCAGTTGGCCGAAAACGAGCCGCCATTGTCGGCCTCGAGCACGGCGCGGCTCGACGGCATCACCACCGCGGCAAAACCGTTCATCCCGCCGCCGCCCGCGCCGCCCATGCCTCCGGCGCCGCCCATGCCGCCCGCGCCGCCCTCGCCGCCCATCCCGCCGGAGCCGCCGCCCGCGCCGCCCTCGCCGCCCTG
>NZ_JASBQE010000241.1 GCF_029960785.1 Polyangium sp. 15x6
ACGCCGAGGGAGCGAAGGTGGTGGGCCAGGCGGTTTGCCTGCGCCTCGAGTTCGCCATAACTGAGCTGTCGTCCGTCCTGCTCGAGGGCGACGGCCCCCGGGGCCTTCGCCGCCTGCTCCGCAATGAGCTCGTGAATGCACGGAGTGGGGTCCGCCATTGGCGTGTCGTTCCAGGCGGCGAGCTTCTCCGTCTCCTCTTCGGTCAGGAGGTCCAGATCCGACAAACGTTTGTCCGGGTGCGTCGCGGCATCCGTCACCAGCGTCCTCAAATGGCCGCACAAGCGCTCTGCTGCCGTGCGCGAGACACGCTTCGTGTCGTACAGGACCTCCACGACGGTCCCGTCGGCTGCGTGTTGCATGGACACGGCGAGCGCGTCCTTCGCCGTCGTCGCGCCCTCGTACGCCGCATCAAGGACGGGTGACCAGCCGGCCGCAGCTCCGGTGACCGGAGGCGTCACCTCGAAGAAGGCCACGTCATACAGCGGGTTCTCTCCGGCCTGCCGCGAAAGCCCCTGATCTTGCATTACGATGTCGAACGTCAGCGCCTGATGCTCGTACGCGCCCAGCGACGTCCGTCGCGCGCGAGAGAGCAGCTCGCCAAACGTCGGGTTCCCCGAAAGGTCGGTCCGCAGCACGACCGTGTTCGTGAAGAAGCCGAGGAGGTTGGCCGTGCCCGGCACCTCGCGGTTTGCGATCACCGCGCCGAGCCCGAAATCCTTCTGGCCGCTGTAGCGCGAAAGGACCGCCGTGAGGACGGCATACCACGCCATGAACGGCGTGCAGCCGTGGTCCCGCGCGAGCGCCGAGAGCGCGCTGCTCGCATGCTGAGGAATGCGGAGGCTCACGCTCGCTTCAGGGCCAGGGCCGCCCTCCGAGGCGGGGCGGAGAATGGGCAGCTGGAGCCGCGGCACACCGGCAAGCTTGTCCTTCCAGTACGCTCGTGAGGTCTCGAAACCGCCTCCCGTGAGCGCATCCTGCTCGGCCCGTGCATAGTCGGCGAACTGGTACGAAAGCGCCGGCAGATTTGCAGGCTCGCCGCGGCAGCACGCCTCGTACAGGCGCGAGAGCTCGGAGAGCAGCACGCCGCTGGACCATTCGTCGGTGATGATGTGGTGCTGGAGGATGAGCACGAAATGGTGCTCGGTGGCCATGGTCACGACGAGCACGCGTGTCAGCGGTCCGGCACCGAGGTCGAAACGAACGCCGATCTCGGCCTCCAGGAGCGCGCGCAAGGCGGCTTCCCGCGCCGCTTGGGGCAGCGCCGAGACGTCCTCCACGCGCAGCGGAATCAATACGCTTTGCGCCACGACGCGCCTCGGCACGCCATCGACCTCGGGATAGGCCGTGCGCAGGATCTCGTGGCGCTTCGCGAGCAACGTCACGCTCTGGCGCAGCGCCGGCTCCGAGAGCGCGCCTCGAATGACGAACGTCTGCGGGACCTGGTACGACCGCGCCTCGGGTGAGAGCTTGTCGACCAACCAGAGCCGCCGCTCGGCCCCCGAGAGGTCGGCATACGCGGGATCGGCCGCGCCGCGCGGGGCGGGAGAGAGGGCGGCCACGGGCGCCGGTCGCTTCTCCATCCCGTCCAGCGACGCCGCCAGGGCGGCCACCGTCGATTGCTGAAACAGCGTGGCCACGCTCAGCCCGAACCCGAGCCGCGCACTTACCGCGGACACGAGGCGCACCGCCAAAAGCGAATGGCCGCCGAGGTGGAAGAAATGGTCTCTGATTCCAATCGGCCGCACCTGGAGCAACTCTTCCCAGATGGCCACGAGCGCGCGCTCGGTATCGGTCCGGGGCGCCACGTACGATGTCTCGGCGCCGCGCGTGGCCTCGGGCGAGGGCAG
>NZ_JASBQE010000242.1 GCF_029960785.1 Polyangium sp. 15x6
AGCGCGTCCGCGCCGCCCCCGGCGCCCGCCGCCGCGCCTGCGTCGGCTCCCGCGGCCGCCTCCGTGCCCGTCCCCCCTCCCGTTTCCACGACGCCGCGCGTCCCGACACAACCTCCTCGCGCGCCGCTGCCTTTCCCGGGCTCGCAGCCGTCCGCGGCCGCGCCGGTCGTCCCCGCGATGCCGCCCGTGCCGGCGATCCCCGCCGCGCCCCCGGTCCCTCCCGCGTCCGCGGCTCCTGCCGCCCCTGCGATGCCCCTCGCGCCGCCGGTCGCGCCGCCGATGGGCCCGCCGGTCGCGGCCGTGGCCGCCGCGCAGGCCTTTACGGCCCCGCAGGCGACGCCCGTGCCTCCGGCCGAGGTTCCTCGCCGCGAACCCATCGACGGGGCGACGTCTCCCGCGTCGCCGCCGCGCGAAACCAGCCCCTGGGCGGCCGGCGCTTCGGCGAACGTCCTGGGCGCGCCCACGCATACGCCCGTCGCGGCGCCCGTCACGAATACGCCCGCCGCCCAGGACGATTCGCGCCCCCGCGTCCCGCCGGCGCGCCCCTCGCGCCGGCTCGGCCCCGAGATCGTGGATCTCCTCTGGTTCGATCCGCAGGGCGTCGCCCGCATTCGCGCCGCGTTCCCGTCCATCGTGGACGAGCTCGAATTCGAGCCGCTCGATCCCAAGCATGATCTGCCGACCGACGATCCGAATGCCTCGCGGGATCGCCACGACACCTTCGGCGTCCTCACGCGCGCCGTGCCCACGGACGGACGGGGCATTCAGCGGGCGATGCTCGAATCGATCAGCGAGACGGGCCGCTTCACGCCGCCCGTCGTCATGCTCACGGGCGAGCTCCGCTTTCCGTTCGACGAGGTCGAGCACCTGAAGGCCGCGGTCGCCGCGGTCACGCCGCTCGTGACCGAGGACAACAAGAAACTCAAGGACGCGCTCGAAGCGGCGAACGAGGTGCTCAAGACGCCCCTGCTCCAGGCGCCTTCCAATGTCGAGGTCGTCACGAGCGAGCTCCGCGACGCGCTCCGCCAATCGAAGCGCAGCGTCACGGTGAGCCAGCTCGACGCCCACATCGAGCGCGTGCTCCTCGATCAACGCAAATACCAGAAGCGCACCGTCTTCGGCGACGAGCAGATCCGCGCCCTCTGCGTGCCCGCAGGTGAAAATACGGCCGTCCCCGTGTACCTGCCGCAGACCCTTTCGATGAAGCTGCCGCTCATGCTCAGGATGAAGGCGCGCCTGCTCGCCGAGGCCCACGCCCAGCAGGATCAATACGAATCCCACCCGAACGCGCTGCGCGTCCTCGCGCTCGGTCGCGTGGTGTCCATCGACGGCTGGCGATAACGGTTTTTTTCTTCGCTCGTACAAAAACGCGAACCCGACCGGCTCCCGGGTGCCGATCGGGCTCACGTTCACGTTTCGCTTCGATTCGAGCGGCCGCGGTCGTGCATCCCTAGAACCGGCCTTGGCCGTACGCCCAGCCGGCGCTCCCGTAGCCGCAGTAGCCGCGCCCGTAGCCGCCGCAAGCACCGTAGTACGGGCCGCGGACGAAGTGGCGGCCGCCGATCTGGCAGTCGAATCCGCGTCCGTAGCCGCAGCCGCCGCCGAATCCGCCGACGATGGCGCCGCCGCCCGGGCCGACGAAGGCGCCGCCGCCGCCCGGGCCGACGATGGCGGCCCCACCGCGCGGGCCGACGAAGGCGCCGCCGCCGTAGGGGCCGACGATGGCGCCGCCGC
>NZ_JASBQE010000243.1 GCF_029960785.1 Polyangium sp. 15x6
GACGGCAATGGTGTTCCACTCGGCGCCCTCGTCGCTGCCGACGAAAAGCCAGTTCTTTCGGCCGACGGCCTCCCGGCGAAGCTCGAGCTCCGACCCGTTGTTGTGTGCGCCTTGCCAAGGCGCACATCTCCTCCGGGTGCGAAACCCGGCCGGCAAACTGTCGCTCCAGCCGGAAGCACTCGGAGCGGTTCACGAGGTAACGACATGAGCTGAAGCACTCCGAGAAAAGGCCCCTTCTGGGGGCCAGCGATCCGCGCGGGCCGCAACGAGCAGTGAACACCGAGCAGGCCCCGAAACCTCCAACGTGGGCGCCGACCCGCCATAATAACGGGGAAGGCCGCGGTCCCAGGTGAAGCGAGCGACACGAGCAGCCGGGGAGCCCACCGGGGTAGTGGTGGCGGCACGCGCGGGAGAGGCGATGTGCGCAACAAGGGAAGTCTGCCTGGATGGGTGCGCCGTGGCATGGCCAGCCCAACGACCGCCCCGTGAGGGTAAGGGTCGGTCCGGGCAGATGACGGATGGGTCCGTAGTACCGACGAAGCCCAGTAACGCGGGCGGAGGGAAGGGGCCCTGCTCCGGAACGAAAGGATCGAAGGAGCAACAACCTCGGGGATTGACGATGAGTCTACGAACTCCGATAGATACGGTTGGGAAGCTGCAGACGTCCTTGCACGCGAAAGCGAAGTCCGAACCGAGCTACCGCTTCTATAGCCTATGGGACAAGGTATATCGCCAGGACGTCCTCGAAGTCGCGTACGAACGCTGCCGTCGCAATGGCGGAGCTGCAGGCGTCGATCGAGAGACGTTCGACGACATTGAGGCCCATGGGCGAGCTGTCTGGCTCGGAAACCTCCAGCGGGAGCTGCGGGCGAAGCGGTATACGCCTGCACCCCTGCGGCGAGAGTGGATCCCGAAGAGCAATGGTGGTAGGCGGCCGCTGGGGATACCGACCATTCGGGACCGTGTGGTCCAGATGGCGTTTCTCCTCGTGTTGAATCCGATCTTCGAGGCCGACCTGCTCGACGAGCAGTACGGCTTCAGGAAGGGGCTCGACGCGAAGCTTGCGGTCCGCCGCGTCCACTTTCACCTCGTCGACGGTCGACGTGAGGTTGTTGACGGCGATCTGCGCGATTATTTCGGCACGATCCCACACGGCCCCCTCATGAAAAGCGTGGCCCGCAGAGTCGCCGATGGCCAAGTGCTGTCGGTGATCAAGGCGTGGCTGAACGCGCCGGTCGTCGAACGTTCGTCCCATGGTGACATCCGGACGACAGCAGCACGCGACGTACATCGGGGGACGCCGCAGGGCGGGGTGATTTCGCCCCTGCTGGCGAACCTCTATTTCCGTCGTTTTGCCCTGGCATTTCGGAATAGCCGCGTGGCGCACGAAGCGGATGCTCGCCTGGTCAACTACGCGGACGATCTGGTCCTCTGCTGCCGCCCCGGCCACGGGGTGGCGGTCATGGCGAAGATGCGTGAGTTGATGGGGCGGCTGGGGCTGATGGTGAACGAGGAGAAAACGCGGCTCGTGAGGGTGCCCGAGGGGGCGTTCGACTTCCTCGGGTACACCCTGGGGCGTTTCTATGGGCGGAACGGCAAGCCGTACATCGGCACCAGGCCGTCCAAGAAGGCGATCT
>NZ_JASBQE010000244.1 GCF_029960785.1 Polyangium sp. 15x6
GCTAAGGTTTCGGGTCTACGCCACGCGACTCCTCGCCCTGTTAGGACTCGCTTTCGCTTCGGCTCCACCTCTCGGCTTAACCTCGCCACGTAGCGTAACTCGCAGGCCCATTATGCAAAAGGTACGTGGTCACACATTGCCTTGCGGCCATAGTGCTCCCACTGCTTGTAGGCACACGGTTTCAGGTACTATTTCACTCCCCTAACCGGGGTTCTTTTCACCTTTCCCTCGCGGTACTAGTTCACTATCGGTCGATCAGGAGTACTTAGCCTTGGAAGATGGTCCTCCCAGATTCCCGCCGGATTGCACGTGTCCTGCGGTACTCGGGTGTTCTGCGCGAGAGACTCGTCTTTCACCTACGGGGCTGTCACCCTCTATGGCCGGCCTTTCATTGCCGTTCGATTAGACTCGTCCTTTGTCACTCGCCGGAGGGAATGCCGTCCCTCCTGCAGAATCCCACGACCCCCAAACAGCAACGCCAGCATGCTTGCACTGCTTGGGTTTAGGCTCTTCCCCGTTCGCTCGCCACTACTAGGGGAGTCGCTTTTGCTTTCCTTTCGTCCAGGTACTTAGATGTTTCAGTTCCCTGGCTTGGCTGCCTCGTGGCTATGTATTCACCACGGGCTGGCAGGTAATCCCTGCTCGGGTTTCCCCATTCGGAGACCTCCGGATCACAACCTGTTAGCGGTTCCCCGGAGCTTTTCGCAGCTGTCCACGTCCTTCTTCGCCTCTGATCGCCTAGGCATCCACCGTGCGCCCTTCGTAGCTTGACCGTACCCCTAAGGCACGCATCGAACTCGCGCCCGGAGTTCGATTGCCGAACTTCCGCGCGCCAGCTTCTTCGCTAGCTTTAGGACGCTATCTACTATTCAATTGTCAGAGATCCGGGACGCCGAAACGTCGCAGTCTTTTCGTGTCTGGCGGGTCCAGACGGTGGAGCTGAACGGGCTCGAACCGTCGACCTCAGGCTTGCAAAGCCCGCGCTCTCCCAGCTGAGCTACAGCCCCAAGAGCACTCCAGAACGCTCAGGTGGGCCAGGGCAGAGTTGAACTGCCGACCTCACGCTTATCAGGCGTGCGCTCTAACCACCTGAGCTACTGGCCCAAACTGCAGCCTACGCTCGCGCGGGCTGCAGCTCGGTCCCTGGAAACTGGATTGTACGCTTCACCGTGCGGGACGGGTTTGACCTCTAGGTATGCGCCGAAGCGCTTCCTTAGAAAGGAGGTGATCCAGCCGCAGGTTCCCCTACGGCTACCTTGTTACGACTTCACCCCAGTTACCAGCCACTCCTTGGGGGCCTGCCTCCCTTGCGGGTTGGCTCAGCCACTTCTGGAGCAACCGACTCCCATGGTGTGACGGGCGGTGTGTACAAGGCCCGGGAACGTATTCACCCCTGCCTGCTGATCAGGGATTACTAGCGATTCCAACTTCAAAGAGTCGAGTTGCAGACTCTTATCCGTACTGAGGCCGGTTTTTTCGGATTAGCACCCCCTCGCGGGTTCGCGACCGTTTGTACCGACCATTGTAGCACGTGTGTAGCCCTGGACATAAGGGCCATGATGACTTGACGTCATCCCCACCTTCCTCCGATTTGAATATCGGCAGTCTCGTTAGAGTGCCCGGCCG
>NZ_JASBQE010000245.1 GCF_029960785.1 Polyangium sp. 15x6
CGTCCTGCTCGATCTCTGCACGAATCGCCGCCGCTCGCTGATGGTTCCGCATCGGGTGCTCCCTTCGGGGCACCAGCGTCGGAGGAGCGAGCCGTCGGTGTCAGGACGGGGGTGGGCGAGGTGGTACCGTGAAACTCCCCGGCGCGGTCAACCTGGTTGCGGTTCCTGACGGTAGTTCCAGGCCCTTCCTTTTCGCCGTGGTGGCGCGATCCGTCGGAACATCATGCGCCCCTGGGCAAACTCACGCGGCGGGCGTGCAACCCCCTGGCGTAGTCAACCTGATCGGGGTTGGCGGTCAACCTGGTTGCGGTTTCTGGTCAGCGGTTCCTGGTCAACCTGGTTGCGGTTCCTGGTTGCTTTGTCGACCTGGTTGGGGTTGGCGGTCAACCTGGTTGCGGTTCCTGGTCGGTAGTTCGGTGAGGGAGGGATGGGTATCAGCGGGGTCGGCGAGCCCGGAACGGAACCCCAAGACGGCCGTGTCAATGCATGATTAGCTCGTCTTCCGATACAACAATATCGCCTGACCCAACGCTTGGTCCCCATGCGCCGTCGCTGCCCTGCGATTCCATGACCATTTTGCCGTGTACACAAGAACCGCGCACTTGCTGCCCCCAAGCATCAAGAATTTGCTGGTCGGATACCCATGTACCCAAGCGCTCACAGACGATGCCAGCGCGTTCAGCGTGCAATATCGTCTTGCGCAATAGCTTGGTGGTGTGAAACACTTTTGCCACGTATTCTCTTTTTTCAGCCAAGTCCTTGTCCGAGGAGGACAAGAGCCCTGCATCTGGGAGCCGATCCTGTTCCGGGTCGATCCGTTGCGCGCTTCCCGTACCATCAGGCACAGCCTTCGGAATATTTACGTCACCTTGCCTGGGGAGAGCATATTCCTCTGCCCCATTGGATGGACGCCCACACCCTACCAGGGTGGATCCATAGAATACTATTCCGAGCAAGCTAGCGAATGAAACGACGCAGCTTTGGCATGATGACATCGACAGCAGCTCCGGCGCTCGGGGTTAGTGCAGATCTCGCAAACATGTGAGTATTATTCGTTCCCGGAAGCGTGGGGAACTGGACGATCCCCCTGGGAATATAGCCGTATCCACCACCACCTTTGTTCGATCCGGTTGAGAGTGCATTGTTGTAGTAGGTAGCAATCTTCCCTTCGGGTATCCCATTCCTTTCTGCAATGAGGGCACGGGCGCCTGCCGCGATTCGCATCCCGACAGCGTCAGCGATAGCTTCCTCGGCCAGCTTGAGCATCGCTCCGGTGACCAGATCCTTCGGGTTGCCATGTGTCGTCGTCTCAGATAACACGACTAAGAAGAACCGCAACCAGGTTGACCAGAACCGACCAGTCCTGGGAGAGGGTCAAGGTGGCGCCCGCCAGGTGCGTGCGGGACTCCGCCACCTCTGCGGCATGCGTAAGTACCTGAAACTCGCGACATCACCCTCGGCACGGTGGCTGCTCCTGACCATGCGCGTGGCTTTCCCTCGATCGATCCGCCCACTTGTGACGTGCATGCTGACGAGGCGTTGCTATCAGCGCACGTTCCGACTTCGCCCCTCTGAAGAGAGCAA
>NZ_JASBQE010000246.1 GCF_029960785.1 Polyangium sp. 15x6
CAGCCCGTGGACTTATCCCGAAGGAGGATCGACAAGAACTGGCGACGATGGTAGTTTGTCCGCGTCATGTCGATGGGGCGAACACGTGAGAAGCAGGCGTCGCTCTGGGTGGCGGCTCCTTCGCTGCCGCGGTCGCCGGGGCACCGTTTCTATGAGAAGCTGAACGAGCTTCTGCACGAGAACGGGTTTGACCGGGCCATGGAGGCGGCGTGTGCGAAGTATTTCCAGGCCGACGGGACGGCGGGCAGGCCGTCGATCCCGCCGGGGCTCTACTTCCGGATACTGCTGGTCGGTTACTTCGAAGGGATCGAGTCCGAGCGCGGGCTCGAATGGCGGTGCTCAGATTCGCTGTCCCTCCGGGAGTTCCTCGGGCTGTTGCCTGGCGAAACGGTGCCCGATCATTCGACGCTTTCCAAGATGCGCAAGCGTCTCGGCAGTGAGGTCTTCGAGGGGATGTTCGCCTTCGTGCTCGGGGTCGTGAATCGCTCCGGGCTCCTCCAGGGCAAAGTCATGGGCGTGGACTCGACGTATCTCCGCGCGGACGCCTCGATGAAGGGGATCGTGCGGCGCGAGACGGGCGAGGTTTACGCGGACTACATCAAGCGGCTGGCGAAGGAGGAAGGAATCGAGAATCCGACCGTGGAGGATGCCCGGCGACTCGACCGCAAGCGTAAGGGAAAGAAGACGTCGAATACCGACTGGAAAAGCCCCACGGACGAGGATGCCCGCATCGCGAAGCTCAAGGATGGCCGCACGCGATTGGCCTACAAGACCGAACATGTCGTCGACATGAGCACGGGCGTCGTGGTCGCCGCAGAGGTCTATGCCGCGGACGAGGCCGATCCAGCGACGATGGCGCAAAGCCTGGAGCAGGCGCGCACGAATGTCGAGCAGGCCAAGAGCAGCGAGGAGCGCGATTCGGACGACGATCCGCCTCCGGTGGGCGGGAGCAGCGACGCCCAGACCGAGCGCGCCGTGATCGAGGTCGTGGCGGACAAGGGGTATCACAAGGCCGCGCTGATCCTATCGTTGAAGGAGTCCGGCTACCGCACGTACGTCCCGGAGAGGGACCAGCCCGTCCGCAAATGGGCGGACAAGGGCTGGGATATGCAGCAAGCGTTTTACGGGAACCGGAACCGCGTGCGTCGTCCGAAGGGGCGCGCTCTTCAACGCAAACGTGGAGAGCTCATCGAACGAACATTCGCCCACGCATGCGAGACGGGCGGAATGAGGAGGGTGCGATTGAGGGGCCGGGAGAACGTGAGAAAACGCTACCTGGCGCATGTCGCCGCGCTCAATTTGGGGCTCGTGCTACGTCAAATGCTCGGCGCAGGGACCCCGCGGGCCCTGGCCGCGGCCCGGAAGGGCTCCGCCCTTGCAGTTTTGGTGATATGGGCAGCCATGGTGGCTCTGGTACGGGGTATGCCGAGCCGGCTGGCACGGTTTTCCCGGACCACGTGGCGCGGGATGTATCCGTATGAAATGCACGGTGTTGGGGTCGCGATCGGGGGCTCGTAGATCCACGGGCTG
>NZ_JASBQE010000247.1 GCF_029960785.1 Polyangium sp. 15x6
CTAGCACTACTCTGCCATCCTGACCGCTCATACCCGCCACCTGACGCGTGACGAGCTGGATCTGCCGGCATCGGCTGTCTGCCATCGCGAAAAATTTGGCCCAGCGGTTCGCCTTGCGCTGGTTTGTCCGCGTGACCGCCGTCAAACCCACGTTCAAAAGTGACGAACTGGCCGAGGAGCACTGGGAGCGCGAGTTCGAGCGCTGGCTTGCGCCCTTCTTGCACGAGTTCGGCTACCCGTCTCAGCAGAAGTGGGCGCCGATCTATATGCGTGGGCTCCTCGGGCCTGGCGACCGCAAGAGCATCGAGCCGATGGCCGCGCGGGTTTGCCCGGGCGAGACGCAGCAGCTTCACCACTTTGTCTCGACCTCTCGCTGGGACACGGCCGGGCACGAGCGCGTGCTCCTTGAAAAGGCGGGGGCGCTCGTTGGCGGCAAGGATGCCCACCTCGTCATCGACGACACGGCGATCCCGAAGAAGGGAACTCACTCGGTTGGCGTCGCGCATCAGTACTGCGGGCAGCTCGGCAAGAACGCCAATTGTCAGGCTCTCGTTTCAATCACGCTCGCGCGTGACGAGGTGCCCGTTCCCGTGGCGCTCCGGCTTTACCTGCCGAAAGAGTGGGCGCACGATCCTGCGCGACGGCGCAGCGCGAAGGTGCCCGAAGACGTGGTGTTCCGGCCGAAATGGCAGATCGCGCTCGACGAGGTCGAGCGCATCATGCAGAGCGGCGTCGAGTTCGGTGATGTCCTGGCGGACGCGGGGTACGGCGCGTGCGCCGCGTTCCGGCGTGGGCTTTCAGAATTGAAGCTCAAGTGGGCGGTCGGCGTGAACTCGAACCAGCTCGTCTATCCGAAGTCCGTACGAGTGTCTGCGCCGGAGAGGACTCGACCAAGCGGTCGTCCGCCGAAGCGCGGGAAGGTATCGGCCGCGCCGAAGAAGGCACACGAGGTGTTCTCCACGCGAGCGAATAGCGGCTTCGAGAAAGTGAGCTGGCGTGACGGCACGAAGGGCCCTCTTACCGCGTCCTTCGCGGCAATCCGCGTACGTGTGGCTGACGGACCGAAGGTCATCGGACACAACCACGGGCCTGGCGAAGAGGTCTGGCTCATCTGCGAAAAGCGCGCGAGCGGCGAGCGAAAGTATTACCTCTCGAACTACCCTCCCGACACCGACCTCGGAACGCTCGCCTCGGTGGTCAAAGCGCGGTGGGTTTGCGAGCAGGCGCATCAGCAGATGAAAGAGGAGCTCGGACTCGATCACGTCGAGTGCCGCTCCTGGCACGCGCTGCACCATCACGCGCTCCTCACGATGATGGCCTTCGCCTTCCTTCAGCACCTGCGTAACACCGAAAAAAACGACCGGGCGCAGCGGACCGCCGCCTGAACCGTCGCTACCGGAAATCCGGCGGCGACTGATTCAAAGGCTCGCTGCGCCCCAAAGATGCGCGCGGTGCGGAGCGACGGTGCGGGCGCTCGTGCCGATATGAACGTGTGGGTGGATGTGGCAGAGTAGTGCTAG
>NZ_JASBQE010000024.1 GCF_029960785.1 Polyangium sp. 15x6
CTTACGCAACAATCTCTTCGACCTGAGACGCCATGCCGCCATGCTGAACCTCGAGGTAATCCAGCGTCGCAGCGACATGGCCAACGCCGCGTAGTTCCTGGGAGGATCGAACCGTTCGGCGCTCTAGCGCTTTGAAGTGACGCGCCGCGAGTTTTTCGATCTTCGGATCGATCTCATCCTGCCGATTCCAGGGCGCTCCCTGGCAACGCTCCCGCGTCCCGTGCTTCAACTCGGGAGCGTATCGCTTGCGGCACACGTAGTAGCCTGCATGCTTGTTTTTCTCGCTCGCGGGGTGCGACGTGATCATGGAGCCGCAAAGGGAGCACCGGGCGAGCCCTCGGATCAACCATTGTGCCGTGATCGTCGTCGTGCTCGCCTTGCGCCCGTAGCTGCGGCGCCCTGACAGTGCATGCTGCGCCGTGTGCCACATTTGCAGGGTGACGATCGGTTCGTGCGCGTCGACCCATTCAGCGGGCTTCTGTGTCAACTGGCGGTTTTTGTCGGGCCTTACAGGGGTCGTTGCAATCTGTCCGGCGTACATGCGGTTTTTAAGCAATGCCAGGATCCAACGAGAGCGGAAGGCGGAGAGGCCCGGATAGGTGGTTTGGCAATGTCGCGCGATGTCGTTCGCGCTGTGCCCTGCGATGCACATATCGAACATCTGACGCACGATCGGCGCTTTGATCGGATCGATCTCCAATCGGCGCGGCTTATCGTGGACGTCCGCCCCCTTGGCCCGCACGTAGCCGAAGGGGGGCTGGCCCTCTACGAACTTCCCCAGGGCGCGCAGCCGCTTCCGGTTGCCTTCCGTGCGCTCGCGGATGCGGGCCCGCTCCATTTGCGCGATAGAGGCCCACAGCGCCATTTGCGTCTCACCCTCCGGGGTAGACGCGTCGAATCGCTCGGCCAGGGACAGGAAGCGCGCCCCCCGCTTGATGATGTCGCGTACGGCGGAGATCGTGAACACGATGTCACGGGAGAACCGATCGAGCTTCGCCACGATCACGAGATCCCCCGGGCGGACTGCCTTTAGCAGGGCGGCGATCTTCTCTCGCTTCTCTTGTGACTCGACGCCGCCCGATTCCGTCTCCTCAAAGTCAATCGGACCGGGGAGGCGGGCATATTGGCAGTAACGCCGGATCTCCTCGTCCTGCGCGTCGAGCGACGTCCCGGATCGCATTTGCTCCATCGTGGAGACGCGCCGATAGGCGAGGACTCGCGCCGTCCCTGCGTGCGGACCGTTGACCGTGAAAACACGCTTGACCGCGGAAGGATCTTCGATCGTGGGCCCTGCGTTCACGACCGCGGGCGCGTCGGGTGCGGCGTCGAAGAAAGAGACTTCTCCCGGGGGGCTCACGTGCGCGCCCTTCTGCGCCGTGCCGCGCGCCTTGCTGCCCTTGCTACCCTTGCCGCCCATGCCGGGCATGATGCCGTTCTTGGGATCCATGGTCGAGACCTCTCTAACGGACAGGCTCGACTACTGAACAAGCGATCAGCTAAAGTACCGGGCCGCGCGTCGCTCTCAGAGTCGCGTAAGTTGTTGTAATCATTGGAGTAGCGGCCTAGGTGGTACGTAGCAAATGGATCCCTGATCGGGAGCGGGCGCGGAGGCGGGAGCGGGAGCGGGAGCGGAGGCGGGCGCGGAGGCGGAGGCGGAGGCGGAGGCGGGAACGAAAACACTTCAATGCGCGAGCAGCCACTGCGCGAGCGGCGCCCACGCGAGCGCGGGCGCATCCTCTGCGTAAAGCAAATCCGCATGGCCGAAGTCCTCGACCTCGCTCGAGGCCGGAAGGCGGCGCACCACGTGCGTGGTCACGTCCGTGGAGGCCACCAGCGTGGTCGTGTAAAGCCCGTGATCGCCGAAGCCGCCCGCGGCGCCGAGATAGAAGAGCGGCACCGAGATGTCGGCGAGGTGATCCGCGAGCGGCAGGGTCCCGGTCCCGCACCACATGGCATCCCGGTCGGCGGTCTCCACCAGCGACTCGTGCGGCGGCGAATGCGCGAGCCAGTCGCTGATGAGCGCCTCCGACGAATAGCGCAACGTGCTCGGAAACCCATTCTTGTACACGCCGGCCACCAGGTGATACTGGGGCTTCGGCTCATAAAGCAGGAACGTCGCCGCCACGAACCCGAGCATCGCCTCCCGGTTCGTGTAACCCTCGAAGATCGGCGAATCGCCCCAGGGTGCGGAAGCCGCGAGCGCGCCCAGCGGCTGGGCGAACGTGCTGTTGTCGCTGTCCACGAACCCCTGCGCGACCCAATCATACTCGTCGGCCGCATTCGCGCAGGCGTAGAGCCTCAGCGACTCGTCCGCCGGGGAGAGCTTGCCGTAGATATCGATGGGCACGATGCCCTTCACGTGCCGCTGCGCCAGCGGCTTCTGGCTCTCCTCGGCCGCATACAGGTACGTGAGCTGCGCGCCGCTGCTGAACCCGCCCAGGAACAGGCGCGCCTTGCCCCCGCCCGTCAGGGTGCGGAGCGTGCGCGCGAAGGACAGCGCGAGGCCCGTATCCGAGACGGCCTGCGCCACCCCCATGCCGGCGAAATCCGAGAAATCGGTCCCCTCCGCGGGCGCCGTCGTCCACCGCCGATCGACGCCCCACACGTCGATCCCGCGCTTGGCCAGGTACACGGCCAGATCGCGATCGGGCTTCGCGGCAGCGCTGATCCGCGACGGCACGAAGTTCGTGGTGAAGTTCGCGAAATCGCCGTGCATGAGCAGGATGGCCTGCGACGTCGGATGCGCGACGTTGGGCGAATCCTCGCGCACGACCCGGTGCACGCGGATGCGCGCATTGGGGGTGTCCCCCACCTTCAGCAGGAAGCTGTAATGGTACACGTCGCCGACGACCTGCTCGCGCTCCACCAAGCCCAGCAGCGTTGCCGACAGGGCGGCGGAAGCCTCGGCGGTGGCCTGCAGAACCTCGCTGTCGTCGACCGGGGCCGTCTCCGTCGTGCATCCGGCGGCGGCGGCGGTTAGAAGGCCCAGCACGACCGGCATCACGGCGAGGCGCTTCGACCTTTTTTGCGCGTGCGAGGGGGCGAGGGGCGCGACGCCGGACGGCACGACGAAAGCAATCTTCTTCATCATCAATCTCCTTGGCCGATGCGCTCAGCACATTGCATGCCGCGCTCGTTCGGGGGCCAGGAGAGGGAATGGCGGATCGATTGCGTGGAGGCGAATTGCGCAATGCTGCACGAACTGCGCAAGCGTGCTCGACTTGTGCATCGCGGCGTGTATGGAGCGACCGCAGGCACGCTTGCTCGAAGCGCCCGATTGCGGAAATTTTCCCATGAGTATCGTCAATGGTGAGATCCAAACCGAAAGATGGGCCCCACGGAGCAGCGCACCGAGACGACTCTTGGGCGCGCTCCGCATGAGCTCGTACTTGTCCCCCCCTCGGAGACCTCCCGAAGGTCATCGATGCGACGTTGATGCCGACGTACCGACCTCCCCGAGCCCTCCAGCTCGAGATGAACGTAGACACGAACACCTCCCCGAGGACCTTTCCTGACGGTTGATGTAGGCGATTTTACCTCCCAGAGGTCTCTCCCTGGGGGTCGATGTAGGTTTACCTACCTCGCGGAAGTCTCCGGGCGGGGGTCGATGTCGGCTTGCCGACCTCGCGGAAGTCTCCGGGTGGGGGTCGATGTCGGCTTGCCGACCTCGCGGAAGTCTCCGGGCGGGGGTCGATGTCGGCTTGCCGACCTCGCGGAAGTCTCCGGGCGGGGATTGATCTCGGCGTGGCCCCCTGCGCGAGCGGTCCGGAGCGCGCTCGGGGTTCAGGTCTGCGCGTTCGCGCCGGGGTCCGCGGGGGGGAACACCTCGCCCGTCTCCGGGTTCACGTCCGGGCGAAGCTCGCACCTGGCGATCGAGCGTGTCGCGGAAAGACGTTATCGTCCCGTCGAGCGAGCGTGATATCGAGCTCACGCAGCCCCGGAACGACCGTCGAACCCTGCGCGCGGCCATTCCACTTCGCTTCGATGACGAGCGTATCTCGATCATGCGCGACGCAAGTATCCGCATGCAAAGCGAGCCCCCCGAAAACAGGGCGTAGGCTCGCCGACATGCAACCGGGCTGTCGAGGGGGAGAGCCGCGGAAGCGGAATCTGCTTGCATACCGTGGTCTTGGCTAAGCGCTCGCTCCGCGCGATGTCCAGGCAGCAGCACCATCGCGTTGGCTTTGACTGCCGGTACGCGTGATCATGGAGGTGCATGATGCACGCCAGGTCGGGAACGGATCTCGTCCACAGCCAGCCGCTCCTCGACAAGGTGGCGCTTTCCGCCAGTCGAGGAGCGGCGCCCCTCTTGGTCGTGAAGAGTCACCTCAGCACCACCGACCCCGACGAGCTGCTCCCCGCCTTCTCCCGCCTCTACCCGGGCGCAATGCTCCGGCCCCTGGCCGGGAACGCCTTCCGGTGTCATTTCGCGGTCACCTCGGCCGGGCCCGTGTCGTTCGTGGCGGGTGACTGGGACCTCGGCGGCCGGGTCGAGGCCGCCGCCCTCGGCGATCGGTACGCGCTGGTGTTCGCAGGGGAAGGCAGCGGCGACGGGGAGGTGGAGATCCGCAGCCGGCGCCTCTCGATCGCTCCTGGAACGCGGGCCGCGCTCTTCGTTCCCGGGCGGCCGGGGAACATCAGGCTGCCCGTGGGTTCGAAGGGCCGGACCGTCACCATCGAGCGATCGGCCCTCGAAGCGCACTTCGCCATGCTCACGGGCCACGCGAGCCGCGGCGCGATCCCGTTCGACCCCGATCTGGACCTCACCACGGGCGGCGGCGCGACGCTCCACGGGATCGTGCGGCTGCTCCGGGAGGAGATCGAGCGCCCCGCGGTCTCGCCGTTCGTCCGGCCGCGGCTCTTCGACGTGCTCCTCACCGCGCTCGTGACCATTCCTCGCCACGAGGGTTTGCGCCTGCTCGAGCTCCCGCCCCCGCGCGTCGCCCCCGCGGTCGTGCGCCGGGCCGAGGAGTACATCGCGGCGCACGCCGGCGAGGCGATCCGGCTCTCGGACATCGTCGCCGCCGCGGGCGCGCCGGCCCGCTCGCTCCAGGCGGCGTTCCGCGCGGCGCGGGGCATGACGCCGATGGAGTTTCTGAAGATCCGGCGGCTCGAGCAGGCGCGCCACATGCTCCTCGCCCCGCGGCCCGAGACGACCGTGTCCAGCGTCGCCGCCGTCATCGGCTTCCGCAACGCGGGGCGGTTCAGCGTCGAGTACAGGAAGTGCTTCCAGGAGAGCCCCTCCGAGACGCTCGCGTGCGGCCGCGCCTCCGCCGCGCGCTGATCAAAAAACGCAAGGCTGCTCGAAAAGCGCAACGATCTCGCCCCGGCTCCGAGACGGACGTCGCCGGAGCGATCGCGCTTCGCTATCGATTCGTCTCCATGACATACGCCTCTCCATTGCCGGGACGGAGGTCGTGGCTCCGCCGCGCCTCCGCCGCCGCCGTGTTGATCCTGCTTGCCGCGTCTTGCAGCCCTGACACCGTCCCCGAGGGCCAGCCGGCGCCGGCCTCCGCCGCCCCGACGCAAGCTTCAGCGCCGTCGTCGAGCGCCGCGATGCCGAAGGACCTGCGCGCGGCGTACATCGCCGCCGTGCAGGCGAAGGCGCCGGAGGCGTATGCCGCGAGGACAGCGCGTCCGGGGAGCATCGTCGCCGAGAACGAGGCCGCGCGGTTCGTGACGACGATGGATCACGCGGGGGCGGTGCTCACGTCGGACGTCGAGCCGTGGTCGGTCTCGGTGCGGACCGCGGGGCTCGGCTGCGAGGGGGCCGTGGCGCCCGTCTCCGAGGCGGAGCCCGTGGCGGAGGGGAACCGGGTCTCGTACCGGCACGAAGGGCTCTCGGCGTGGTACCTCAACGGGCCGCTGGGGCTCGAGCAGGGGTTCGTCCTCGACGAGGCGCCCGGGTGCGCGGGGACGAAGGTCGTGACGATGGAGGTCGGCGGCGAGCTGCGCGCGGAGCTCGACGATGCGGACGGCGACGGGCGCGGCGAGCGGATCCGGCTCGTCGATGCCGAGGGCCGGGTGGCGCTCACGTATGCGGACCTGTTCGTGAAGGACGCCAAAGGGAAGGAGCTGCCCGCGTGGCTCTCGGTGTCGAAAGGGCAGATCGCCGTTCACGTGGAGGACGCGGGGGCAGCGTATCCGGTGGAGATCGATCCGCTCTTCAGCATCGAGCAAGCGAAGCTCCTGGCGAGCGACGGGGCCCCGAGCGACCGCTTTGGCACATCCGTCGCGCTGTCGGGGGACACGGCGCTCGTGGGGGCGTACGGGGACGATGACAAGGGGGACAACTCCGGCGCGGCGTACGTGTTCGTGCGTAGCGGCGGCGCCTGGACCCAGCAGGCGAAGCTCGTGGCGAGCGACGGCGCGGCGGGCGACGAGTTCGGCAATTCGGTCTCGCTGTCCGGGGACATGGCGCTCGTGGGGGCGTACGGGAACGCAAGTCAAAAGGGTGCGGCGTATGTGTTCGTGCGCGGCGGCGACGACTGGTTCCAGGCGGCGAAGCTCCCGGCGAGCGACGGCGCGGCGGGCGACCAATTTGGCTTCTCCGTCGCGCTGTCCGGGGACACGGCGCTCGTCGGGGCGCGATACGATGACGACAACGGGAACAACGCAGGTTCGGTCTACGTGTTCGATCTCTCCACCTTGACCGAGCAGGGAAAGCTCTTGGCGAGCGACGGGGCCGCAGACGACTACTTCGGCACTTCGGTCGCGCTGTCCGGAGACACGGCGCTCGTCGGGGCGAACGGGGATGATGACACCGGATCGGACGCTGGCTCGACCTACGTCTTCGTGCGCAATGGCGGCGTGTGGACCCAGGAGACGAAGCTCTTGGCGAGCGACGGGGCAGAAGGCGACTACTTCGGGTTTTCGGTCACGATGTCGGAGGACACGGCGCTCATCGGGGCGTTAGAAGCTGAGATCAACGGGGCGGGCGTAGGCGCGGCGTACGTGTTCGTCCGGAGCGGCGGCGTATGGTCCCAGCAGGCGAAGCTCTTGGCGAACGACGGCGCTGCATACGACCGGTTTGGCGAGAGGGTCGCACTGTCGGGCGACATGGCGCTCATCGGGGCCAGTGTACACGCCGAAAACGGACCGTACGCCGGCGCGGCGTATGTGTTCGTGCGGAGTGGCGGCGCCTGGACCCAGGAGACGAAGCTCTTGGCGAGCGACGGCGTGGAGAGCGATAGGTTCGGCGTGTCGGTCGCGCTGTCAGGGAACACGGCGCTCATCGGGGCGTATGGCGACGATGATCTTGGGAGCTCGTCCGGCTCGGCCTACGTGTTCGTACTCCTGCCGGGCAACGGCGCATCGTGCTCGCTTGCATCCGAGTGCGGCAGCGGGTTCTGCGTGGACGGCGTGTGCTGCGACAGCGCTTGCGGCGACGGCGATGCGACCGATTGCCAGGCGTGCAGCGTGGCGGCGGGGGCCGCGGTGGACGGGACGTGCGCGCCGCGCTCGGCCGGCACCGAATGCCGCGCGTCCGCGGGCGCGTGTGACGCCGCCGAGACCTGCGACGGCGTGGGCGACGTTTGCCCCGACGATGCCATGGCGGCGCCGGGGACCGAATGCCAACCGGCCACGGGCGAATGTGATCTCGCAGCGAGCTGCGATGGTGCCGCGCCGAGCTGCCCGACGAACCCGAACAAGCCCGACGGCACGGTCTGCACCGGCGGCACGTGCCTCGCGGGCGCATGCATGGACACGGGAGCGGGAGGAAGCGGCGGCGGTGGTGGCACTGGCGGCGGTGGCACTGGCGGCGGTGGCACTGGCGGCGGCGGTGGCACTGGCGGCGGTGGGACCAGCGGCGACAGCGGCGGGTGCGGCTGCGTCGCGGCCGGCACGACCGAACGCGAGGGAGCGGCCGCGTGGGCCGCGCTCGGGCTCATCGGAATGGTCTTCGCGCGACGCCGCCGCCGGAGCTGACCCGCCCCGCGCGCTGATCCGACCTCGCCGCTTCAACCAGGAGATCCATCGATGACTCACCTTTTCCATCCGCCTCGCGAATCCATGCGCCGCCGTTGCGCCGGCCTCGCGGCGACCCTCGCCATGGCCGCCTGCAGCGCGCAAGACCCCACGTCGCTCGAAATTTCCTCGCCGGAGGCGCTTTCGGTGGCGACCTACGTGGGGCTCACCACGGCTCCGCAATGGGAGGCCGTCCCGCAGCATGGCGACGTCCCGACCGCGCTCTGGGAGGCCGGCATCTCGTTCGCGCGCAGTAGCGATCCCGATATCGTCTACCGTTTTGGCGGTCAGATCGGGGCGTTCCCCACCGATTTCACCGTGAACGACTTCTACTCCCTCGACCTCTCCACGATGACGTGGACGAACCTCGGATCGCCCGAGACCCCCGCCCCGCGGGCCGACACGCTGATGATCCCCGGCCCCTGCGGCAATTGCGTGAGCATCGTCGGCGGCCGGGGCCAGTTCCGGACCGGCTCGGATCACATGTTCCCCGAGATGTGGACCTACCACACGAAGAGTCGTCAATGGGAACTGGCCCCGCAAGAGGAGCAGGGAGATCCATTCGCCATGCGCCGCTCGTCCGCCGCGGTCGTGGGGGTGCCGGCGATTGGCCACCCGAAGAAGAAGAAGACGTTTTATGCGTTCGGCGGCGTGGGCAATACGCTGCCGCGATTCGCCACGACGCCCAGCGGTCTGCGCGACGACCTCGCCATGTACGACGCGGAGGCGGGCTGGCAAATCGTCCCGACCCACGGCGAGAAGCCCGCGCCGCGGGCCTGGCCCGCCGGTGCATATGATCCGGCCACCCATTCGCTACTGATCTTCGGCGGCTACCGCCTCGGGGCGGACCAGGGGCCGGACACGCCGCCCGGTGAGCTCTTCGGTCCGACCAACTACGAGAATGACCTCTGGTCGCTCAGCCTCGATACGTTCACCTGGACCCGGCTCCACCCGGAGGGAGATCTGCCGTCACCGCGCGACAACGCCGTGGTCTTCTTCGATACCGCGCACGGCGGGCTCGTCGTCTTCGGCGGGAGCGGGTTCGACAGGGTTTCGAATGATCTCTGGTTCTACTCGATGGCGGCGAACCGGTGGACCGAGATGACCCTCGATCCCATCGCCCCGATTCCCCCGGCGCGCGTGGGAGGCGTCTCCTTCGTGCGCGAGACGAAGGCGGCCTTCGAGCTCTTCCTCCACGGCGGGTCCTCCTCCGATGGCGGCTCGAGCGCGTTCTTCGACGACCTGTGGAAGCTGACCTGGTCGAAGCGCTGAAAAGAAGTCGACGATGATGAGGACCAGAATGACGAAAGCGTCCATCACACCCCTGTTGCTCGTCCTGCTTTCGGGCGGTTCGCTCGGCTGCGAGCTCATCGCCAAGGTCGACCGCAGCCAGATCGACGTCGGCGCCGGCGGGAGCGGCGGCGCTGGCGGCAATGGCGGCAATGGCGGCGCGGGCGGCGGCGAATGCACCCCCGAGGACGACGAGAACCCCTGCACGGAGGACGTCTGCGAGGACGGCGTGCCCACGCACAAGCCCACGGCGGCCGGGACCGCCCTGCCCGATCAGGTGACGGGCGATTGCCAAGAGGCCGTGTGTGACGGCAACGGCGCCGCGACCCAGCAAGCCGACGACGCCGACCTGCCCGACGACATGAACGAATGCACCAGCGACGTGTGCACCGCGGGCGTGCCCTCGAACCCCCCGCTCTCGGCGGGCTCCGCCTGCGGCGCGGGCCTCGTGTGTGACGGCAACGGCATGTGCGTCGGTTGCAACACGCCGGCCGACTGCGCGGGCATGGACGACGAATGCAAGGCGCGCACGTGCGAGGCCGGGGTCTGCGGCGTGGGCTTCACGCCCGCGAACACGCCCGTGGCCATGCAGGCCTCCGGGGATTGCAGCGCGATCGTGTGTGACGGCAGCGGCGACACCACCACCATCGCCGACGACACCGACCTGCCGCCCGACGACGCGGACCCCTGCAAGGTCCCCGCGTGCAGCGCCGGTCAGCCGGCCGTGGCCGACGCGCCGGACGGCACCACCTGCGCGGACGGCGACGCGTGCACGCAAACGGACACGTGCCAGGCCGGCATGTGCCAGGGCGCGGATCCGCTCGTCTGCGCCGTGAACGAGACCTGCACGGCCGGCGCGTGTGCCTGCCCGAGCGGCTACACCCTCGTCGTCACGACGGTCGCCATGGCGCCCCAGAACGCAGACGCCACGACGGCGGATCTGGATGGAGACGGCAAGCTCGATCTGATCACCATCGAGGTCATTACGGGCCCCAACCTCAGCGTGCGCCTCGGCCTGGGCGACGGCACGTTCGGCCCGCTCGTTCAGTACGCCGTGGGGGAGGGCAACGCGGTCGTCCCGGCGGACGTGAACGGCGACGGCAAGACGGACATCGCCGTCCTCGGCTCCGGCAACCCCGGAAACCTGCGGGTCATGCTGAACCAGGGCGACGGCACCCTCGCCGCGCCCGTGAGTTACCCGACAAACGGGATACCGCACGGCCTCGCGGCCGCGGACCTGAACGGCGACGGCGACATGGACCTCGCCGTCGCGTACTTCGGCGTCAACAACGTGAGCGTGTTCCTGAACCAGGGCGACGGCACCTTCGCGGCCAAGGTCGACTACCCGGTGACGACGAGCGGGACCGGGCCCGCCATGCTCAAGGCCGGGGACCTCAACAAGGACGGCAAGCCCGACCTCGCGTTTTCGCGCGGCGGCGGTGTCTACGTCCTCCTCAATCAGGGGGACGGAACCTTCGGCGCATCGATATCGTACCCGATCACCGCCCAGAGGGCTCGCGCGATGGAGATCGCCGATCTGAACGGCGACGAGATGCTCGATCTGGCCGCGGTCTACACCGACAACGTTTCCTCCTCTGGCCTGGACGTGCTCCTGAACCAGGGCGGTGGCACGTTCGCCGCCCCCGTCAATTATCCCATCGTCGCGAACGCCTATGGCGTCGAGACGGGGGACATCGACGATGACGGCGACCTCGACGTCGTGGTCACCTCGAACAGCTCGAACATGTTCTCGGTGTTCTTGAACCCAGGTGATGGCAATCTCGGTGCCCCGACCACGTCCTCCTATTCAGGTGGCACCTACCGCATGACGGCAGCCGATCTGAACGCGGACGGCCGGACGGACTTCATTGTCGGGTGCGAGGGCCCCGTGAACGTGCTCCTCTCGACCTGCGCGCCCTGACGCGCCCCTCCCGGTGGCGCGTTCACGCGCTCGTCGATGGTCAGCGGCACCTTCAGCGGCCGAGAGCAGGCCCAGGTGCAGGCATTCACGATCAACGCGGGCAGCCAGCCCAAGGGCGCGCTGCCCGGGGAGAGCAAGGTCGATAACGACGGTCGGCCGAACGGTCGCCGCTGAAAACTCGACGATGATGGAAGGATCAGAATGACGAAAGCATCCATCACACCCCTATTGCTCGTCTCCCGCCGGTCCTTCGGTTACGGCGGGAGGGAGGTCCCTCTGCTGCTCCACCGCATCCGCCGGGCGCGTTGGGCGTTCGCCGCCAAGCACCGCTCGCTGCGCGCGCCCGCGGCTCGATGACGGTGAGTCTCCGGTACAGCAGGACCGTGAGCGCCCTGCTCCTCAGGTGCGGCCTTCCGCACTCACTCCCGCGGAAGAGCGACGGAATCGAGGCCGCCTCGCGTCCAGGCTCCGTCGCCTGGCGGAGCCGGCCGAGACCGCGTCCACCGAGCACCGCAACACCGATGGCACCAACATTGAATACGGCGACCCGAGACTCACAAGCCAGCGCTGGCCAGCCCGCGCGGCGACCATGGACGACAACGATACCCAAATGACTTCTTCTCTCATCCGTCGTCATCTCAGCGCCCTCGTGCTCCCGGCCCTGCCGATTATGGAAGGACCCAGAATGACGAAAGCATCCATCACACCCCTATTGCTCGTCGCGGCGTCGTTCGGCGGCGCTTGCGGAGGCGAACCGACGACGCAGGAGCTCGGGCCCGCGAGCGCCCTCCGACAACGATTTCCCGATCAAGCAGCTCAGGTGCTCGACCAGGACGCGCTGATACGCGCCACGGACGCGAGCTTCTCGCTTTCGGACACGTCGGAGGCGAGCGCCTCCTCGCGCGCTCCCGTCACCCTGCCGCGAGAGGGTCACGAGACGATCCGCTTCCGCGGGTTCGGCGGGGTCGAGGTGCGTGTGCACGAGATCGGCACGCAAGGGAAAGGCGTGCTGGCCGACCACGCGGTGGCCTATCCACGCCGAGGAGGCACGTCCTTCTGGACGCGCGTCCCGGAAGGCGTGGAGGAATGGCTCCACCTCGAAGCATCCGCGGTGCACGCTGGAGAAGCGGTGGCGGCATGGCAGCTCGACGACATGACGGCGCGGCAACGAGGCGACCGCGTGGAGATCGTCGACGCGCTCGGCGTGGTGCGGCTCTCGGTCACCGCGCCGGTCGCGTATGCGGCCGAGGGCCGGAGCGTGGGCGTGTGGCTCGTCGCGAAGGGGACGAGCTTCGAGCTGCACGTGGACGCCGATGCAGAGGAGGTGCTGGTCGATCCCCTGTGGGTCCCCGCTGCCATGATGAACACCGGTCGAAGGTGGCACACGGCGACCCGGCTGCCGGATGGCAAGGTGCTCGTCGCGGGTGGAGAGAGTTCCGGGACCGCAACGGCGAGCGCGGAGATCTACGATCCAGCGACAAACACCTGGACCGCGACGGGCTCCATGGCGAAGGCCCGCAGTTCGCACACCGCCACGCTGACCGAGTTTGGCTATGTGCTCGTCGCCGGCGGCGAGGCCGCTGGCGCGCCGCTCGCGTACGCCGAGGTTTACGAACCGATGAGCGGCACCTGGTTCTTTGCGGGCGCGCTCAAGGTTGCCCGGACCCGCGCCACCGCGACCCGGCTCCCCGATGGCCGCGTGCTCGTCGTGGGGGGCACCAACTCGCTCATGGGCGGCGCGCAGAAGAGCGCGGAGATCTACGATCCGCTCGTAAACTTTTGGACCGACGCGGCAGCCCCGACCACGGGCCGTTGGAACCACACGGCGACACTGCTTCCGAATGGCCAGGTGCTCGTCGCCGGCGGCAGCGTCTCTGGGCCGGACGGCGTCGAGCTCTACGACCCGGCGGCGAATGGCTGGTCGGCGGCGCCGAGCATGATCCAGCATCGATCGGAGCATACCGCGACATTGCTCGGCAATGGCCAGGTGCTCGTCGCCGGCGGCTTCGGCAGCGAGCCCCTGGCGAGCGCCGAGCTTTACGATCCGGCCACGAACACCTGGTCGGCCGCGGGCTCGTTGAACCAGGCGCGTTATGCGCAGACGGCGACCTTGCTCGGCAGCGGCGAGGTGCTCGCCACGGGCGGCTGGGGTGGCGGGAAGGTCCTCGAGACCGCGGAGATCTTCGACCCTGCAAGCAATACGTGGAAGCCGGACGGCGCGATGACCGCGGCGCGCGAGCACCACTGCGCGACGCTGCTCGCCAGCGACGAGGTGCTCGTGACGGGCGGCCATGGAGACGCGTCGTTCTCGATGACGAGCACCGAGCTCCGTGCCGCACCATTACCGCTTGGCAGCGCATGCGTTGGTGCGGACGAATGCGCGAGCGGCTTTTGCGCCGACGGCGTCTGCTGCGATACGGCCTGCAGCGCCGGCGCGTGCGACGCATGCACGATGGCCGGCGGCGCTGCGTCGGACGGCGTTTGCGCGTTGCTCACCGGAACGACCTGCGACGATGGCGATCTCTGCACGAGCGATGACACCTGCCAGGCGGGCACCTGCGCGCCGGGCAGCCCGGTCGTCTGCCCGGCGCCCGACGCGTGCCACGAGCCGGGCGTTTGTGAGGTGCTGTCGGGTCAATGTGTGGACACGGCCAAACCCGACGGCACGCCTTGCCCCGGCGGCACGTGCCTCGGCGGGGCTTGCATGTCCGGCGGCTCCTCGTCGAGCAGCGGCACCGGGGGCAGCGGCGGCAATGGCGGCGGCGGCAATGGCGGCGGCGGCGGGGCCGGCGGCGGTGGCACCGGCGGCAACGGCGCGGACGACCCCCTCATCGTGGGCGACGGGTGCGGCTGCGTCGCGGCCGGCACGACCGGACGCGAGGGAGCGGCCGCGTGGGCTGCGCTCGGGCTCATCGGAATGCTCCTCGCGCGACGCCGCCGGAGCTGACCTACCCATCACTGACGCATGGCCGGCGCGTCCAGACAGTCCGGTAGAAGGATGCTTCATGATCTACGCACGCTCTCTCGTTCTCCGCAGGACCCTCCCTTTCCTCATATCAGCGCTCGCCCTCGGGCTCGTCGCCGGTTGCGACGACGACAATGGCAGCAGCAGTAGCAATAGCAGCAGTAGCTCTTCCTCGGGAAGCGGCGGAGCCGGCGGTCAGGACGCCGGGTTCCGCCTCTCGGGCTCGCTGTCGTACGAGTACGTGCCCTTCGACGCCGACCTCGAAAAGCTCGATTATGGCAAGATCGAGAAGCGCCCGATCCGCGGGGCCTCGGTCCGCCTGATCGACGCCGACACCGACGCCGAGATCGCGAAGACGACCTCCGACGACGAGGGCGCCTACAGCTTCGACTACACGGGGGCCGCAAAGGTGAAGCTTTGGGTCTACGCCCAAACAGAAGCCCCCTCGTTGACCGTCGAGGACAATACGTCCGGAGACGAGGTCTACGTGATGGAGAGCAACACGGCCGACAGCGCCGAGGACGCGAAGCTCGACGTCCTCGCCGCCACGGGCTGGGACGGGACCGCGTACACCAAGATCCGCGCCGCCGCACCGTTCGCCGTGCTCGATACGGCCTACACGGCGGCGAGGCGCTTCCTCGACGAGGTCTCCCCGCCCCCTGCGTTCCCTCCGCTCAAATTCAACTGGAGCATCAACAATCGCCCCGAGGAGGGAGACAAAGCCATGGGCCAGGTCGGCACCTCCCATTTTGACGGCGAGGAGCTCTACATCCTCGGCAAGGAGGACGTGGACACCGACGAGTTCGATTCGCACATCATCGTCCACGAGTGGGGCCACTGGTTCGACCAGACGCTCGGCCGTGCGGACACCATCGGAGGCACCCACGGCTCCGGGGACATCGAGGACCCGCGGCTCGCCTGGAGCGAAGGGTTCTGCACCGCCTTGAGCGCGATCATCCTCGATCCGGACACCACGTACACCGACAGCTCCGGGCCCGGGCAGGCGAGCGGCTTCGCGAACGATGTCGAAATGAACGACAACAACGCCGAGTCGAGCCCGGGCTGGTTTTCGGAGACGACGGTCCACGGGGTCGTGTACGATCTCTATGACGGGCCGAACGAGCCCTTCGACCAGGTCAGCGTGGGCATCAAAGGCATCTACGAGGCGCACCAGAGCCAGAAGAACAAGGCCTCGTTCACGACGCTCTTCTCGTTCGTGGCCTCGCTCAAGGAGAACGACCCGCAAGCCGCGCCGGGCATCGACGCGGTCACGTCGTTCTACAACGCAAGCGCCGATTTCGGCATCGACCCCATCGAGGACGAGTGGGGGACGAACGAGACGCATTCAGGCGGCTTCCCCGGGAGCCTGCCGGTCTACAAGCAGGGCGTCGTCGGCAATAGCTACACCGTGGATCTGACCGGCGACGGCGAATCCAATCGGCTCTCCCAGAACGTCTACTACCAGATCGAAGGCGACGGGATGCCCATCACCGTCACCTCCACCAGCCCGAGCAACGTCGACCTGGCGGTGTTCAATGCTGGCGTTCTCGTCACGTCCGACGAAAACCCGAGCGGGGAAGAGAGCCTCACGTTCAATTCGGAGGCAGGGACGATCTACGTGCTCAGCGTGCGTGGGTACAACACGATGCCCGTGTCGTACGCGGCCGACATCACCATCTCGCACTGAAAGAGGAATCGATAATGAAATACATCGGCATCGTGGGGATGGTCGTCCTTCTCGCGGCAGCGGCGTGCGGGACCGAGGGAGCGCGGCCTCCGGCTCCTCCCACACCAAGCACGGTCGCGACCGAGAAGGCAGGCCCATCCGAGCCCACAGCGAAGCCCTCCGCTCCCGTGAACGTGACCGCGACGCTAAAGCCAGGCGCGGCCGATCTGGATGTCGTCTTCGGCGCAGACGGCTCGAACATCACCATCGAGGTCTGGGGGGTGGACGGGCTGAAGCTCGAGGGAGGAGCGAGCCCGGTCTCGAAGCCGTCCGTGAGAAACGGGCAATCCGTCAAGGTGTCCGTTCTCTACGACGCGGGGGCGACCGAGAGTAACCTCGCGATCCGCGTCAGCGGCACCTTCAACGGCCGAGAGCAGGCCAAGGTGCAGTCGTTCACGGTCAATGCAGGTAGCCAGCCCAAAGGCGCGCCGGCCGGGGAGAGCAAGGTCGATAAAGACGGTCGGCCGGTCAAGGTGATGAAGTCGCAATAATGCCCTCCCGCCGGGCTACCGCCGTTTCATGGCGCGGGGCAGCTTGCCAACGGCATGATACGCAGCCCGCGCAGCGGCCCGTGCTTTCCTCATCCGCGCATACGCCGTCTTCTCCGGGGGGCGTTCACGGCAGGAGCCCCGCTTCTCGACACTTCCCCTCCAGGACCTGAGCATTGGTCCCATCACGACGCACGTGATCCCCCCAACGGCTCCAGCACTTTCCGCACTTTTCACCAGACGATCCGGCCTCTCAACACATCTGAGCATGGGTCTCATCTGGGAGCCGCTGCGCTGGGGCGTTGCCCCAGGCCCCAGCAGGGGCTGTCCGCCCCTGCACCCGGACCAGCCAGGGGCTGGACCCAGGACGATGAACTGCGCGGTGCGCAGTTCATCGCACAGGCCCGGTCGAGACCGGCGACGTCTCGACGGCCTGCTGGGAGAACTGCGCACCGCGCAGTTCTCCCACAAAAGGTCCAGCGCTTGCGCTGGTCCGGGTCCAGGGGCGGATAGCCCCGGTGGGGCCTGGGGCAACGCCCCAGCGCAGCGGCTCCCAGATAAATCTCATTGTGTGCCGCTCGCGAGGCGAGGAGCAGGGCTCACCCATCGCAGACGGCGGGCCCCGTCTGGCAGACGACGAAGACCGTCCTCAGCACCGACGCCTCCTGCGTCGCCGCGCCGGCAAAGCGGACCATGCGCGGCGAGTCGCTCGGGCAAGACGCGATGAGCGCGGGGTTTCCACGCGGCGGGTCGACATAACACCAGCCGTTCACCGGCTGGTCGTCCACGACGACGTCGTCCTGGAGGTCGACATTCAAGCAGGCCTCGACGTGCGCGGGATCGCCCGCGATCGGCAGCACCTCGCAGACGCAGTCGGAGGCTGCGCCCGCCACCGCGCCGGCGTGCTCCGGCGCGACGGGTGCAAAACCCTGCGCGGCGTCGCAAGTGCACGCGCCGCCCCCAGCGCGCACATCGAGCACGAAGCAGGAGGCGTCGCCCAAGGCATCGAGGTACGGCACCTCGTCGAGACACAGCCCGCCGAGGCTGGACTCGCCCTCGGCGGGCATGGCGGCGCCCAGCTCGATCGAGCGCGTGAACGACGGGGCCTGGCACGAGGAGTCGACTGGCACCTCGAGGCCGGCCTTCGCGCCGCAGCCGGCAGCAAACGAAGCAAAAAAGAGGGTGAAGAGAGTGTAAGTGGATTTCATTGGCCGCATCGGCGAGCAAGCGTGGTGCCCCGCGACGAATCCACGGAATTTCCGGGCAACGTCGCGGTATGCGCCAACCATGGTAGGCTATCTAGCAACCGAGTACAACAATGGCGCTCTGCGGCAGGCGGGAGCGGAGGCGGAAGCGGTGTGATGAAGTGCTCGGCAATCGGCGCGGATTTCGTTATGGCCGCTCGAACACGGCGACCGCGCTCGGGTAGTCGACGGTCACCCGGAAGTCGTGAAGCGCTGACCCGCCCAGCGCGCCGTCCACCCGTTTATCCATCCACTGCGACATCCACTCGTGAAAATTCGCATCCCGCCGCCGCACGAACCAGACCGGCCCAACCTCGTGACCCGCGACCGTGATCCGCGGGACTTCGATCATCGGCTCCCCGCGGGCGCAAAGGTCGGCGCCCTCGATCACACGCCACTCCGGGTGATCCTGGCGCCACCGGTCGAAGGTGGACTGCACGATGAAGCTCGTGGCGCGCACCACAGGCCCGCCGTCCGCGAGCGCCGCTGCCGCCTGATCCGTGAGGTTCACGGTCGCGCCCGTGTCGAAGAGGAGATCCACGGTCTGGCCGTCGATCTGCGCCTGGATGCGCGGGAAGTTGGTCGCCCGCGTGCCGGCTTCGTTCATGGGAAAGCCGAGCGAGACCCGGTGAGACGCGTCGTGCGCTGGCAGATCGCCCGTGGCGCGGAGGAGGAGCCGGCGGCCCGGGTAATCGAAGGTCCACGTGCGGCCCTGGAACCAGGCCTGGCCGAGCATGCCGTCGCTGGTCTCACGTTCACAAGCCTTCTTGTCCTTCGAGGCCACGCCGAGGTGCCCCCCCAGCACGGTCACCGGGGGAATCGAAGCCTCAGGCTTGAAGGGCGGGAGCCGTACACCCTCGGCCAGCCCCTCGTCGCCCGCGATCTGCTCTGTCGGGAGGCCGAGCCGCTCGACGGCGCTGCGGGTGAGGAAGAGTCCGCCGCCGGTATCGGTGTAGAGGAGCAGCCGGGCCCCGCTGGTGGTGATGGGCTCCACGAAGAACCGGTCGGCCATGAAGCGCGTGGGCAGCGGTAACGGTCTGCCGGGCGAGGGGAGCGCAGGTGGAGAAGGGAGGGCGCTCTGCGGGGGAGGCGCGGGGGCGGCCGGGGCGCAGGCGGTCACGCAGGAGAGGAGCAGCAACGAAGCAAGGCGAAGATGCACACGAGGGCTCATAGCATTCCTCCGCCGCGGGCGAAGGAGGCGGGCGGCGTTATCCCTGTGCTCGGAGCGACGCCGACCCGCGGAGCTTGAGGGCGCGCGCGATGCCGCTGCGCAGCGTGCCCATCGTGACGATGCTCCCGAGGTCGAGGCCCAGGCAGATGAGCGTCTGCGCCACCTCGCGGCTGAGCCCCGTCAGCATCGCCTCGGCGCCGAGCAACTTGAGCGCCCCCGCCGTGCGGAGCAGCGTGCTGGCGACGGCCGTGTCCATCACCTTCACGCCCGTGATGTCGATGATCACGACCTCGGCCCGATGCGCCTGCGCGCCTTCGAGCGCCGTCGTGAGCACCTGCTCGGCCCGCTGCTCGTCGATCGCTCCGATGAGCGGCATGACCATGATCCGGTCCGTGATCGGGATCATGGGCGTGGACAGCTCCAAGAGGCGGGCGCTCTGCGCGCGGATGATCTCCTCCTGCAATCGGGCGCGCTCCTCTTCGCCCCGCGCCCGCTCGGAGAGCTCGTTCGAGAGGCGCTCGTTCGCGTCGAAAAGCTCCGCGGTGCGCCGCTCGACCTCGCTCTCCAGCGCCTCGTTCGAGCGCTTGAGCTCGGCGGTCATCTCCTGGAGTTGCTGATAGAGGAGCGCGTTCGCCACGGCGATCGCCGCCTGCGACGCGAGGAGCGTGCAATGCTCCGTCTGGCGCGGCGTGAACGCCTCCTTCACACAGTTGTTTTCCATGTAGAGGATCCCCCCGAGCTCGCCCTTCTGCACCATCGCCAGGCAGAGGACCGATTTCGGTTTTATCTCCGCGATGTAGGGATCGGCCGAGAATCGGCTCTCCGCGCCCGCGTCGCCGAGGACGATGGGCTCTCTCGTCCTCGCGACGTATTGCACGATGGTCCGAGGCAGGCCCGCGCTCTGCTCGAGCGGCGTCGAGAGGCCGAGCTCCACCCGGTCCGGCTCGACCGAGATCGAGGCCGCGATCACGAGTTGTGTGTCGCGCCCGAGGAGCAGGACCGCCCGCTGCGCGCCGCCAATCTCGATGACGAGCTTCAAGACCTGCTCGACCACCTTGTCGAGCACGAGCTCGGCCGCGATGGCCTGAGCGGACCGGACGACGGCCGCGGCCTCGAAGAGCTCGGCGGCGAAGGCCCTCGTCGTGGTCGTCGTCGTGAGGGAGCGGAGGTTCGCGGCGGCCGTGGTGGCGACGTTCGTCGCGGGTAGCGCCGCAGCCGGGGGGAGCAGGTGCGTATATCGTTCGGCGATGTCGTCCGCCTTCGCCGTGGCCCCCCAGCGTAGATAGGCGTAATGCGCGTCGGACATGTAGATGTGCGCGACCCGGGTCTTGCCCTTGGCAAGGTAGAGCCGCGCGCAGAGCTCGTTCGCGAGGGCTTCCAGCGAGGTAAAACCATTCTCGCGGGCAGCCTCGATGGCCGCGTCGTAGAGATCGATCGCCTCGGCGTCCCGCCCCGAAGCGCGGGCTTCTTCGGCCCGCACGAGCAGGAGCTTTTGCCGGAAGTTCTCGGGACAGCTTTCCGCGAGCCGCGCGAGCTTTTCCTGATGGGGAGCGGCCGCCGCCGCGTACCGCGCCCGCTCCTCGGGCGAGGCGCCCAGAGAGAGCGCATGACTCGCCATGCAGAGGTAGAACGAGAGCTCGGTCGCGAAGTATTGGCCCGCGCTGCTGCCGAGCTGCTCGTCCGCGCGCTTGGCCATTTCGAGCGCGGCCCGGGGATCGCCGTGGAGATAAAAGAGCTGGGCCTTCACCGTGTAATACCAGCACGTGATGAAGTGCGCCCCGGCCGCCTCGTGCGAGGCGACGAAGGCGGCCTCGTCGAACGACTCGCTGGCGAGGGAGGTGCGGCTCGCCGTGCGCCCCGTGAGGGCCGCGAGCGTGTGCTTCGTGATCGTCAGGAAGCCGATGGCCATCGCTTCCTTGGTCCGCTGCGTGAGCCCGAGGAACCGGTCGAGCTCCTCGCGCACCACGGCGAGATCCTCGCCGAGGCTCAGCCGGACGATCATCGTGTAGAAGCAGGCGTGCGACGTGTACACGAAATCGCCCGAGACGAGGTCGGACTCGTAGGCGCGCCTGTAATACGCGATGGCCTCCCGGACCGGCCTCGAGAAATGCAGGTACACGCCGAACACCGTGTTCACCATGGCCGTAATCTCGACGCTGCCGAACCTCTCCTGCAAGGCGAGCGCGAGCCGGCCATAACGATGGGCCTCCTCGTACCGATCCATCCCCCCGGCCAGGATGAAGCCATAAAGGACGTAGCCGTAGGCGGACCCATCCGAATGGCCGTATCGAAGGGAGATCTCGACCTGCTTCAGCGCGACGAGGGCGATGAACGTCGGTCCCTCGTAATAGGCCGGCGAGGTGAGGAAGATCAAAAGCTTCTGGACCGCCCTGCGCTCCGGATCGGTCATCTCCGGGGCGTCCACGAGATCCTCGATACGTCGCTCGCCGAGGATCGCGTCCACCTCCTCCATTCCCCGGGCAAGCAACGCCTTTCGCGCCTCCTCGCCTTCGGGGATCTCCACCCCGAAGCGCGCGAGGCCCCGGAGCCCGGCCTTGATGGCCTCGGGCAGCCGGCCGGCCGTGGTGCAGAGGTTCATGCGCAGGCAATCGACGTGCGCGAGCTCGAGCTTCGTCCGGGCGCGGGCGAGGAGCACCTCGAAGAGCGCGTCCGACACGTCCATGCGGCCATTGATGGCCTCGCATTCGGCTTGCTCCACGTGGAGCCAGTACGCGAGCTCAGGGTCCTCGTCCCAGCTCGACGCGGAGAGGAGCGCGAGCCCTGCCCCGAGATAACCGGCGGCGGCCTGGTACGCGGCGGCCGCCTTGGCCCTCCTCCCGGCCGCGAGGTTCAATCGGGCGAGCGTCGATCGTTCAGCGGGATCGGTGATCAGCTCGGCGCCGATGTCGAGGTGGTTCGTGATATCGAAGAGCTCCTCGCCGACCGCGTTCGCGGCGCGGCCCGCGAGCAGGAGCCGGCCAATGCGGAGGTGCGTCTCGCGCTCGCGGCCATCCCCGAGGAGCGCGTAGGCCGCGTGCTGCACGCGATCGTGGAGGAACCTGTAGGAGACGTCGAAGGCCTCGGTCGCCGACGGATCGGCGGCATCGATGAACCGGTCCTCGGTGTCGAGCTGCAGGACGAGGCCCTCCTCGAGCGCCTCCCAGAGGGCCGCGACCGCCTCGGTCATCGATTGCTCGCCGAGCGTGGCGAGCGTGCGCAGGGTGAACCTGTGCCCGACGCACGCCGCGAGCTTCAAGGCGCGCTGCGTGGAGGGCCTGAGCCCCCGCAGCTTGTGCATCATGAAATCGACGACGTTGTCCGTGATGTTCGCCCGCTGGATACGCTCGAGGTCCCATACCCAGGCGCGAGCGCGCGCGTCGAACGCGATCAGGTCTTGCTTGTGGAGGTCGCGCAGGAGCTGATGAATGAAAAACGGGTTTCCGTGGGTCTTCGTGAAGACGAGCTCCGCCAAGGGCGCGCACGCCTCGGCGTCGGACCCGAGGATATCGCCGATCATCTCCCCGACGGCCCGGGGTGAGAGCGGCTGGAGCGTGAGCGATCGGAGCGCGACGCCCTCCTTGCGGAGCTCGTCCAGGGCCGAAAGGAGCGGGTGTCCGGGCTCGACCTCGTTGTCACGATAGGCGCCGATCACGAGGAGGTAGCGGCTCTGCGGGCCGGAGAGGAGGATCCGGAGGAGCCTGAGCGACGCGGGATCGGCCCATTGCAGATCGTCGAGGAAGATGCAGAGCGGGTGCTCTTCGGCGGTGAACACGCGCGCGAAGCTTTCGAAGACGAGGGCGAACCGGTTCTGGGCCTCCGTCGGCGCGAGCTCCGGGAGGCTCGGCTGCGGCCCGAGCAGCAGAGAGAGCTCGGGGATGAGGTCGGCGATGAGCTGGCCGCTCAGCCCGAGGGCCCTCCGGAGCTTGCCCTGCCAGCGCGCGAGGGCCTCCGCGGGCTCGGTCAAGATGCGCCGAACGAGCTCCCGAAAGGTGTGGACGAAGGGGGCGTAGGGCACGCTTCGGTTGAGCTTGTCGAACTTGCCCGCGACGAAATACGCGCCGGGGCGGCGAGCGATGGCCTTGTGCATCTCGCCGACGAGGACCGATTTGCCCACGCCCGCATACCCGGCGACGAGCAGCCCCTCGGCTTTGCCTTCCCGCGCGCGATCCCACGCGGCGAGGAGCGCCCGCTCGTCGTCTTCCCTGCCATAAAGCCTGTGGGGCACGCGCAGCTCGCCGCCGAGGTCGAGCCGGCCGAGCGCCATGGGCCCGATCCACCCGTTCGCCTCCCATTGCCGCAGGCATTCGTCGAGATCGGCCTTCAGCCCGTAGGCCTGCTGATAACGGTCCTCCGCGGCCTTGGCCAGGAGCTTCATGGTGATGTCGGAGACGGCCTTCGGGATCTCGGGCGCGAGCTCGTGCGGGGGCGTGGCCTGCCGCGCGATATGGCTGTGCAAGAGCTCCATCGCGTCGGTCGAGCGGAAGGGCCGGACGCCGGTGAGCATCTCGTAGAGGGTGACGCCGAGCGAATAAAAATCCGTGCGGTGGTCGATCTGCCGGTTCATGCGCCCGGTCTGCTCGGGCGACATGTACGCGTGCGTCCCCTCGATGAGCTCCGAGCTCGCGGGGCGCTGGGTCTCCTGCGAGACGCGCGCGGCGATGCCGAAATCGATGAGCATGACCTCCCGCGTTCGAGGATTGTAGAGGATATTGGAAGGTTTGGTGTCCTTGTGGATCACGTGGGCGCGGTGCAGGGAATCCAGGATTCCCGCGACCGCGGAGGCGATGTGGAGCGCCGTGCCGACGTCGAGCCGCTTCTCCTCGAGGATCGTGTCGAGCGGCTCGCCGCCGCGGTCCTCCATGACGAGCGCGAGGCCGTTGCTGAGCCGCTCGAGGCCGTAGGCCGTGAGGATGCCGGGGATGTGCAGGCTCTTCAGGATGGCGTACTCGTGCCGGAGCTTCGCGATGTCCCGCGGGGTCGGGTGCTCGTGCTTGAGGAGCTTCACCGCGACCGGGGCGTGATCCGCGATTCTGTGGCCCCGATGGATGATGGTGGTGTCGGTCTCGTGAAGGATATCCGACAGGACGTAGCTGGGAAGACTCGAACGCATGGCATCCTCGACCGAACCCCCTGCAATCGTGGCCGTGGTTGCTCAACACGCGACGAACGGGCACCGACGGCATGGGGATCCCGTCCTCGGGTAGACCAATTCAATCGAAGTCTGTCAAGAAGGAAGCGCCCTCGCGATTCGCTCGGATCGCGGCGGAGATCACGGGGAAAGAGCATCGGCCTGTTTTGGCTGGCCGGCGAAGAGGATGTCCGGGTGTGGGGCGGATGCCCCGCGGCGGTAAAGCGCCAGAAATTTGTCAGTTACTCGCACTTCCCCGCGCGGCATGCGGGAGGCGACGGCGGGACACACGGGGGCACGATATGGCGGCACTCTGCAGCCGCAAATGCTGGACACTCGCGGCTTTCGGCCTCTGCGATGGCTGCCTTGACGGCATCGACCCCGGTGACGCTCACCGCGTCCGAGCACGCATCGAAGCAGGCTCCGGCGACGCCCACGAGCGTACAGTCCGTGTCGGTCGTGCAGGCGCGGTTGGCTTCGACGACGGCCTGAACCGCTTGAATGGCTCGATTCGAGCGCTCGGCGCAGCTGTTCGTGCTCTCGGCTCCGGTCGCGGGGGGGCTCGCGGTCCCGGACGAACTGCAGGCGCCGAGGAGCGCGGTTGCGGTGATCAGGGATCCGGCAAGGAGGGTGGAGACTCGCATGCACGCGAGAACGCAAGCAAGGGCTCCGACTTACACCGCCGACGCGCTGCCCCTTGACCCCCTCCCCCACCCCCGCCTACCGTCCTGCCCCGTGACGCCCGGGCCGCGCTTCTTGCCGTTCCTCTTCCCGGCCCTCGCGTTCGTCGCCTCTCCGCGCCTCGCGGCCGCCGACGAGACCCCTTCCCTCGCCGTCGAACCCGCGCCCGCCGGCGATCGCGCCTTCCTCGTCGAGCACGCCGACGTCCGCGGCCACCTCCTCCCCTCGGCGCGCCTCCTCGTCGATTACGCGCGCCGCCCCCTCGTCCTCCGGAACGACGCCGACGAGCTCGACCCGATCGTTTCAGATCAAACCTTCTTCCACGCCCTCGCGTCCCTCTCGCTCTTCTATCGGGCCACCCTCTCCCTCGACGTCCCCTTCTCCATCGCCCAGGCCGGGAGCGCCCCGCCCTCGGGCGACGCCTTCCCCCGCGCCGGCGTCGGGGCATCATTTGGCGACATACGACTCGGCGCCCGCGTCCGCCTCGCGGGGGGACTCGACGAAGCCGGACAGGGCGCTGCCCTCGGCCTCTCCGCGTCCCTCTGGCTCCCGACGGCCACCGACGGATATGCCGGCGACGGCGCCATTCGCGGGCGCTTCGCGCTCGTCGCGGAGGCCACGGGCAAGCGGCTCCACGGCGCCTTTTCCGGCGGCCTGCGCACCCGCCCGGCCGTCGCATTGCCGGGCGTCTTGCCGACGCGCGTCGCCACCTCCCTCACCTTCGGCCTCGCGGGCGGTTTTTTCGTGGATGGCGCGCGCAGCTTGAGCCTCGGCGGCGAGCTCTCGGCCGAGCTGCCTTTCCTCGGCGGCGCGCGCCTCTTCGATCCCCGCGCGACCGTCGCGCATGCGCTCGTCACGGGGCACTACCGCATCACCGGCGGACCGCTCGAAATCGGGCTCGCGATGGGACCCGGCCTCGGGCGTGGCGCGGGCAGCGCCGACGTGCGCGTGCTCGCGCTGCTCGGGTATGCGCCGGAGAAGGCCAAACCCCCGCCGGATCGGGACGAGGACGGCATTCCGGACAAGAGCGACGCTTGTATCGATCTCGTCGGCGTGGAATCGGGTGATCCCTTGCTGCACGGCTGCCCCGAACCTCCGCCCGATTACGACGGCGACGCCATTCCCGACGAGAACGACGCGTGCCCGCGCGCCGCGGGCGAGGCCACGTTCGTGCGCAAGACGCACGGCTGCCCGAAGGACACGGACGAGGACGGCGTGCCCGACAAGAAGGACGCCTGCCCCACGGAGCCGGGCCCGAAGCCGCCCGAGGGCAATGGTTGTCCGAAGCCGAAGGAGCCGGAGCCCCCGCCCGTCGCGTCGCTCGCCGAGCAGGAAATCGTGATCTCGCAGCAGGTGCAATTCGAGACGGGCACGGCCGTGCTGCGGCCGGAGAGCGACGGCGTGCTCGGCGAGGTCGCGCGGGTGCTCACGGATCACCCGGAGGTCACGCGGGTCGAGGTGCAAGGCCACACGGACGACACGGGCAGCCCCGACGTGAACCGCAAGCTCGGGCAAGACCGCGCCGAGAGCGTGGTCGAATGGCTGGTCCGGCGCGGCATCGCTCGCGGGCGGCTCGTGCCGAAGGGATACGGCTCGGACAAGCCAATCGCGGACAATACGACGGAGGAGGGCCGCAGCAAGAACCGGCGCGTCGAGTTCCGGATCCTCGAAAAAAAGCCGGCGGCGAAGGACGAGGCCAAGCCCGCGAAGGGAGGCGCGAAATGAGCCGCGCGAAGTTTTTCGCGATCGCCGCGCTCGCGATCGCCTCGGTTTCGGGCCCGGGCCGGGCCGAGGAGCCGGGCGAGGACCGGGCCGCGATGGGCCCCGAGGTGCTGCACAACCCGACGCTGGAGCGGACGGCCGAGCAAGGCATTCTCCGCGCCGTTCCCATTTCGATCGAGCTCCCCATCGACATCGCGCTCCGCGCGCGCCGCGTGCTCGTGCATTACCGGCTCTGGGGGGATCCGGACTGGACGGCGCTCGAGCTCCGCCGAAACGGCGCGAAATACGAGGGCGCGATCCCGTGCCTCGAGATCAGCACCGTCACGGGGGATCTCCGCTACTACATCCGCGTCCACGACGCCGAGGGCCGCGTGATCGCCACGGGCGCGTCCCGCGCGCGGCCGTACCTCGTGACCATCAAGCACGACACGGTGCTGGAGCCCGGCCAGGGCAGCGGCGCGAAATGTCCCGATCCGGCCGATTGCCCCGCGGGCCTGCTCGGCTGCCCGAGCGAGCGGGTCGTGGAGATCGCCTGCCAGTCGGACGCCGATTGCGAGGGCGGCACGACGTGCAGCTGGCGCGGGTTCTGCGAACGCGCCGATCGGCGCAAGAACTGGTTCACCCTCGGCGTGCAGCAAGACGTGGGCGCTTTCGCCACCGCGGGCGCTTGCAGCCTGTATTCGCAGGAAAACGAGGGGTTTGCCTGTTTCCGCGCGGACGACGCGCAATACACGGGCACGCCGGTCCAGACGAACGCAAAGCTCTCCGGAGGCCTCGGGCCGACGCGGGTCGTCCTCGGATACGAGCGGCTGATCCATTACGACACGACACTCGGCGTCCGGCTCGGCTGGGCCTTCTTCGGCGAGGGACCGACGCCGCGCGAGGGCACGGCGTTCGTGCCGTTCTCCGTCGCCGCCCGCGCGACGCACTGGTTCGGCGACGACCTCTTCGCCCGCTCCGGGCTCCGGCCTTACGCGTTCCTCACCGGCGGATATGCGATGGTCGACGTGAAGGGGAGCACGGTCGTCCGGGAAAACCCGCTCGCTCCGCCGTACCAGGGCGGCAATGACCTGGAGCAGGAGGTCACGGTCTGGAAACGCGCGGGCGACGGCTTCGTCGGCGCCGGGACGGGCCTCGCATTCGCGTGGGAGAGCCGCCGGGCGGCCTTCGTGGAGGTCGCGGCGCATGCCGTGTTCCCGTTCGGCGCGTTCGTGCTCGCGCCGAGCGCGGGGGTTACACTCGGCTTCTGAAGGGAGGCTCGGATTGTTGCAAGCGTTGCTCCGGAACCTCTGTCTCGGGTGGGCGAGCGCCGTCCTCGTGGCCGGCTGCGCGTCGGACGCATTGACCCCGCCCGAGGCCCGCATCGATACCCCCGGCGCCTTCGTGGCCGTGGAGGGATATTACGAGCCGGGCGAGCTCACGCTCGTCCGCATCCTCGATCGCCTGCAATTCGAGGAGGCGCGGCTCTTGTTCATGACGGTCCACGACGCCCGCCCCGAGACCTACGACGAGGCGCGCGAGCTCGCCAAGGACCACGAGCTCCCGATCCGCGAGCTCATTCGCATCGAGCCGGACACCGTGGTCACGCAATCGCCGCACCGTGTCGTCTGGTTCCGGACGCTCACGGCCAAAGAGCAGGAGCGCGTGCCGTGAAATCGCAAAAGCTCGCCCTCGTCGCGCTCGTCGCTATCGCCCTCGGCGCCCTCGCCGCGCCCCTCGCCTGCACCCGGCACGCCGACATCCGCGACGAACCGGATAGCTCGATCATCGACCGTCCCCCCGAGTTCGACGCCGGCGGCATCCCCGAACTCGACAGCGGCCTCGGCAGCGACGCCTATCCGCTCTGCGCGGATCGACCCACGGGCAAATGCGTCGGCTCGAACGATTTTCCTTGCGGATTCGAGGATTGGGTCCTCGCGACGGCGAAGGCCTGCCAGGAGGCCTCGGGCTGCACGACGAACGGCTGGCTCGAGGTGAAGATGGGCTCCAGCGGGTGCGTCGAGCTGATCGGGATGGAGGAGCCGAACGACGAGGTGGTCGCCTGCCTCGTCGCGGAGATGGGCGCCGTGAAGTGCCCGTGCGGCGAGGGGATCACGAAATACTATTTCGGGGCGGGGAACGTCGGGCCGTGCGGCTCGATGTGAGGTGGTTCGTCACTTCGGAATGGCGCCCTCGCCGGGCTCGAGGTTGTTCATGATGGCCCCGACGTCGCACGCCTGAAGATACGTCGTGAGGACCTCCGCGCGGCGCGGCAAGAACACGTCCGTGAGCGCCTCCGAGAGCGTGCCGTTCTCGTCGATGTGGACCTCGCCGAGCGTGGACGGGAACGAGAGCCCGCAGCCGAGCGACCGATCCGGGCCGAGGAAACGCTGCGGCGCGTGGCAACCGGCGCAGGTGAGCGAGGTCGCGCGGTGCAGGACCGCCTCGGGCGTGAGCGGATCCGTCGGGGGGCAATCCTTGCCGAGCTCGTAGATGTCGAGCCCCATCTGGATCTCGGCCGCGAAATCGGCCCCCGCGACGCCGATCCCGCGCGACGCGTAATCGACGGACGCGTCCCCGGAGACGACGCTCTCGCCCATGTTGAAGTGCTTGCCGGTCCGCATGCGGACCTTGGGGAACTCCTTCTGCGCGAGATCCCAGAGGCTGAAATTGACGAACTCGCTCCGGAAGCTCACGGCGGCCTCCGACGCGTTCGCGCTATCGAAGAGCTCCGGCAGGGGGTTGTTTTTGACGGTGACGGGCTGGAACGTGAGCTTGAACTCCATCGACCCCGGCGGCATGCGCTTCAGGTGATACTCGCGCATCTCCCAGGGCTCCTGCATCTGCTGGCTCACGCGCACCTGGCCGTGCGAGGAGCCGTAAGGATCCTCCTCGCTGGAGACGGCGCCGTAATGGTCGGGGTGGACGACGGGCAAGAAGCCCTGCACGCCCGTGAAGAAGAGCTGTTCGAGCGTGTCGGCGACGACCTCCACGTTCGTCTCGGTCGCGAAGCTCCCCCACGCCTCGGCCACGGGACGGCAGGCCGTGACGACGTCGAAGCCCGACGGGTTCGGCAGCGCCGCCTCGAAGATCAAAAACACGCGATTCGCCGGGTCCGTGCGGCCCGAGGTCTTCGCGTACACGATGCGGTGCTCGCCGCAGTTCGAGCCCGACGTGGGCGTGAGGTCGAAGCGGTTGACGATCGCCACGGGCACGAAGGAGTCGGGGTGGCCCGCCTCGAAGAGCCCCGAGCTCGACGCGAGCGCCCCCTCGGCCCGCGGGCAGAAGAGGGCCGCGCCGTTCTTGAACGCGGCGTTGTCCGGATCGTCGCAATGGGGGTTGTCCGCGAAGACCCCATCGGCCGCGGGGTTCTGCGCATCGAAGAGGCGCTTGACGAGCTCCTCGGGCGTGGTCTCTTCCCCCGCGAGCGTGATGATCTGATTCAGGACGCGGTCGAGGCTGAAGCGCGCGAGCACGGCCGGATCCCGCACCACGAGCGCGCGGCTGTCCGCGGCGATGGAGATGTCCGCATTGCAAACGGGGACGTCGGGGTAGTCGACCGGGGGCTTGTCCGGAGGATCGGGGATGGGGAAATCGGGTTGCTCGCCCGAGCTGCTCGGCACGATCCCACCCTCGCTGTGCCCCCCGCAGCCCACGAGAAGGCCGAGGACCGCCGCCACCGCCAATGGCCGAACACCCAAGCACGAAAGCTCGAAAGCCATGAGTCCCTCCACCCTGGAAAGTAACGAGAATCTTTCGAGAGTATCGGGCCCCACGTCGGGGTCAAGAGCGAGCGCGCGTCAGGACTCGGCCGACGAGGCTGCGGTCGAGCTCTCGTCCGGCTTGGACGAAGCGTCGGGGACGCGGCCGCCAATGGAGACGAGCATCTCGGCGACGGCGGCATGCGTGCGGTCGCGCAGATCAACGACACGCGCCGACTCCTTGCCCGTGGTGATGGGATGGATCGGCTTGCCCACGCGCACGCGCACGAGGCGCATGGAGCCGTCGCCGGTATCGAGGGCGCCCTTCTGCATGAGGTTGCCCGCGCCCTCCAGCGCGACGGGCACGACGGGGACGCCGGCGCGCACGGCGGCATAAAAGCCGCCCATCTTGAACTCCTTGAGGACGCCGTCCTCGCTGCGCGTGCCCTCGGGGAAGATGAGCAAGGGTTTTCCGCGCCCGAGGACCTCCTGGAAGCGCTTGATGACCTCGGCCGCGACGCGCGGCCCGCCTCCACGCTCGACCGGGACGTGCCCCGCGAGCTTGAGGTGCCAGCCGAGGAAAGGAATGTTCATGAGCTCGCGCTTGGCGGCCCACTTGTAATCCCCCGGCAGGACCGCGCCGAGGACGAGGATGTCGAGCAGGCTCTGGTGATTCGAGGCATAGACGTACGCGCCGTCGGTGGGCACGTTCTCGAGCCCCGTGGCGTCGACGTCGATGTGCAGCCCCCGCGCGCTCGACTTGCACCAGCGCTTCATTGCCCAGGTGCTGGCGCGGTGATCGTTCGTGACCGGGCCGAGCGTGAGCGAGATCGTCCCATACCCGACGGTGCGAGCGGTGAAAGGAATCCACTGACGCGCGGCGCGAATGGCTTCTCGGAGCTGCATGGATCAGGCTTCCTAACACCACGCGGGAAGCAATTCCAGACCTGCAAAGTGCGCAAAATGATACGCGGTATGGCAGCTCAGAGTGGGTCCATGATGAGGCCATAACCCACGACCTCTGGCTTGCCCGCTCGCTCGAACTTCACGGTGAAGATTCCCGGCTCGTTCTCGCTCTGCATCACGGCGCGGCGCATCGTGCCCGCCCACTCGGCCCATACGACGGCGCCGGCTTTGCCTTTCCATTTGATCGGGATCCGCTGCAAATCGGCCTCGTCGGCGATCAGCGCCGCGCCGCCGAATCCCAGGCAGAACCAGCGCTTCACCCCGCCCGCCTCGAACGGCGAGACGAGCAGCACGTGCCGGTACTCGCCCTCCTGCCGGTGCGCCGCATAGTTCCCGGGCTGGAGCCCTTCGACCTGCTTGACCCAGCGCACCCCCTTCAAGAGCCCCTCGGGCGCGCGCGCCTCCATGTCCGTGTACCGGACCGCGATCCGATCCTTCACGTACCGCCGCACGACGGCGTGCTTCATCACGCCGTTCCACTCCGTCAGCACGACGTCGTTGAGCCTCGGCTTCACGTTGTCCGGCACCGGGATCACGTAGCCCGGGTGGACCTTGTACGACGGGCCGCCGCCCTTCCCCTCGATGACGAGGTCGTCGCCGTCGAAGCCGATCGCCGTGGCCGCGTAGAGCACGAGCGTCGAGCCGATGCGCGCGTTCGACAGCATGGGCTCGGAGAACGTGAAGACGCGGCGCTGCGGGTCGAGCTTGATCTTGCGCGGGGGCAGGCCGAGCGGGTTCGGCTGCGGCGACTTGGGCTGCGGGGGCTGCGTGGGGCTCGGCGCGATGAACGAGCCGAGCGGCGGCGGATCGGGCGATCCGCTCGCAGCGGGCGTCGCCTCGGTGGTCGTCGACGACCCGCTGCTGCACGCGGCGAGCAGGGCCGCGGCGAAGAGGCCGCGGGCCAGGGGTCGTTCGAGGCCGAACATCAGCCGGGATCTTTGCCGCGTCGCGGCCGGTCTGGCGAGCAAAAAGCGACCGGGGAGGCGCTCGAACCGGTCGATTGGAGCACAAACGATGTGGGGCGCGCGCCTCAGTGAAAGTCGCGTGATCGCGTGGGAACGCCGCGTTTGCCGGGCGCGTCGAGGCGATCGAGGGCCTCGGCGAGGAGGTGAACGACTTCACCCTGCCGCTCGACCCGGCCTCGCACGGCCATGATCTTCGCGTATCGCGCGGCTGCGTAGCTCGCCTCGAAGAGGTCCTTGCGCACGATGACGTTGACCACGCCGGTCTCGTCTTCGAGCGTGACGAACGTGACGCCGCTCGCCGTGGCCGGGCGCTGTCGGCCCACCACGAGGCCCGCGACACGCACGGACTCGCCGGTGCGCCGCTCCTTGATCGAGGCCGCCGTCACCGTGCCCTCCTGCTCGAGCCGCGGGCGCAGGTGCCGCAAGGGGTGGTCGTGCAGGGACAAACCCACCCGCCCGTAGTCGAGCACGAGCTGCTCGGCGGGGCGCATCTTCGGCAGGCCCACGTCCTTCTCTTCTTCGAGCGGCACCTTCGCGAAGAGCCCGTCCGGCAGGCGCGGCGCGCGGGCTCGCCAGAGCGCCTCGCGCCGGCTCGGGACGAGCGCTTCGAGCGCGCCCGCCTCCGCGAGCGCCTCGACCTCGTTCTTCTGCAGGCCCGCGCGCCGCACGAGATCCGCGACGCCCGTGAAAGGCGCCTCCGCGCGCGCCCGGAGCACGCCCTCGGCCCCGCCCCAGCCGAACCCTTTTACGAGGCGCATCCCGAGCCGGATCACGCCCGGATCTTCGAGGAAGTGATCCCAGCCGCTCGACACGACACACACGGGCCGCACGATCACGCCGTGCCGCTGCGCGTCCTGCACGAGGGAAGAGGGGGAGTAAAACCCCATCGGCTGGGAGTTCAGGATCGCGCAGGTGAACGCGGCCTGGTGGTGGACCTTGATCCACGCGGAGGCGTAGACGAGCAGGGCAAAACTCGCCGCGTGGGACTCGGGGAAGCCGTACTCGCCGAAGCCGTGGATCTGCTGGTAGAGCTGCTCGGCGAAGCGGGCCGAGATGCCCTTCTCGGAAAAACCGCGCAGGAGCCGCTCGCGGTGCCGCGCGAGGCGGCCGTGCTTCTTCCACGCGGCCATGTCGCGCCGGAGCTGATCGGCCTCGCCGGGCGTGTAGCCCGCGCCGACCATCGCGATCTGCATGACCTGCTCCTGAAAGAGCGGGACGCCGAGCGTGCGCGAGAGGATCTCGTCGAGGCAAGGGTGCGGCGAGATCGGCGCCTCCTGCCCCGTGCGGCGGCGCAGGTACGGGTGCACCATGCCGCCCTGGATCGGGCCCGGACGCACGAGCGCGACCTCGATCACGAGGTCGTAAAACACCTTCGGCTTGAGGCGCGGCAGCATCGACATCTGCGCGCGGCTCTCGATCTGGAAGACGCCCACGGTGTCGGCGCGCTGGATCGCCTGGTAAACGGCCGGATCCTCGGCGGGGATGCGGGCGAGCGCGTCGATCGGGTCGAAGGGTTCGTCCGGGCGCGCGCGCTCGTGGATCATCGCGAGCGTCTTGCGGATCGCGGTGAGCATGCCGAGGGCGAGGATGTCGACCTTGAAAAAGCCGAGCTCGTCGAGGTCGTCCTTGTCCCAGGGGATGACGGATCGGCCGGGCATACGCGCGGGCTCGATCGGGGCGACGTGGTGGAGCGGCGCGGCCGAGAGCACGAAGCCGCCCACGTGGATCGACAGATGCCGCGGCATGCCTTCGAGCGCGTTCGCCAGGAAAATCACCTGCCGCAGGCGCGCGTCGTTCGGGTCGAAGCCGAGCTCGGCGAGCTTCTTCTCGCTCGTGTCGGCCTCGTGGTAGAGCGCCAGCCCGCTCAGCCGATCGAGCTGATCCGTGGTCAAACCGAAGACCTTGCCGACCTCGCGGAGCGAGCTCTTGCCGCGGTAGCAGATGACCTCGGAGACCATGGCGGAGCGGTCGCGGCCGTACATCTCGTAGATGGCCTGGATGACCTCCTCGCGCCGCTCGTGCTCGAAGTCGACGTCGATGTCCGGAGGCTCGCGCCGCTCGGGCGAGAGGAAACGCTCGAAGAGCAGGCTCGATCGCGCCGGATCGACGGCCGTGATGCCGAGGACGAAGCAGACCGCGCTGTTCGCCGCGCTGCCGCGGCCCTGGCAAAGGATTTTTCTCTCCCGCGCCAGAGATACGATCTGCTGGACACTCAAGAAGTACGGGGCGACGTCGAGCAGCTTGATGAGATCGAGCTCCTTCTCGATCTGCGCCGCGACGCGGGACGGCGTGCCCTCGGGGTAGCGGTCGCGGCAGCCCGCGTAGGTCAGGCGGCGGAGCGCGTCGTCGGGGGTCTCGCCGGGCAAACAGAGGCCCTCGCTCGGGAAGTGGTAGCGGATCTCGGCGAGCGAGAAGCGGCAGCTCTCGGCGACCTCGACGGTGCGCCCGACCCAGGCGGGCTCGTCGCGGAACAGGTTCAGCATCGAGGCGGCGCCGCGCAGGGCGGCCTCGGCGTTCGGGGCGAGCAGGGCGCCGGCCTGATCGAGCGTGGTCTTGTGGCGGATGCAGGTGAGGACGTCGGCGAGGGGCTTGCGGCCGCCGTGGTGGAAGAGCGGGCGCGCGGTGGCGAGGACTGAGAGGCCGTAACGAGCGGAGGCCTTCGTGGTGGCTTCGAGGCGGGGCGCGTCGCCGCGGTCGAGGTGGCGAAAGGTGGCGAGGAAGGCGCGCTCGGCGAAGGCGTCGCGGAGCGGCCCGAGGAGCGCCTCGGTCGCGAGCGCGGGGGTCGCGAGCGGGACGAGGGCGAAGAGGCCGCGGTGCGCCTGCGCGACGTCCTCGACCGTGATGCCCGCCGTGCCCTTCTCGTGGGTCGCATGGGCGAGCGTGAGCAGGCGGCAGAGGTTCGAATAACCCTCGTGATCCTGGGCGAGCAGGACGATGCTGCCGCTCCGGACGCCATCCCGCTCGATCGTGAGCTCAGAGCCGACGATGTACGGTTGTTCGAGCTTCTTCGCCTCCGCGTGCGCCCGCGCCGAGCCGTAGAGGCCGTCTCGATCTGCAATGGCAATCGCGGACAAACCGAGCTCGTGCGCCCGCCGCACCATCTCCTCGGGCTGCGAGGCGCCTTCGAGGAACGAGAACGCCGAGCGCGCGCAGAGCTCGGCGAACGCGGGTTTTTCCGCGGGCCCCTCGGGCGGAGGCTCGGGAGAGCCACCGGAGACGACGGAGAGGGCCGGCCTTCGTCGGTTCATTCGCACCAGCCCTGGAGGTACCCTTCCCCGGTCGTCCGGTCCACGAAGACCCACGCGAGCCCGGCCGCCCGCGACGCCCCCTCGGCCTTCGGCCCCGCCGGCCCCTTCCCGCTCGTGGCGCCCGGCACGAGCCAGGCGACCCCGTAATCCCGCGAGGCCGAAGAGCTCGTCCACCACTCGACCCCGTCGAGCCGCATCACGAACCGCAAGGACTCGATGGCGTAGAGACGATTGTCCACGGCGACGACCGCGCCCTTCGTGATGCGGCCGATCGGGACGGGCGTCGGGAAGAGCCGTGTGGGCAGCGGGACATCGCGATCCTCGGCGGCTTCGAGGTCATCGGCTTTCGCGGGGGCGCGCTTCTGGTCGAGATCCCGGACGGGGACGAGCTTCGAGCGCGCTTCGGGCTTGTGGGCGTGCGTCGCTTCGAGCACGCCCACGCGATCCTGGCCGATCTCGGCGGAGAGCTCGGCGAGCAGGGCCGGCAGGGCGTCCGGACGAACGGCCTTGTCGCGCGAGAGGTCGATCTGGACGCGCCGCGCCTCGACGATCTGCGAGACCTCGAGATGGACGCCGACGGCCGGCGCGAAGAGCTCGGCGCGCTCGAGCTTGGCCCGGAGCGCGCGGTGGAGGTCGCCCGCGTCGGAGAGCGCCGAGGGCAGCTCGATCGAGAGCGAGAGGACCGGCTCCTTGCCTGGATCGCGCAGGCTCGCGATGGAGCGATCGAGCGGGATCGTGAGGGAGAGCGAGAGGCAAGCCTCGCCGCGGGCGCCGAGGCGGGCGGCGAAGCGCGAAGTCATGCCGCGGAGGACGAAGAGGATGGGCTCGACGCTTCCGATCGGGTCGTCAAAACTCGTCTCCTCGACGATCGTGCGCGGGGGCGCGTACGGGACGAGCGGCAGATCGTCGCGGCCGGAGGCGAGATCGAGCACCTCGGCGGCGCGCAGGCCGAGCCTCGGCGTGAGCTCGCCGCGCGGGAGCTTCGTCAGGGCCTCGACCGTGAAGATGCCGAGCCGGCCGAAGAAGGCTGCCGTGTCGGCATCGAGCGGCAGCGCCGTGAGCGGCAGCGGGCCGAGGACACGCGCGCCGGGCTTGGCGACGACCGTCGGGTGCGGGGCTTTTCGCACCACGAGGGCCGATCCGCTGGCGAGAACCGGGCTCGCGGCGAACCGGGCGAGGGCGCGGGCGATGCGCGGACCGTCGGCGATCGCGGCGAAGACCTTGTGGCCGAGCGCGTGGATCCGCTCGCAGAGCTCGTCGAGCAGGGCCTCCTCGCCGCCCACGAGGTGCGCCGCGCCCGTGACGTCGAGGAAGACCGTGTCGAAGGGCGCGTCGCCCGCCGGGCCGCGGCGTTTGTCCTCGTCGGGGTGCTCGGGCGCCAGCCGAACGGCCGCGGTCGTCCCGAGGCTCAAACAAACCTCCGCCACGCGACCGAGCGCCGCGTCGACCTCCGTGAACGAGACGTTCTGGATCGTGAGCTCGGCGAGCGTCGCTTGCGCCTCGGCCACGCGCTGGCCGGGGCGGATCCCGTACCGCCATGCGGCCTCGTCGACGAGATCAAGCGTGGCCGTGGCGCGGTCCTCGGCCTCCCCTCCCCCGTCCGGTTTGCCCCGGGAGAACAGCACGGCGAGCGGGCCGTCCGCGTGGCTCTCCTCGTGGGCGCGTTGCCGCGCGAGCTCGCAGCCGAGCTGGGGCAAGACCACCGCCACGATTCGCCGGCCCATCACCCGATCCTCATGCGCCCATCATGCGCTCTTTCCAAGCTCGATCGACTGCGCCCCCGTCACGCGGCCGCGGCGGTCCTTGGCGACCCGCAGGCCGAGCCGATCCTCGCCGAGCCGCTCGAGCTCGATGCGCATCGCGGCCGGCAGCGGCATCGCGCGGGAGGCGGCCGCGTCCGTGAGCAAGAGGACGGTCGTGTCGCTGCCCTCGACGGCGAGGGCGAGGCGGCGGACGATCGTGACCCACCGGTCGAGCCGGGCCTCGCCGCGGCAGCCGGGCACGCCGGCCGTGTCGACCACGACCACGGAGAAGGCGTGGCAGCCGGCGACGCGGACGGCGACGCGGGCGAGGTCGTCGAGGTTCGGCCGGACGACGAGCAGCCGGTCGGGATCGACGCCGGCGCGGCCGAGGGCGGGCGCGAAAAGAGTTTGTGTGGGGTCGAGCCAGGCGCACCAGGCTCCGCGCGTGTCGCTCTCGCCGCGGAGGCGGGCCTCGGCTTGCGCGGAGGCGCAGAGGGACAAGGCGAGCGTCGTCGAGCGGGCGAGCCCCTGGGGCGCCGTCAGCTCGACGACGGCGCCTCGCGGCAGGCCTCCCTCGGGCAAGGACGCGTCGACGGTGCGGAGGCCCAGGGGCAGGGCCTTGGCGCGCCCGGAGAGGCCCTCGATGGCAGGACGAACGAGGGCGCTCTGGAAGAGCTCCTTGTGGCGGGCGTCGGCGTCCGGGGCGAGGACCGTGGCAGCGGCGCGGTGCATACTGAACACCCTACCAGGTACCTGAACGCGGGCCAAGAAAGATGACACGAACCGGGCGCCCGTGACGGACATAAGCTGTCCGAGCACCGGTGAACTTGTCCGGTGAAGACCGAAATCGGCAGGCGGGGCCCCGGTTCGTGTCCTGGACGACGGATCAGCCGAGGACCACTGAACAGACCGGGCGAGGCGGTCGAGGGCAGGTCAGCGGCGCGCCCGCGCCCCGCGCCCCGCGTTTGCTTCCGCTTCCGCCTCCGCTTCCGCTTCCGCGCCTGCTTCCGCCTCCGCCTCCGCGCTCGCTGCCGCGATCCGCTTCCGCTTGCGCTTCCGCGGCGCGGCCGCTTCCTCTGCCACCCGCGCGCCCGGCGACGCCGCGTGCGCCACGTCCGAGAGGCGCGAAAGGAGCTCGCGGTGCTTCCTCGACCGCCGCCGCACGAGCCAGGGGAACAAAAGCCGCGGGATCAGGAACGCGAACATCAAGACGGCGACCCCGGCCAGCGCCGCGGCGAATCCATCTTTCGTGGTGGTCGCAATGGCCACCGCGACGGGCAATCCTCCGCCGAGCCCGAAGCCGAGACCGATGCCCAGGTACAAGGCCGCGGCGAAATTCGTGTATCGCTCCTCCACGCGTACGAGGGTCTTTCCATTGCGCGACCGCACCGTGACCGACAGTTGCCTCGGCTGCGATTGCGGGTGCACCGTGGGCGTCCAGGTCAGGGTTTTTCCCACGATCTGCACCTGCCCCGCGTCGCCCGTCACGCTGCGAATCACGTCGACGATATCCTCGTGCGAATCGGACGTGATTTCACCCTCGATCTCCTCCTCGAACAGCGTCCGCAGCGGCGCGCCGAGCCACCCGCCTCGGGCTTTCGGCTCCTCGGGCGGCGCATGCTCGACCGCCGCGCCTCGAATGGCCGTGCGCGGAATGCCGAGCTCGCCCGCGTGCCGGACGAGCTCGGCCTCGGTCATCGAGGTCTCGACGGCCTGCGTCTCGGCGTCCTGCTCGGCGAGCTCCAGGGCCCGGCGCAGGATGCGGCGCACTTCGGCCGGGGAGAGTCGACGTTCGCGGAAAGGGTCGTCCATGACCGCGGAAGGATACACGGGTTGATCCGGCCGCGCGCGCGAAGCGTGTCGCCATGCGTCGCGAGCAGCCGGACGGCGGCGGGTTCAGGGCTCGACGCCTTCGGCCTCGGCGCCTTCGCCCGTATCGACGTCTTCGCCCCTGGCCGCGTCGGGCTTCCGGAAGAAGGACTCGACCCACGACCTCGGCAGCTTCTTCGCCGTCGCGATCTTGAGCAGCTCCGCGTAGGTCACGGTCCGCAGGGCGTTGATGCCCTCCTTCCATTCGTCGGTCTCGTTCGTGACGAGTTGCCGATTGCCTTTGGCCGTGGTGCGCACGTCGAGCGCCTCGAGCGCGGCTTTGCTGAGCGTGTCGATCGGGGCCGCGAAGGGCGTGAGCTCGTGATTCGGGCCGAGCTTCTTGGCCTCGGGCAGCAGCACTTTGCGCGTCTTCTCGCATTGGTCGCGCAGCCCCTTGCGCACGAATTGCCCCGGGGCCGCGCTGCCGAAGAACTTCGCGAGCAGCTCCGGCACGAACGCGCGCACGGCGGCGGCGAAGCGCTTCGTGAGCGAATCGAGCCGCTCGTTACGGACCGCGACCACCGCCTCGGCCCGGGTCACCTCTCGGCGAGCAGCGCGCTCCTGCGCGAAGAGGCCCTCCCACTCGCCGATGGCCTCGGCGAAGGGCGGGGCGAGCCCGGCGGCGTCCTCGTCGGCGGCGAGGGCAGACTCGGAGAATTCGAGCTCGTCGAGGAAATAAAGCATACCATAGGTGTTCGGAATCCGGCGCATGCGAAGTGCGCTACCGTACCACGCCCCGTCACGTCAAGCGAAAGTTGCCGCGGACGCTTGCCTACCCCCGTGCGCTCCGTGGAGGGACCCGAAACACGCGTCGCCTGGCGGCGTGCACGTCGAGCCGCCGGGGAGGAGACGCGCGATCTACCGGCGAACAGGCCGTGACCACGGGAGGATCACGTCTCGTCTCGGCGAGGGCGGGCCGCGCGCGGGGGAGGATCAGGGGCGTTTTCGCCGGGTGATTTTCGCGGAGCGGGAGAGAGACGGGTTCGTCTGGCTCCGCTCCGCCGGAGAGTGGAGGAGGATCGCGTCTGGGCGCGGGTCGCGCCGCTCTTGCTGGGCGGTTAGACTACCAGACATGGGCTCGATGGCGACGAAGCTCACCACGTCCTTGGGGCTCGCCCTCGGCTTGGGATGCGTGTTCACGCCGCTCGGCTGCGCGAGCGGCCGACGAGGAAGCGGAGAAGGAGCGGTGCAAGCAGGTCAAGCAGAGCTGTATCGTATACTGTTCCGATACGATACTGGACCAAGGGATTCACGAACCGCATTTTACCCGCTGTCCGAGAGTGTTCGGGAAACGGCATGACGTCGAAGAGAACTGCACCGGCGCCCTTCGCAGGCCAGATGTACCTCCGGAGCGTGTACGCCGTCGCCGAGCGTATCCCCGACGAGCCACGTTTCCCGTACACTCTCCCGTTCGTCCGCGGCCTCGACCTCGGGCTCGATCAGCCGGTCACCTTCTTCGTGGGCGAGAACGGCTCCGGGAAATCGACGCTGCTCGAAGCGATCGCGGACCTCTGCGGCCTGCACGTGGGCGGCGGAGCGAACACCGACGTGCTCGCCAGCTATCACGAGAGCGGCTCCGAGCTTGCCCGCGTGCTGCGCCCGCGCTTCCGTCATCGCCCCCGGGACGGCTTCTTCTTCCGCGCCGAGACGCTCGTGAACTTCGCGACGCTCCTCGAGGAACGAAAACGCGATCCGGATTTCCTCGGCGATCCCTACATGTACTACGGCGGCAAATCGCTGCACCTCCGGTCACACGGCGAGGCGTTCCTCACCGTGTTCCAAGAGCGCGTGCACGAGGGGCTCTTCCTCATCGACGAGCCGGAGGCGGCGCTGTCACCGCAACGCCAGCTCACGCTGCTCTATCTGCTACGTGATCGCGTCCTGCGCGGCCGGGCGCAGTTCATCATCGCCACGCACTCGCCGATCCTGCTCACGTTCCCAGGCGCCGTCATCATCGACTTCGACGACCCCGCATTGCCCCACGTCGCATTGCAGGAGACGAAGCATTACCAGATCACGCGAGGCATCCTGGAGCGTCCGGAGCGGTACTGGAAGGTCGACGGCGGCGACGACTGATTTTTCCACCACCACGAACTTGCCCGCGCGCCGACAGCCACGTTAGGAGCCGCTCGCCCGGAAGAACCCACCGAGGAGAGATCGATGAAGACGAAAGGCAAGAAGGCAGCGAAAAAGAGCGAGGCAGGCAAGAAGGGCGCGAAAGCCGCCGCAGCCGCCGCCGCCCTCGAATCGATCGCGCCGCCGCCCGTCGCGCTCGCGCCGGCGCCCGCAGCAGAGCCGGCCGCGATCGACGAGGATTCCAAAGCGCCCGCCGCCTCCGAGCGCAGGCCCATCTCGATCGAGGAGCGCCGCCGCATGATCGCGCTCGCCGCGTATCGCCGGGCCGAGACGATCGGATTCGGGAAGACCAATCCCGTCGAGGACTGGCTCGTCGCCGAGCGCGAGATCGACGCCATGCTCGTCGGCGGGGTCCACATCTGAGCGAAGGGGAAAAACCTCCCCCGGCGCCACCCGCCGCAGCTGATCCGGGCCGGCTGCGCGAGGTGGCGCTCTTGTTAAAGTCGGAATCTCGTTCGCCCGACTTCACCGGTAAATCAAGAGAAACCGGCTGCACGTTTCGACGCACTGCGCTACCGTCCGGCCGCCATGATCGTCATGAAGTTCGGCGGCAGCTCCGTCGCCAACCGCAAGCAGATCGAGAAGGTGCTCGCGATCGTCCGCGGGCGCGCGGCGCGTACGCCGCTCGTCGTGAGCTCGGCCCACAAGGGCATGACCGACGCGCTGCTCTCGGGCGCGCGCGAGGCCGCCCGCGGCGTCTACGCCCCCGAGCGCGTGATCGAGCGCCAGACCGCGATCGCCCGCGAGCTCGGCTGCGACGACGCTCTGCTCGCGCCGTTTTTCGAAGAGATCTCGGCCCTCTACCGGGGCCTGTCGCTCGTGCGGGAGCTCAGCTTGCGCAGCCTCGACTACGCCGCGAGCTTCGGCGAGCGCATGGCCGTGCGGGTCATCGCCGATTTTTTCACGCGACAAGGTCTGCCCGCCCAGGCCTTCGACGTCTGGGATCTCGGCTTCCTCACGGACGCGGCGTTCGGCTCGGCGCGTCCCCTGCCCGGCTACGAGGCCGCGATGCAGCGCGCGGTGCAGGAGCGCGTGCCGGCCGGCGTCGTGCCCGTCGTGACGGGCTTCGTCGGAAAGACCGAGGCCGGCGACATCACGACCGTCGGCAGGAACGGCAGTGATCTCACGGCGACGCTCGTCGGCGCCGCGCTCACCGCCGAGGAGGTCGAGATCTGGAGCGACACCGACGGCGTGATGACCGCGGATCCGAGCGTCGTGAAGAAGGCCCGCTCGATCTCCGAGATGCGCTTCGACGAGGCCGCGGAGCTCGCCTACTTCGGCAGCCGCGTCCTGCACCCGTCGACGCTCGTGCCGGCGATGCAGAAGAACATCCCGGTCCGCGTGCTCAACACGAACCGGCCCGAGCATCCCGGCACGGTCATCCGCGAGAGCGCGCCCGCGAGCGAGCTGCCCGCGACGAGCATCGCCTACAAGGAAGGGCAGCTCGCCGTGACGATCCTGTCGACGCGGATGTTCGGAGCGGCGGGCTTCCTCGGCGAGGCGTTCCAGGCGCTCGGGCGGCACGAGGTCGTGGTCGACATGATCGCGACGTCGGAGGTGAGCGTGTCGTTCACGACGGACCGCCGCGAGCCCTTGGAGCGCGCCCTGCTGGACCTCCAGCGGCTCGGCGAGGTGCGGGTCGAGGCGGGAAAGACGCTGATGGTCGTGGTGGGCCGGAGGCTCGCGGAGCAAGCGGGGCTCGGAGCTGCTATCTTGCAGGCCGTCGCGGACGCAGGTGTGAACGTGGAAATGGTGAGTTACGGCATGAAGAGCATCAGCCTGACGATGCTCGTGGCCGACAAGGACGTAGGCGCGGCGGCCGCGGTGCTGCACGAGAGGCTCTTCGAGCGCGCTTGACGCCGGCCGCCGTGTGGTCGATTGCAAGGCCATGAAGAAGATCGCCCTCTTCTGGCCCGGCGACGCGCGGGCCAAGCCCAACGAGGTCGCCCTCCCCAGCATCACGGCCGCGACGATCCAGATGGAGCGAGCGCTCGAGAAGCTCGGCCATTCGCCCTACCGCATCGAGGGGTTCCTCTCGAAGCCTCACGAGTCGATCGAAAAACTCGGGCCCATCGACGATCCGATGATCGGCGTGTGCGTGCACTGGTTTTACGGGCCACACACGACGGACGGCGTGGTCGGCAAGGAAAACCCCTTGCTTCTGGCCTCGAACTTCTCGGGCCGCTGGCCGGGCCTCGTGGGCCTCTTGAACACGGGCGCCTGCCTGGAGAGCCTGGATCGGCCGTTCTCGCGGATCTGGACGGACGCCGAGGACTGGACCGCGGACAAGGCGTTCATGGATCGGCTCGATACGTGGTGTCGGACGGGCCGGCTCGCCTGGCCCGAGGACGCGATCCGCGAGCCCGGCCCGGTCGCGCCGGCGGCGGAGGCGATCGCGCGGAAGGTGGCCGCGGAGATCCACAAGCGGCGGGTGCTCCTGCTCATGCTCGGTGACACCTCGATGGGCATGATCAACGGGTATTTCGGCCCGCGGCTCCTGAACAAGCACGGGTTCACCGAGCACAAGATCGATCAGGCCTGGATCATCGATCGAGGCCGCGGCATCTCGGAGAAGCGGATCGACGACGCGCTCCGGTTCGTGAAGGATCGGGGCCTCACGTTCCACTGGGGTGAGAACGGCGCGGCCGATTTCGACGAGCGCGCCACGCGCGAGCAGCTCCGCGATTACCTCGTGGTGCTCGACATGGTGAACGAATACAAGGCCGATTGCCTGGGCTGGCAATACCAGCTCGGGCTCATCCCGCTGCGCCCGCCCTCGGACCTCGCCGAGGGCCTGTTCAACTCGGCCTGCCGGCCCGAATCGAACGGGACGACGATCGCGTGCGCGACCGAAGCCGATCAGGGCAACGCCATCCCGATGGAGCTGATGAAGCGGCTCCTGCGGGAGAAAGGCCTGCACGAGGCGGTGATGTTCCATGACGTGCGCTGGGGCGGGGAGCACGACGGGCGATTCTTGTGGGTGCTCCTGAATTCGGGATCGTGCGGCGCATACGCGTTCAATCACGACAAGGACACGCTGCGCGGCGCGCACAGCTACCGGCAGCCCGCGATGTATTTCCCGACGCCGGGCGGCACGCTCGCCGGCGAGAGTTTGCCCGGGGCGATGACCTGGGCGCGCACGTACATCAAGGAAGGCGCGCTCTGGATGGATATCGGCAAGGGCGAAGTGGTAAAACTTCCGCCGGCGGTGCGTGATGCCTGGTGGGAGGGCACGACGCGCGAATGGCCGTTCATGGCGGCGGACATGGGCATCGGCCGCGATACGCTGATGGCGCATTACCTCTCGAACCACGTGGCCGTGGCGTACGGGGACGTGTTCGACGAGATGGTCGCGCTGTCGCGCGAGCTCGGCTTCAAGGTCCGTATCCTCGCCGATCGGGCGGGCTAGGGCGCCGTCCGCCGCGATTCTTGGCGACAAACGATCCGCCCGGTCGGTAGCCTTTCCAGGAATATCGACCGGGCGTGGGCGAGCGAAACGAGAATGCAGTCCTCGTTTGCGAACGTGCTGCCCTCTCGTTAGCCTTGTCGAGGCGGAAGCGCCTCGGTTCCGCCATTCCGAGCGAGGGTCGATGCAAACAGCCGACGAAGGCCGCGACACGCGGCTCGAGGCCCCCCGCAGTGATCATGCCGAGCCGGGGAGGGCGTGGCGCACCTACGGCCTCTCCATGGCCGTCATGCTCGTGATCGTCCTCGTCCGGTTCTCCCTGGAGCCGTGGCTGGACGGCAATGCGCCCCTCCTCGCTTTGCTCTTGCCCGTGGCCATCGCCGCCGCATACGGCGGGCTCTGGCCGGGCATCATCGCCACGAGCCTTGCCGCGTTCGTCGGGCTCCTGCTTTTCCTGAGTCCGCTCGGCAGCCTGACCATCGATACGCTCGCGGATCAGGCGCGCCTCGCCCTGTTTCTGCTCACCGGGCTCGGCATCAGCGTGCTCACCGAGCGAGCGCGGCGCGCGCGAGAGGCCGCCCTTTCGCGGGATCTCGAAGCGCGTATCCGTGCCGAAGCCAATCGCAATGCGGAGCTCGAACGGCGGGTCGCCGAGCGCGCGGCCGCGCTGGAGGCGAGCGAGCGCGAGGTCCGTTCATCCCTTCGGGCCGCGCAAAGGGCCGAGGAGGCGCTGCGGGAGAGCGAGGCCGTCGCGCGTCGGCAGCTCGACGAGCTCGAAGCGACCTATGCCGCCGCGCCGATCGGGCTCTGCGTGCTCGATCGGGACCTGCGCTGGGTGCGGATCAACGAGCGGCTCGCCGAGATCAACGGCATTTCCCCCGCCGCGCACATCGGCCGCTCGGTGCGCGAGCTCCTGCCGAACATCGCGGACCAGGCCGAGCCGATGCTGCGCAAGATCCTGGACACGGGCGAGCCGCAAAAGGACGTGGAGATCGTCGGCGAGACGCCCGCCCAGCCCGGCAAGAAGCGGATCTGGATGGAGAGCTTTTTCCCGCTGCGGGACACGAGCGGGACGATCGTGGGCGTCAACGTGGTCTGCGAGGAGGTCACCGAGCGAAGGGAGGCCGCGGCGGCCCTCGCCGAGAGCGCGGATCGGCTGCAACTGGCGCTCGACGGGGCGAAGGCCGGGTGGTGGGAGTACAACGCCGAGAGCGATCTCTACACGTGGTCCGACGCCCAGTGCGAGCTCTACGGGCACGACATGAGGAACCGCCCGCTCCGGATCGCCGACTGGCGGAGCCGGGTGCATCCGGCCGACCTGGCGGAGTGCGACGCCGACTTGGCTCGGCGCACGGCGCAGCGGATACCGGACTTCACGTACGAGTTCCGCGTCCTGCACCCGGAGAAAGGCGAGCGCTGGATTCACTCGCTCGGGCGCATCACCTACGACGAGGAAGGAAAGACGGTGCGGATCGTGGGGATCAGCCGCGACGTGACCGAGGAGAAGAAGGCCGCGATCGAGCGCCTGTTCCTGCTGGAGAGCGAGCGCGCGGCGCGGGCCGAGGCCGAGCGGGCGAGCCGGATGAAGGACGAGTTCCTCGCGACGCTGTCGCACGAGCTGCGCACGCCGCTGAACGCGATCCTCGGCTGGACGCAGCTCGTGCAAAGGCCCGGGATCCGGCCGGAGCAGCTCGCCAAGGGGCTCGCGGTGATCGAGCGGAACACGCACCTGCAGGCGCAGCTCATCAACGATCTGCTCGACGTGAGCCGGATCGTGGCAGGAAAGATCCACGTGGAGCTCGAGCCGACGCAGCTCACGCCCGTGGTGGAGGCCGCCATCGAGGCCTGTCGCGCCTCGGCGGAGGCCAAGGGCGTGACGGTGCGGGGGCCGCGAGATCCAGCGCGCATGGCGGTGCGCGGCGATCCGGCGCGTCTGCAGCAGATCGTGTGGAACCTGGTCTCGAACGCGATCAAGTTCACGCCGAAGGGCGGGCACGTCGAGGTGTCGATGGCGCAGGAGGGCGAGCGCGCCGTGATCTCCGTGCAAGACACGGGTCAGGGCATCGCGCCGGAGTTCCTTCCGTTTCTGTTCGAACGATTCCGCCAGGCCGACTCGTCGATGGCGCGGCGGCACGGCGGTCTCGGCCTGGGGCTTTCCATCGTGAAGCGCCTGGTCGAGCTGCACGGAGGCGTGGTGCGCGCGGAGAGCGAGGGTCCCGACAAGGGCGCGACGTTCAAGGTGGAGCTGCCCTGCGTGGCCGGCGAGCGCAGTCGCGTGCCCTCGCAGCTGCCCCGGAGCGCGCCCACGAACGATCCACGAAACCTGCAGGGCGTGGCCGTGCTCGTGGTGGACGACGAGGCCGATTCACGGGAGCTCGTGAAGCGGGTGCTGGAGGAGCACGAAGCAGTCGTGTGCACGGCAGCCTCGGCCGCAGAGGCGCTGGACGTGTCGGCGTCGCGGTCGATCGATCTCATCGTGAGCGACATCGGCATGCCAGGCATGGACGGATACGCGCTCCTGCGGGAGATCCGGGCCCGCCGGAACGGGCACGGAAAAGACGTCGTCGCCGTCGCAGTGACCGCATTCGCACGGCCAGAGGACCGAGAACGCGCGCTCGCCGCAGGCTACCGGGCGCACCTCGCAAAGCCGTTCGAGCCCTCCGAGCTGGTGTCGCTGCTCGCAGGGCTGCGCGAGGCGAGTTAGGCAGGCGTTGCGCCGGGGTTTCACCCCGGGCCCGACCAGGGGTTGTCCACCCCTGGACCCGGACCAGCGCAAGCGCTGGACCGGTGGTGCATCGACCGCGATGCGGTCGATGCAAAGGGGAATTCGATTCAGCGTCGTGCCTCGCCCGCGCGCCGCGCGCGATCGAGCGCGACGGCGGTCACGACGATGCCGCCCGTGACGATGTCCTGCACCCAGTTCTCGATGCCGAGGTAGGTCGATCCCGTGCGGATCACGGTCATCAGGAGGGCGCCGAAGAGCGCGCCCGCGACCGAACCTTCGCCGCCCGCAAGGGAGCCGCCGCCGATCACCACGGCCGCGATGACCTCGAGCTCGAGGCCGATCGAGTCCGTCGGATCGCCGACCGTCAACGTCGAAAACTCCATCACGCCCGCGAGCCCGGCGAAGAGGCCGGCGAGCCCGTAGACGAGCCATTTCACGCGCTCGACGCGCACGCCGCAGAGCCGCGCCGTGGCCTCGTTCGACCCGATGGCCACGATGTGCCGCCCACCTCTCGTGTACACGAGCATCGCGGCCACGAGCGCGGAGGTGGCCAGCATGATCCACACGCCCGGTGGAAACAGGGCCCATCCATAACCAGGCGGGAGCGGCGCGACGAGGGCCTCGATACCCGAGGCCGGCGCATCGATCTTCTGCTCCTCCGCGAGCCCCTTCGCGAGGCCACGCAGCGCCCGCATCGTGCCGAGCGTCACGATGAACGGCGTGATCCGGAGCGTCGTCACGAGCGCGCCATTCAGGAGCCCCGCGACGAGCCCGCTCGCCATGGCCGCCGCAACGGCGAGGATCGCGGGCGCGCCCTCGCGTAAGCAGAGCGCGCAGACGACCGTGGAGAGCGCGACGTTCGACCCGACGGAGAGATCGATCCCGCCGAGCAGGATCACGAGCGTCATGCCGCTCGCGGCGATCCCCACGACCACGGTCTGGCCGGCCATCGTCGTGAGGTTCTCCGCCCGCGTGAAGGAGCCGCCCGCGACGATCGCGAAGATCACGTAGACGACGACGACGGCCACGAGCGGGCCGAGGAACGGGTACTTACGCAAGTACTTCATGAGGCGCCTGCTTGCTCCAGCATCACCGCGCGGACGTCGAGCTCACCGACCGGCCGCGCCGGGCCGAGCTCGCCCTTGTGCATGACCGCGATGCGGTCCGCGATCCCCACGAGCTCCTCGGCCGAGCTCGACACGACGAGCACGGCCTTGTTCGATTCACACGCGAGTCGGTCGATGAGCGCGTAGATCGCGGCGCGCGCGCCCACGTCCACACCGCGCGTGGGCTCGTCGAGCAGGAGCACGTCGACGTCGTGGTAGAGCAGTCGAGCGAGCGCGACCTTCTGCTGGTTGCCGCCGGAGAGCGACGAGGTGGGCGCGTCGGGCCCCGCGCAGACGATGCCGAGCTTCTCGATGAAGCGCGCGGCCGCCACGCGCATGCGAGAAGGCGCGACGAACCCGAGCGGGCCGAGGCCGAAGAGCCGCGAGAGCGTGACGTTGTCCGCGATCGTGAGCCCGAGCGCGAGGCCTTCGCCGCCGCGATCTTCGCTGAGGAGGCCCACGCCCTGCGCGAGCCGGGCCGCGGGCGAGGCCGGGCCGACGTACGCGCCCACGCGGACCTCACCGCGGCGCACACGTTCGAGGCCGAAGATCGCGCGAAGAAGCTCGGTGCGGCCCGAGCCGACGAGGCCGGCGATGCCGAGCACCTCGCCGCGGCGAAGCTCGAAGCTCGCGCGCACGGGCAAACCCGCGCCCGCGAGATCCCGCGTCGAAAGGACGACGTCGCCGGGGACACGCGGCGATCGGGGGTAGAGCTCCTCGATGGATCGACCGGCCATCATGGTCACGATGTCCGCGGGCGTGGCCTCGGCGACGCGGCCGGTCCCGGCCGTGCGGCCGTCGCGGATGACCGTGAAGCGGTCGGCGATGCGGCGGATCTCGTCGAGGTGGTGCGAGATGTACACGACGGCGAGGCCGGCTTCGCGGAGGCGCGTGACGACGGAGAAGAGGGCCTCGACGTCGTCGGCGCCGAGGCTCGACGTGGGCTCGTCGAGCAGGAGCAAGCGGCAACGCGGCTCGGTGATGGCGCGCGCGATCTCCACGAGCTGCCGCTCTCCCGGGCCGAGGTCGCGCACGAGCGCGTCGGGCCGCAGGCGATGTTTCTTCGCGCCCGAAGGATCGATCGCGAGGAGCGCGCGCGCCGCGATCGCCCGCGCTTCCTCGCGCCGGAGGACGCCGAGCCGCGTGGGCTCGCCGCCGAGCAGGACGTTCTCCTCCACGGTCATGTGCGGGCAAAGCGCGCGCTCCTGGCTGACGAGGCGCACGCCGGCCGCGCGGGCGGCGGCGGGATCTTTCGGCGCGTAAGGCGCGCCGTCGAGCGTGAGCGTCCCGCCGTCCGGCCGCACCGCGCCGGCCAGGATCTTCACGAGCGTGCTCTTGCCCGCGCCGTTCTCGCCGAGCAGCGCGTGCACCTCGCCCGCGCGGACCTCGAAGTCCACCCCCGCGAGCGCGACCGTCGCGCCGTAGGCCTTCGCCACGCCGCGCGCGACGAGGCCGCTCACTTGCCGAGCCACGGCGCGAGATCGGGCGCGACGATCGCCTTCGTCTCCGGGTTGTCGAGGTTCGCCTTGTCGACGACCACGGCGCCCGTGTCGATGCGCGGCGGCACGGGCTTGCCCGCGAGGACGTCGGCCATCGTGCGCACCGACTCGTAGCCGATCTTGAAGGGATCCTGCACGACGAGCGCGTCGACGTGCCCGTCCCGGAGCGCGCTCACGAGCTTGTCCGACGCGTCGAACCCGACGAACTTGATCTTCCCGGCGAGGCCCGCCTTCCGGAGCGCGAGCAGCATTCCGAACGTGGTCGACTCGTTGGGGCAGAAAACACCGTCCACGCCGCCGCTGCCGGCGTTCTGCGCGGCGAGCAGGCTCTCGGCCTTCTTGAAGGCGCTCTCCGTCGTGGCGCCGCCGTACTGGTTGTCACTCACGACCTGGATGTCCGGCATCTTCCGGATGGCCTCGAGAAAGCCCTCCTCGCGCTTCTGCGTGCTGGCCGAGCCCTCCTGGTAGCGGAGCACCGCGATCTTGCCCTTCTGCCCGAGCAGCGCGGCGAGCTTCTCGCCGGCGAGCCGGCCGGCCGCGAGGTTGTCGGTCGCGACGAAGCTCTTGTGCGAAGTGCCCGCGAGATCCGAGTCGAAGATCACCACGGGGATGTTCGCCTTCACCGCGCCCTCGACGGGCTTTTCGAGCGCCTTGTCGTTGAGCGGCGCGAGCACGATGCCGCTTACGCCCTGGGCGACGAAGCTCTGCACGACATCGATCTGCCCCTTGAGATCGTCCTCCGCGAGCGGGCCCTTCCACACGATCTCCACGCCGATTTCGCGCGAGGCTTTGACGGCGCCCGCGTGCACGGCCTTCCAGAACTCGTGCGTCGTGCCCTTGGGGATGACGGCGATCTTCTTCGCGCCTCCCTCCTTGCGGCTACACGAGAGCAGGAGCAGCGTCGCGACGAGCACGAGGGCGAAACGAAGGGTCCGGCCAACCATGGGCGCGGAGTATAATCGGCCAGGATGCAAGACCGTCACTATCTCGGGATCGACGTGGGTACCGGCAGCGTACGCGCCGCCCTCTTCGACGGCCAAGGACGCAAGCTCGGGATCGGCGTGCGTCCCATCTCGCTGCACCGCCCCGCGCCGGACTTCGTCGAGCAGTCGTCCGACGAGATCTGGACGGCCGCCTGCGAGGCCACGCGCGCGGCGCTCCGCGAGGCGGGCGATCGTCCCGAACTCGTGGTCGGCGTCGGGTTCGACGCGACGTGCTCGCTCGTGCTGCTCGACGGCGAAGATCGCCCCGTGACCGTGAGCCCCACGGGCGACGATCGCTGGAACGTGATCGTGTGGATGGATCACCGCGCGATCGAGCAGGCCGCGCGCATCAACGCGGGCGGCCACGAGGTCCTGCGGTACGTGGGCGGCGTGATCTCGCCGGAGATGCAGACGCCGAAGCTCGTCTGGCTCCGGGCGCACCTCGCGGCGAGCTACCGGCGCGCGGCGCGCTTCCTGGATCTGCCGGATTTCCTGGCCTATCGCGCCACGGGGAACGACGTGCGATCGCTCTGCACCACGGTGTGCAAGTGGACGTACCTCGGGCACGAGCCCGGCGCGGACGGGAGCATCGGGCGCTGGGACGACTCGTATTTCCGCTCGATCGGCCTCGGCGACCTCGTCGACGAGGGGTATGCGCGCATCGGAAAACGCGTGCGTCCGATGGGCGAGCGCGCCGGCGGTTTGACCGAGCGCGCCGCGGCCGAGCTTGGCCTCCGCGCGGGGACGGCCGTGGCGGTGCCGCTCATCGACGCGCACGCCGGCGGGCTCGGTTTGCTTGGCATCCCAACGAACGGCGTGGCGCCCGACGAGGCCGCGATGGAGGAGCGGCTCGCGCTCATCGGCGGGACCTCGACGTGCCACATGGCCTCGTCCCGCGAGGCGCGCTTCGTGCCGGGCGTGTGGGGCCCCTACAACTCGGCGATGATCCCGGGCCTCTGGCTCACGGAGGGCGGGCAAAGCGCGACGGGCGCGCTGATCGATCACGTCGTGCATTCGCACGCGCGAGGGCCGGAGCTCGCCGAGGAAGCGCGGCGGCGCGGCACGACGGTGTACGCGCTCTTGAACGAGCGGCTCGACGCGCTCGCTGCGAAGCACGCCTTTCCCGCAGCCATCACGCGCGACGTGCACGTGCTGCCGGATCACCACGGAAACCGGTCGCCGCGGGCCGATCCGACGCTCAAGGGCATGGTGAGCGGGCTCGGGCTCGAGGACGACGTGGACGCGCTTGCGGTCCTGTACCTCGCGACGATCCAGGCGCTCGCGCACGGGACGCGGCACATCCTCGCGGCGATGAACCGCGCGGGCTATCGGATCGATGTGCTCTACGCGACGGGCGGAGACACGAAAAACCCGGTCTTCGTGCGGGAACACGCGGACGTGACGGGCTGCCGCGTGATCCTCCCCCGCGAGCCCGAGGCGGTCCTGCTCGGCGCGGCGATCCTCGGCGCCGTGGCCTCGGGGGATCAGCCGACCGTGCTCGCGGCGATGGGCGCGATGAGCGAGGCCGGCGCGGTCGTCGCGCCCACGGGCGGCGAGGTGGCGCGCTTCCACGACCGGAAACACCGCGTGTTCTTGCGCATGTACGAAGATCAGATGGCGTACCGCGCCCTCATGCGCGAAGACGCGTGACGAGAGGACAGGGAACCGGATGGATTGGCGCGAGCGTTTCGCGGACAAGATCACGACAGCCGAAGGCGCCGTGCGGGCGATCCCCAAGGGACGCCGCATCCTCATCGGCTCGGGCGCGGCCGAGCCGGCGCGGCTCGTCGAGGCGATGACCGAAAAAGGGACGCACCTCGAAGGCAACGAGATCGTCCACCTGCTCACGCTCGGCCCCGCGCCGTACGTGAAGCCGGGGCTCGAAAAACGCTTCCGCCACACGGCGTTTTTCATCGGCGCGAACGTGCGCGACGCGGTGGCCGAGGGGCGCGCCGACTTCATGCCCGTCTTTCTGTCGGAGATCCCGCAGCTCATCTGCTCGGGCCGCGTGAAGATCGACGTGGCGCTCGTGCAGGTCTCGCCGCCGGACGAGCACGGCTACGTCAGCCTCGGCGTGTCGGTGGACATCGTGCGCGCCGCGATCGACACGGCCGATCTCGTGCTCGCCGAGGTGAACCCGCGCATGCCGCGGACCCACGGTGACTCGTTCTTGCACGTGGATCGCATCGCCCACCTCGTGCCCGTCGACGACGAGCTCCCGGAGCGCGAGGCCGAGCCGCTCGACGAGGTCGACCGGGCGATCGGCCGCCACGTGGCGAGCCTGGTGCCGGACGGCGCGACGCTGCAGATGGGCATCGGCAAGATCCCGGACGCGGCGCTCGCCGCGCTCGAAGGCCACCACGATCTCGGCATCCACACGGAGATGTTCTCCGACGGCGTGATGCACCTCGTGCAAAAAGGCGTGATCACCTGCCGCAAGAAGACGCTCTTGCCCGGGAAGATCGTGACCTCGTTCGTGATGGGCAGCCGCGCGCTCTACCGCTGGGTGCACGACAACCCCTTCCTCGAGATGCGCTCGTCCAGCTTCACGAACGACCCGTTCACGATCGCGCGGAACGACCAGATGATCGCGATCAACGCGGCGCTCGCGATCGATCTGACGGGCCAGGTCGCGGCCGACACGCTCGCCGGGCGGTTCTTCTCGGGCATCGGCGGCCAGGTGGATTTCATCCGCGGCGCGGCGCGGAGCCGCGGGGGCAAGCCGATCATCGCGATGCGCTCGACGGCGAAAAAAGGCGCGGTCAGCCGCATCGCGGCGACGCTCGAGGCCGGCGCGGGCATCGTGACGAGCCGCGGCGACGTCCATTACGTGGTGACCGAGCACGGCATTGCCGATCTCTGGGGCAAGAACATCCGCCAGCGCGCGCTCGCGCTCATCGACATCGCGCACCCGGATCACCGCGCGGATCTGCTCGCGGCCGCGAAGCAGCGTCGCTACGTTTTCCTCGATCCCGCCTGATTCCCCTGCCGGAAGAAGCGCCGAGATCTGGAATTTGGCCCTCCCGGGGCGATACGTCTAGGCTCGGCGCACTTCCTGCTCGGCAGGGGATCACATGCGTGGAACAAGGCGAGCCATTCGTATTGCGGTGCTCTTCGCCGCGCTCGGGACGATGTCCGGGACGACCGACGTGGCCTCTGCGGGCCAGGCGGAGTCCCGCGGCCCCATCGATTCCGACGGCGACGGCATCTCGGACATTTCCGACAACTGCCCGCGTGTCGTGAATCCGTCGCAGTCCGATTGTGATGGCGACGGGAGCGGCGACGCGTGTGACGCGGCGAGCGTGATCTCCGAGCAAAAGGTGAACGTCACGCCCGACATGGAGAGCTGCCTGCAGTACAAGTTCCACGGCTGCGCCGGGGCGAAGCGGGCGATGGTGCAATACCAGTGCCTCGCGCACGGGACCTCGTGGACCGAGAATCGCTGGTGCACGAGCGGGCAGGTGCAGCGGAGCAACACGTCGAGCTTCCAGACGTGGGAGTATCATCTCCGCAACGTGCCGTGGCCGTCGTGCAATGAGTGATTGATCAGGGCGCGGCCGGGGTGCTGGCCTCGCCGGCCTTCCTGGCGCGCGCCTTTTTCTTCGCCGGGGCCGCTCGTTCGAAGAGCGCCGCATGGAGCCCGCGGTGCCCGTCGTCCTCGGCCGCCTTGGCGCCGCGCTTCAAGCTCGCGAATGCCGTCTCCCACGCCTGCTCCAGCGCATCCCGCTTCGCCATTGCGTCCGCGCGGGCCTTTTCGAGCTTCACGATGGGCTTGAGGACGGCCTCGACCTTGCGCGCGGCATTGCCGGCCGCCTTGGCCGCCTCGACGGTTTGCGGGGAGAACGAGGCCTTCTTTTTGAGAATGGCCTTCTCCAGGCCGAGGAGGACCTTGGCCTCCCTGGCGTACCCGAGGTCCTTGACCTTGTGGGGCGCGGCGACGCCGAAGGGCTTGAATGGATTGGCGCGAGGCAATCCGTCGGCCGGCAGCACGTTCGCGAGTGTATCGACCGAATCGTCTTGATCGACGTCGGCCTCGGCGACCTTCTCCTGCTGCGCGCGCAGGGCGTCGCTCGCTTTGCGCGCGGCGGCGTCGGCGGCGCTGTAATCGGCGTGGACCTTCTGAAATGCGGCGACCCGCGCGGCGATGGGGGCCGTATCGACGGATGCGGCGGCGCTGAGAACGGCGTCGCCCGCTTCGACGCGCGTCCCGGGGCTGCCTCCGCTCTGGATGGTGGGCATGGTTCCTCCGACCCTTTTCAGGGATGTCCGGATTGGAACGGATCGCGAAGACCGGCGCAAGGGGATCGTGGGGAGGATCGGTGCGGTCCCCCGCTCCCTCCGCCATCTCGTGCGGACGACCCACCGGGACGCAGGGTACCCGAGCCGGATGCTTCGGAGCGCCGACCGGGACACAGGGTACCCGAGCCGAACGCTTCGGAGCGCCGACCGGGACGCAGGGTACCCGAGCCGAACGCTTCGGAGCGCCGACCGGAGCCCGGGTACCCGATCCGAACGCTGCGGCTCGACGACCGGGGCGCTGGGAACCCCATCCGAACGCCTGGTTCTGCCTCCTTGCCCCTCCGGTCGTGAGCAGTCAACGAGCCGTCAAGAAGATCCCCTCAATAACGGGCGCAGCAAGGATGGACTGCCATGACTGCCGATACGGTACCGTCTGGAGCGGGTCGTGGACGAGCGCGACGAGCTCAAGCTCCCCGCCCCTCGGCGGCTTGGCAGTTCCCTTGATGGAAAACGCATTGGATAGCTTCCGGAAGTCTCGCGCGACGATCCAGTGTCGCGGGTTGTACCCCTCCTCGTTCCAGTAAGAGATCAACAAGACCAGAAGGAACTTCTCCGGCTCGCTCAGCAGGTTTGCCGTTTGCACGTCCACGAGCGTCTGGACTTCAACGCGAGACACGAGTTTCGCAGATCGCTCACCGACCAGACTCGCAATGGCACTGCGCATCTTGTTCGGTTCTATCCCGTCTTCCGGTGACCACCACTCACGTAGCTTGGGCTCGGACACCTCCAGACCCAACCAGTCTCGGACCATACGAAGGCACGCGAGACCACAGTCCATGGTTTCGCTCTGCGCGTGATGGGTGAAAAAGTCTCGTCGACTTACATTGCCATGCGACTTTCCCATTTTTTCCCCTCCCCTTGAAACACGGCTGCGCCACGCGTCGAGTCGATCGAACGCGTCGATCTCCCGCCAATGCGCCTCCCAATCCTCCCGGCGCTCTTCGTCGCTCGGCCAGCCGGGCTTTTGCGCGAGGACTTGCTTGCGGAGCTCATCGGCCATGCGGATCCCGGCGGCAGCGCCGTGTTTCCTCTTCCAATCGCGCCAATAGAGCTCCTTGCCGCGCGCGGCGGCGGCCCAATCCTGGCGGGCGAACCGGCGGAGCTCCTCGGCGTCGTGCACGAGGAGCACCGTACCACGGATGGAGGAGAGGAGGCTCGAAGGCGGGAACTACGTCATTCGCCGCCCGGCGCGGGGGCCGGGTTGGGGTCGGCGGTCGGGGCTTCGTCGTCGTTCGAGCTGCCGAACTTGAACGTATTGCGCGCCCAGACCGAGAGGTCGTCGAAGAGCGAATACGCGACCGGTGTGGCGAGCAGGGTCAAGAGGAGCGCGAGCGACTGGCCGCCGATGATGACGAAGCCCGTCGCGCGGTTCGTGCCCGCGCCCGCGCCGCTGGAGGCGACGAGCGGGATCATGCCGGCCACGAACGCCGCCGTCGTCATGAGGATCGGCCGGAGACGATCCTTGTTCGCGAGCAGGATCGCTTCGAGCCGTGGCAGGCCCTCTTCGCGCAGCTTCAGCGTGTGATCGATCTGGAGAATCGAGTTCTTCTTCACGACGCCGAAGAGCACGAGGATGCCCAGCATCGAGAAGATGTTCAGCGATTGCCGGAAGATGATCACGCTGAGGATCGCGAACGGCACCGTCAGCGGCAGGCTGAGCAGGATCGTGATCGGGTGCAGCCACGACTCGAACTGCGCCGCGAGCACGAGGTACATGAAGATGAACGAGAGCAGGAAGGCGAGGCCGAAGTTCCGCGCCGCGCGGCCGAGCTCGCGGGACCGGCCCGTCGCGCTCGCCGAGTAGCCAGGCTCCATCCCGAGATCCTTCGCCGCCTTGTCGAGCGCCTCGATGACCGTGCGCTCCGAGAAGCCCTTCTGCAGGTTGCACATGATCATGACCTGCCGCTGGCGGTTGTAGCGGTCGATCTTCGACGGGCCCGAGCCCTCCGTGAACGACACGAGGTTCTCAAGCGAGACCGTGCCGAGCCGCGTCGAGGGCACCGTGAGGCGCTTGAGCCCCTCGACGTTCGAGCGGTAGCTCGGCACCGCGCGGGCGTGGACCTCGTACTGCTCGCCCTTCTCGTTGTAGTTCGTCACCTCGTAGCCGCCGACGAGCAGGCGCAGCGAGCTCGCGATGTCGGAGACGCTCACGCCGAGATCCGCCGCCTTCTCACGATCGATGTGCGCGCGGAGCTCGGGCTTGCCGAGGATGAGCCCGGTGTCGGCGTCGACGACGCCCGGCAGCGTCTTCATCTTGGCGAGCAGTGCCTCGGCGTAGGACGCGATCTTGGTCATGTCCGGGCCGGTGATCTGGTACATGACCGGGTAGTTCGCGCCGCCGCCCATCGAGTTCACGGGGCCGATCGAGATCCGGTACTCCTTGCCGTACCTCGGCAAGAGCTCCGCGCGCGCCTTGTCGATGAGCTCCTGTTGCGAGAGCTTGCGCTGGTCCGCTGGGACGAGCTTTACGTACAGGCTCGCGAGGTTCGGGGTCTTCTGCGCGTCGTCGCCGACGGTCGTGATCGCGTACGCGACGCCCTCGATCTTCTCGAGATCCCCGACGATGCGCGTCGCGATGAGGCGCATCTCGTCGAGGCTCGTGCCCTCGTGCGCGCGGATGCTCGCCTGGAACTGCGACTCGTCCTCGTCGGGGAGGAAGTTCGCATTGGCGCGGCCCGCGAGGATCGGGATCGAGAAGAGCGCGACGACGCACGAGACCACGATCACCCAGCGGTGCGACATCGACCAGCGGAGGATCCGCACGTAGGCGCGCTCGATGACCCCGTAGATCCCCTTCGCCTCGCCGTGGCCATGCCCGTGGCCGTGGCCGTGGCCGTGGCTCGGGGCCGCGGCGGCGTTTTCCTTGGCGTCGCTCCCCTTCTTCGCGTGCTTGCGCAGCCACCGCGCGCACATCATCGGCGTCAGGGTGAAGCTCACGACGAGGCTCACCATGATCGAGAACGACATGGTCAAGCCGAACGAGCTCATGAAGCGGCCGACGATGCCGCCCATGAACGCGACCGGGAGGAAGACGGCGACGAGCGAGAGCGTCGTCGCGAGCACGGCGAGGCCGATCTCCTTCGTCCCGTTGATCGCGGCCTGCATGGGCCGCTCGTTGTTCTCCTCGATGCGCTTGAAGATGACCTCGAGGACGACGATGGCGTCGTCGATGACGATGCCGACGGCAAGCGTGAGGGCGAGGAGCGTGATCGAGTTCAGCGTGAAGCCCGCGGCGCGCATGACGCCGAAGGTGCTGATGACGCTCGTGGGGATGGCGACGGCCGCGATGACCGTGGACCGGGCATTGCCGAGGAACGCGAACACGATGAGCGCCGCGCAGATGGCGCCGAGCACGAGGTGCTCCTTCACCGAGTGGATCGAGTTCTCGATGAACTCGGACTGATCACGGGCGATGTCGATCGTGTAGCCCTGGGGCAGGCGCTTGCCGAGCTCGTCGAGGCGCTCCTTGACGGTGTTGACGACCTCGACCGTGTTCGTGCCGCTCTGCTTGCGGACGTTGAGCACGACCGTCGCGCGCTGGCCCTTGAAGCCCACGGACTCGGGCTCGGCCGTGCCGTCCTCGACCTCGCCAATGTCGTTGAGGCGCACGCCGTACCCGTCACGCGTGGCCACCACGATCTCGCCCATCTCCCGGACCGACTCCACGCGGCCGCGCGTGCGGAGCGTGAGCTGGCGGGAGCCCTGCTCGACGCGCCCGCTCGGCAGCTCGATGTTCTGCGTCTTCAGCGCGCGCTCGACCTCGGGGCCCGAGATGCCGTACTTCTGGAGCTTCTCCGGGTCGATCCAGACGTTGATCTGCCGCGGGCGACCGCCGATCAAGGTCACCTGGCCGACGCCGTTGATCGACTCGATCTGCCGGCGCACGACCTTGTCCGCGGTCTCCGTGACGTCACGCACGTTGCCCGGGCCCGAGAGCGCGAGCGTGAGGATCGGCGCGGCGTCCGGATCCATCTTCGCGATGACGGGCTGCTCGATGCCCGGCGGCAGCTCGTTGAGGACCGCGTTCACCTTGTCGCGGACCTCCTGCGAGGCGACGTCGACGTCCTTCTCCAGGACGAAGGTCACGATGACCATGCTCACGCCCTCCGAGGAGGAGCTGCGGAGCTCGTCGATGCCGCTGATCGTGTTGACCGCGCTCTCGATCTTGTCGCTGATCTCGGTCTCGATCTCTTCAGGCGCCGAGCCCGGGAGGATCGTGGTGATCACGACGGCCGGGAAGTCGACCTTCGGGAAGCGATCGAGGCCGAGCTGCGCATAGGAGAACACCCCGACCACGGTCAGGATGAGCACGATCACCGTCGCGAAGACGGGTCGTCGTACACAAATCGCTGCGAGCCATTGCATGGTTACTTCGCTCCGGACGCGGGCGCGACGTTCACGTCGACGCCGTCCTGCAAGAGGTCGACTCGCTCGGTCGCGACCTCGTCCGTCGGGAGGACGTTGCCGCGGATCTCGACCTCGCCGTCGATCTCACGGCCTAGCGTCACGATGCGCTCGACGACGCGGTTGCCCGAACGAACGAAGACACGATTGGCGCTGCCGCTCGATCCGATGGCGGCGCGGGGGACGAAAAGCGCGTTCGTCTCGGTCTCGCCGAGCTCGACGTACGCGCGCGCGAAATAGCCGGGCTTGAGCAGGCCGTCGCCGTTCGCGACCTCGGCCTCGATCGGCAGCGTGCGCGACTGCGCCTTGAGGCTCGCGCCGACGCGCTTGACGAGACCCTTGAAGGTCTTGCCCGGGTGCGCGGAGACGGTGAGCGTCACCTCCTTGCCGATGGTGACCTTCGACGCGTCCGTCTCCGGGACGTCGATGCGCAGCCGCAACGTCTCGTCGCGCACGACGACGGCGATGACCTTGCCCATCGGCGCGAACTCGCCGACCGTGGCGCGGCGCTCGGCAACGGCGCCGTCGAAGGGCGCGCGGATGCTCGTGTCGGCGACCGATTTGCGCGCGAGGTTCGCCTGGGACTGCGCGGCCGCGAGGCCGGCCCAGCCTTGCGCCGCGCCGTTCAGCGCGGCCTCGTACTGGGCGCGCGCTTGTTCGGCGCGGGATCGGGCCTGATCCCACTGGGACGCGGCGACCGATCCGCCCTCGTAGAGCTTCTTCGTCCGGTCGGCCTCGGACACGGCGAGGTCCATGCTCTCCTTCGCGGCGCGGACCTCGGCCACGTTGTTCGGATCGAACTTCTCGCCCTTCTTCACGCCGAGCTTGGCGAGCGCCTGGGCCGCGGAAGCGTCGGCGGCCTGGGCGCGGAGGGCGGGATCGCTGCTGTCGAGCTGCACGAGGATGTCGCCCTTTTTCACGCGCGTTCCCACGTCGATCACGACCTTCGTGACGATGCCGGAGGTCGCGGCGGCGACCTCGCTGGTCTCGTCGGCGGCGAGCGTGCCGGTCAGCTCGAGCGTGGGCGACAGCTTGCGCTCGGTGACCTTCGCGAACTTCACCGCCGGCGCGGGCTCGGCGGTGGCGCTCTCCGCGGGTTTGGCCTTCTGCTCGGCGCTCTTTCGTGCGCACGACGGCGTGAACGAAAGGAGCAGCGCGAGCGCGGCGACGTACGCGGATTGATCAAGACGCATCATCGTTCTCCAAGATCGTTTTCATCACGCGGGCGCCTGGGGCGATCGGCCCGGCCCGCGCCGTTCAAATAGAGGTCCACGAGAAGCGAAGCCTCGGCTTCGAGGTTCGGATGGCTCTGCTCCATGAGCATGCCGATGGAGGAAGAGCGGATCAGGCCGCCGAGCGCGCGCGCGAGGGGCACGGGATCCATCGGCCGAAGCGCGCCCGACTGGAGCCCTTCGTTCACGAGCGCGAGCATCGTGGCGCGGAGTTTTTCGAAGTGCTCCACGGCCTTGTCCTTGAGGATGCTCGACGCCGAGGCCGTGCCCTTCGCGAAGAGCCCGCAGTCGAGGGCCACCTGATGGAAGTCGCGGTGCGTTTCGACGAACTGGAGCGTGCGCATGACGCAGCACGTCAGTTTCTGGTCAAAGGGTTCCGGATCGGTGGGCTGCGGCCGGAGGCTGTCGATCATCTGATCGAGCCGCACCTCGAGCAGCGCGTGGAGCACGTCTTCTTTCTGCTCGAAGTGGTTGTAGACGGTGCCGACGGCGATCCGCGCGTGGTCGGCGATGTCCTGGATCCGCGCGCCGTGGAAGCCCTGCTTGGCGAAGACGTGCTCGGCGGCGTCGAGGATCGCGTTGCGGAAGAGCGCCTTGGCCTCGTCACGGCGACGTGGAAGCGTTGTTCGTCGATCGGACGAGTTGCTCACGGGATGAACCGTCGCTCATCTTTTGAACGTGCGCAACGACCGTTCGTAACAAATGTGGGGATCTCGGGGGATGGCTAACGGGGCGGGGTCACGACGAGGCAGGGCGGCGGCGGCGATTCCGTGAGGCGAACAACATCAGTCCGAGGAGTCCGAGCACCGCGACCCCCGAGCGCGCATCCCCCGGGGCGGAGACCACGCAGGACCCGTCATCGCCGCTGCTTCCGCCGCTGCCACCGCTTCCGCCGGCGCCACCGCTTCCGCCGGCGCCACCACTTCCGCTCCCGCTTCCGCCAGCGCCGCCGCTTCCGCTTCCGCTTCCGCCAGCGCCGCCGCTTCCGCTTTCGTCACAGACTCCGCCGGGGTGGACGTCGGCCGCGGTCCACATCGGCTCGTCGGGGGGCCACTGCGAGGTGCCCGGCGGGTCGACGCGCACGTGGCAGGGCGATGAAACCACCCATGATCCGCCCTTGTTTCCCGCAGCGTCGTGCGTGGTCACGCGGAACTTGAAGGCCGTCGCCGGATCGGCGCCTTGGAGCTCCAGGGCGAGCTTCTGGAACCGGATCGCGCTGCCCGCACGCACGGACCGTTCGAATGCGAGGTCCTGCATCGCCGCATCGCGGAACGCCTCGACGCGCCACACCTCGAGCGCCGCCCCCGCCTCGGGCGCGTCCGCGTCGACGTGCAGAAAATACGCGAGATCACTGTCGATCTGGCAATCGCCGCCGCTCGACTTGAAATCGGGGTAGTCGTAGACGTCGAAGAGCAGGCTCTTCACCGGCGCGGGCGACGTCGTGTCCGGCGCGCTCGTCGTGAACGCAATTGATTTGGGTTCACACGTCACGTCGGGGGTGCAGAAGTTGCCGCTGACCTTCACGACCTGACCGACCGCCGGGGTCGGGTCGATGCGCACGGCGAACCCGCCGAGCGCCGTGAGCGCGACGTCCCCGGTTGGCACGAACGACGCGGGGGTTCCGTCGACCGTGACCGTGACGGCGTCGAGGGAGATCGAATGACCCCAAAAGAATAGTGCAGCGTTCGCGGGGTACGTTGCCCCGCTCTCGGGGATGTGGTTGGAGAGGCCCGGCAAGGGCGGTGGGCAGGCGCGGGCAGGCTGCGGGGCAGCGGAGAACAGCGCGGCGGCCGCCACGAGAGCAAGCGACAAACGGGGGAGCATACGCATGGAGAGCCTCCTCGAAGAAGCAAGGACGCCCCATCGTATCGCGGTCGCGATGGGGGTCCGAGCCCTCTTGACCGGCAAGGGGCATCCCCCCATAGTGACCCACCGGTCAGGAATGCCTCGCATCGCCGATCCACGCGCGCGTATCGACCTCCTCCGAGCTGCCGAAGCGATCTTCGCGGAGAACGGCCTCGCCGCGGCCAAGGTCGAAGACATCACCATCCGAGCAGGCGTGTCGAAGGGCGCCTTCTACCTGCATTTCAAGAGCAAACAGGACTGCTTCCGGCAGATCGTGGAGGGCGTCGTGGCTCGGCTCTCGGCATGCATCGAGGCAGCGCGCTTCGACGAGTGCGCGCCACCCGAGAGCATGGAGGCGCTCTTCGAAGGACGACTCGCGCACGTCGTCGACCTGCTCGAGTTTTGCTGGCAAAATCGCGGGATTTTGGGGATGATCCTCACGGGCGGCGGCGGGACGCCCTACGCGTACCTCATGGACGCGTTCGCGGAGCGCATCGAGCGGCAAGCCGAGACCTGGCTGCGGCACGGCGTGGAGGTGGGGCTTTACCGCGATGACATCGAGCCGGCGATCGTCGCTCGGCTCGTCGCGGGCACGCACGAGCGGCTGGTGCGCGAGATCATCAAGCAGCCGCGGCGCCCAGACATCGAGAGCTGGGCGCGTCAAGCGCAGGATTTGCTCGCGCGCGGGCTCTTTTCCGCCGCGTCGAGCGCGGTTGTTGACCGGACGGTCACGAAGAACCGGGAGCGGGACGAACGTCCGCGAGAACCCAGGGCGAGAGCGAAGACAGGATGAGCACCGTGGCAACGACGGGTACGACGAAGAAGTTTGGCGCGGGCAAGCTGATTGCCCTCGCGATCGTGCTGGGCACCGGGGGTCTGATCGGCGTCCGGGTCAAGGCCAAGATGGACCAGAAAAAGGCCATCGAGGCACAATCGGCCGTCACGGCCGAGCACGCCGCGACGCCGGGAAATGCGGCCGCGCCGCCGAAGGTGACAGCGCACGGCGGCACGCTGCTCGCGAAGCCCGAGCCGATGCGCTGGCAGCCGAGGGTCGCCGTGACGGGCACGCTCGAGCCGATTCAGCAGGCCGACGTGGGCTTCAAAGCAGGCGGGCGGCTGCTCGCGATCAAGGCGAAGATCGGCGACGTCGTGAAGCCGGGGCAGGTCCTCGGCGTGGTCGACGCGTCGGAGTCCTCGGCGCAGGCGAACGTGGCGCAGACGGGCGTACGCGTGGCGGAGATCTCGCTCGAAATGGCGAAGGACGCGCAAAAACGCTCGGATACGCTCTACCAGCAGAGCGCGGTGCCCGAGGCCGAGAAGACGACGGCGACGCAGCGGGCGCTGCTCGCGGCGGCGCAGCTCGAACAGGCGCGCGCGCAGGCGCGGCTCGCGTCGGTGTCGGTGGGCAATGCGACGCTCGCGGCGCCCTTCGGCGGGCTCGTGACGCGCGCGCCGAACGGCATCGGCAAGATCGTCGCGCCGGGCGAGCCGCTCTATCACGTCGAGGACACGTCCGTGCTCAAGCTCTCGGCTTCGGTCTCGGAGAACGACGCGAACGTGTTCGAGGTGGGCGCCGCGGTGTCGATCGACGGCGCGCCGAAGGCCGCGGGCAAGGTGACGGCGGTGCTCGGCTCGCTCGATCCGCAGACGCGCAGGGTCCCGGTGATCGCGGAGATCCCGAACGGGCCCGAGGTGGGGCTGCTCTCCGGGTCGTTCGTCCGCGCGCAGATCGTGGCCGCGGAGACGATCGAGGTGCTCAGGCTCCCTGCTTCGGCGCTTCGGCCCGGGGCGCAGGACGAGATCGTCGTGGTGCAGGACGGCAAGGCGCACATCGTGCGGGTCTCGTTCACGATCGCGCCGGACGGCTCGCTGTACGTGCGCAAGGGGCTCGAGGCCGGGGCGTCCGTCGTGGCAAACCCGAGCCCCGAGGTGAAGGAAGGCGAAGCGCTCGATCTCGGACCCGCGGCGCCGGCGCCCGCGAAGTGATCGGCACCCATTTCAAGGCGAACGAGGACCTCTCATGAACCTCTCGGCGATCGCCATCAAGCGCCCCGTCTTCACGGTGATGGTCGCGGTGGCGCTGCTCGTGCTCGGCATCGTGGGCTACAAGCGCCTCGGCACGGATCTCTTCCCGGACGTCTCTTTCCCCGTCGCCAGCGTCACGATCGTCTATCCGGGCGCGAGCCCGGCGGAGATCGAGACGCAGATCTCGAAGCCCATCGAGGACGCGGTCGTGTCGCTGAACGGTATTGACCGCGTGCGCACGTTCTCGCGGGAAGGCGTGTCGACCACGGTCGTGATCTTCAAGCTCGACGTGGACATCCAGGAGGCCGCGCAGCTCGTCCGCGAGCGCGTGGCGCAAGCCCGCTTCAAGCTGCCCAAGGACATCGAAGAGCCCGTGATCTCGCGCCTCGACACGGGCGCGGCGCCGGTGCTCATCTACACGCTCCGCGGCAAACGATCGCTGAGCCAGATCCGGAATTTTGCCGATGACGTGATCCGGCCGGCCCTCGAACAGGTCGACGGCGTGGCGGCGGTGAACATCCGCGGCGGCGCCGAGCGCGAGGTGAAGGTGCTGCTGGATCGGGCGCGGATCGACGCGCTCGGCGTGCAGCCCGCGCAGATCGTGGCGGCGATCAAGGGCGCGAACCTGACGGTGCCCGCGGGGCGTTACGAGCAGGGGACGCGCGAGATCAGTGTGCGCGCGATGGGCGAGCTCGAAGCGGTGGATACGCTGCGTGATCTCGTGGTGTCGATGGCCCGCGACGGCTCGTCGGTGCGGCTCCGGGACGTGGCCGACGTGCAGGACGGCTTCGAGGACATGCGCACGCGCATCCGCGTGAACAACGAGGAAGCCGTCGCCTTCGAGGTCGTCAAGCAGAGCGGCCGCAACACGGTCGAGATCTGCGAGGGCGTGCGGAAGAAGCTCGCGGCGCTGGAGAAGACGTTCCCCGAGGACCTCAAAACGTCGCTGATCATGGATCAGTCGACGTTCATCGAGGAGAACGCGCACGAGGTGCAGATCGCCATCTGGTTCGGCGGCGCGATGGCGATTCTGATCATCCTGATCTTCATGCTCGATCTGCGCTCGACGCTCATCAGCGCGGTCGCGCTGCCGACGAGCGTCGTGGCGACGTTCTTCCTGATGTACGTGCTCGGCTTCACGCTGAACATGATGACGCTGCTCGGCCTTTCCTTGGCGATCGGCCTGCTCATCGACGACGCGGTCGTGGTGCGCGAGAACATCTTCAAGCACCTGGAGCGCGGCGAACCACCCATGGAAGCCGCGCTGAATGGCACGAAGGAAATCGCGCTCAGCGTGCTCGCGACGACGCTGACGATCGTGGCGGTCTTCGTGCCCGTGGCGTTCATGGGCGGCATCGTGGGCCAGTTCTTCCGCCAATTCGGGCTCACGGTCTCGGGCGCGGTGCTCGTATCGCTCTTCGTGGCCTTCACGCTCGATCCGATGCTCTCGTCGCGATTCTCGAAATCGATCGAGCACGGGGCGAAGGATCCGTTCGCCTGGCTCAAGCGGCCATTCGAGTGGGTCTTCCGCGCGATGGACGATTCCTACCGCGACGTCCTCGGCTGGGTCGTGAAGCACAAGCTCGTGGTCGGGCTCGTCGCGTTCGGCACGTTCATCGGATCGTTCTTTCTCCTGGCGCTCATGGGCTCGGACTTCGTCAACCCGGAGGATCGCGGGGAGATGATGGTCGAGATCGAGCTGCCGGCGGGGACGGCGCTCGACGAGCTCGCCACGCAATCGCTCGAGGCGGAGAAGAAGCTGCTCGCGCACCCGCAGCTCAGGACGCTCTACGTGACGCTCGGGCCGAACGGCGAGGTGAACAAGGCGCACTACCGCATCCTGACGACGAAGAAACACGAGCGGACGGTGCCGCTCGACGCCATCAAGGACGACGTGCGCGCGATTGTGAAGGCCGTGCCCGGAGCGAACGTGGTCATCACGGAGCCCGAGTTCGTGGAGGGCGCGGGCGTACAGGCGCCTATCATGATCAACGTGCGGGGCGAGTCGTACGACGACATCCGCGCGCTGGCCGATCAGGTCGCGGGCGTTCTCAAGACCACGGCGGGCGTGACGGACGTGCAGGTGAAGTTCTCGCCCGGCAGGCCCGAAATGCGCGTGAAGGTGGACCGGCAGCGCGCGGCCGATCAGGGCATCAGCGTGGCGCAGCTCGCGATGACGCTGCGCACCGCAATCGAGGGCGAGGAGGCGAGCAAGCTCCGCCAAGGCAAGGACGAGGTGCCGATCCGGGTGCAGATGCGCGAGGAGGACCGGGCCTCGCCGGCCGAGCTCTCGCGGCTCACGTTGTGGTCGCCGCGGGGCGCGGTCGCGCTCTCGGACATCGCGCGGCTCGAAATGGGCGAGGGCCCGCAGGTGATCGAGCGCGAGGATCGGCAGCGGCAGATCGCCGTGTGGGCGACGCCGCGTGGCCGCTCCCTCGGCGAGATCGTGGGCGAGCTCATGCCGAGGATCGACGCGCTGCAAAAACCGAAGGGCACGTCGCTCAGCTACGACGGGCAGATCGAGCAGATGAACGATACGAACTCGTCGATGGGGACGGCGCTCCTGCTCGCGATCATCTTCATCTACCTCGTGCTCGCGTCGCAGTTCGAGAGCTTCATCCACCCGCTGACGATCATGATGACCCTGCCGCTCGCGCTCGTCGGCGCGATCCTGGGGCTCTTCCTCATGGATACGTCGATGGCCATGGGCTCGCTGATCGGGATCATCCTGCTCATGGGCCTGGTCACGAAGAACGCGATCTTGCTCGTCGACCGGGCGATCGTGCGGGTGCGCGAGAACGGCGAGACGCCCTTGCAGGCCATCCTGGAGGCCGGCCCGGAGCGGCTCCGCCCGATCCTGATGACGAGCGCGGCGATGGTGCTCGGCATGCTGCCGACCGCGCTCTCGAACGGCGAGGGCAGCGAGTTCCGCGCGCCGATGGCCATCGCGGTCATCGGCGGCGTCGTGAGCTCGACGTTGCTATCGCTGGTCGTGATCCCTGCCCTGTACCTCGCCATCGAGAATGCGAAGGCGTGGCTGCGAGCGCGCGGCATCGTGAAGGGCGACGCCGAGCCCGCCCCGGCCGCCGAGTGAGCAGGCGGGGCCCGCGCGGCCCCGCGCGTTGACGTCATTGCCCGAGAGCCCCAAGGAGCCCGCTGCCCTGCCTGCGAGGGGAGGAGGCGCGCGCTCTCATGGTCGGCAAGCTCAGCCCAGACGAGATTGAAAGGGTCCTTGGGACCCAAATGATCGCCCACCTCGGCTGCCACGCGGGCGGCCGGACCTACGTCGTGCCCATCACGTACGCGTACGAAGACGACTACGTCTACAGCCACACGAGTGAGGGCCTGAAGCTCGCGATGATGCGCGAAAACCCGGAGGTCTGCGTCGAGGTCGAGAAGATCGACGGACCCGCGCACTGGCGCAGCGTGATCGCGTGGGGCACGTTCGAGGAGCTCACGGGACGGGACGCCGCGCATGCGCTGCAGGTCCTTCTCGAGCGTTATTTCTCGCGCGAGGCGAGCGAGACGGCGCGCGGCCCGCTCGGCCCGCATCGTCAGGGCGCGGTTCACCCGGACGCACACCTCTATCGCATCCACCTCACCGAAAAAACGGGGCGGTTCGAGGACGGAGCGCGAAAACATCCGCGCCCCACCCTCGTTCGTTAAGTTCGTCACATCAAAACATCGTCAAAACCATGGCTCCGCGCGGGTTTCACCGGGGACATGCGGGGGTTCGTCCTCGTGCATGACATTCGGGTGAAGCCGCCCAGGCCGTCTCTGGTTTTGCGTTCGTCCCGACCGCCCTCCGTGGTAGACGCGGTACGGAGGGACAAAAGATGCGCAGGACCACGAAGCTGACCTTGATGGCATTCGCCATCCTTTCCACCGGTACGGGGTGTGAGATCATCGCGTCGGTGGATCGGAGCCAGATCGACCAGTCGCCGGGCGCCGGCCCGGGAGGGACCGGCGGCGCTGGCGGGATGGGCCCCGGCTCCGGCGGGATGGGCCCCGGCTCCGGTGGCATGGGCGGCGTCGGCGGGATCGGCGGCGCTGGCGGGATCGGCGGCATCGGTGGGATGGGCGGCGCTGGCGGAATGGGCGGCATCGGTGGGATGGGCGGCGCTGGCGGGATCGGCGGCATCGGTGGGATGGGCGGCGCTGGCGGAATGGGCGGCGCCGGCGGAATGGGCGGCGCTGGCGGAATGGGCGGCGCTGGCGGAATGGGCGGCGCCGGCGGAATGGGCGGCGTCGGCGGAATGGGCGGCGCTGGCGGAATGGGCGGCGGCAGCACACAGTGTACCATTCCTGCGGATTGCCCTCCGACGGGGAACGAATGCATCGTCACCACCTGCGACGCGGGGATCTGCGGCACGGCATTCGTGAATTCCGGCACGCAGGTCGCGACCCAGCAGGACGGCAATTGCAAGGTCGATCAGTGTGACGGCGCCGGAAACGTGGTCAGCGTCGACGACGACAGCGACCTGCCCGACGACAAGAACGAGTGCACGAGCGACTCGTGCTCGGACGGCACGCCGACCTACACGAACCTGATGTCCGGCGCGGCATGCGGCGCCAGCATGAACCTGTTCTGCAACGGAATGGGCGCGTGCGTCGGCTGCGTGACCGTGAACGATTGCCAGGGAAACGACACGGCCTGCCAGACCCGCACCTGCACGGAAGGTGTTTGCGGCTTCAACAATGCCGCGCAGGGCACCGCCGCGGGCGATCCGACGGACGGTGATTGCAAGCGCGACGTGTGCGACGGCAATGGCAACATCGTGGCCATGGACGACGCCGCCGACCTGCCGGCCGATGACGGCAATGCGTGCACGGTGGCGGCGTGTGACCCGACGAACGGGCCGGTCCAGAACCCGGTCAACGTCAACGACAACGACGCTTGTACGAGCGACGCGTGTGATCCGGCGACCGGCGTTTCGCATACGCCCGTCAACATCAATGACAACGACGTCTGCACGACGGATGCGTGTGATCCGGCGACCGGCGTTTCGCATACGCCCGTCAACATCAATGACAATGACGCTTGCACGACGGACGCGTGCGATCCGGTGAACGGTCCCTCCCACACGCCCGTCAGCATCGACGACAATACCGTTTGCACCACGGACGCCTGTGATCCGGCGACCGGCGTCTCCCACACGCCCGTCAACATCGACGACAACAATGCTTGCACGGCCGACGCCTGCGATCCGGTGAATGGCGTCTCCCACACGAATCTTCCGTCGGGCACGGATTGCGGCAATGGCAATCAGTGCAATGGCATGGGGCAATGTGTCGGGTGCAGCACGGCCGCGGATTGCCCCGGCCAGGTCACCGAGTGTGGCGCGCCGGTCTGCGATGCCGGCGTCTGCGGCATGACGTACGCGCCGTCGGGCACGCCAGTCGCGACGCAGGTGCCCGGCGATTGCACGGTGGCCGTCTGCAACGGCATGGGCGGCACGGCGACCGCGATCGACAACAACGACCTTCCGATCGACGGCAACGAGTGCACGCTCGACATCTGCGACAACGGAACGCCGACGCACACGCCCCAGAGCGCGGGCACGCCGTGCAGCCAGAATGGGGGCACGCAATGTGACGGCAATGGGATGTGCGTCGGGCCGGCGGCGCCGACGGTCGTCAGCACGACGCCCGCCGACGGGGCGCTCGATGTCCCGATTGGCTCGACGATCGCCGTCACGTTCAGCACCGCCATGAACCCGGCCACGCTGACGGCGACGACCGAGACGGGGGCCTGCACGGGGTCGATCCAGATCTCGACGGACGATTTTGCCTCGTGCCTCGGATTCGCGTCGGCCGCGCCGACGATGAGCATGGGCAACACGGTCGCGACGCTCGTGCCTGCACCGACGCTCTCGTACTTCTCGGCGTACAAGATCCGTGTAACGACGGGGGCACAGAATGCATCGGGCACGCCGCTCGCCGCCGTGTACACGACACCGGACGGGTTCTTGACGGCAGAGCCAACGACGACCTCGTGCACGGGCTCGATCGTGATCAGCCAGGTGTACGGCGGAGGTGGATCCCCGAATGCACCTTATACCCACGATTTCGTGGAGCTCCACAATCGCGGCTCGTCGACCGTGAGCGTCGCGGGCTGGACCGTCCAGTATGCGGCCGCGGCGGGGACGAGCTGGCAAACGGTGGCCCTGACGGGTTCGATCCCCGCGGGTGGCTATTACCTGGTTCAATTCGGATCGAGCGGCGCGGTCGGCAACCCGCTGCCCACGGCCCAGGCGACGAGCGCAACGAACATCGGCCAGAGCGCCGGCAAGGTGGCCCTCGTCAACACGACCACGGCTCTCTCGGGTGCCAATCCGACGGGCGCGCAAATTCAGGACCTCGTAGGTTACGGGACGACCGCGACCGGCTACGAGGGGACGGGGCCGACGCCGGCGCCGTCCGTTTCGCTCGCCGTCGTGCGAGCCGGCGCCGGGTGCACGGACACGAACCAGAATGCGACCGATTTCTCGACGGCCGCGCCTGCGCCCCGCAACTCCGCGACGGCCGCGCTCATCTGCACCTGCCCTCTCGTGGGCGCGATCAACGAGTCGGGCGACGCGGCGGAAATGGATTATTGCGTCGTCCAGTACCCGATGAGCACAACCACGACCGCCGGCCAGATGACCGAGACCATTTACGGCCGCGTCTACGAGTCCGGCTTCACGGATGCGGCCGGCGCGAACGCCGCCATCGTGGCCGAGCTCGGGTTCGGAGCCGCGAACATCAACCCGACCACGCAGAGCGGGTACACGTTCGTCCCGGCGACGTTCAACATCCAGGTGGGCAACGACGACGAATACCAGGCATCCTTCAGCGCGCCCGCCACGCCCGGCTCCTACCGTTACGTCTATCGCTTCAGCCGCAACGCCGGGTCGAGCTGGACCTATTGCGACCTCAATGGCGCCGGCTCGAACCCCGGCCTCTCCTTCGAGGTCACCGAGCTCCCGGTCCTCAGCGTCACGCCTTGACGCCGCACCTTTCCGACGAGGGCCCCGCGCGGGCCCTGCTTCCTCCGGACGAGCCCTTCTCGCCGCGCCTCCGATAGGCTATCCATCGGTCTTCGCCGTATGCTTCCGCAGCGCGAGGGATCGATGCGCACAGACCTTCTACGCCGTGCCGTGCTCCTGGGCTTCGCCACCCTGCCCGTCGCCGTCGCGGCGAGCCAGTTCGCCGCGGGTTGCGGCTCCGAAGAGCCCCTTGACGTCATTGGACAACCCACCTCGTCGTCTTCCTCGACCGGCTCCGGCGGTAACGGCGGAAACGGGGGCACCGGCGCCGCGAGCTCCGTCACCTCGGGCACGGGCGGCGCGGGCACGGGCGGCACGGGAAACGGCGGCACCGGCGGCACCGGCGGCATGGCCGGCGCGGGGGGCATGGGCGGCGCCGCGAGCTCCAGCAGCAGCGGGATGTTCATCGACGACGCGGGCGCGAAGACGTGCCCCTCCGTCGCGAACACGCCGGCCATGGTCGCGGTGCCCGGCTGGGACGGCAAGGCCTATTGCATCGACGCCACCGAGGTGACGAACGCACACTACGCGACCTGGCTCGAGAGCGGGCCGAGCGTCGCGAACCAGAGCTCGGTTTGCGCCTCGAACCTCTCCTTCACGCCCGCCACCGGCGCCCCGCCGAAGGACGATTACCCGGTCGGGTCCGTCGACTGGTGTGACGCCTTCGCGTATTGCAAGGCCGTGGGCAAGCGCCTCTGCGGTCGCATCGGCGGCGGCCCGGCGCCGTATTTCGCGGACGACGATGCCTCGCGGAACCAGTGGTTCAGCGCGTGCAGCCACGGCGGCACGCAAGGCTATCCGTATGGCCAGGCGTACGACGCGAATGCTTGCAACGTGAAGGACGCGGCCTATGGCGCGGTCCTGCCCGTGGGCACGCTCCCGGGCTGCATGGGCGGGTTCGAGGGGCTCGTCGACATGAGCGGGAACGTGTGGGAATGGGAGGATTCGTGTATCCCCGGGGATAGCGGCGTGGACCTCTGCCGTCGCCGCGGCGGATCCTTTTCGAGCTCGGCCGACAACGTCGATTGTGACGTCGCGAGCTCGCGGCCGCGGGACGGCGCCGAGGCGAACACGGGCTTCCGATGCTGCGCCGATTGAGCTTCGCGGCCTCCGCGCTCGGGTTCGTCGCCGCCGCCTCCGGCTGTGACGGCGGGACGGAATCGAGCGGCGGGACGACGGGCACGTTCGTCGACGACGCGGGCGCCTTGACGTGCCCGGACGTACCCGGGACCCCGCCGATGCTCGCGCTCGGCGGCTGGGACGGTCGGGCGTATTGCATCGACACGATCGAGGTGACGAACGCGCATTATGCCGCGTGGCTGGAGACGTCCCCGGACACGAGCGGGCAGCGCCCCGATTGCGCCGGGAACACCACGTTCGTCCCTGCGTCCGGGCCGCCGCCGAAGAACGACTATCCCGTCGTGAACGTGGATTTCTGCGACGCGCTCGCCTTCTGCGCGGCCTTCGGCAAGCGCCTCTGCGGGCGCCTCACCGGCGGGCCCACGCCGTATTTCGGGCACGACGATCCCGCGCAGAGCCAGTGGCACAGCGCCTGCACGCACGGCGGCGCGAAGCCATTCCCCTACGGATCGACGTACGATCCGAACGCATGCAATGGCGCCGACGCGAAGTACGGGGCGCCGCTCGTCGCGTTCGCGCTCCCGGGATGCGGCGGCGGTTCGTCCGGGCTCGTCGACATGAGCGGCAACGTGTGGGAATGGGAAGACGCGTGCATTCCGGGCGACGGCGGCGTCCCCGAGTGCCGGCGGCGCGGCGGATCGTTTTCGAGCTCGGCCAAGTACATGAGCTGCGACGCGAGGAGCTCGCGGCCCGTCGACGCCGCCGAGGACAACACGGGCTTCCGCTGCTGCGCGGACGGCGCATGATCCGGGTCATCCTTCCCCTCCTGCTCGTAGGGGCGGCCGGTTGTGGCGGCGGCGAGGTGACCCCGTCTCCGCGCGCGGCATTCACGCGGCCCGCGCGATCCCCCAGACCACGGCATGATCGGGCACGGGCCGAGCGAAGCGACGCGGAGGACGACGAAAAGTCCGCCTGGCGGCCCGGTCGATTCATGACCCAGGCCGTCGGGCTCGTGACGGGCGCGGCGCAACGATTCGAAAAACAATCGAGCTTCGGCTTCGACGAGGACGCCTCCTGCGTGCTCGGCGCCTTCCTCGAAAATGGCCGCGAGGTCTCGGTCACGCGCCCGCTCCGGGCCGGCGTGAGATATGTGATCCTCGGCGGAGGCTCGGACGGCGTCGAGGATCTCGACCTCGCCGTGGACAGCCCGGAGGGAAAGATCATCGCGGCCGATACGATGGACGACGCGCAGCCCGTCGTCGAGCTCACGCCGAAGGCGGAGGGCAAATACCGCATTCGCCTGGCGAACGCGAAGAAAGGCGAAGGCGGCGGGTTTGGCGTGGTCGCCATCATGCGCGAGGGAGGCCTGTCGATCCCGGTGCACCGTTTCGTCGAATCCTTCGGCCGCACCCTCGCGAATGCGGCGCAGGCCTCGCACCTCGTCGCGCGGCGGATGCAGGGCTCGCAGGGTCTCGCGTTCCACGCCGACGGGGAGTGGTCGTTCTTCGGGACGATCCTCGCGGAGGAGGAGAGCATCCGGACGGGCGGGCTCGAGCTCGAAGCGCCGCTCAGCGTGATCCTCGCGGGCGCCGATCGTATGGCCGACGACGTCAATCTGGAGGTCCTCGACGCGACGACGAACGAGATCGCCGGGCGAGACGAAGCCGACGACGCCGCGCCCGTCGTCGCGCTCGAACCCACGAAAGGACACACGTACAAGGTCTCGGTCGCGAACGTGAAGGGCCGCGGGACCTCGCTCGTGACGATGCTCGTCCTCGACCTCGACGTCCCGTGACGAGCGGCGCGGCTCGGGGTATAGCTTGCCCGCCGTGGCGCCCGGGAAGTCGACCGCGCCGCCCACGCGTCTTTCGTGCCCCATGTCGCCCCTCTCCGCTCCCTCGCTCCGCCGCGCCGCCTTCGCGCTCCTCGCTTCGGCCCTCGCCGCGTGCTCGTCCCCCGAGGCCGGCGAGAACGAAGCCGCTCCGGCCTCGTCCCTCCCCTCCCCGTCCGGATCCGCCGCCGCCGCGCCTGCGCCGCCCGCGAGCGAGCCCGCGCCGCCCGCGCCGAAGGTATTCGCGCCCCTGCCGCCCTTGCCGGAGGAAGAGCTCTATCCGGACACGATCGAGGAGCAACGCGAGGCGCTCTTCCGGCGCATGGTCTCGATGCTCCACGTCACGGACGAGCAAATGGCCGCGGTGCGCGCCATTTTCCAGCGCTCGTCGGTGCTCGGCCAGGGCAACCCCAAGGTCACGAAATACCCGATGACCCGCAAGGAATGCCGCGAGGCGCGGAACAAGGCCGGGGGATTCGAGCAGGACGAACCCGCGTGCGGCGCGCCGTTCATGACGCCGATCTACGACGCGCTCGCCGGTGAAAAGGAGGCGGACGCGCGGGTCTGCATCGACCGGTACGAGTTTCCCGGCATTCCGTGCGAGCACCCGATCACGGGCCCGAGCGCGAAGGAGGCGGCCGAGCTCTGCGCGGCGATCGGAAAGAGGCTGTGCGACGCGCACGAATGGGAGGGCGCGTGCGCCGGCGCCGTGCATGCGCCGGAGAGCGAGTATTCGTTCGGCAAGGCGCGCAAGGAATCGAAGGACCTGCACAACCGCGATCGAGAGATCGTCTGGGCGTACGGGCGCGAGAAGGACCATTCGAAGTGCGCGACGAGGAGCCGCAAGACGAAGGGGTGCACGTCGAGCGGATGGAAGCGCTGCGGGACGAACACGTTCCCGGCCGGATCGTTCCCCGAATGCAAGAGCTCGTTCGGCGTGTACGATCAGCATGGGAACGTGGCTGAGCACATGAACTTACCGCTCCGCCCCGAGGAGATGACGAGCCGCGGGGGCACGGGCCAGACCGAGATGAAAGGGAGCTGGTTCATCTTCTCGGACTTCGAGGCGCACCCGGACGATTGCCGGTGGCGCGCGCCCGACTGGCACGGCACGCGCGTGACCGATCCCAACAGCCACGGCAATTACCACCTCGGTTTTCGTTGCTGCAAATCGACCGGGAAATGACGGAGAAGCCGTGCTAGACCCCACGGCATGCGAGTCGTAATCACTGGTGCGAACCGAGGCATCGGCCTCGAGCTCGCCCGTAGGTATCTGGAGCGCGGCGACCATGTGGACGCCGGTGTCCGAAATCCCGAATCCGCCCACGATCTCGCCGCGCTCGGCAAGGGCGCGAGCGGGCGGCTGCGCGTCCTCGCCTGCGACGTCGTGGACGACGCGAGCGTGCGGGCCTTTGCGGCCGCGCTCGGCGATGTGCCTGTGGACGTGCTCATCAACAATGCGGGCGTCATGGGCAAATGGCTTTCGCTCGCGGACCTCGATTTCCAGGACGTGACGCGGACCTTCGACACGAATGCGGTGGGGACGCTGCGGGTCACGTCGGCGCTGCTCCCACACCTCAGGCGCAGCTCGGTGCGCAAGGTCGTGAACATGTCGAGCCGCATGGGCTCCATCGCGGAAAACACGGACGGCGGCGCATACGCCTATCGCATGTCGAAGGCGGGGCTGAACATGGCGACCAAGTCGATGTCGATCGACCTGCGCGGCGAGAATTTCACGGTGGTCTCGCTCCACCCGGACTGGGTGAAGACCGATATGGGCGGGGCGAACGCGCCGATGTCCGTCGAGGAGTCGGTCACTGGCATCATGAAGCTCGTCGATCGCCTCTCCCGCGCCGAATCGGGCGGGTTTTACCATTTCCGCGGCGATCCCATTCCGTGGTGATCATTCCGCGGATCGGCCTGTAAAAAGATCGAAGAGCGTGACGTCCACGCTCGCGGCCACGCCGAGCTGCAAGGCGTGCGCGCCCGGGATGCTGAGCCCGGACTCCCACGCGCGGAGCCCGGGCCGGAGCACGCCGTACACGCCGAGATTGAAGGGGCTGTCGAACAGGCCCGCTCGCAGGTACAAGCCGGGCGAGAGCAACGTGAGGACCTGCGCCCCGGGCAGACGGCCGCTCTGCTCGACGTCGTATTGAAGGTAGGCCGCCGGATCGATGAGCGAGATGAACGCGCCGAGGTTGTAATCGCCGCGGCCGGTCGCGAAATCGAGGCCGATCGGCATGGCCAGCGTCGGCGCGACGACGTGCGGAACGCCGCCGCGCTCGGTGGTGGTCCCGTACGTACCGAAGCGCAGCTCGCCGCCGACGAACATGCCCGGGAATGCGCCGAGCGAAATCGTGGTCACGCCGGGCATGTTCTTCCGTCGCCAGCCGCCGATGGGCATGGCGGCCGCGTCGAGGGCCTCGGCGATGCGCGAGGGGTCGGACTCGAAGGCGATCGTCGCAAAGAGGCCGCTATGGCGCGCGATGGCGTCGAGGAGGCGGCACTGCTCCTTCCCCGCGGCGCAGAGCTTCTTGCATTCCTCGTTCTGGCACATGCGCTCGAGCTCGGCCCGCGCGGCCGCGACGACCCGCGCGACGACCCGGCCCCAGTCCTCGGCGAGCGCCGCCTCCAGCGTCTCGAGGCCCGCCACGAGGCGCGCGAGCTCGGCCCGCGCCTGGGCGAAGCTCGGCGTGATCTCGCCGGGCGAACAGGTGGCGGCCTTGCAGAGGCCGGGGAACGAGACGGCCTCGGAGAGCTGCTCGCCGGCCGCGACGAAGGCGAGGGCGAGATCGAGCGACGCGCGGGCGAGGACGATGGCCGCGCGCTGGAGGGCGAACGAATTGGTTTGGCTTGCCAATCGGGAGGTGTCGCGGGCGTACGCTTCGAGGGCCCGTACGATCTCGCCGATCTTCTTTCCATCGACGTCGACGCCGATCTGGAGGGCCGGCGGGTTCACGATTTTGGGATCGACCGTGGCCCGGAGCGCCTCGGCGGCGGCGCGATAAGCCTCGAAGGCCGTGAGGACGGCGCTCCAGCGGGAGCCGATCTCGGCCGCGGGAAAACGCACGAAATTCGACCAGCGCACGATCGTCGAGAGTCTTTCGAGCGGTCCGGCGGCTTCGAGCGCCGAGACGAGGGCCGCGTCCACGTCGGCCGAGGCGGCCTGGTCTTTCCGATGACATGCGTGGGATCCGGTCGCGTCGGGGTTTTCGGAGAACGCGGGGCAATCGTTCCGGGAAAAACCTCGGCCGACGAGGGTGAAACACGCAGGGGACGTGGTGAGCGCGGCGAGGAGGAGCGCCTCGGTCTCCTCGGCTCGGCCGGGGCGGGTCTGGCGGACGAGCTCGCCGTACTCCTGGAAAACGTGCGGCAGAGACGCGGCGCACGCCGCGATTTCGAGGCGCTGGCTGAAGAGTTGCCGCGGGCCGTTGCGAAAGATGCGATATCCGTTCGCGCGGTCGAGCTCGTCGCCGAAATGGGAGAGGCTCAGGGCGGCATTCGCGCCGGTCGAGAGGCCGGAGACGAGCTTCGACGCGGCCCCGCGCAGGCGTACTTCCGCGCCGCAAACGAGCTGCCGCTGGACGCGGGCCTGGCAGGTGACGCGATCGGGCGCGCCGGCGTCGCAGATCTCCGGGGCGGAGGGGTCCTCCGCGCATGAAAAGAGGCTCCCGCCGAGGTTCACGTCCGCCCATAACGAGGCGCCGAAGCCGAGGCCGAGGGCGACGCCGGGCCAGCTCTTCACGTCGGAGGCGACGGCGCCGCGGAGCGCGCCGAGCAGGCTCTCGCCGCCGCCATATTGCGCGAAATCGAGGCGGCGCGTGGAGAGCGCGCAGGTCGTGGGGAGCCAGAAGGACCGGATCTCCCGGTACGAATCTCCCTGCGCGCCGGCGGGCGTCATCGCGGGGCCGCAGGCGTCGTCGTGCAATCGCTCGAGGAACCACACGAGCGCCTCTCGCCGGGCCCGATCGCCGACGAAGCTCGCGAGCGCGCGCACGCCGACGTCGAGCGTGGCGGCCGTGAACGCGGCGACTTCCAGGCCGGTGTGCTGCACGGTGAAGACACGCGTCGCCGCGGAGGGAAGCTCGAGAATGGGGGATCCACGGGTGAGGAGCGGATCGGCCTCGCCGATCTCGGCGAGGGAAAGCACGCTCCGATCCGCGAGGACGACCCGGATCGGCTCGAATTTACGCGCCACGTACCGCGCGACGGCCTCGACCGAGCGTTGATCCGCGATGACCGCCGCATTCGCGAGCGCGGGCGCCGAAAATGCGCAAAGGTTGACCGGAGACGCGGCCGTATCCCCGCCGGCGCAAAGCTCGGCGCAGAGCTCGGTCCGCAGGCCCATGAGGCTCCGCGCGGGCCCGTCAAGCTTCCCCGCGACGTCCCGCGCAGCGTCCTCGATGGTCTTCTTCTTTTGCCGCGCTTCGACGGCCTCGATGCCATTTCGCTGGGCCACGAGGCGCGCCGCGGCCTTTTCGAGCGCGGCTTTCGGATCGTCCGTCGCCGGCGCCGCGCAGGTCGCCCGCAAAACACGCGCGAACGAAGCGAGCGATTCGACGCGGCCCACGTGGACCTGAAGGGGATCTCCTGCCTCGGGCGCGGTCGCGGCCGCCGCGGCGGGCGTCACGGGCGGCTTGATGGGCGCCGGGGTCGAGAGAGGCGTGGGCTGATCCGAGGGGGCGACGACGGGCGTGACCTGGGCGCTCGCATCCGCGAGCGGAAGCAAGGCCGAAAGCGCGAGCCCGAATCCGACGATCGATGGTTGGGTCCTCGTCCTCATGGCGTCTCTTTGCAAGCAATCAAGCGCAACCCATCGCAGCTTCCATGCAGGTGAGCACCGACGGGGCGGCGAGGGCCTGCGCCCGTCCGCCTCCCGTCGGGGCAGGTCCGAGGTAAATGCCGACGACCGCGGTGGGCGGTCCGTCGCCAACGACGGCGACCACGGGCCCGCCGCTCATGCCGATGCGGCCCTGGCGATCGAGCAGGACCCTCCCCTCGCTCGGTCGCGCCCTCGCCGGCACGACCAGAGGCGCGCGCGGCGCCTCGCTCCCGAGCGGATACCCCCATATCTGGCCGGCCACGGGCGCGTCGAGCGTGGCCATGCGCAGCGCGCTCGTGCACCGCGCGTTCACGCGGACGATGGCCACGTCGTCGGCCGCGACGCCGCCCGACGGATACGCGATGGCGACGGCCTCGATCTCGACCCAGCGCCCGCCGGCGAGGACGCGCACGGAGACCTCCGCGGGCGTCGCGCCGTCCGCGAGCGCGACGACGTGCCGCGCCGTGACGATCGAGGAGAGCCAGTCCGCGATGAAGAACCCCGTGCCCGAAGCCGCCCAGGTCTTGCCGAAGCGCGCGCGGATCCGCACGACGGGGCCGTCGAGCGGAGGCTCGATCGGCTCGGCGGTCGCAGCCCGGAGCTTCTGCGCGACGAGGCTCATGAGCCACGCCTCCGAGCGAGGGCGCCTTCGCGATGGGGAGAGCGGGGCGAGGCGTGGAGCACACCTCATCTTAACGCGCCTCGGGCCGGATGGCGCGTTTGCTGTGAACGGTGGAAATGGTGGCCGGGCCCTCATCGCGGCGCCGGAAACGCGACGAGGAGCTCGGGCGGAATCCGACGCTCCTCGGCGATGATGCCATAGGTCTCGGCCGTCTTGCGCGGCGTGCGGTTCTTCTGCGGATCGGACGCGTCCACCGCATAGAGCCCGAAGCGCCTGTTCATGCCCTGGTTCCACTCGTAATCGTCGACGAGGCTCCAGAAGAAGTAGCCGCGGAGATCGACGCCGTCCTGCATCGCGCGGTTCGCCCAGGCGAGGTGACGGACGAGGAAGCTCGGGCCCGCGTCCTCGTCGTCGAGAGGGTGATCGAGCCCGTTGCCCGTCACGTAGAGCGGCAATCCATACTCGCGATGGGCGAGCATCAGCATCTCGTGAAGGCCCTCTGGATCGACCTCCCCGCGGCGCACATCCAGCGGATCGAACGTGCCGAGCGGCGTGAGGTCCGGCATGAAGGGTCCGCTCGTGCCCCGCACCGTGGCGCGCGTGTCATAATTGATGCCGAGCCAATCCATGCGGCCCTCGAGGTCGGCGCGCCGCGCGCTCTTGCCCGCGAGCTCCGCATCGAGCCTCCCCTTCGCAACCGCGTCGAGATAAGCAATGTTGTACAGGTAAAACATGTTCTCGGCCGATTTCACGTCGAGCTCGCTCGCCGGATCGGCCGGGGACGCGGGGGTCATCGCATAGACGAGGCCGATGTCGGAGGGGATTTCGTCGCCGTCGGCGTCGAAAGTGTCGTTTTCCTTCACCGCGTCGTACATGCGCGCGTGCGCCTCGACGAGCGCGAGGAACACCTCTTTCACCGCGCCCGACGCGAGCGAGACGGCCGGCGGATGGCTGCGCTCGACGCTCGGGGCGAGATAGCCGGAGAGGAGGACCGCGAAAGGCTCGTCCAGCGTGGCCCAGCGATCGACGTCCGCGCCGAACTCCCGCGCGACGAACCCCGCGTACTTGGCGATCTCCGCGACCGTTCGCTCCCGATCGAGCCATCCCCGCGGTTTGCACGCGGCGAGGTTCAGGTGGCACCCGACGGCGTCGTGAATCCACGCAGGGAGCGTACCGTGATTCAGGGTCACGATGGGGGACATCCCACGCACCCGGAGGCCATTCAGCATCGCATGGTAATGCGCGAGCGCCGCCGGATTCGCGACGGCGCGTAATGCCTCGTACCCCTCGATACCGTCGGTCGGCCCGGGAAAGATGCGGCTCCACTCGATGCTGAACCGGAATGCATCATTGTGGAGCTCCCCCCGCGCGCGATCGAGATCCAGATCGTGGAGCTCCCAGAAGCCCGGGCCGACGTCGGCGGGATCCTGCCCGGACAGGTATGCCATGGTAGAGTGCACCGTTTCGGGCGAGGTGGCGAACGCATACCAATCGGATCCGTTATCGACGCAACCGGGGAGATCGGGCGTCGGGCACCCCATGTCGGCCTGGAATCCGCCGATCGCGGTCCCGAAGAGAAATCCCTCGGGAAACGAGAGATCCTCGGCCACCTCGGGGACCTCGGTCACCGGAGGGTCCTCCCCGCACGCGGCCAGCAACAGCGTCATCGGTATGGCGAGGCGGAAATCGGTTCTCATGAAGGGGAAACCTAACATGGATCGGAAAAACCGCTGGGTGAGGTAATTCGGAAAAACGGTGTATGATCCAGCCCCGACGAACCCTCAAACAATCGAACGTCCACCGTCCACGGCGAGCACCTGCCCCGTCACGAAGTGGTTTTTCGCAAAAAACAGCACCGCGCGCGCGACATCCCCAGGATCGCCGATCCGCCCGAGCGGTATCTTGCGGCGCAGCCGCTCGCGCACCTCGTCGTCGACGCCGTCGGGCGGGAGGACCGTGCCCGGTGAAACCACGTTCACGCGTACGTCGGGCGCGAGCGCGAGGGAGAGGCCCTGCATGGCCGAGACGAGCGCCGCCTTCGAGATCGAATACGGGATGTAATGCTTGAACGGCCTTTCAGCGCTGACGCAGCCTATTGCCACGACGGACCCGCGCCGAGCCCGGAGCTCCGCCGCGAGCGCGAGCGTGAGCAGATAAGGCGCAGTCGCGTTCAGCGTCATGGCCCGATCCCAGGCGCCCGCGTCGAGCTCGTCCGGACGAACACGCTCGAAATTGGCGGCATTGTGCACGAGGAGGTCGAGTTTGCCCGCGCCGAACCGGCGCGCCCGCGCGGCGAGGCCGCTCACACCGGTTCGATCGGAGAGATCGGCCCGGTGGAGCTCGACGCGCGCGCCGCGCGAAAGGAAGTGCTCCCGCGCCTCGCGCGCGCTCTCCTCGCTCGCCGCATAATGAATGAGGACCTCGTATCCGTCGTCGACGAGCGCCTCCACGATCGTCCGCCCCACACGCACCGCGCCGCCCGTGACGAGCGCGATACGTCCGCTCCCTTGTTCGCTCATGCCGAAGATGCTACCGCGCTCGCAAGTCCGCCGCGCATCTAGAATCGAGCGGGGTCGGAAAAAGACACCACGATTCGCAAAGCCCGCGCTCGATTCGCTTGACGAGCGCCCCGCCGATCGGTCGAATACCGGCCCACTACAGAGAGAGGAGAATCGACATGACGACCGCTGAGCTCCAAAAGGAGACGCTCAAAGAAGGAAACGGCGACGAAGCCAAGGTCGGACACAAGGTCCAAGTGCACTACGTGGGTACGCTCACGAACGGCAAGAAGTTCGACAGCTCCCGCGACCGTGGCGAGCCCTTCAAGTTCCAGCTCGGCGCCGGGCAGGTGATCAAGGGCTGGGACCAGGGCGTGGTCGGGATGAAGGTGGGCGAGCTCAGGAAGCTCACGATCCCGGGGCACCTGGCCTACGGCGAGCGCGGCTTCCCGGGGCTCATCCCGCCGAACGCAACGCTCGTCTTCGAGGTCGAGCTGATCAGCGTGTCCTGAGGGGGCGCTCCACGACGTAGCGCCGGGGTTTCACCCCGGACCCGACCAGGGGCTGTCCGCCCCTGGACCCGGACCAGCGCAAGCGCTGGACCCAGGGTCGATGAACTGCGCGATGCGCAGTTCATCGAACAGGTCGAGGCAAGACCAGCTACGACCCTGCCAATCAAGACAGCCGCGCTGCCCTTTCGACGGGCAAGGCTCCCTCACGGGCCCGTTGGAAGAACTGCGCGGAGCGCAGTTCTTCCACCCCGAGTCCAGCGCTTGCGCTGGTTCGGGTCGAGGGGCGAACAGCCCCCGCGGGGTCCGGGGCGGCGCCCCGGCGCGGCGGCCCCAGACATCACTGCTGAAGGCCGAGCCGCCCGCCATCGACGCGCAGGTTCGAGAGAGCCCGCGCGACCGCGTCCGCGAGCGGCCGACCCCGGGGGATGACCTCGCCTTCCACGCCCCCCGGCCGATCGAACGACCACACGAGCACCGATCCCGCCGCATCCCAGGGCACGAACCGCGTGCGACCCCGGAGCGGCATGCTGCCCACGATCTCGCGGCGCGCGACGTCGAGCGCCGCCACGCGATCCGCCGAGAGGAGGAGCATGGAGCGGCCGTCGGGCGCGACGGAGACGTCCTCCCAGACGGTGGCGCCCGAAGCTTCGAGGAGGCGTTCGGGGCCGCGCTCGCGGAGCACGACCACGCCCGTGTCGTCGGCGTAGACGAGCTCGCCCGGCGAAGGGCCGTCACCGAGCGCCGTCGCGCGCGGGCTCGCATAACCGAGGACGCGGACCTCCGACGTCGCCTCGTCGATCCGCGCGAGCGCGCCGGAGCTCACCGCGATCCACGAGCCCGCGCCGACCCCACCGCGCGCCGCGCTCGGGCGCACGTCGTACACGTAGCCGTCCGCCGAGGCGATCACGCGGGGCGCGGCGGGCGCGCCGTCGAGGGACGTCGCCACGATCGCGCCGTCGAGCCGCTGCGTGTAGAGCGTGCGGCAAGTGGTGTCGACGGCGAGGACGAGGCCGGCCTCGTGCGGAACCTTGCCGATGGTGGCGCCGCTGCGGGCGTCGAGCACGTGCCAGGCCTCGCCCTCGCGCTCCCACGCGGCGACGCGGCCGTCCTGGCAACGGCGGAGCAGGTTGCCCTTGCGGCTGAGCTCGCGCTTGCCATCGGCGACGCGATAGAAGCGGACCTCGTCGTCGACCTGGAACGCGACGACGTCGTTGCTCTCGCGGACCACGGCGCGCACCGAGCTCGTGGACGAGGGCGCGGGGCCGTCCGCGGCGCGGAAGCGGACGAACGAGTCGACCGCGCCCGTCGCGCCGGAGAGGAGGACGAGGTCGCCCGTCACGACGTGGCCGTCCTCCAGGCGATGGCCGCCGAGGAGATCCCGCGGGCCGATGGGGACACGCGCGAACGCGGGCACCTCGTCGGGCGAGGTGATGGGCGCGGGGCGCTTGGGGCGAGGCGCGGGCGAGCAAGGCGCGCCCTTGGGCAGGGCGTCGCCGGGCGCGCGGCCGCCCGGGCGGAGGTAGTGGAAGCGGCCGACGATCGACTTGTCGGGGCCCGTGGGGTCGGTGCCGCAGACCGCGAGATCGAGGCCTCCTTCGTCCCAGCGCAGGAACGAGGGCGCCTCCACGCTGGGGCCGCGGAAGAGCGGAGTTTCCGGCCGCGCGGGATCGACGATCTCGAAGGCGCCATGCTCGGCGAGGGCGAGCAAGGGCTCGCGCGGACCGAAACGCGCGAGGACGACCGCGCTCGTCGGCTTGACCTCCGTGATGCTGCCCTCGGCCGGTCGCCAGACCACGAGCTTCGATCCGGAGGCGGCCGCGACGAGGGAGCCGTCCGGCGAGACGTCGAGCACGATGCCCTGGAAGGCGTGCGTGTCGACCTCGCCCGAGCGGCGGAGATCCCAGCGGACGAGGCCGTTCTCCGAGGCGCACGCGAGCACGGGCGCCGCGTCCGCGACCTCGAGCGCGCCCGTGCAACGGCGCGGCGCGATGGCCGCGAGCATGACCTCGCCGTCGGGACGAAGCCGGAAGATGCGCACTTCGCCGGTGACCGAGCGCGTCGCGAGCGCGGTGTCGAAGGGGAGCGGGACACGCTCGACGAACGGAGCATCGTGCGGGCGCACGACGAGCGCGCGCGGATGGAGCTCCGCGGCCGCGGTGGGCTCGGCGCCGTCGGGCGGCGTGGCCTGGTAGAAGGGATCGAAGCGGAGATCGACGACGACGAGGCGCGTGGAACCCTGCGTGGCGACGAGCCATCGATCGTCCCAGGGGAACGCGGGATTCGTCGAGGGTTCGAGCGTGAGGAACTGCGCGCGCGGCAGGCCCGTGCCCGCGCGGAGCAGATCGAGCGGCAGCGCCGGATCCTCCGCGCCGAACTCGATCGCCTCCGCGATCCAGGCGGCGCGATGGTACGGGTCGTCGACGCGGCGCGATCGGAAGAGGACCTCGGCGATGTAGGCGCGCTCCTCGGCCTCGACGCGCGCCTGCTCGGCGCGTGCTTGCCGATCGTCCATCGCGCGCTTCAGCGCGGCGGCGCCGAGGACGATGGCGAGCAAGAGGACGATCGAGGCGCCCTTCAGGATCTTGCGCCGCCGCGCGAGGCGCCGGCTCCTCGCGACGAGCTGGCGTTCGAGCGTGGTGAGCGAGCCGCGCGTCCAGGTGGGCCTGCGCTCGACTTCCTCGAAGAGCCAGCCCGTGAGCAGGAAGTCCGGGTGATAAGCCGCCCGATCCCAGGCGATCGCCGCGTCGCGGAGCCGCTCGAGCAAGACGAGCCGCTCGGCCTCGCGGCTGCGGACCAGCTCGATCTGCGGGACCACGGCGATCGAGGGGTGCGAGAGCTCGACGCGGCCGTCGCGCCGCCGGAGGAGCCCCTCGCGTTCGAGGCGCGCGAGCACGCGCCGCGCGAGCGCCGTGTCCTCGCCGAGCACCGAGACGAGCTCCTCCTCGTCCCAGCGGACGGGCTTGTGATCGGTCGTGGAGAGGCGCAGCACGGCTTCGATCGCGATCTCCTGCTGCGCGTCGTCGAGCGAGGCCAGGAGCTTCTCGGCGTGCTTGGCGAGCGCGCCGACGAGCCCCCCGAGCGCGCGCCATGCCTCCGCGGAGAGCACGAGGCCCGCGCGCGCGCCTGCCTCCGGCGCGCGTTTGTCCCAGAACGCCGCGAGCGCCAGCGCGACGAGCGGCAACCGATCGTCCGCGCCGCGCAGCTCCCGCTGCACGTCGGCGACGACCGCGTCGGCGCCGAGCATCCGCACGCCGGCGATCCGCGCCGGCCCCGTCACGATGTCGTGCACGGCCGCGGCCGGCGGCGGCCCCACGAAGCGGAGCGCGGCGCGCAGGGACGCGAAGGGCGCGGTGGGATCCGAGAGGTTCGCGACGTGCTTTTCGCCGAGCGTCGCGAGCACGCGCAGGCCTGGCCGCTCGCCGCCCCCCGCGAGCTCCGCGAGGAGCTCTGCGAGCCGCGTGTTCGTGCCTTCCGGCGCGGAGAGCGCGTCTTCGAGCGGATCGACGAGCAAGACGATCCCGACGGACGAGCTCGCCGCGTGGCGCGCGATCTCCGCGGACGACGCGCCCACGAGCGCCGCGTCGACGGCGCCGAGCGCCGCGTCGAGCGCGTGATCCGGATCCTCCCCGGGACGCACGGCCACCGCGATCCAGTCGTCCTTGCCGTCCACCGCGGCGCGCGCGAGGTGCGGGACGAGGCCGGCAGACGCGAGGGAAGACTTTCCCGCCCCCCGCGGCCCGTACAGCACCACGACCGGCTCGAACGCGAGCTCGCGGCCGAGCCGCGCCACGTCGTCATCACGCCCGTAAAGCTGCCCCTCGGCCTCCTTCGGAAGCGCCGAGAGCCCTGCATATGGCGGATCCATCACGCCATACGGCCGCTCCCAGGCATCGTCGAACAGCGCCGCGAGCTTGCCCGGGCTGACCCCTCGTTGCAGCGGATCCACGGAGAGGAGCCGCACGAGCAGCGCCACGATCCCGCGCGGAAGGCCGGCCGGATCGGCCGCGAGATCACGCAGACGGCCGCGGAGCGTCGCGTCGCGCAGATCCGACCACCACGCGCTCATCGCAGCGGCATCGGAGAGCTCCCTCGGCTCGTCTGCGACGTCCTCGTACGGCATGCGCCCCGTCGCGAGCTTCACGATGGTCGCGGCGAGGGCGTACGCGTCGGCCGCGGGCGTGGGCTCGGCGAGCTCGAGGATCTCGGGCGCCATGTACCCCGGCGTGCCCACGACGGCGCGCCCCGAGCTCTGCGCGCGGGTCGGGTGCGACGATCGCTCGTCCTGCGCCGCGACGAACGCCGCCGTCTCGAGCCCTGCCGCGTCCCCGCCGTCGAACACCGGCGGCGTGATCTCGGGCGCCTTCGAGCCGGCCCGCCGCGAGATGCCGAAATCGAGCACCTTGAGCGCGCCGTCGTTCGAGACGAACAGGTTCGCCGGCTTGAGATCCAGGTGCACCACGCCGCGCGTGTGGATCACGTCGAGCGCCGCCGCCGTCGCGCGCGCCCAGCCGAGCACGCGCCGCCAGGGCACGCGCTTTCGCTCCCGCAGCACGTCCGCGAGGTTTTTCCCCTCGAGCAGCTCCATCGCGACGAACGGGACCGCTTCGGGCGCGTGGAGCACGCCCGCGGCGTAGATCGTCACGAGGGAGGGGTGCCGGAACGAGGCGAGCAGCTTTGCTTCCTCGGCCCAGTGCGCGGCGTCGTACGCCGTCCGCTGCAGGAGCTTCAGCGCGACCGTGCGCAGCGGCACCCCGTCCGGCAGAAGCTCCTCGGCTCGCCAGACATCGCCGAACCCGCCACGGCCGAGCCGCTCGAGGAGCAAGAACCGGCCGTCGAGCAGCTCCCCCGGCGCGTGGTCCCGCGGCGCTTTGGCGCTCATGCCGGGGCTACGAGGCGGCCTTCCCCCGCGCGAATTGCTCGGCGTGGGCCATGGCGACCTCGGCCTCCTCGAAGAGCTCGTCCGGCGGCTGCACCTCCTTGCCGTCTCGCTCCGCCTCCCAGCGGAAGCCACGCCGCTCTCCCGGGGCCTCGGGCTTCCACGTGAGCTTGAGCTTGTAGCCGTTCAGCTCGGCCACGTACGTCCCGTCGTGCTCCAGCTGCCAGATCGAAACCGTCGCGTGAAGATGCATCTCTCCCTCGTCCTCGTCCCGCTCCTCAGGAAGCCCGTTCCATCACGAGCCGCAAGAGGGGCGGGAGCCTTCGCACGTCGCCAGGCACCTTGATGGAGGGGCCGCCGACCACCGAGCTCATGACGCACGTCCCGGCGCGCGGCAGGTGCTCCATCCAGTACACGTCGAACTTGTCCTCGTGCGCCACACGCCGCAAGAACGGTTCGAGCGGCAAGACGAGCCCCTCGCGCCAGCGCGCCAGGTACGTCACGTTCGCGAGGCGCATCGGGCTGTTCAGCCCGAGCCGCCGCCGCGTCCCCGTGTTGAAAGGGCCCGTGTGGTCGATGAACTCGACGGTCTGCAGATCGCCGTAGAGATCCGGCTCCGTCTTCTCGACCGTGACGAGCGTCCACGCGCAGAGCGGCCGGAGCGCCCGGAGGAGCGTGCGCGTCATCTGCTCGAACTCCGGCAGATCGGCCGCCGCGCGCGCCTCGTTGTAGTGACCGTGCGCGAAGCTGTTGCGCTCGACCTGCATCAGGTTCGAGAGCGTCTCGAACGTCTGGTTCTGCGACAGCCGGACGCCGAGCACGTCACGCACGAGCGCGCCGATCGGATCGTCGCGCCCGTCGAAACCCTTCGCCGCGGCCCGCGCGATCTCCCGCCACGTCCCGAGCGCGAAGCCATCGCGGCTGCCGTGACGCTTGTAGAGCTCCACCATCGCGTCGAACCCCGGCGCGGCCCCGGCCGAGCCTTCGGCCGGCCGACGCGCGAAGTACGCCGAGAGCAGCACGGTCGCGATGAACCGCCAGGTGCCTTCGAGCACGTCGAAGAGCATCTTCACCCGCTCGATCGCGCTCGACGCGGCGATCGCCGCGTGCACGCGCCCCGAGATCGGATACGGCAGCCCGCCGCTGAGCGCCGAGAGCACCCCGTGTGGATCGGCGCACTCGCGCGCGAGCTCCTGCGCCCGCGTCTGCACGTCCCCGTGCAAGACCTCCCACGACAGCGTCCGCGGCAGCTCCACCTTGCCGTCGAGGATCGGCGGCCGCGCGTGCCAGTCGCACTGCACCGCGCTGCCGAGCGCGACCGCGTCGACCTTCCGCGTCACGCACGCCGCCACCACGCCCGGCGCCATCGGCGCGACGAGCGCGGCTTGCCCCGCGTGCGTCGCCGCCACGGCCGCGAGCTCCTTCTCCAGCGCCGCGATCACGTGCGGCCCCACCGCCTCGAGCGCCTTCTGCTCCTCGATCGCGAAGAGCAGCGTCGTGCGCTTCGTGTCGATCGACGCGCCGAGGACCTCCTGCACGCTCGACACCCGCGCGCCCGGCACGCTCGACCGCAACGCGGCGACCGCTTGCCCCGACGTCTCCGAGAACGCGGTCATCGCGTGCAGCGCGAGCTCGAGCTCGCGCCCCGCGTCGCTCCCGTCGCCGGACAGCGTCCAGTACCCGCAGGCGAACGATCGCCCCCCCGCCGCCGTGCGCGCCGACGCGACCGCCGCGCGCCCCTTCTCCGCGACCTCCGCGGCCTCGCCGGTCACGAGCGCCACGGCCGACTCCTCGACGAGCCCCGCCGCGACGCTCGGCGACGCGCGATGGATCGCCACCGCCGCGATCGCGCCCGGCGGATACTCCGCGCCGCCCGCGCGCACGGCCGACGGCTGGGCCTTCATGAGCAGGAGCGCGCCGCTGCGCTTGCGCTGCAGGAACGACGCGATCTCCTGTTCGAGCCCCGCGCGCCCGAGCAGGCCCGTCGTCGGGTCCACGGTCCCCGCGGGCACGGTCGGCGTCACGTAGCGCCGATCCACCATCGTCGCCCGCATGCCTCCGACCTGCACGAACGTCCCGTGCACGAGCGCCGCCTCTTCGCCTCGCGCGAGCGAATGCGCGCCGACCTGCACGGGCACGCTGCACTCGGTGCGCCGCCTGAGCCACCAGCGCACGCCGTCGTGCCGCAGCGTGGCGGCGAGGCGCGAAGCCACGTCCGGATAGACGAGCTCGTTCCGCTCGTCGCCCACCCGCTCGACACGGCCGAGCCGGAGCACGCCCACCGGCGAAAGCCTGAGCTCGAACAAGCCGCCGTCCCGCGTCTCCACGCGCAGCCGATCCGGCGCGTTCACCTCGCCCCGCCAGAGCGAGAACGCGGGCGACGCGCTGACCCACAACGTCGCGCCTCCCACGGTGTACGTGCGCAACTCCGCGCCCGGCGCCTCCGCGCCGCTGTCGCTCTTTTCGTTCGGCGCCTCGACGTCTCCCGGCGCGGTCGGTCCCGGCCGAACGTTCATCGGCGTATCGGCGTCCGAGGTCGGCATCGGCGGGCGCGGCGGCGCTTCGTCCGTGCGCCGCGACCCGGGCCCTTGCGAGCGCTCGAGATCCGGCACGGCCTCGAGCAGCGCCGTGAGAAACTCCTCGGCCGTCGAAAACCTCACGCCGCGATCCCGCGTCATGGCGCGCTGCACCACGCTCCGGATCGCCTCGGGCAGCCCCGGCACGAGCGTCCCGAGATCCGGCGGATCTCGATGGCAGATCGCGATGACGAGCCGCGCGAACGTCGGCTCGGAGAACGGCGGCGCGCCGGCGAGCGCCTCGTACAGGATCGCGCCCATCGACCAGATGTCCGTGCGCGGATCGATGTCGTCGAGTGCCTCGATCTGCTCGGGCGACATGTAAAACGGCGTCCCCACGGGCGTCCCGACCCGCGTCAGCGGATCCTGCGCGGACAGGTTCGACGCCGCCACGAGCTCGGCCTCGCTGCCGAGCACCTTCGAGAGCCCGAAGTCGACGATCTTGACGTGCGTCTTTCCGTCATCGGCGTCGACGAGGAACACGTTCTGCGGCTTCAGATCACGATGCACCACGCCCGCCGCGTGCGCGCGCCGGAGGCCGCGCAGCGCCTGGGCCGCGATCGCCACGGCTTGCGGCACGTTCATGCGCCCGAGGCGCCGGAGGCGCGTCGCGAGATCCTCGCCTTGCAAGAGCTCCATCACGAGGAACGGCTCTCCGGCCTCCGTCTCCCCCGTGTCGAAGATCTGCACGATGTGCGCGCTCTCGATCGCCGACACCGCGCGCGCCTCCCTGTGGAAGCGCGCCCGCACCGAAGCATCCGCGCCTGCGGGCGTGCGGAGGAACTTGAGGGCGACGCGCTTGCCGATCGCGACGTTCTGCGCCTCGTAGACGCTGCCCATCCCGCCGCGCCCGATCAGGCGCAGGACCTTGTATTTCCCGGCGGCAAGCGTACCGATTCGAGGGTCCGTCCCGCTGCTCTCCGCGCCCGTCACACGTAGGCCCGTCCCTGCGCGGCTCCGTGCCGCCACTCTGTATCGGGCCACCATTCGCCCTTCGAGGTCAACGGCATAGTGGGGGGGACTTCCAGGACCTCAACGCGTCGAGGTTCGAGTCGTGGGGGGGACCTCCGGAACCCCAACGCGTTGAGGTTCGGGTCGTGGGGGGGACCTCGAGGACCTCAACGCGGTGGACCAGCGCAAGTGGACTTCCGGTATGCTCATCGGCCGGCGGTGGGATGGGAACGCCCCTGCCGCGACGTTGTCAGGAGCCGTATGGGAGACACGCACAAGGATTTGATCTTCTTGATCCCCCTGCCCGGCGGCCGTGTCGCGCGGGTGCCGATCGACGTGCTCGAGCACTACGTCGACCCGAGCGCCCGGATCTCGCACGGCGGCGAGGCCGAAGAAGAGGACGTGACGGCGCACTCCATGTCGGTCGATCCCAGGACCGGCGCCAGCATCTGGCACACCGACTGGGAGCTCGGGCAATGCGATTACACGGACGAAAACGGCTTCCCGCAGTCCGCGTACGCCTGGCACCGCCACCCGCTCGGCAACGAGTACACCGAAATCTACCAGAAGTGAGCTCTCCCCCTCGCTCCTCCGCGCCTCGCCGGCCTGGCCGCATGCTGCGTGCGGCGCTCGGCGCTTCCGTCCTCGTCCCGCTCGCGTTTTCGGCCTGCATCGCGCCGGGATATCCGCTGGCCCCGAGCGGGCAGGTCGACATCCGCGTCCACGTCGCCGGCTCCCTCTTCGCGGCGGACACGCTCGACGAAGCCGGAAAACCCGTCCTGCCGCGCCAAAAGCCCTCCGAGACCGGCGTCACCTTGTTCCTCGTGGAGGGCGGCGCGCCGGCGTACGGCGGGTTCGTCACGGTACGCGTCGACCCGCCCGAGGCCCTCGTCCTCGGGCCCTACCCCGGCGAAGCCGACCCCTCCTGCCAGGAGGTCGAGGGCGCGTTTCGCTGCACCGCGTCGAGCGAGGGCTACGCGCGCTTCATGGTCTCCTCGCAGAGCGACTGGTCCGGCAGCGCGTCGATCATCGTGAACTGGGCCGAACAGACGAAGGAAGAGCCCATCGAGATCCTGCCGGCCGGACTGCCGAACGCCGCCACGAACTTCACGATGCTCGTCGCCGGCCTCGACGAGTCGCTCGACGGCGCCCGCGTCCTTCCGACCTTCCTCGCGCTCAAGTGCACCGTCGGTCCGCTGCCCGATGATTTGGGCTCCAAGTGGCGGCCCGGCGCCATCCGCTCCCGCGAGGCGTTCGTCCGGGCCACGCCGCCCTCGAACGCGCCCGGCGTCGTGGAGAACGCGCCCGTCATCGTCGAGTCCCTCTTCAGCGAGGTCGCCCTCTCCACCGCGTCCGATTGCGCCGATCGCAAGACGCGCCTGCGCGTCCTGCTCGGCTCGACCGGCGAGAGCGAGCGCTTCTTCCTCTGCTTCAGCGACATCGGCGGCGAGGCCGAGTTCGCGGTCACCTCGGGCCAGAAGCAGATCGATCCCGGCCCGAAGGTCCTCGTCGATCCGGAGCCGCGCCTGCTCCGCGTGCGCGCGCTGCAGAGCGTCGTCGGCATCGGCTCCGGCGAGGAGGTCGATCTCTTCGAGGTCAGCGCCTTCGACGTGAACCGCGTCCGGCTCGCCATGCCCGTCGATCTCCGCGTCGACGACGATCAGCTCCTCGGCATCGATCAGGTCAGCGTGACGCTCGACAAGGAGCCGACCCCCGCGACGGTCATCCCCGCCACGCCGAAATCCCCCGGCCAGGTTCGCCTCCACGTCACGCCGCGGCTGCTCTCGAGCCCCGACTGCGCCTCCGATCCGATCAGCGTCGTCGAAGCGCCCTGACCTTCGCCCCGCCCCCACCCGAGCGATGAACCCCATGCGACAAGCCCCCCTCGCCGCCCCTCGCGTCCCCGACGAAAGCGCGCCGCGCGCCCGCGCCGCGTTCCTTCGCTTCCTCGCGCTCTTCGGCGTCGCAGCTTCGCTCTCGCTCTCGGTCGCGGGCCCCGTCGCCGCGCAGGACGAAGACGCCGACACGGCCAGCGACGACACGGACACGCCCGAGCCCACGACCACGCGCACCAACAGCACGACCTCGGGCTCGGCCCCGATGCCCGCGGATTTCAGCGGCAGCCTGCAGATCGTACGCGGCCCGGCGAGCGCGAACGGCGGCGCCACGCCCGGGACCGCGCCCGAGATCTTCCCCGAGGCGAGCCGGGTGTTCATGAGCGTCCGCGACACCGACCCCGTCCCGATCGAGACGGCGCGCCGCGGCGGCCCGTGGCTCTGCTCCACGGGGCAATGCTCGACCACGCTCGGCGAGGCCGGGCAGAGCCGCATCGGCGACGACATGCTGCGCTCGATCAAGCTGCAGACGCCCACGCTGCCCTTGCCGCTCACGATCTGGGGGCGCCTCGACGAGCAGGGGAAACGCACACTCGACTTCGACCCCGTCCTGCTCGGCCGCCGGGACTACCGCCACGTCTGCGCCTACGCGCCCATCGGGCCGAACGACAAAGCCGGCCCGCGCAAGGTCGAAAAAGCCCCGCTCTGCCGCGACGACATGCCCGTCCCGCCCCTGCCCGACTCGGCCGAGGTCCTGCTCGGCATGCAGTGGCCCAAGCAGTCCGAGATGGCCGACTTCCGCTACCTCGCCATCGTCGATAGCTGCGGCAACGCCCGCGTGCAGCCCTTCCAGCGCACCTTCACCGTGCCCGTCTTCGAGGTCGCCTCCGGCGGCTGCGGCAAGGCCGACGGCAAGGTGCTGCGCATCTTCCCGAGCGGCGGCTGGCTGCGCGTGACCGCGTTCAACCTCGACAACACCGCCGCCGGCACGGTCGTCAACGCGACCTACCGCGTCTCCGTCCCGCCGCTCGAGAACATCGTCGAGTCGAACCCGGCGCGCATGCTCTTCCCCGATCCGCAGCTCGAGGATCTCAAGGTCGACTGCGGCCCCGCGATGCGCAGGTCCTCGGGTCTGCCGTCCGCGCCGCCCTCGAGCCCGTCCTCGCCCCCGCCAGGCGTGATGCTGAAGCAGGCCGCCGCCGCGCCTCCGCCGGATGCCGCGCCGAAAGCCGCGCCCCGCGAACCCGAGGCCTCGGGCCTCACGCCGCGCACGGCCCCGAAGCCCGGGGACAAACCCCAGGTCCAGCCCGCCGCGAAAACCCCTGCGGCCAAAGCTTCGCCCGTCGCGCCGAGGACCTCGCCGATGGGGCCGCCGCGTCCGTCGCTCCCGATGAAGGCCACGGCGCCCGCGGGCCCCGGGCCGCAGCCGCTCGCGCACATGTCGCTCGTCATCGCGCCCGAGCCGCTCCGGCAAGGCGTTTGTCGCGTCCGCCTCTCCGGCTCGACCAAGGGACGCCTCGTCGCCCCGCTCGCGCTCTACGTCTCGCTCACGCGCACCGATCGCACCTCGAACGGCGCGCCGATCGAGCTGCTCACCGATCACAAGTGGATCGTCACGCCGAACTCGGCCGAGTTCCAGCTCCCGCCCCTCGCGGAGAACTTCGACGGCGACTCGCGGCTCCGGCTCGCGGTGTACAGCGATCCGTTGAACACCGACGGGAAGGTCGTCCTCGTCTCCGACGCGACGCGCGTCGCGGCGTCCTTGCGCTCGGGCGGCGAGGCCACGCCCGAGGCGGCGCGCAGGCTCATCGGCTCGGCCACGATCCACTCCGTCCCGCTCTGCGGCGAGTCGAACTTCGAGACCCTCGAAGCCGCCGGGAGCTGCCTCCGCGCCTACCTCACGATCCCGGCCATGCTGGCCACGCTCCAGATCACGCGCGCCCCCTGGCTCGAACGACCCCTCGTCACGCGCAGCGTCCTCAGCGCCGTAGGCGTCGCCCTCGCCGTCGACAGCTACGACCCGGTCCGCCGCCGCGCCTTCCCCATCGCCGGCCAGCTCGGCGGCTCCATCCAGCAGCTCGGCGACGGCCGCGTGGGCCTGCTCGGTTACCTCGGCGTCGCCCCGACCATCCCGGTCCTCGGCGACGGCGGCAATACCACCTCCTTCGGCTTTTTGGCCGGCCTCGGCCTGTCCTACATCACGAACGAGAGCGGCCCCGACGAAGGCCTCAAGCCCGCGGCCTTCCTCTCGGTCGTGGTTCAGGTTGGACAGGCCACACCACAAGTCTCCAGTTCTGGAAGGGCTGTGTTCGGCACTTACCAGGGGGAGTGATAAGCTCGTGGACCAGGGTAGCTGCTCTTCCCCATACCCCTGCCGACTCCCACCCAGCATCACGTGAACGAAGGAGACCTCGTCGCCGGACGTTACCGACTGCTGCGCCCCATCGGGCGGGGCGCGATGGGTACGGTCTGGGCCGGTCGGCACGAGCTGCTCGGGCGGGACTTCGCCCTCAAGTTCGCGAGCCTGCCCGTCCGCGCCGGCCCGGACGCGCGCGCGCGTTTCCTCCGTGAAGCGCAGGCCATCGGTCGTCTCCGCCATCCGAACGTCGTCGACGTGGCGGACTTCGGCGAGGTCGCCCCCGGCGGCGGGCTCTACCTCGCGATGGAGCTGCTCGAAGGTCAGTCGCTCGCCGCGCGCATCGAGGAGCAAGGCGCGCTCCGCCCCGCCGAGGCCGTCGCGATCGCAGCCGAGATCGCGCGAGGCCTGGCCGCCGCGCACGCCGCCGGCATCGTGCATCGCGACATCAAGCCCGAGAACATCTTCCTCGCGCGTGGAATGCGCGGCGGCCTCGTTCCGAAGCTGCTCGACTTCGGCATCAGCAAGCAGCAACAAGCCGACGAGACCCCCTCCGCGATGAACGGCGTGACCTTCGGCACGCCCGCGTACATGAGCCCCGAGCAAGCCCTCGGCGAGCTCGACGTCGATCACCGCTCCGACGTGTGGTCCCTGGGCGTCGTGCTGCACGAGATGCTCGCGGGCAAACATCCGTTCGTCGCGCCAAACTATCAGGCGCTCATGACGAAGATCGCCGAGTCGCCTGCCGCGTCGCTCGACGCGTCGGTGCCCGAGGTCGTTCGCAAGATCGTGACGAGGTGCCTGCAGAAGGCCCCCGCAGACAGGTTCGCCGACGCCGACGCGCTCGCCGCTGCGCTCGAAGATGCGCTCGCGAGGATCGGCCCGGGCGAGGTCGCGATCGAGCGTCCGCGCGCCCTGCCTTCGTTGCGCCCGCCCACGAGCGCCGACGCGGCGCGGCCTGCATTCTCGTCGCGACGTGGACCCGCGCTCGCCGCCGCCGTCGTCGCGGTGGGTCTCCTCGCGGGCCTCGCCGTGGTGGCTCTCGCAGGAAAGCGCGACGCGGAGCCCGCCGCGCCCGCGCCTGCCCCGAGCGCGTCCGCGGCCGAAGCTCTGCCCACGCCGCGCGAAACCACGCTCCCCGCGACGCCTCCGAGCGCTACGGCCGCGGCCACGACGACGCAGGCTCCTCTCGCGCCACGCAGCGCCAATACCGTGACGCACGCTCCCTCGGGATCAGCCTCGGGAAAGGCCTCGGGCACCACGGGGAAGCGCCCCACGACGAACGTCAACGACCCTGGTTTCTGAGGTCCACGTGCACCCAGCCCCTGGAGAAGCGTGGTACCATCTTGCCCGAGGGTCCATTTTGCGCCGGTTTCACTCTCAGGCAGCCTGCGTGGGGATCGCCTTGCTCGCTGGTACCTCGTGGCCGACGCGTGTGTGGGCGGACGAACCTCCCACGGCCGAAGAGCTGAAGGAGGCGCGGGAGCGGTTCACGCGAGGGCGAAAGCTCGAAGACGAGGGCAAGTTCGCCGAGGCGCTCGCGCTGTTCCAGGAAGTGGGTCAGGTGAAGATGACCCCGCAGGTGCGCTTCCACATCGCGCTCTGCCTGGAGCACACCGGGAAGCTGGTCGACGCGCTGGAGACGTTCCGGCTCGCCGCGCGCGAAGCGACGTCGACCGCGCCAAACGTGGTGGCCGAAGCGAACCAGCACATCGATACGCTCGAAAAACGTGTGCCGACCCTGACGGTCCTGGTCGCGAAGAGTCGTCCCGGGGACGCGATCTCGCTGGACGGGCGGCCGGTGACCGCGGGCTCCGCGCTTCGCGTGGATCCAGGGGAGTACACGCTCACGTTGAAGCGGGACGGCGCGATCGCGAGCGAGCAACGCATCACGCTGGAAGAGCGCAAGAGCCTGCGGGTGGAGCTGGAGGCGACACCAGGCGGCGAGGGCGGTGGGGCCGCGCCCTTCTCGCTTCAACGAACGCTCGGCTGGACAGCGGTCGGCGTCTCGGCGGCGTCGCTCGTGACGATGGGCGTGTTCATCGGGCTGCGCGGGGATCGGCTGTCGAAGGTCGAGGCCGCTTGTCCGACGCTCACGAACTGCGATCCATCGGTCGCGCCGATCGCGAACGAAGGCGCGACGTACGCGACGCTGGTGAACGTGTTCGCCGGGCTCTCAGGGGCGGCAGCCGTCGCCGGCGTCGTGCTCTTGTTCACGGCGCCCGCGCCCGCCGCGAGCGCGCCACGCGCGGGCGTGCGCTTGAATCCCGTCTTCGCTCCGGGGGTCGGATTTTTATCGGTCGAAGGGAGGTTCTGATGCTGCGAACGAGCCGCGAGCGCTCTCCGTTTTCGTTCTTCTGCTGTCTGCTCCTCGGCATCTCTGCGTGCACGTTTCCGGCGATCGATTACGACGAGCCGGGCGAGGCCGCGAGCATCGCATGCGCGGCCACGCCCAAATGCGCGAGCGACGTCGAGTCTTGCTCGAAGCAGGCCTATGGGGACCGAAGCATGTGCATGTCCCAGTGCGGGAAATCCGGGCCGATGAACTTGAACCCGGATTGCAATTCGTGCGAATCCGCACATGAGACGGCCATGAACATCTGCGTCGCAGAATGCGAGTCGTGCAACGCGGCCGATGGCTGCCCGAACGCGACCGACAGCTGCCGCGCCCTGCTCGGCCTCCCCTGACGCGCGCTGTCTTCTCGGGCCGCCGCGCCGGGGCGCTGCCCCGGACCCCGCGGGGGCTGTCCGCCCCTCGACCCGGACCAGGGCAAGCCCTGGACTCGGGGTGGAAGAACTGCGCTCCGCGCAGTTCTTCCAACGGGCCCGTGACAAGACCAGGGACAGCGTTGCCAGTCACGGCGGTCTTGGTTGGCAGGGTCGTAGCTGGTCTTGCCTCGGCCTGTTCGATGAACTGCGCATCGCGCAGTTCATCGAACACGAGTCCAGCGCTTGCGCTGGTCCGGGTCCAGGGGCGGATAGCCCCGGTGGGGCCTGGGGCGAAGCCCCAGCGCAGCGGCGACGGCTTCGGTGACGAGCGCGCCAACCACGTGTGACAGCCGTGTGTCAATCCTTTTTTCCGTGCGCCCATTGAGCGGTTTCGTCCGGAATGAAATATACTGGTCACGAGAAAGACCAGTAGACCGGAAATATCCTGCAATGAACGGTTTGGCAGGGATGGTCGCGGTAATGACCACACGTTGAAATACCGGATTCGTGCAGTAGGGGCTGAAAAGAAGAGAGCCCCGACGTGCACGGGCACGCCGGGGCTCTTCGCGAACTGCACGAAGACGCTTTACTTCTTCTCTTCCTCATCGGGGGGCGTCGTCATCATGCCGAGCACCTTCGCGCCGGCTTGCTTGGCCCCGTCGAGCGCGGTGATCAGGCGCGCGTAGTTCGCTTTGTCGTCGGCGATGAAGAAGACGATCTTGTCGTCCTCTTTCCGCCGCTCGAGCTTCCCCTTCAGCTTGTCGACGTATTCTTCGTTCGTGACCTTGTCGAAGTTGATCCGGAAATCACCTTCGGTCCCGATACGAACCACGAGCTGATCGGGCGGCACTTCCGTGACCGTCTCGACCTTCTCCGTCTCCGGCACGCGCACGTCGATGTTCTTCTCGAGCAGCGGCGTGACGACCATGAAGATGATCAACATCACGAGCACGACGTCGATGAGGGGCGTGACGTTGATGTCCGAGTTCGGCGGATTGGCGGGTTTGATCGCCACCCTTCTCGTCTTTCTGCTCATCTCGTTCGGCTCCGCTGGCTCTACTTCTGCTCTTCAACGCCGAGGGCCACGCTCTTCGCGCCTGCCTTCCGCGACATCTCCATGACCTCGCGCACGTCGCCCACGGTCAGCGAGTCGTCGCCCTTGAGTAGGATCTTCCTCCCCGGCTTCTCCTCGAGGACCACCTTCAGCGCAGGCGAAAAGCCCTCTTTGTCGTACTCGCTGCTCTCGATGAAGATGTGCTTGTCCTTCGTGACCGAGAGGATGATCGGATCGCTTTCCTTGTTTTCCTCGTCGATCGACTTGGACTGGGGCAGCTTCACGTCCTTGCCACGCTGGAGCATGGGCGTGATGACCATGAAGATGATCAGAAGAACGAGCACGACGTCGACGAGCGGCGTGACGTTGATGTCGTTCTTTACGCTGCCCTTCTTCGGGCCGACTGCCATTCCCATGAGAACACCTACTCCCTCTCAGGGGCGCCCTCGCTGGACCCGCGCGCGCCCCGAGAGGCGCGCCCATTTCCGCGAGGGCGGGCTTTTCTAGGCCGCGGCCTCGCTCTCCTCGCCCTCTTCTTCCTCCTCCTCGCGCGGCCCCTCGGCGAGGCGACGCGCCACGAGATCGAGGAACTCGTTCGAGGACTCGGAGATGTCGACCGCGCGCGCGTCGACCCAGCCGGCGAGGAAGTTGAAGGCCATGACGGCCGGAATCGCGACGAGGAGGCCGAAGGCCGTCGTGATGAGCGCTTCGGCGATACCGGCGGAGACCGTCCCGAGACCGCCGGAGCCGCTCGCGGCCATCTTTTCGAAGGCCGTGACGATACCCATGACGGTACCGAGCAGACCGACGAACGGTGCTGTCGAGCCGACCGTCGCCAGCCAGCCGTGGCCACGCTTCAGGACCGCGAGCTCGCGGGCCTGCTGACGCTCGAGGGCGCGCGCGACGGACTCGAAGCAGAGGTCCTTGTCGCCGTGAACCGAGCCCTTGTAGGCCACGAGGCCCGCGCGAATCGTGCGACCGAGGTAGCCGATGTCCTTGCCGAACTTCGCGTCCGCAGCGCTGTCGAGATCGCCGTTCGCCAGGAGGGAGGCCATCTTCGCCGCGAACACCTTCGAGTCGGACATCGACTTGAACGACATCACGAGCCTCTCGCCCAGGACGAGGAGCGACGTGAGGCTCATGACGCCCATCACGATCACGACCAGGCGGGCAAAAAGCCCCATTTCACGCCAAAGTCCACTCAGTGAAAAATCCATGGTTTCGGTCGCGCCTCCCTCGCGCGCTCAATTTCGATGTCGGCAGTAACCGCTCGAACAGACGATTACATACCGAACGAACTTTCCTGGGCCAGATGTCCTATCAAGCGGGTTGCATGGACCTTAGTCCAGCTTGAAGCGGAAGTTGTACGTGTAGCTCACCCGCGCGGGCTTGCCGTTGAACATGATTGGAGTCCCGCGATGCCGTGCCAGGCCGGCGAGCACCGACTCATTCAGGTGCGGCAGGCCCTTGATGATGCTGCAGCCCTCGAGCGAGCCGCTCTCGGTGATGGTGCAGCGCACGATCATCAGACCCTCGACGCGGGCGGCGCGGGCCGCCTGTGTGTAAAAGGAGCTCACACTCGGCTGCGAGGGCCGGGTCATACCCGCGCCGAACGGGATCGTCACGTTCTGCGGAGGCGGAGGAGGCGGCGGCGGATTGCCGAGCACGCCACCGACCACGCCACCGACCACGCCACCGGGAACGCCGCCCGGCACGCCGCCGGGAACGCCACCCTCCTCGCCCTCGCCCTCCGGTTCTTCGGCGGGCTCGGGATCCTTCTCCGGTGGCTTCTCGTCCGGTTTTGGCTCCTCTTTGGTCTCGACGATCGTCTCCGGCTTTTTCACCGGCTTCGGTTTCTCGATCGGCTTGACTTTCTTTCCACCCGCAGGGGGCGGCGGAGGCGGAGGAGGCGGCGGTGGTGGCGGGGCTGCCGCCATGAACGTCACCTCCGGGAGATCCACCTTCTTCTCCACGGGTCTCGTCGTGATGTACAGGACGAGCGCGAAGATGAGGGCGTGAACCACCACCGACAGCACGGCGCCCGTGCCGAGGCGGCTCTTGGGAATGTTGTCGCGGCCTAGAACCGAGTCGAACATGAGCCTTGAGCCCTAGTAGTCGAAATCGTCTGCCGGCGCGAGCCAAAGAAGAGGGCACCCCGCACAAATTGCGGTTGGGGGGGAAACGAATTCTAGAGAGCCCCCCCAGCCCGGGTCCGGGCATGGGTGGTTCCGGGTCCTTCCCACTTCCGGACGCCCCCCGAACGGGGGTGGGTTCGTAAAAGAGGGACCAACCGAGGGACCAACCGAGGGACCAACCCGCGGGTGCGTCAGGCCCGACGGGTATGTCGGAGGCGCGCGACGGGCCGCGTCAGGGTGCGTCCGGGAACGTCGACGCGGAGGGGCTCGACGGGGGGTGTGTCCGGGCGTGTCTCAGAAAGAGTTACGCGGAGCCCGCAGAAAGTGTTGTTGACGGTCACGGAACATGAGTATAGTCGGCCGCCTTTTCGACACTTGGCCCACTTCTGGAGGGATGGAGGGCTCGTGATACTCAGAGACAGACTAGGCCTATTGGCCGCGATTGTGCCGTCAGTCGTCATGGTCGCCGGCTCGGCGTATGCAGCCGACGGCGTGATCACCGGCCAGGTGCGTAACGCGGCCACGAAAGCACCCGTTGCGGACGTCGTCATCACGGTGACGTCCCCCGCGCTGCAGGGTGAGCAGATCGTCGTGACGGATGCGGGCGGTAACTTCCGCATTCCGCAGCTGGCCCCCGGTGAGGGCTATACCGTCCGCGCAGACAAGGAGCAGTACAAGCCCTTCTCGCGCGGCGGCATCAAGCTCACCAGCGGCTCGACGATCCGCGTCAACCTGGAGCTTCTGCCGGAGAACATCCAGACGGGCGAAGAGATCGTCGTCGTCGGCAAGCCGCCGGTCATCGACGTCGGATCCTCGCGCGTCGCGGTTACCATCGACAGCGAGTTCACGCGTCGCGTGGCCGTGAACCCCCCTGCCGCCAAGGGCGGCGCGACGCGCTCCTTCGAGAGCCTCGCGGCCGTCGCGCCCGGCACCAACGCCGACACGTACGGCGTGTCCGTGAACGGCACGTCGTCGCCCGAGAACGGCTTCATCATCGACGGCGTCTCCGCGAACGACCCGGCGTTCGGCATCCTCGCGGTGCCGCTCTCGGCCGAGTTCGTGAAGGAGGTCAACGTCATCACGGCCGGCTACCTGCCGGAGTACGGCCGCAGCATCGGCGGCGTCATGGACGTCGTCACGAAGAGCGGTTCGAACGAGTTCCATGGCTCCGTGTTCGGGGCGATCACGCCCGGCGCGTTCGAGGGACAGCGTACGCTGATCCCGCGCGCGGGACAGACGATCAACACGAATCCGACGCTCGGCTCGGTCCGTGACTTCGGCTTCGAGATCGGCGGCCCGATCGTGAAGGACAAGCTCTGGTTCTTCGCGGGCTTCAGCGTGGCGCTGCAGCGCTACCGCCTCGAGCGCGTCCTCTCCCGCCTCAATCACACCTACGAGGATCGGACGATGCCCGATCCGATGAACCCGAACGGTCCCCCGATCGCGGGCCAGGACGGCATCAACGACACGGCGGTCCCCGTGCTCGACGAGTCGACCGGCTACCAGACGGCGACACCGCTCCGGGGCATCCCGCCGCAGACCTACTACGCCGATCAGCAGATTATGCAGTACATCGGCAAGCTGACCTGGAACATCAACCAGGACCACAACATCAGCGTGACGGTGTTCGGCGCTCCGTCGAACTCCGGCGGCAACGGCACGTACGGCTTCGACGCGCAGGACGGCGGCATCGGCGTCGGGAACCTGGTCGGCACGTACGACTCGCTCGGTCAGACGGTCGACATGTTCAACAACAGCGTCGTCATCAAGAGCTCGTCGGCGTTCGCGAACAAGAAGTTCCTCATCGATGCGACCCTCGGCTGGGTCTACAACAGCGTCGCGATCGGCGCGGCGGACGGCTCGAACGTCGACGACCTCAACGACCCCACGAAGCTCGCCTACATGCCGGGCATGACGTGGCGTCGTACGTCGAACCCCGGCCTCCACCCGATCACCGACTTCGAGACGCTCCCGCAGTCGGCCATCGACGACTGCAACCAGGGCGGCGCGCAGTTCGCGGCGATCAACTGCCCGGTGGCGACGTACCGCACCGGCGGCCCCGGCCAGATCAACATCGCCACGAGCCACCGCTACCAGGGCCGCGTGATCGCGACGGCGCTGCTCAACGCGCTCGGCCAGCACGTCATCAAGGCCGGCGTCGACTTCGAGATCCTGAACTACACGAACAGGAAGGCCTTCGGCGGCGGCGTGTTCTTCCGCGAGAGCACGAACGGCAACAACGTGGCGGACTTCCGTCGCTATGGCTTCCTCCAGTCGCCCGACAACGTCGTCAACCTCGACGTCTTCGAGGCGAACTCGACCTCGACGACGATCGGCGGCTTCATTCAGGATTCGTGGAACATCCTCGACCGCGTCACGGTGAACCTCGGCGTTCGTTACGACGCGCAGATGGTGACGGGCAACGACGGCAACATCGGCATCGCGCTGCCGAACCAGTGGTCGCCGCGCATCGGCGCGATCTGGGATCCGACCCGCGAGGGCCGGGCCAAGATCACGGCGAACTTCGCCCGGTTCTACCAGGCGATCACGCTGAACATGGTCGATCGCTCGTTCCCGGGTGAGCTCGGTCTCCAGAAGAACCGCTCGCTCAACTACCCGAACGGCAATCCGCCCAAGAGCGGCGTCTGCAACCCGCTCGACCCGCTGCAGGCGCGTGGCCCCGAGTGCAACAGCATCGACAACCTGATCACGGTCAGCGGCCCGACGCCGTACGATCCGAACCTCAAGTACCTCATCACCGGCTCGGATCGCGTCCCGGTCGATCCGGATCTCAAGCCGCAGTCGTCGGATCAGATCGTCATCGGCGGCGAGTACGAGATCATCACGGACTCGCGCATCGGCGGCGCCTACACGCGCCAGTGGCTGAACTACGCGATGGAGGACATGAGTCGCGACGAGGCGACGACGTACTTCATCGGAAACCCGGGGTACGGCATCGCGAAGGACTTCCCCAAGGCCACGCGCGACTACGACTCCTTCATGGTGTACTTCCAGAAGGCCTTCTCGAACCAGTGGCTCGCGCAGGTCAACTACACCATCTCGTGGAACCGCGGTAACCTCGCGGGTCTGTTCCGGCCGGAGACGGGCCAGCTCGATCCGAACATCAACTCGGACTTCGACCTGGTCTCGATCCTCGCGAACCGGACCGGCGATCTGCCCGGTGACCGTCGCCACGTGATCAAGTTGTTCGGCGCCAAGGAGTTCCAGCTCCCGGCGAACGTCACGATCAACCTCGGCCTCGGCTACCTCGGCCGCAGCGGCACGCCGCTGAACGTCCTCGGCTCGCACGTCCAGTACGGCGACTCCGAGGTGTTCATCCTGCCCCGCGGCGCCGGCGGTCGTACGCCCTGGCTCCACAGCATCGATACGAACGTCACGTTCGGCTACCGGTTCTCGAAGGACAGCACGCTCACGGTCGGCGTGGACGTCTTCAACCTGTTCAACTTCCAGCAGGCCACGGGCTTCGACCAGCGCTACACCCTGGCGGACGTCTTGCCGGTCGAGAACGGGAGCGAGGCGAACCTCTTCGGCAAGAAGGGTGAGGCGCCGACGGACACGAGCAAGAAGCTGCTCTACGCCGATGGCTCGGACTTCGATGCCAAGGACGTCAACCCCAACTGGAAGAACCCGACCGGTTATCAGACGCCGCGGCAGATCCGCATCAACGCGCGCGTGACCTTCTGATGGTTGGACGGGAAAGGAAGCTCACCATGAAGCACCGAATCCACAATGTCCTGGTCGGCGCGATGGGGCTCGCCAGCGCGGCGTTCTTCGCGTTCTCCGGGGCGTCCTGCTCGCAACCCACCATCCAGTGCATCGCCAGCCATTTCCCGTTCTTCACGAAGTACGAGCTCGTCAGCGGTGACGAGGCGTGCCTCGGGCTGAAGGGCGAAGACATCGGCCTGGCCACGTACCTCGCGCCGAACGCCGACAAGACGCTCGCGAACTACGACGATCGCAGCGTCGCGATCCAGTCGACCACCCTCGGCCAGATCGCGCGTGAGCGCGAGGGCGCGGGCTACGACCTCGGCACGGACAAGCCGTACGCGTTCGGCAAGTACACGACCGCCCCGGATGCGAACAACATCTGCTACGCGGGCGGCGCGAACGGCACGGCGGCGCTCGCGGCCGCGGACATGAACATCACGGAGTTCGACACGGGCGAGGTGGATGACATGGGCAACCCCATCATCCTCCCGGCCATGCACCTCCAGCAGGAGTGGCGAAACGTCAAGGTGTACGTGACCGCGGGCGTGCCGGGCACGCAGGTCGTCGGCGAGATGGTCTTCCGTGACGTGCTCGCGGGCTGCGAAGCCTCGTACAAGTTCGTCGGCATCTCGCCGTCGGTGTACTGCGGCAAAGACGTCCACACCGACGACGACAACAACCCCGACACGCCGTCCGATAACGACGACGCCGACCCGGCCAAGAAGGACACGCCGATGGTGGTCCCGGAACCGCTCTTCTGCGATCCGAAAGCGCATCCCGATCTGGGCATCTCCGTCGGATCCGGCATCAACCCGGACTTCCCGGTAGCCTGCGATCCCGAGACGCTCCACTGCATCCTGACCGGCGATCCGCTCCCCGGCAGGCCGTAACCCTCCCTCTCGTTCCCTCCAGAAACGACACGAGCCTCCCGCCCGCGCGCTCCGCGGCGGGAGGCCTCGTGGCGTTTTCCATGACCCCGGGAAAACGCCCGCGCCCGCAGGCGCTTCACCGCTTCGGCGCCGCGCTCCCTTCGCCGAGCGCCTCGCCGAGGCGACGGCGCGCGTCCGCGAGCGCCGCTTCATTCCGTTGCCCCGGGCCGAGCGCCTCGTGCCCCGCGACCTCCTCGCGCAGCGTGGCGATCTGCCCCGGCTTGTCGCCCATCTTCGCCTGCAGATCCGCGCGTTGCTTGAGGTACGAGAGCCGCCGCGGCCCGTACGAGAGCGCCACGGCGCGGCCATTCGCCGCGAGCGCGGCGTCGAGGCGCCCCATCTTCGCGAGCACGCTCGAGAGGCGCGCCGGCGGATCGTACGACTTCGGCATCTCGCGCTCGCGTTGCTCGAGCATGCGCACGGCCTCCTCGCCGCGGCCGAGCGCCACGTACGAAATCGCCCGGCCGTAATCGTACGTCGCCGCGATCTCGGGCGTCTTCGCCTCGGCCGCGGCCTTCTCCATGAGCACGAGCCGTTTTTCGTGCGCCGCGCGCGCGCCTTCCGCGTCGCCGAGCTCGCTCTTCACGCCCGCCAGGATCGCCAGGGCGTCGGCGCGATCGTCGACCGTGGACTCGGGCGGCGGCGAGGCGACGAGCGCTTCGAGCCTCGCCATGGCCTTGCGACGCGCCTGATCTTGCGTGGAGCTCTTCGCGAGCCGGCTCGCGCAGCTCAAGAGCACGGCCGCGAAATCGGCGGGGGCCGCGGCGCCACGAATCTCGTCGACGTGCGCCGCGCCGAATCGCGCGCATCCGTCGACGTCGCCGCTGCCGGCGAGCGAGCTCAGCTTCCCGGCGAGCGCGTCGTCCCGGCGCGGCCAGCGCGCGTCGACCTTCGCGAGCAACTCGTCGTAGAGCGCGAGCGCCTTGCGATGATCGCCGGCCGCGCGCGCGGCGCTCGCCTGCGAAAGCGTGTAGAGCGGATCCGAGGGCGGCGCGGAGGCATCCATCACGCGCACTGCGTCCTCGATGAAGCCGCGCATCTCGCGCGCCGACGCCGCGCCCGGCAAGTAAGCGACGACGTCGCCCTTCGCGGGATCGATCACGAAGAACGTCGGCCAGAAGGTCATCTTGTATCGCTCGAGGAATGCGGCGCTCGAGGGGCGATCCGTGTCGATCGCCGCGAACACCACGCGATCGGCGAGCGGGCGGAGCGCCGGATCGACGAGCACGTAGTTCTTCATGCTGAGGCACGTGTGGCACCACGGCGCCCAGGCATCGACGAAGAGCGCCTTCTTCTCTGCGCGCGCGCGCGCCATCGCGCCGTCGAGGTCGTCCTCGATGAACACGAGCGGCGCCGCGGCCGCGTCCTTTCCGGCGGCCGCGCCTTCCGGCTTCGTGGGCTCGCCCGATTTCGTGTCGTTCAGCCCGGCCGCGCCGTTCGTGCGGACGGCCTCGGCCGTGGTCGGCGCATCGGGACCGGGCGTCGGGGCTGTGCCGCATCCTGTGGCGAGGACGAAGAAGAGGAGCGCGGAGATCCAGGTGCGAGGGCGGGCCATGCGGCCGAGTGTAGTGCCGAGCGGGCGCGTTCGCCCGAACGAGAGCGTGCTCGCCCCGGCGACGGATTGCGTTATGGTGAGCCCTCATGAGCGAGCTCGAGGGGCGCTGCGGAAGCTGTGCGGCGTTCATGCGTCCGCGCGAGGATTCGCGCCTCGGGCGCGTGGGGGACTGCGCGCTCGAGGTGTATCCCTCGCCGATCCGGCAGACGTCGACGTGCTCGCGATACCGGCCGAAGGGCGCCCCGGCGCCGCCGCCTCCGCCGCGCGCGGCGGGCGAGCCTCGGAGGGCGCGCTCCTCGGCCATCGAGCCACGGCGCCGTGACACGGACGTCACGCGACCTTCATCGTCCGAGACCACCGAGGGCGCGCGAGCCGCGATTGCCAGCGCCTCGCTGCCCAGGGAGATCGACATCGACATGGATATCGACGAGTTCAGGCGGGTCTTGCGCGAGGTGCTCTCGGAGGAGCTCGGCCTCGGCCGCACGGAGCTGGGGGCGCGCTGGCAGGGCGGGGAGATCGTCCTCAAGCCGGGCAAGGTGGGCACCGCGGAGAAGCGCATCCCGCTCGACACGTTCTTTCACAAGATCGTGATGGTCCGGGACAAGCTCCGCGTGCTCGAGGCGAAGCTCAACGCGCACGAGGGGCTCCCCGACACGGACAAGGTGCAGCTCCAGGCGTACATCACGGCCTGTTATGGCTCGCTCACGACGTTCAACGTCCTCTTCGCGGATCGCGAGGATTGTTTCGTCGGCGCGGGCAAGGACGGCGGCGACTGACTCGCATCGAGAGGGACCGATGAAACGCTTTGCTTCTTCGTTCTCGTGTGTGCTTTTCCTCCTCGCGGGCGCGTGTGCGAGCGAGGTGGACTCCCCGGATCCGGAGCCGACGGGCTACGCGACGGGAGATCCTTGGGCGGGCGGCCCCCTCGAAGCGCCCGTGCTCGAGGACGTGATCCCGATGTCGAAGGTTTTGCGCGTGCGCTGGAGCCTGGTTTCGCCCTGCGAAGAGGTCGAAGCCGAGCGGCGCACCGACGCGGAGACGTTCGCGCCGGCCTTCACCGCGATCGGTACGGATACCGATCACGTCGACGAGGGCGCGAACGAGGATCTTACCTACACGTATCGGCTGCGGTGCGTGCGCGGCGAGGAGGCGTCGGACTTCTCGAACACCCTGTCCGCGAATCCGTTCATCGAGTGACTTCGTTCAACGCGGCGGCGGCCGGGGCCTCTCCGGCTGCGCGCTCGCGCGCGCGTTTGCGGGCGGAGGCGCGGGTCCCCGGGTGCGCCATGTCGCCGAGCGCGCGGCGCAGGGCCGCGGCCCAGAACGCGGCGAGCGCCGCGTCGTCCGTGAGGAAGACGTCCATCGGCCCGTGATCGCTGTCGATCTCCACGGCCACGAGGTCGTCGCGCCGGGGCGTCGAGACGCCGCGGACCTCTTCCATCGCGATCGCCGCGCCAAGACGGCCTTCCGGCAAGAGATCCACGGCGCCCGTACGGCTCACCCATGGGGCGATGACGAACCGATCGCGGCCGGCCCAGAAGAGCGGCGCGGAGAGGGCGCGGTAGCGAGCGCCGAAGCGCGCGACGCTCACGAACGCGTAGCCGGTGAGCGTCACGAGCGCGGCGGCCGCGGCGAAGCCGATCGTGAGGTTGCGATCGCCCGCTCGGAAGGCGCGCGCGGCCTGAAGCCACAGAGCGAGCGAGACAGCAAGCAGGATCGTGCCGAAGACGGTGTCACGCCGGGCGTTCGTCCGAGGACCCCGGCTGTCGTGATCTCGCAGGACCAGGCGTTCGCCCTCGGGGCGCAGGGCGAACCGCGCGAGCTTGCCGGCCGGTAAAACGGGCCCCTCGGGCTGGGGATCCGGCTCGGCGGCCGGGGGGAGCGTGCCCTCGGCGGCGGTGAGCGCCGCGGCAAAGGCGCGGGCGAGCGGGGCCGCCGCGCGAACGACACGGGCGCGGGCGCGGTCTCCGTCGAGATCGACCACGGCCGCGACGAGCAGGCGGCGCGGCGACGCTTCGGCTTCCGTGCGTTCGAGCTCGACCCAGGCCGCGGCGAGGGTGCGGCGGTTCGTGCAGGAGGGCGCGTCGCAGCAGGGACGTTCCTCGGCGGTCACGACCAACCGGGCCACGCGGCCGGCGGAGGGGCGCTCTCCTTCGGCGAGGCGGAGCGGGGCGATGCGGACGTCGGCGCCGCCGAGGGTGCCGCGGATCCAGACGGGCGCTTCGGGGTCGGGCCCGTGGCGGCTCGACACGCTGCCGAGGGGCGGCGCGGCGCGGAGCAGGAAGGGTGCCGAGGGCGGAAGGCGGTCGAGGGCGGCGGCGACCGCGCCGGGGACCGCGACGGCGTCGAGGGCGGGCTCGGACGTCTCCGCGCCGAGAGCGGACAGCGCGCGGGCTACGTCCGCATCGAGATCCGTTCGAGGGTGGAGCGGCATGGCCGGCGAGCCATGCCAGGGATCGGGAGAGGCGTAAAGTCTTGGAATTGGTGGCGTTCGGGGAGGCCGCTCAGCGCCGCCTGCGCCGACGGGCGATCGCGGCGAGGCCGAGGCCGAGGGCGGCGAGGGCGCCGAGCTTACCGCGCTGCCCCTCGACGGAGCAGCCGCAGCCGCCGGGGTCCTCGATCGCGGGCCCCTCGGGCTCCTCGCCCCAGCCGCCGCCGCCTGCGCCGGAGCCGCCGGGGCATTCGATGGGGCACGATTTCGAGCAGAGGTTGCAGATGCAGCCCGCGTACGCCTCGTAGGCCTTCACGCCTTCCGGGAATTGCATCTTGCAGGCGTCGAGGCAGGCCTTGTAGTCGGCGGGCGTTTTCGCGATGGGGCAGGACGCTTCACAGTTGTAAATGCCGACGCACTGACCATTGCAGCCCATGGCGAGCGCGCTGCATTCGGTCTTCGCGGCGTTCGTGGTGCAGGCATTGCAACTCGGGACGCCGGAGCCGGGCGGATAGAGGGAGCAGACGCCGTCGATGTCGTCCTGCTCGATCGAGGCGATTGCATTGCCACCGTCATAATAGGGCTCCATCGTCGCGCCCATGACGTCCGAATGGCCGAGGCCGAGAAAATGGCCCTGCTCGTGCGTGGCGATGGAGAGCGTATCGACGGGGCTGCCGCCGACGCAATTGCCGCCCGGGTTCGTGGCGGAGTCGTACCAGCAGAACCCGACGTTGTTGAAGACGATGTCCGCGTCGGAGATGATCATGTTCTCGCCGTCGGGCGACCATACCGGCAGCGTGACGCCGATGACCGAATCCACTGGGCCGAGCTCGAGCGGCCACGGATCCGGTTTGTTGATCCAGAGCAGCACGTTCTTGTTGTCGTTCGAATTCCAGGTGCCGTCCGGGAGATCACCGAGGAGCTGCGTCGCGAAATCGGTGCACTCGGGCGTCGCCCAGGCGCCGAACCCATCGACGAGCCGCTGCTGCGCGGTCGCGGCGATCTCCGGCGGGAACGTGGACGCGTTGACGTAGAATTTGACCGGGAGGATGCCCCAGACCGGATACGGCGGGCCTTCGAGGCCGGTCCAGGCGCGCGCCTCGGTCGGCGCGGCGAGAATGCCGGCCGCGCACGCGGCGAGGAGGGCGGCTTTGCGGAGGAACGATTTCATTTCACTTTCCTCCGGCGAGGCGGACCACGTCCGTCATGAGAGATTCGACCGCCTCGGGCCGCTCCACGTGCCCGGAGGGCTCGAGCTTCTTGCCCACGTAGCGGACGAGCTCGACGCCGTCGAGCTCGCGGTGCGCCATTCCTTTGGCGTCCACGTGGTACACGGAGAGCGCGAGCGCCGTGAAATACATCGTTCCTTTCTCGTCGCGACGCAGGAATACCACTGCGTCTTCCCCCGCCTTGAGCGCCGCGTCACCGAGGACCTTCTGCGTCTTGCCCCGGTGTGTCCCGCCGAACTGCTGGACGACGATGCGTCCCTCGACTTTGCCCTTGAGGAGCTGCACCACGTCGAGCTCGGTGCGCGTCACGAGGCCACGGCCGTCCTCGGATTCGGCCGTGACCGCCCTCCCCACGCGCACGCGGACCACGAGATCCGAACGGTTTACGAGCTCCTCACGTGAAAGGAAGAGCATGGTCGTCGCGTCCGCCACGGCGCTGACGCCGAGCAGGACGATGGCCGCGAGCACGGCCAAATACTTTCTGAAGCTCATGAAGTGCCTCCTCGATCCGGGCCGCTTCGGCCTTTCGATCCACCATGCCAAGCGTCGCTCGGCGTGTAAAGCAACCCCCTCGCGAAGCCCGTGCGCGTCCAGCGACGATCCAATTTTGATTGCAGGCTGGAAGTCCGCGCGCCCGGTGCGTCTCCGTCATGACGAAATTGGGTGGCTGTTTCGCGCAACGCAGGCTACCTCGGGCGTGTACCTTTCGGGTATCTGAGGAGTCATCCATGAAACGAGCTTCGTTGCGATCGTTCGGCCTCGCCTCGCTCTTCGTCTTGGGCGCCGCGATGGCCGCTTGCGGGACGGACACCACGGGACTGTTTGCCTCCGGCGGGCAAGCGACCGGCGCCTCGGGCGGCGCAGGTCAAGGCGGCGCAGGCAACGGCGGCGCAGGACAGGGCGGCATCGGGAACGGCGGTTCAGGGCAAGGCGGCGCGGGCAACGGCGGCTCGGGCCAAGGCGGCGCAGGCAACGGCGGCTCGGGTCAAGGCGGCGCGGGCAACGGCTCGTCGAGCTCGTCGAGCAGCATGCAGAGCTCCTCGTCGGGGCCGCCGCCTCCGCCCGTCATGGTCGCGTGTGGCGACATGGCCTGTCCCGTGAGCGGCCAGAGCGCCTGCTGCTGGGACGAATACGACTACAACGATCCGCCCCAGGGCGAGTGCGTGAGCGGCCCGGACGACAACGACAACTGCTCCACGGACTTCGGCGGCAACGGCCAGCCGGGCTTCGAGTCGCGCATCGAATGCCAGCTCCCCGAGCACTGCCCCGCCGGCACCGTCTGCTGCGGTGACCTCACGCAGACGAACCAGGGCAACTGGTATCCGCTCCTCCGCTGTGCTGCCACCTGTACCTACCCCGATCAGCGCGTCGTCTGCGACCCGCAGGCGCCCGACACGGACTGCCCGGTGGTCCAGGTCGGCGGCAACCAGGTGCAGACGACCTGCCAGCCGAGCACCATCCTCCCGGACGGCTACAACATCTGCCGTCCTTGAACTTTTTGAGTAAGGAAACATCGCACATCGCGAAACGTGCGCTTCAAAGGACGAGGGCCCGCGGGTCCCGCGAACGCGTGTTCACGGGACAAACCCGCGGCCCTCGCGCCGTGCGACGAACGGGGATATCCTAGGACCCGGAGGCGCCCGGTGGACCAGGAGCCACGCGGTCGCCTCCTCTCGAGGAACCCAGGAACGAGCCATGCAGAGTGGAAAGAGTCTGCGCTTGATGCCCGACCCGGCAGGCATCTCCGGCGATCCCGCGGCGGTGATCCCTCTGCTGGAGGAAATCGAAGCGCTGCCCGAGAGCGCCACCGGCGCGCTCGTCTTCGGCCCCCCGACGCAAGGCACGGTGCTGGTCGAGAACGGTCGAATCTGCTGGGCCGCGGCGTCCGGCATGGAGCGCAGGCTCGCGGACCTGCTCCGAGCGTACGCCGACGAACCCCCGGAGTCGAAGCGGATCGAGGACGTATACAAGCGCTGCAAGCGTGATCAGATCCCCGTCGTCAAGGCGCTCGTCGACAGCGGTCTCGTGTCGCTGGACGGGCTCAAAGAGGTGATCCGGCAGCACACGTCGGAGGCGCTGATCGCCCTCACGCGCGAGCCGCTCCGGGAAGCGCCGAACTGGGCGCCGCACAAGCACCAAGGCTACGACGCGAAGTTCACGTTCGATCCATGCGAGCTCATCGTGAGCGTGGGCGGCGTGTTCCACCCGGATCTCGCAGGGCGCGCGCGGCTGGATTTCGACGGGCTTCTCCGGTCGGGCGTGTACGCGGTGTCGTACGCGCGCGCGCCGCAGTCGAACACGCCGGTGCCGATCTATCGATCGCCGGGCGCGTACTTCACGCTGCGCCAGGTGATGTCGCTCGGGCGATGGGCGTTCTCCGCGCTCGACGTGTGCAACGCCTACAGCGCGCGCGCGAGGATCGCAGCGACGCTCGTCGAGCCGGGCGAGTACCTCGTAGCCTGGCAGTCGCGCGGCGTGGTGAGCGTGGCGCAGTGCGAGGACTCGATGAGCTTCGCGTTCATCGTGGGCAAACGCGCGCGCGCAACTTCCTGACGCGCAGCTTCTCGACGCTCAAGGCGAGGCTTCGAGCTGGGGTTCGGGGCGTAGGGCGCCGTCAGGCGACCCGGAGCCCCGAGCGTCAACTTCGAGATCGAGCTCGGACGGGACGGGCCGCGGCGGCAGCGGCACCGACACGCGCACGCCGTCGTGCACCGGGACGACGACCGGCAACGCCGCGCGTTGAGAAGGCGCGTCGCGATCGGCGATGGTGCGCGCAGCGACGACGCGCTGCGGCGACAACGAGTCGTTGGAGAGACAAACCTCGAGGGACTCGGACGCTGGCGTGATGTCGCACGCGATGACGGGACGCGCGGCGCGCGTGATGCGCGCGAGGACGCTCTCCTCGTCGGGGCTCGGCGGGCCGAGCGAGGCGAGCACCTCGAGCGCGCGCGGATCACGGTGGTACGCGAGCATCTTCGCGGCGTGGATACGCACGACACGCTGGCGCGCGCGCGAGAGCTCGAAGAAGGCGTCGGGGGAGGCAGGCTCGCGCCCGGCTTCGAGGCGTCCGAGGCGCGGCGGATCGATACGCATCTCGGTGCCCGGCGCCTTGAGGTGCCACTTGATCGCGCGGCCCGGGTAGAGCGGCTTTCCCCAGTAGAGACCACGATCGGTGGCGCCGACGCGGCGGTTCTGATCGTCGCGGCGCGCGAACGTGACGAGGACGCTCACGTCGCGCAGCGGCGTCCCGCCGTTGTTCACGACCGAAAGATCGAAGTCGTACCCACGTCGCTCCGAGGGGACCACACGGCCGGAGCCATCCTCGGGCCGTGACGCGAGCAGGACTTCGAGCACCGGGAGCCCCTCGTTCCAGAGAGGAGAAGCGGCGCGCGCGCACACACATCGAGGCAGGCGTGGTTCGCCGGGAGATGCATCCGCGGGCGAAGGCGCGGGAAACGCAGAGGCGAGGCGCGCGACGAGGAGCGGCACGTTCGGCGCGACGGTCGCGGGATCGGGGGGTTTGCCGTAACGCTGGAAGAACGAGATGCCGAGCACGGAGAGCGCGGCCACGAGCGCGACGAGGAGCGGCGCGCGCGCCCACGCAGGGAGCGAGGCCTCGGGAACGGGAGGCGCGGGCGGCGGAGCGAAGGGCGCGGTCGCGACGGGGACGAAGCCGAGGCGCTGGCAAAGCGCGAGCTCGAATGTCTCCGCGAGGCGATCGGATCCAGGGCCGCCCCAGGTGGCGAACCGAAGGAGCTCACGCAGGAGGAAAAAACTCCCCGCCGCGACGACGAGCCCGACCGCGAGCCGACCGAGGAGGCCCGTCACGAGCGAAGCGGGCGAAGCGAGCGCGGCGACGAGGCCGAGCGGCGCGGGCAGGAGCGCGACGGCGAGCGCGGCGCGCCTCCGTGCCTCGTACGCGCGCGCGAGGGCCTCGCGTGGATCGTAGGTGAAGCGCGCGAGCGTGAAGCGCGTGTAGGGCGCGGCGATCGAGGGATCGAGCGCGAGGCAGAGCGCGCGGCCGCGCCGGACGAGGCCACGGACGGCCGTGTACGGCACGCGCATCTCCACGGACTCCGCGACGCTGCCCGGCACGAAGCCGCTTCGAAAGCCGGCCGCGCGCACGAGCTCGATCTCGAGGACGTCGGGCAGGAGCGTCAAGCGGACGGCACCCACCGCGTTCGCACCTTCGGCCGCGAGGGCGAGGGCTCCAACGGTGAACGTGCCCGCCATGCGTCATGCCTCCGCCGCGAGGACCATGTCCGCCGCGGGCCGCTCGAAGAGCGCGCGGAGGACACGTCCTGTCGCGGTCGCGCGTCGCGCCACGGCTTCGGGAGCTCCCTCGGCCACGACACGACCGCCGCCCTTGCCGCCCTCGGGTCCGAGCTCGATCACGTGATCGGCGGCCGCGATCACGGCGGGGTGATGCTCGATGATCAGCAGCGAGTGGCCACGTTGCACGAGACGATCGAGGACGTTCACGAGGCGCGCCACGTCGGAGAGATGCAGGCCCGTGGTGGGTTCGTCGAGCACGTAGAGCGTGGGCTTGGCGCGCGAGCCGCTGCAGAGCTCGTCGGCCAGCTTGAGGCGCTGCGCCTCGCCGCCCGAGAGCGTGTGCGAGCCCTGGCCGAGCCGGAGATACCCCACGCCGAGATCACACATGGTGGCGAGCGGCTCGCGGATCTTCGGGTGCGCCGCGAAGAGCTCGGCCGCCTCCTCGGCCGTACGGAGCAGGACATCGCCGATCGACATGCCGAGGTAACGTACGTCGAGCGTGGCCGGCTCGAAACGTGTTCCGCCGCAAGCCTCGCAGGTCGTGACGACGTCGGGCAAGAACGACATCTCGTGCGAGATGACCCCCTGCCCTTCGCACACCTCGCAGCGACCGCCCTTCGCCGTGTTGAACGAGAACCGCGCGGGGTCGTAGCCGCGCATCTTCGCGTCGGGCGTCGCGGCGAAGAGCTTGCGGACCTCGTCCCAGACGCCGAGGAAGGTGGCCGGGATCGAGCGCGGCGTGCGGCCGATGGGTGATTGATCCACGGCGACGGCGCGCGCGAGCGAGGGCGGCAGGTGGAGCGCGTCGTGCGGCCCGGGATCGGGTCCCGCGAGGCCGAGGGCGTGGCGCACGGCGGGGTAAAGCACGTGACGGACGAGCGTGCTCTTCCCGGAGCCAGAGACGCCGGCGACGACGGTCATGCGCCCGAGCGGAACACGCAACGCGTCGACGCGGAGGTTGTGCGCGCGCGCGCCTTCGATCTCCAGGAACTCGTCGGCAGGGCCGAGCCGCGTGCGGGCCGAGGCGAGCGCGCGCTCGCCGGAGAGGGCCTTCGCGGTGGGCGAGTTTGCCGTGCGAAGCACCTCGGAGGGCGTCCCCTGGGCCACGATGCGGCCGCCGCCGCGCCCGCCGGTGGGGCCGAGATCGATGAGGTAATCCGCGGCGCGGATGGTGTCCGCGTCGTGCTCGACCATGAGCACGGTGCTGCCCATGCTCGCGAGCTTGCGGAGGTTGTCGAGCAGCCGATGCGTGTCGCGCGGGTGCAGGCCGATCGTGGGCTCGTCGAGCACGTAGAGCGCGCCCGTGAGGCCGCTGCCGAGCTGCGCGGCGAGGCGGAGCCGCTGCATCTCGCCGCCGGAGAGCGTGGCCGCGCGGCGATCGAGCGCGAGGTAGCCGAGGCCGACCTCCTCGACGAACGCGAGCCTCCGCGCGAGCTCACGGTGTGGCGCCTCGGCGACGAGCGCGCGTTCGCCCTCGAAGTGAAGCGCCTTTGCCCAACGCACGGCCTCGGACACCGAGCGCGCGGTCGCCTCGTGGTACCGATCGCCGGCAAGGCGCACCGAACGCGGGACGGGCGCGAGGCGCGAGCCGCCGCACGCGGTGCACGGCTCGTTCGAGGCGTCGCTGAGATCGGCGCCTTCGCTTCCGCCGAGCACGCCCGTCCCCTCGCAGGCCTCGCAGCGGCCTTGCTTGGTGTTGAACGAGAACCAGCGCGGATCGAGCTCGGGCACGCCCGCTCCGCAACGAGGGCAGGTGCGCGTGGTGGAGAGCAGCTCTTCCTGCCCGCGCGAATTGACGAGCTTGAGCGAGCCCTTGCCGAAGGTGAGCGCGCGGTCGAACGTGGCGCGATCGAGGCCGTCGAGCTTGCCCTCGTGGATCACGAGATCGATCGAGTGCTCGCGCCGTTTGTCGAGGCGCGGCGGATCGTCCGTGTTTGCCCGCGCGCCGTCGACGATCGCCTCCGTGATGCCCGCGCGCGCCGCGGCCGTGAAGACGTCGAGGTACGTGCCCTTGCGCGCGACGACCGCGGGCGCGAGGAGCGTGCGCGTGCCCCGCGTGGCGAGCAGCGCGCGGTACACCTCGTCGGGCGCGCGCGCGGTGATGGGGACGTCGCACGTCGGGCAGTGCGGATCGCCCACCTTGGCGAAGAGGAGCCGCAGGTAGTGGGCGATCTCGGTGACGGTCGCGACCGTCGAGTTCGACCCCGATCGCGTCGTACGCTGCTCGAGCGCGATCGCAGGCGGCACGCCCGTGACGCGATCGACGTCGGGGCGCGGCATCGAGGGGAGGAACTGGCGCGCGTACGGCGTGAGCGTCTCCAGGAAGCGCCGTTGTCCCTCGGCGAAGACGACGTCGAACGCGAGCGTGCTCTTGCCCGATCCGCTCGGCCCCGTGACGACGACGATCTGGCCGTGCGGGATCGACGTGCAGACCTCCGCGAGGTTGTGCTCGCGCGCGTGCACGATCTCGATCGCCGACGGCGCGGGCGGATAGGCCGATTTTCCTCGGCGCGACGCGTCTCCGTTCGCCTTCTCCTTCCGCCGCGATGACGACGGCGGCGACGATGGTTTCGCGAGGTGCGCCGCGAGCGCGCGTCCCGTGCGCGTGCTCGTGCGCGCGACCTCCTCGGGTGTCCCCTCGGCGACGATTTTCCCGCCGTCGCTGCCCGCGCCCGGGCCGAGATCCACGACCCAGTCGGCGGCCGCGATCACGTCGAGATCGTGATCGACGACGATGACGCTCCCGCCGCCGCGTACGAGGTCCCGCATGGCCTGGTTCAGCAGCAGCACCTCTTCCGCGTGCAGACCCGCGCTCGGCTCGTCGAGCAGGAAGAGCGAGCCCGCCGTCCGTTCGCCGAGAGCGCGCGCGAGCTTGAGCCGCTGCGCCTCACCGCCGGAGAGCGTCGAGAGCGGCTGGCCCAGCGCGAGGTAGCCGAGGCCGAGACGCGCGAGCGGCCCGAGCGCGCGCACGATCGTCGGCTCGCGCGCGAAGATCTCGAGCGCCTCGTCGATCGACAGCGCGAGCACGTCGGCCACGGAGCGGCCGTCCACCTTGACCGCCAGCACCTCGTCACGGAAGCGTTTGCCTTGACAGACCGGGCACGTCAACGAGACGTCGGCGAGGAACTGCATCTCGATCGTCTCGGCGCCCTCGCCCGCGCACGACTCGCACCGCCCGAGCGCGACGTTGAACGAGAAATGCCCCGCCGTGAGCTTTCGCGCGGCCGCCTCGGGCTCCGCGGCGAACTTCTGGCGGATGCGGTTCCACGCGCCCGTGTACGTCGCGGGGTTGCCGCGCGAGGTGCGGCCGAGCGGGGCTTGATCGACGAGCGTGACGACCTTGACCCCGCTCGTGCCTTCGATCTTCTTGTGCGGTCCCGCGGGCTCGATGTCCTTGTAGCCGCGGGCCCGCGCGAGGGCGCGGTAGAGCACGTCCTCCACGAGCGTGCTCTTGCCGGATCCGCTCGCGCCCGTCACGCACACGACCTGCCCGAGCGGCAAGCGCGTGCTGACGTCCTTCAAGTTGTTCGCGCGCGCCCCCACGATGGCGATCGATCCACGCGCCGCAGGACGCTCGTCTGAAGGCGCGACGCTCGCCGCGCCTCGCGCGAGAGCGCGCCCCGTGGGCAGGTCGGTCCTTCGCGTGAGCTCCGCCGGCGCGCCGTCGAACACCACGCGACCGCCCTGCTTGCCCGCGCCGGGGCCGAGCTCGACCACGCGATCCGAGGCCCGGATCACGAGCGGCTCGTGCTCGATCACCACCACGACGTTCCCGCGCGCCGCGAGCTCGCGCATCGCCTCGATGAGCGGCGGGATGTCGCTCGCGTGCAGCCCCACCGTCGGCTCGTCGAGCACGAACAGCGCGCCCGTGAGCGACGTCCCGAGCGCGCCCGTCAACGTCACGCGTTGCGCCTCACCGCCCGAGAGCGTGCGCGCTTGCCGATCGAGCGTCAGGTACCCGAGCCCCACGCGCTCCAGGTACGAGAGCCGCTGCGCGAGCTCCTTCCGCGCGATCTCCCCCTGCCCCGTCGTCGCCTTCAAGCGCTCGAGCAGCGCGCGCGCCTCGCGCAGCTCGAGCCCGTGCCAGCTCGCGAGATCGAGCCCGCCCACGCGGTAGAGCAAGGACTCCGGCGAGAGGCGCTTGCCGTCGCACGTCGCGCACGGATCGTAGGAGCGGTACCGCGCGAGCAGCACGCGGATGTGCATCTTGTACGTGCGCGTCTCCAGCCACTTGAACCACGCGCGCACGCCGGGGTACCTGTCACCGCGGAAGCTGCCCTCGCCGTCGAGCACCTGCGCGCGCTGCGCCTCGGTGAGCTCCTTCCACGGCACGTCGAGCGGGATGCCCTTCTTCTCGCAGAACTTCTTGAGGACCTTCCGCTCCCACGACGTGCTCGACCCCGTCCACGGCCGGATCGCCCCGCCTTCGAGGGTCTTCTCGTCGTCGGGGATCACCTTGCCCCAGTCGACGCCGATCGTTCGGCCAAACCCGCGGCACCCCGGGCACGCGCCGATCGGAGACTGGTACGAGAACAGGCCCGGCCGCGCGGCGTCGAAGCTCCGCGCGCACGACGGGCAGGCGAGCCCCCGCGGCACGAGCACGCGCCGCCCCGCGCCGTTCGCGCCCGAGCCGCCGACGTAGAGCGCCACGCCTCCCTCGGCCCGCTGCCACGCCTCCTCGATCGCCGATCCGAGGCGCCGCGCGTCCCGCGCGCCGATCTTCACGCGGTCGACGATCACCTCGACCCCGCCGCCCGCGCCGAGCGCGTCGCTCGGCCCGACCTCGTCGATGTCGCGCACCTCGCCGCGCACGAGCAGACGCCGGTAGCCCGCTTCGAGCAGCGTCTCGCGCACGTCGAGCAGCTCCTCGGTGCCGGCGACGGGCACGCGGTACGTGACGAGCGCGGTCGATCCCTCGTGGCTCTCCACGGCCTTCGACGCGGCCGTCACCGCGTCGACGCGGACCGCCGGAACCTGGCACGTGGGGCACACGGGCGTGGCCTCGCGGGCGAACACGGCCGACAGGTACGGCTCGAGATCGGCCATCGTGGCGACCGTGGAGCGCGAGCTCTTCACGGGCGCGCGGCGATCGACGGCCACGCCCGCGGCGACCGGATCGAGCTCGTCGATCGGCGGACGCTCGAGCCGCTCCAGGAACTGCCGCGCGTACGGGCTGAAGCTCTCCACGAAGCGGCGTTGCCCTTCCGAGTAGAGCGTATCGAGCGCGAGGGAGGACTTTCCCGCGCCGGAGACGCCCGTGAAGCAAACGAGCTGCCCGGGCACGAGCTCGAGGTCGATGCCCTGGAGGTTGTGGGTGCGCGCGCCGCGGATGCGGATGGGTTGCATGGCTTCGCTCTCTGCGGTGAGGGGTGATGCGGAAAGACTCGGACAGAGGCGCGGGCGTACTAGCACGACGCGCGGGTTTGTCGCGGAACGGATGCGCGTCCGCCTATGGACGCAGGACGCACGGCGCGCTAGCCCTACGCGAGCGTCTGCCTGGAGAGCAGCTCTTCGGGCGGCGCTTGGCCGTAGCGACAGCGATCAAAGGTGTCAACCACGTGAGCGGGAAAGAAGCGAGCGACGAGAAGCTCATCGTCCGAAACCGGAGGGCCGGCTTCGAGTACGAGCTCGGCGACCGCTTCGAGGCCGGGATCGTGCTCGTCGGCAGCGAGGTCAAGATGCTGCGCGACGGAAAGGCCGACCTCTCCGACGCGTGGTGCGCGATCATGAACGGCGAGGCGTTCCTGCACGGCATGCTGATCCCGGAGATGCCCGGCGCCGCGTTCGGTCACGTCGCGAAGCGGTCGCGCAAGCTCCTCTTGCACGGCGCGGAGATCGATCAGATCCGCAAGGCCGTGGAGCGCGACGGCATGACGGTCGCGGCCACGCGGCTCTACTTCAAGAAGGGGCGCGCGAAGGTCGAGCTCGCGCTGGCGAAGGGCAAGAAGCAGGCGGACAAACGCGAGACGGTCAAGCAACGCGAGGCCGAACGGGAAGCCCGCGCCGCGATGGGCCGGGGCCGCCGAGCGGAGTGAACATGCCGCACCTGACACTCGTGAAAGGTGGCTCTGCCGATCTCGTGGCCCTCGACGGCGATCGGGTGAGCCTTCGATCCACCGAAGCTTTCGCGCCGGGAGCGCCGCTCGCCGGCAACCTGGCGACGAGCTCGCTCGTGCGCGTGAAGGTGCACCGCTGCCGAAGGCAGGACGACGCGTTCCTGGTCGAAGGCCGCCTCGTCGACGCGACGCGGCGCCTTCGCGAGGAGCTCTCCGCCCTGCTCGCGCCCCCGGCAGGCGGGGGCTCGGGCGACGCGGGCTCGTCGTAACCGTCGCCGCAAAATCCTGGACCAACGCCGTCGCCGTGCGTGTCGGATCGAGGTTTTTCGTGTCCACCTGGGTTCTGTATTCCAGACCCATGAACAAATGTAAAGCTGCTCCTCGATCCCGCGGCATTTCCTGGGCTTTGCGTCGCCTGGCTGACGGCATTGCCCGATCCGACGGCCCCCCCTAGGCTCTGAAGATATGAAGATCGCGTCGCGCCCCCGGGTCATCATTCGCCGTTGCCCCACCTACGACGTCGAGCAGATCCGCCGGATCGTTCGGGAGGGGCTCGAGGAGCTGGATCTCCGGCCGCACGGCCGCACGCTGGTCAAGCCGAACTGCGTCGCGTCGGGCCCGTCGTTCCCGCACGCGTACACGCGGCCGGAGTTCCTGGAGGGCGTGCTGCGCGCCTTGCAGGACCGTGACGACGGCCGCGTGAAGGAGCTCGCCCTGGGCGAGCGCTGCGGCATCACGCTCCCCACGCGCATGAGCTTCGAGGGCGCGGGCTACTACCCGATGCTCAAGCGCACCGGCGTGAAGCACTACCACTTCGAGGAGGAGCCGCAGGTCGAGATCCGACTCTCGCACAAGGAGCGGCTGCGCGACTACCTCTTCACGCCCGAGCCCGTCGCGAAGGCCGACTTCTTCGTCAACTGCCCCAAGTTCAAGAGCCACCCCTGGACCACCGTGACGTTCTCCATGAAGAACTACATCGGCATCCAGGACGATCGGCACCGCCTCATCGACCACGACCACCGGCTCGACGAGAAGATTGCGGACCTCCAGTACATCGTCCAGCCGCAGTTCATTGCCATCGACGCGATCGTCGCCGGCGAGGGCCGCATGCTCACGCCCATCCCGCGCAAGCTCGGGCTCGTCATCATGGGCAACTCGCAGGCCGCGTTCGACGCGCTCTGCTGTCGCATCATCGGCGTCGATCCGTACGCGGTCGATCACCTCCGCCTCGCGTCCGAGCGTGGCTTCGGCTCGCTCGATCTCGACGCGCTGGAGATCAGCGGCGACGTGACGCTCGAAGAGGCGAAGGCGATGGCCAAGGGCTTCAAGGTCGGCCTCGTGCGCGTCGAGAAGTACTTCGAGGGCTCGCACATCACCGCGTACGCCGGCCCGCCGCCGGAGCCGGAGCGCACCGACTACTGCTGGGGCGGTTGTCCGGGCGCGCTCGAGGAGGCCATCGAGATCCTGCGGCTCTACGACGAGCAGTGCGACGAGAAGCTGCCACGCATGCACATCGTCTTCGGGGCCTACGAAGGGAAGATCGACGCGGCGCCGGGCGAGCGCGTCGTGTTCATCGGCGACTGCGCGAAGTGGTCGGGCAACCTCCACGGCCGCCTCGTGAACGTCGAGAGCCTCTACAAGGACCGCGCCCACAAGGACCCGTACCACGCCAAACACGACGACATCTTCGCGAAGGCAGTGACCGTGATGCGGAAGATGGCGACCACGGATCCGAGCGAGCCGCTGCGCCTCGAAGGCTGCCCCGTCAGCGTGGCCGAGCAGGTGCTCACGCTCGTCGAGCTCGGCAAGACGAAGAACCCGTACCTCTCGCCCGCCGACGCCGTGAGCTTCAGCAAGGGCTACCTCGGCTGGCGAGGCAAGTCGCTCGTCCAGCGCCTCTCCGGCAAGCCCTACCAGATCCACGGGCCCTGCGAGCGCGGGCAAGCCGCGCCCGAGGTCTCGCCGCCTACGCTTCCGGACGCAGAGTAACGTCGAAGAGCACCTCGACCTCGTCGCGGATCCGGAACGCGCCGAGCGGCCCCTTCACCTCGCGAAGGCCGAGCCGCTTCATCGAAAGCGCGGTGCGTCCGGAGACACGCGTGCGGCCCGCTTCCTCCGTCACGCGCAGCGAGATCGGCAGTGAGAGCCGACCCCTCGAAGCCTCGACCGTCACCTCCGCACGATCCCGTGACGTGCCCTTCGCGTGGACACGCACCTCCTTCGTCCCCGGGAACACCTCTTCGCGGATCTTTCGCTCGATGTCCGAGCGATCCGAGATCGAGAGCGCCGACGTGTCGACGCGCTCTCCATGCAGCGTCCCCACGACCTGCAGCGCGGCGACAGGCACGACGAGCTCCGCGGAAAAACCCTCGCCTTCGAGCGTGGCTCGACCGGAGAACGCCGACGCCGTGATCTCGAGATCATGCGCGAGGCGCGCCAGCATCCCGCTCGCGCGGGTGTGGACGAGAATCTTGGAGGACGAACGATCGACGATCAGCGCGGACGAACTCACTCGCGACACCTCAGCGCGGCGAACACTGGAAGCAGCATCGCCATGAGCAGGAGAGCCACGGAGCTCTGCGGCTGCGAGAGCCCGAGCGGGCCCTCACCGCCGAGCAGGTTGCGTCCGTGCGCCCGTGGCAGGAGCGCCGCGAAGAGGCCCGCGCCGCTGCCGAAGAGGAAGTCGAGGACGAGCGGCACGACGCGGCCGCGGCCGCGTTCGAGGAACGTCGCGCCGAACGCGAACCAGCCGCCGTACGCGGCGCCGGCGAGGGCGCCGATCCAGCCGCTCGTGAAGGCATCCCGCGCGAACGGCGGCGCCGCGGCCGACTGCGCGGACGCGACGGCGACGATGGCGAGCAGCGCAGAGCTCACGGCCGAAGCGATCACGAGCGCCACGCCGATCCCGAGCGCGACGTCGCGACGAGAAGCGCCGTACCGCGCGACGGGCCAGGCCGCATCACGCAGCTTCGAGCGATCACATGCGCGCGCCGCGAGCGCGAAGCAAAAGAGCGGGACGACGATGCGAAACGTCGCGGCGAGCGAACGATCGACCGCGGCGGCCGTGGTCACGCGGCGCTCGATGATCCCGCCGGCGAGCGCGAGCGCGAGCGCGAGGCTCGCCGTGAGCACGACGCCGCGCCCCATGAGCCTGCGAGCGCCCATCGCGGCCCCGAGCGAGATGCCTGCGAAGGCGCTCGCGCCGCGAGGCAACGTGGCCTCCGGTCGATGTTGCGACGTCATGATCCTCCCCGTGGTTCGCCGGGATCCCCCGGTTTTTCTGCGACGTCGGTCGTGACGGGAGGCGCCTCCGCGGGCGGCGCCTCGCTCGGAACGGCCTGGACCGCCTCTGGCGCGACGGGCGCGAGGGCCCCCGGCACCCGCGCGCTCCTCGCGGCCGGGAGCGCGCCCCTTGGCCTCTGCGCGAGCCCAGCGGCGCGGCGGAACGTCAAGAGCGCCTCGGCCGCGGCGCGCACCTGCACGATGCCGGGCGACGCCGGCGCGACGGCTTCGATCACGACGCCTGCTTCCACCGCGGCGTCCGTGAGCGCGAGCGCGCAGGCGTCGAGGTCCTCCCCGGACAAACGCAGCTCCGCGGCCTGCGGATGCGGCCCCGCCACCTCGCTCCACGCGACGGCTCGCACCTCCGGTCGATCGGCGAGCAAGCGCGCGAGCACGCGCACCGGCGATCGTTCGCTCGCATCGTCCGCGGGCCGCACCCACGCGACGAGCGCGGGCTCGCCGCCGGGCAGAGGCTCCGCGGCGTCGGCCTCTCCGAGCACGATCCCCTTGTGCAGCACGAGGACCCGATCCCCGAGAGCGCGCGCATCCGCGGGCGAGGACGTCGTCACGACGACACACGCGCCGCCGAGCGCGAGCTCGCGGATCCGCTCGCGCACGAGGCCGAGCAGGTTGAGCGCGACGTCGGAGAGCGGCTCGTGCAGCGAAACGAGGAGCGGCGACGGCGTGGTGAGCGCGAGCGCGAGCTCCACCGCGCGCGCCTCGGCGAACGAGAGAGAGCGCGGCTCCCGACGCGCGAGGTGACCGAGGCCGAACGGATCGAGCACGTCGCTGGCGCGTGCCAAAGGCTCGCCGCGCGCCTTCCGCGAGAGCGCGACGCACGCCTCGACCGTGCGCGCATCCGGGAGCGTAGGCTCCGCGGCGAGCGCGCCGATCCGGGCCCGCAGCAAAGGCGAACGCGCGGGCGATTGTCCTTCGATCAGGACACGTCCATGCAAGGGAGCGCGTGCCCCCGAGATCACCTCGGAGAGCGCGAGCGTGCCGTCCTCGGGCGCACCCAGGATGGCGAACACCCCTGCGCCGAGCGCGAGGTTCAGACTTGCGAGGCTCCCGCGGGAAGCCCCCCGCGGCGCCGCCGCATCACGCGCATGGACGCCTTCGAGCAAAAGCCGCGGCGGCGGCATCATGGGCGAACGCGGCATCGTCATGCGCCTGCTCCGCCGCGGCCTGCGTCGACGAGGAGCGAGAGCAGCGCGGAGAGAGCGCCCGGGATCGAGTACGAGCCGCGCCCCGCGAGCTCCGCCAGCATCCACGGCACGATCACGATCGCGGCGAGCAGGACCCTCCCGCGGCGCCCGCCCATGCGCGCCGCGAACGCGGCGATCGTCCCGAGCGTGGCTCCGGCGACCGCCGAAAAAACGAACAGCCCGAGCGCGAACACGACCCTGCGCATCGCCATCGATCCGGAGCTCGACAGCGCGACCGTCACGAGCGCGAGCCCGACGAGCGGCAGCCCGATCGCCCTGGCGATCTGCACCATCGACGCGACCCACCGCACGACGTGCAGGCTCTGCGCGTGCAAGCCATGCGTCGCAGCGAGCGCCTCGATCCCGGCCTCGCGATCCTCCGCGGTCCGATCACTCGCCGCGGCGAGCGTCGTCGGCGCCGCCGCGACCAGCGTGATCGACGCGGCCCCGAGCCCGACGAGCCCTTCGAGCGGCGCGCTCGTTCCTTCCGCGACGCGGAGCACGATCGCGAGGCTCGCGAACGACGCGCCGAGCAGCGCTCCGCCGACGAGGCCGATGCGCGAGAGCATCGTGCGTCCGAGCCGGGTCCGGGACAACGCGACCGCGGCGAGCAAGCGCCTCCTGCGACGCCCACGAGGCGGCCCGGGAGTGCGGCGCGCGGCGGGCGCACCGGTGAGGCTCGGGGGAGTCGACGTCGTCACGATGGTTTCGAGGGTGAACGAGAAGAGCTTGCGTGCCCGCTGCCCTTTCGCGCGGGCGGCGGCAAGGATATCCTGTACGCAGTCCAGTGCTTGACCTGAAAATCCGCCGGGGGCGATGGGCTTCTGTTCTCGGGCTCTTGCTAGCGGGGGGTGCGCTCGGCGTCGCCTGCACGCCCGACTCCGGCATCGATCGGCCCACGGGTGCGTCCAGCAGCGGCACCGGCGGCGCGGGCGGCGCGGGCGGTGATGCCGGCGCCTCCTCCAGCTCGAGCGCGTCGAGCAGTTCGTCGTCCTCGTCCAGCGGGAGCGGCGGCGTCGGCGGCGAAGGTGCCGCCGGCGGAGCAGGCGGCGCGGGCGGCGCTGGTGGCGCCGGCGGCGCGGGTGGCACGGGCGGCGGCCCCCCCATGAGCAACTGCCCGCCCGACGCGGATTTCGACGGCATTTCCGACGACGTCGAAGGCAAGGACCAGGGCGTCGACACGGATGGAGACGGCACGCCCGACTACCTCGACACGGACAGCGACAACGACTCGCTCCCCGACGCGCTCGAAGGTCAAACGGCCTCGGTAGGCTGCGCGTACCCGCAGAACTCCGATGGCACCGCGCCGCCCGATTTCCGCGACACGGACAGCGACGACAACGGCTTGCCCGACGCGCTCGAGATCTACCCCGACCAGACGCCTTACGATCCGCAGAAGCCCGCGCCGAACCCCGCGGACACGGACGGCGACGGCGTCCCCGACTACGCCGATCCGGACAACGACGACGACTCGCTGCCGGACATCGTCGAGCTCGCGATGGGCGTCGCCATCAACACGGACGGCGACGCGCTGCCCGATCTGTGCGACGCCGACAGCGACAACGACACGATCGGCGACGCCTTCGAAGGGTTCGCCGATCCCGACGGCGATGGCAAGCCCGCGTTCCGCGACAACGACAGCGACGCGGATGGGCTCTCCGACTTCTGCGAGGCCGGGCCGCTGCACATGGTCGCGGATCCGCCGCCCGACGCCGACAGCGACGGCAAGTACGACTTCCTCGACCTCGACGCCGACGCCGACGGCATCCTCGACAAGGACGAAGACAAAGACCTCGACTGCCTGCTCGATCCGCTCGAGACCGATCGCACGAAGGCCGACACGGACGGCGACGGCACCTCGGATCTGATCGAACGCGAGCTCGGCTCGGATCCGCGCGATCCGTTCGTCACGCCCGGCACGCTCGGCAAGTTCTACTTCGTGTTGCCCTACCTCGGCGCGCCTTCGCCGGCCGAGAACATCGTTCCGCTTCGTACGAACTTGAACCAGGGCGACGTCGCTTTCCTCGTCGACACGACGGCGACGATGGGCGGCGAGATCCAGAACCTCAAGAGCAACCTCGGCGCGATCATCACCAAGCTGAAGGCGTCGATCCCCGACCTCGCCGTCGGCATCGCGGGCTTCGACGACTTCCCGACGGGCACGTACGGCACGATCGGCGTCGATCAGCCGTTCTACGTCGCGGGCGCCTCGGGGTACGTGAGCACCGTCCTCGCGGACAACCTCGCGGCGGTCCTCTCGCTCAACGTGCACGACGGCGGCGACGGCCCGGAGTCACACATCGCCGCGATGTACCGCGCGCTCACCGACGCCTACCTCCTCTGGCCGGGCGGTCAGCTCACGCCCGCGGGTGCGCCCGCCGGTCGTTATGGATCGCTGCGCTTCCGCGACGGCGCGCTCCCGATCCTCGTGCCGATCACCGACGCCCCGTTCCACAACGGCCGGCGCTCCCTCGACGCGAGCAACCTCCACGATGCCTATGACTTCAACGGCCAGCCCCCCTTCCCCACGCCCACGGTCGACACGCTCGTCAGCACGATGAAGCAGCGCGGCGCGCGGCTCATCGGCATCTCCTCGTCGAACGGCGTGCGCATGGGCGGCGATCCGTACGAGGACCTCGCGTACATCGCCGATCAGACGAACTCGCTCGTCCCGCCCTCCGCGTTCGGCGGCATGCAGTGCGGCACGGGCCCGAACGGCGCGTTCATCGTCCCCGACGGGCCGGCGACCTCGGACAACCCCGGCGGGACCTGCCGCCTCATCTTCGACATCAGCACCGACGGCAGCGGCCTCAACGACATCACCCTCGACAACGGGATCAAGGCCCTCCTCAAGTCGATCCGCTTCGACATCCGCGCCCTCGCCACCGCGAGCCTCGCCGATCCCATCGACTCGGTGGACACGTTCGTCACGCAGATCTCGGTCAACGCGCCGGGCGGCAACGACGCGGCCGAGCCCGGCGTGCCGTGCTTCTCGCTGAACGCCGTCCAGCAGCTCAAGGACGTCTGGTCGGGCGCGAAGGGCCTCGTGAAGGCGCAGGACGGCGTGAACGAGACCGCCCTCGGGATCGTTCCTGGTCAAAAGATCTGCTTCAAGATCGTGCCCACGCCGAACACGACGATCCCGCAGAACGCGACCGCGCAGATCTTCAAGGCCACGCTCACGGTCAAGGCGCAGAACGGCATCGCGCCCTCGGAGCTCCTGCTCGGCGCGCCCATGGAGATCCTCTTCCTCGTCCCGCCCGCGCCGCAGTGACCTTCACCAGGTGGGCTCTTTCTTGCCCTTGCGCTTCTTCTTGCGCTCCTTGTTCCCGATCCCGATCTTCCCCCACTCGTACGACACGCGCCTGCGGAACGCGCCGTTGTCGTCGCCCCCGTAGACGAAGAGCTCTCGCGACGTCTCCGTCTCGCCCACCGTCGGCTGCCAGAGCTCGGTCGGCACGAAGGCCATCGAGACCGGCGCGTCGAAGCGCATGCGCGCCACGACGACCCCGCAGTGCGCGTGATCCACGGCCTTCACGCAGCCGCCGCCGAGCACGAGCTCCTCGTTGCCCAGCGGATGCCACGTCCAGATCCGTTCGACCTCGAATTGATCGTCGGCCTTCCTCTTCTTCACGGCGCGGATCTCGTCCGGCACGAGCGGCGCGAGCGCGCGCGCGAGCTCGGGCTTCGTGTCCGCGGGGTGGAACATGAGCGGCGCGCCGCGGCTCACGTTGAGCACCACCTCGAAGCTGTTGGGCTCGCCCGCGCAGCAGCGGAAGCCCACGTCGGCGCGGCGCGTCTCCGCTCGCACGCCGCGGCCGTTCGCGCACCGGCCCACGAGCTCGCCCTGCGGCGCGTTCCCGCCGCGCGTCGTCCCGAGGTTCGTCTTGGTCGCGTCGCGGCGCCACTGGCTCGCGGTCCACTGCCACACGCCGCCGTGCAGATCGTGGACGCCGAACGCGCTCTTGCATCCCGCGTTCACGCCGTTCGGCACGAGCGTCCGTATCGAGCCCGTCATGCACGTCGTCGGCCTGTACGTGTCGCCGTACGGGTACGTCGCGTTCTGCGGACCCTTGCACGCGCGCTCCCACTCGAGCTCCGTGCAGAGCCGCTTCTGCTGGGCCGCGCAGAGCTCGGCGGCCTCGGCCTGCGTCACGTTCGTCGTGGGGATCGCGCCGGGCTCGTTCGGGTACGGGTAGAGGTCGATGTAGAAGCCCGACATCACGACCTGCTCGCCCGCCATCTCCTCGTCGGGGACACGCGGCAGCTTCTCGGGCGGCGTGCCTGCGATGAGCGATCCGGGCGGGATCCAGGCCATCCCCGTACGCGGCTCGGGCTCTCGATCCGCCGTCACCCACGGCGGTTCGGCTTCCTCGCCCGCGTCGGTCGGCTCGGGCGCGAGCTTCTTGCCTTCACAGCCGAGCGCGAGCAGGGCGGCGGCGACGAGGACCCTCTTCACGTCGGCTCGTGTTCGCGCTCCCGGAGCCCGAGCTCCTTCATCTTGAGCTGCAGGCCCTTGCGCGAAATCTTGAGCAACCGCGCCGCGTGCGTCACGTTGCCCTGCGTCTGCTTGAGCGCGCGCACGATGAGATCCCGTTCGAGCCGGCTCATCGCGGCCTTCACCTGCTCCTTCAGGCCGTCCGAGATCGACCCCGTCTCGCCTTGCTGCGGATCGGGCGACGACGGCGAAGGCGCGCGCGCGCCCTCTGGAGACGAAGGCGCGCTCGCCGCCGCAGCGCCTACCAGCGCCACGTTCGAACGAACCTCCTCCGAGAGATCTTCGAGCCGGATGCGTGCGCCGTCCGCGAAGAGCACCGCGCGCTCGATCACGTTCTCGAGCTCGCGGATGTTCCCCGGCCAGCCGTGGGACGAGAGACGCTCGAGCGCGTCCGGCTCGACGCCCTCGATGTTCTTGCGCAGCCGCGCGTTGAACTTCGCGATGAAGTACGACACGAGCGGCGGGATGTCCGTCCTGCGCTCGCGCAGCGCGGGCAGCGCGATCGACACCACGTTGAGGCGATAGAACAGGTCCTCGCGGAACGAGCCCGCGCCGATCTCGCGCTTCAAGTCGCGGTTCGTCGCGGCCACGAGCCGCACGTCGACGCGGATCGTCTTGATGCCGCCCACGCGTTCGAACTCGCTCTCCTGGAGCACGCGCAGGAGCTTCACCTGCATCTCGTTCGGGATCTCGCCGATCTCGTCGAGGAAGAGCGTCCCGCCCGACGCGAGCTCGAAGCGGCCCGGCTTCGAGGCGACGGCGCCCGTGAACGCGCCTCGCTCGTAGCCGAAGAGCTCCGACTCCATCAGGTCCTTCGGGATCGCGGCGCAGTTCACCTTGATGAAGGGCCTGTCGCGCCGGCTCGAGTTTTCGTGCAGCGCCCGCGCCACGAGCTCCTTGCCCGTCCCGCTCTCGCCCGTGATGAGCACCGTCGTGGGCGTATCCGCGACGCGCTCGATGATCGCGTAGAGGTCGTGGATCGGCTGGCTCTCGCCGATGATGCCGAAGCGCGCGGTGCCCTCGCGCGGGGACGCGGAGACGGCGATGTCGCGCGAGGCGTCGGCGCTCGCGAGGTCGCGCGTGCGCAGCGCCTTGCGGACCACGAGGCGCACCTCGTGCTGGTCGAAGGGCTTCGTGATGTAGTCGAAGGCGCCGGTCTTCAGGGCCTCGACGGCGTTGTCGACCGTCCCGTGCGCCGTCAACATGACCACGGGGCGCGTCGGATCGTCCCGCATGGCGGCGCGGAGCAGATCCATCCCGTCCACCTTGGGCATCCGGAGGTCGGTGATCACGAGGTCGATGTGGTGCTCCTTGAGGAAGGCGAGGGCTTCCTCCCCGTCCTCGGCGGTGTGCACCTCGTAGCCGTCCCGACCGAGCTGCGCGCTGAGCACGCGGCGCAGGTTCGCCTCGTCGTCCACGACCAGGATCTGCTTCTTTTCAGGTAGCACGCGGCGAGGTTACCAGAGCCCGGGGCGCGGGGGGGATCGGCCGCAGAGGCCCGGGATCGGGCGGGGCGGGACGTGGCCGGGGGGCCGAAGGGGGCGGTTTCCGGGGGGGGCCGAGGGGGGAAGAGCCGGGATCGGCGGCATCCTGCTCACCGTGTGCGCGCTTTTTTTCGCGGACGGCGGTCCATGCCATTATGCTCGGTACGAAGGACGAATACCGCATGTGGGGAACGCGCGCGCAGGGGGTATCTCTGGTCGGGCTCGTCGTCGGGGTGACCCTGGCGACGGGCATGGCCATGGCCGATGGCCCGCAGAATCCGTTCGCCGGGAAGTGCAACCGGACGGCTACGGAAGAGGACGTCGAAGGCGCCAAGGGCGCCCACAAGGCAGCTAGGCAGTTTTACGAGCGTGGCGAGTACGCACGCGCGATCCAGTACTGGCGGGATGTCTTCAACCTCGACTGCAACGCAGTCGGCACGCTGCTGAACATCGCCAACGCGTACGAGAAGCTCGGCGATCGCCAGAACGCGATCTTCGCGCTCGAGGCATACCTCGAGCGCGCGCCGGACGCGCCGGACGCGGCGAAGATCCAGACGCGCGTGAAGAACCTGAAGGATCTTCAGCAGAGCCAGGCGCCCACGGCCTCCGCGTCGGCGACGACGCCTCCGCCTCCCGCGAGCTCGGCGCGCCCCGAGCTCCCGCCGCCTCCCCCCGTCAAACCCTTCGGCATCGCGCCGTGGATCACGGTCGGCGTCGGCGGCGCGGCGCTCATCGCGGGCGCGATCCTCTTGCCGGTGGGCCTCGGCAACGTGAGCGGCTCCCACGGGGGAGACGGCGGCTGCTACGAGGTGCTCAACAACAACCCGCCCCAGGACGTGCTGGATAGCCAGTCGCCCGCGCTCTACACCCAGTACCTCAAGGCGCAGACCGGTACGGGGAAGTGGTGGTGCCCGACCAAGGACAAGTACGACCAGGCCGTCCTTGGACAAACGCAGACCCTCATCGGCAAGATCGCGCTCGGCGTCGGCGGCGCGGCGGTCGCGGGCGGGCTCGTGTGGGAGCTGCTCTTCAACAAGCCCGTGCCGCAGGACGAGCAGAAGGCGAGCCGCGTGCACGTCACGCCGACCGTCGGCCCCGGCATGAGCGGCGTCCTCGTCCACGGTTCGTTCTAAACGAACCCCTTGGCCCTCAAACGGGCTCTCGATCCCCCCAAGGCATCTCGCGCTCCAGGATCGGCGGCGGCAGCGTCGCCCCGATCCCGGTCGCGATCTGCTCGACGAGCTCGTGGAAGATCACAGCGCTCGCGCCGTAGAGCACGCACGCGTCGAGCCGGAAGTGCGGCATCAAGATCTCCGCGCCGTTCCACGGGACGATCACCCCGCCCCGCGGCGTCTCCCCGCGCAGGTACGCGCCGAGCGGTAGCTCGAGGACGCGCGCGATCTCCCCGGAGCGCACCTCCGGCGCGAGCGCCTCGTTCACGGCCACGACGTACGGGTGGATCAAGTACCGGCCGTTGTACGTCGGCGTCGGCGTGAGCTCGCCGAGCCGCGTGATCCCCTCCCCCGCGAGCCCGACTTCCTCGTCCATCTCGCGCAGCGCGGTCGCGTAGAGATCCACGTCGCCCGGCTCTCGCTTGCCGCCGGGGAAGGCGACCTGGCTCGCGTGCTCGCGGAGCTCGGCCGATCGCAGGATCGCGATCACCACGGGATCGGGCGTGAAGCGGATCGGGATCGCGACGGCCGCGGCGCGCGCGTTCGTCTGCAGCATCGAGATCCAGGGGCTGTCCTTCGCCGGCAAACCGGCGAGGGAGCGGCGAACGTCGTCAGGGGAGAGCCGCATGCTTCGAGGGAGATACCTCAAAGGAGCGAAGCCGTCCCGCGGCGGTCAATCGTTCTTGGCCTCGCTCTTCACGACGCCCGGGAGCGTCGCGCCTCGCGCGCGGGCCACGTCCATGACCTGATCGAGGCCCGCCGACAGAAACGAGAACAAGCTGCCATCGGTCGTCGTGACGTTGACGCGATCGAACGAGGCGCGGAACGCGTTCGCGATCGAGGGCAAGGTCTCGGTCAGCATGATCTCTTGCAAGCGCGCCTCGCCGAGCTCCGGCACGCTGCGCTTCTTCGACTCGATGTCGGCCTCGAGCTCGGCCGCGGCCCGGCGCGTCTCGAGCGCGATGCGCGCCTCGGCCTGCTCGGCCTCGGCCCGCTCGCGGGCGCGCGTGAGCTCCTCCTCGTGGGCCCTCCGCGCGAGGGCCTGCTTGTGCTCGAGCGCTTCCATCTCGCGCTTGCGCTCGGCCGCGATGCGCGCCTCCTCCTCGGTCATGATCGCGCGCCGCGCATCCTCGGCCGCGCGCTTGCGCTCGAACGCGAGCCGGTTCTCCTCCACCGCGACCTCCTCTTTCGCGCGCAGCGCCTCGAGCGCGAGTTTCTCGCGATACGGCGCCTGGAGCCGCGTGAAGACCTCCTGCGAGAGCACCTTCACGTCCTGGATCTCGATCGTGTCGATCACGACGCCCCAGCCCGCGCTCGTCCCATCCTGCAGGCTGCCCTCGCCCGCGAGCACCGGCGCGATCTCGTCCATCAGCGCAGCCGCGACGCGCTCCTTGCGGTGGGTGATGCACTCTTCGAGGCGCAAGCCCGCGACGATGCGCCGCGTGGCGCCGACGAACATCTCACGCAGGATGTCGGTGAGCCCATCACGATCCCGATCGATCATCCGATACGCGAGCAGCGGCTCGACGATGCGATAAACCGCAAGTCCCGTCACCTCCACGCCAGCCTTCTCCAGCGTCACCTGATCAGCGCGGAACTGGAGCTTCTGGATGGTGGTAGGGATCAACGTGACGCTGTCCGAAGGCCACTTGAAGACGCTCACGCCTTGACCCGAGCGCTTCACCTTCCCGTCGCGGATCAAGATGAGAAACTCGTGCGGCTCTGAAGTGACACGGCCAAAGTTCGGGATCGTTCGCATGTCACCGCAAAGGAGCAATCACCGCGCCAGCGCCGAGATCACGCACTTTCAGTCACTTGCGAGGCGCCCCGGCGCGCAGCGCGCTCCATTCCGGCGCGCGGCGATCCGTTTCGGAGCGCGGAGCGGGGCGTCGCCCCGCACCCCAGCAGGGGGCTGTCCGCCCCCTGCACCCCGGACCAGGCACGGCCTGGACCGAAGGCCGAGAAACCGCGCGATGCGCGGTTTCT
>NZ_JASBQE010000248.1 GCF_029960785.1 Polyangium sp. 15x6
CAACACAGGAATCCACTCCGTCGGCTGGGCGAGCCGCGCGCAGTGGATCATGCCGGAAGGCGCGTGTCGATCCCCATCGCACAAGTCCTTGAAATGAGATGGGAATTGGAACTGATCGGCGCTCTAGGGAAAAGTTGGGCTCAGCGGGGCAGACAAGGTTTTACTCCGTGCCCAGAGACGAACCGCCCTGACGGGATCGCCCTGAATAGTCAAGCCCTCGCGCGCCTGGCGTCCGCGTTGGCCGCCATCATCTCACGCGGTGCGTCGATAGGTTCGACAACCGCCGACGCCTGTCGCGAGCCCCGGACAGTAGAGGTCTCCGATTTCGCTCTCGCGGGCTGCGGCGCGGAGTGCTGCGCGAAGGGCGCGGTAAGCGTGGGAGGCTGGGACGTGCTCCGGCATGAGCATGGTGGGTGCGAGGATGACGTACGGCACACGAGCGTGGCCAGTCGGGACGATCTCGGCAGCGCCCACTGGAAGAAAGCCCTCCGGCCTGCGAGCAACGACGTCGTAGACAAGTCTCTCGAAGGCCGGCCTGAAAAAGGCTGCATATGCACGGTCCACGCCACCATCCATGAATCCGTAGCCATTCGCAGGGGAAACCACGGCCGTCCTTGCTACGGCCAAGATGTCTCCGCAGAGAACTTCGACATCCGGAAACCGCCGCCAGGCGGCCACCAGCGTTGCATTCATGTCAACCAAGTGCAGGCACATGTGCTATGCCATCCGATCCCTTCTCGACAATCGTCACCGGCCCAACGAGTCCGCGGCCACCTGCGCGGCGCCCGCGAAGCGAGGCTTCACGTGGCGTCAGGCTGCAGCGCATTGTTAGCAGCCCGTGGATCTACGCGGCCACAATCGCGCTCCCAACATCGCCCACCTCACCCGGGCGCATACCGAGCCACGCGGCCCGGGAAAACCGTGCCAGTTGCCTCGACATGCCCCGCACCAGAGCCTCCATGGCTGCCCATATCACCAAAACTGCAAGGGCAGAGCCCTTCCGGGCCGCGGCCAGGCCCCGCGGCGTCCCAGCGCCGAGGATTTGGCGTAGTACGAGCCCCAAGTTGAGCGCGGCGACATGGGCCAGGTAGCGTTTGCGCACGTTCTCTCGGCCCCTGACTCGCACCCTCCTCATTCCGCCCGTCTCGCATGCATGGGCGAATGTTCGCTCGATGAGCTCTCCACGTTTGCGTTGAAGAGCGCGCCCCTTTGGACGACGCACACGGTTTCGGTTCCCGTAAAACGCTTGCTGCATATCCCAGCCCTTGTCCACCCATTTGCGGACGGGCTGGCTCCTCTCGGGGACATAGGTGCGGTAACCGGACTCCTTCAACGATAGCAGCCCGTGGATCTACGAGCCCCCGATCGCGACCCCAACACCGTGCATTTCATACGGATACATCCCGCGCCACGTGGTCCGGGAAAACCGTGCCAGCCGGCTCGGCATACCCCGTACCAGAGCC
>NZ_JASBQE010000249.1 GCF_029960785.1 Polyangium sp. 15x6
ATCGAGCCCGGATACTACACGCTCGACGCCTCGGTGAAGGTCGACCAGGAAGGTCGTGTCGTGGAGGTGGAGACGACGGGCCAGCCCAATCCGGACGTTGGGGGTTGCATGCGGATCGCCCTGCGAGGCATGACTCTCCCCGAGGATGTCCTCGAGCGGAGCATGTTACGAACGTCCGCGTCGGCGAACGGGCAGGTGATGCCGGATCGGGGGCCGATCGGGGAGGTCGTGACCGTCGTGGTCGTCACGATCGTCTTCACCGAGGTCATCATCGAAGCCTTCGCGATCGCCGTCGGCGTGACGGTCACCGCGACGGTCGCGGCGGGGGCGGCCGAGGCGATTCAGAAGAGAAAGGACGCAGGCGTCGCGAAGTGTAGAAAGCGTTTGATCAAGTGCCTGGAGAGCAATAAGGGCGATGAACCTGGCAACAACTACAATACGACGCTGTGTCCAACATGTTTCGATCGGTGCATGGGCAGCGTCAACAAGAAGTGGCCAGAGCAGCTCGACACAGGACAATCCTGCATTTATCCGGGGTTTGAGGACTGAGTATGACTGACGATGAAAAATTCAACGCAAATACGTTTGCCAAGGCGTGCGGCGCTCTGTTGGTCGAGGCATTGGAGCCGAGCCGGAGCTTCGCCGAGGGCGCCCTTGCTTTCCGCAAGCTGGAGGCGGAGTTCTTGGCACACGTAAGCCACGACGAGATCGCGGTGCGCGAGATCCCGCGCCGCATCGCTGAGTACATCTTGTCCCTAGCCCATGCGAAGCATCCGCCCTTCGAGGTCTGCCGCGAGGCCTGGAACGATCTGGTTCGCCTCGGCTTCTCGCACATCGACGTCGAGTGCATGAAGTCCTGGCTGTACGCGGATTGCTGCGCGTACGACGAGCGGCCCGACGAGGGGCTCGCGGTGCTCGAGCCGCTTATCGCGAAGCTCGAGCAGCGGCTCGAGGAAGCGAGGGGAACGGCGACGAAGACGGAGTACCCCGCAGACTATTACGAATCTTGGATCGAGCGTCTGGGGATCCGCCGGGACGCGCTCGAGGCCCAAAAACGCGGCGAGGTCGTCCCGTGGCTCAAGACCCGCCGCGAGGACGAGGCTGCCCCCGCGATCACCCCGGAAGAAGAGCAGGCCGACGCGCTCTACGACGAGTTCTGGAAGGCGCACCATGCCGTCTTCAAGACCTATGGAAAGTCGCTCGATCGGAGCTTCGCCGACGTCGCGGCCGACTACCGACGGGTCGAGGCGGAGTTCGTGGCGCGCGCGGGCGAAGGCGAGGCGTTCGAGGCGTGCGTGCTCGATATAGGGGCAAAGACCGCCGAGGCGATCTTGATGGCAGCTTGTTCCCTCCGCGCTCCCTTCCAGGCCTGCCGAGACGCCTGGGACGAGTTCGTCCGCGTGGGCCAAGACGAGAGCTGGATGTATCCAGAAATGTTCGTG
>NZ_JASBQE010000251.1 GCF_029960785.1 Polyangium sp. 15x6
GCGGGGGCCGGGGCGGCCTGCGTCGGGGCGGGCGCCGCGGCCGCCGTTTCGGGCGGCGGCGTGGTCTCGGCCGGCGCCGGCGTCGTCTCGGCGGGCGGCGGCTGCGGCGGCGTCTCGGCCTCGGGTGTTTCGCCGCCCCCACAAGCGACACCCAGCAGAGCCATTGTGGACACGAGCACCAGAGAAAACTGCCTCATCGCCATCATTTTCCGTTCTCCTCGTGAACTGGGGCATCCGCCCGGCCGATACGCGTGTTTACGCGCCAAACCCAAGGACGCCCGAGCGAGCGAAAACGGCTCACGTCGCAATCGTGCGCTCCCGCGCCTCGACCGCCCTCCCGCCGTCCCGGGCGATTTGCTCGAAGAGCGGCGCGAGCTGCCGGAACACGGTTTCGCGCGAAAGCACGATGCGGAGATGGCAAAACCCCGCATACACGAGGGCGAGCATTGCAAGCGCGGCCACGACCACCACCCAGGAGAAGGCCGTCGGGCTCCTTTCGTCGAGTGATACCGCCACGGCGAACAAGATCAGGAAGGGTGAAGGCACCGCGAACAGCAGCGCCTGCCCGAGCGGCGCGGCGGCGTTCCGAAACGCGGCGTCGTAGTCGAGGAAGATCTCGGGCAGGAGGAGCGCGCGCGCCGCATCCGACCTGCCTCGATACCCGCCCTGCGCCGCTCGCTCCGGCGCGCCCAGGCGCACGCTCGCGAGGATGGCGGCCTTCGTGGCCGCGCAGAGCGGCATCGCATGGCCCGCGTCCGTGATCTTGATGGCGCGTGGCACGTCGCCGGACGCGATGATCTTCCGGATCACGGACACGAACGTGCCCGCGTCCACGTCGCGGGCGTGGGCCCGCGCGACCCACAGCCCCCCGGAGCAGAGGCCCGCGACCAGGCTGATGCGGGCATCGAGCATCCACGATGGCAGCGACGAAAGAAGCGACATCGCGGTCGATCCTAGCTGACTTCGCCGCGCGGAATGGCCTCCTCGCCTCGCATGTAACCTCCGAGGCCCCCGCGCCGTTCCCCCGGGGTCCGCGCCGTCGAAAGATCCCGACGACGCCCCTCCTGTCCTTTGCTACAAGCCGAGACGATCGACATGCCGAAGCGCCCGCTCCTCGCCACCACCGCCCTGCTCCTCGCCCTCGCCGCCTGCCAGGACGACCCGGCCCCGACCGCGCTCCCGACCCCCTCCGCCACGCCCGCGCCGCCGCCGCCGAGCGCCGCTGCCCCGAACGCCGCCACGAGCGCCGCCCCCACCGCGGAGCCCACGGCCGCCGCCACGCCGACCGCCACCACG
>NZ_JASBQE010000252.1 GCF_029960785.1 Polyangium sp. 15x6
CTAGATGGCTGGTGTTTTTCTCTACCAAACCATCGCGCGATGGTGTAAGGCGGGGGGCATGTCCCGTGGACAAACCCCGAAGCAGGGCGAGATGTGGAGGTCGACGTCGGCGTACTGCGGAGCGAAGCTGTCGCCGACGTCGATCTACAGCCTGTTGCACCGCGAGTGTCATCGGCTCTTCCCGGATGAGGCGTTCGCGGACCTGTTCAGGGACATCGGTCGACGCTCGATCCCGCCGCGTATCGTCGCGGTGGTGATGGTGCTGCAGCGGCTGGAGGGGCTCTCGGACCGGGAAGCGGTCGAGCGGTTCAGCTTCGACATCCGCTGGAAGTACGCGGCCGGCGGGCTCGACTTCGAGTATCCCGGCTTCGTTCATACGGTCCTGGTCGACATGCGCGAGAGATTGCGGCAGTCGAAGGATCCCGACCGGATCTTTCGCACGGTCCTCGACGTGGCCAAAGCGGCCGGGCTCGTGGGCCGTCGACGCGTGCTGGATTCGACGCCGCTGTACGACGCAGTGGCCACGCAGGACACCGTCACGATGCTCCGCTCTGCAATTCGTGCCCTGCTCCGCGCGGCTGGCGACGAGCTTGCTGCGGAGCTGCACGGCGTCCTGAAGCGGGACGACGATTACAGCACCGCCGGCAAGCCTGCGTGCGACTGGGAGGATCGAGCCGCACGCGAAGCGCTGGTGGATGCGCTGGCGCGCGATGCGTATGCGTTGCTCGCGCGTCTGGATGGGCGCGTGCTCGCCGTGCCAATACGCGAGGCGGCGGCGCTGCTGGCCACGGTCGTGGGACAGGACTTGGAGCAGACCGAAGACGGCACCTTCCGCATTGCCCGGCGCGTGGCGCCCGAGCGCGTCATTTCGACGGTCGACCCGCAGGCGCGCCATGGCCACAAGACACAGGCTCGCGGCTTCGATGGCTACAAGGGTCATATCGCAATCGACCCGGACTCGGAGATCATCACGTCCTCGATCGCCACGCCGGGCAATGCCGCCGATGGCAGCGTGGCCAAAGAGTTGCTGAAGGAAGCGTTGGAGACCGAGACGCGAAAGCAGCACGAGGAGCCGATCGCCGTTTACGGCGATAGCTCCTACGGCACAGGCGAGGTGCTCGAGCATCTCGAGAGCGCAGGTGCTGCGGCCCATGTGAAGGTGCAGGCCCCTACATCGCCTGATGGCCAATTCACCAAGGACGCGTTTCACATGGATCTTGCGAGCGATACGGTCACCTGTCCGGCTGGGCAGCTCGTCCAAATACGCCGCCGAAAGGATGGCTCAGGAGTAG
>NZ_JASBQE010000253.1 GCF_029960785.1 Polyangium sp. 15x6
CCCACTGATTGCGGGCGTATCCGATAGCCTGGCCGATGGGGCTCTTGGGCAAGGCCACGAGAGCCTCCACGTCGAGCCAGATGCGAAATGCCTCGAGCACGGGCGTCGCGAGCCTCCGACGCTCCTCCGTCCGGCGAGCCGGCGGCAGCTCCTTGGTGTCGGCGTCGATTGCATACAGCTTACCGATGAACCCGAGCGCGGCGAGAGCGCGCTCCTTGTCCGACGAGAGCGCCTTGAAGAAGCCACGTCGGCAGTGGCTCCAGCAGCCGACCTCCGTCACCTCCTCGGTGCGGTAGAGCAATTCGTAGACATTGTGCGCGTCGGCGAGGACGTACCCCTTGTACCCGCGCAGAAAGTCCCTCGGCCCGTCCTGCGTGTGCCGCGGCGTGAAGCGGAACAGGACGTGCTCGCGGTCCGCGACGAGCACCCAGAAGTAGCCTCTGCGGCACTTCTCCTTCGCTTGCACGAGCACGCCCGTCGCGTCGATGGCAATGCAATGCGCGCGTTTCGCGTCTTTGGCCATCGCGTCGACGATGTGCCGGAGAAGCCCGGTGGAGGCCCCCACCCAATTGCACAAGGTCGAGCGCGCGAGCGACACGCCTTCTCGCTCGTAGATCCTCTCCTGCCTGTGGAGCGGCAAGGAATCGCCGTACTTGCTCACGAGCACATGCGCGAGCAGCCCGGGGCCCGCCATGCAGCGAGGAATCGGCGCATCGGGCGCGGGCTCGAGGAGCACGCCTTCGTCGGGCCTGCCCTTCGTCGCGAATTTCGGACGGACGATACGGAGGCGCACGAAGCTCGCGGGCCGCCATTCGAGCGTCTCGCTGACCTCTTCGCCGATGCGCACGAGCGATGCCGCACCTTCGCCCTTGGCCTCGGGAGGAAGGAGCTCGATTGTCTCGACAGGCAAATGCTCGGGCAGGCTCTGCCGCCCGTGCGGCGTCACCTTGCGCTCCTTTTGTTTCGGCTTGTTGCTGCCCGGGAGCTTCTCACCGGACGGCTGGTCCGAAGGCGGCATTGCATCCGGCGTCGGGTCGGACATCCGCTCGAGCCCGCCGAGCGCCTCGACGACGGCCTGGAACGCGAGCTGAGTCTGCGCCGGATCGACCTGCTCGGCCTTCCGACCGAAGATGTGGCGCCGGAGTCGCTCGAGCTCGATGCTGGCGAGCTCGTAGAGCTTGCGATACTCGTCGCGCTCGTG
>NZ_JASBQE010000254.1 GCF_029960785.1 Polyangium sp. 15x6
GTTATTGTGCGGCTGCGACGAACCCGCCGAGCGCACGCCGGCGCGGCGAGCATGCGCGTGCCGCGCACGTGGCGCCTGCCATGGGCGCGGATGGTCGTCCAGACGGTGGTGGGCGAGGACTTACGACAATTTGGCACGTGCCATAGCGGATTTTACTCCACTAGGTGACATTGATAGTCTGAGCACAGCCTATCAGTCGGGGTCTCCGACTTCAGCGCTCTGGGCCGTGGCAGGGGCATTGCCAGTGGGAAAGGTCCTGAAAGTCGGGAGAGCTTTCAGGATTTTGAGAAGCGCAGGCAATCTCAAGAAGAAAAACGTAGAGACGCTCGTTCGCTACGTATCTGAAGAAGAGGTGAATGAGACATTAAAAGCGCAGGCACTTATTACGCGGAAGGGGCACCGCGGCCCCAAGCGTGTGGCCGAGGCAGGCTCGAAGATCGATCCCAAACAGCTCGGGACCCGCAAGGCGTACAGTCATAAAATTGAGCTCAAGGTACCCCATGGCACGACACAATGGCTCCGCCAATGGCCAATCGAGGGAGAGCCTCGCCGGTACGCCATACCAGAGGAAGAGCTAGAAAATTTCAACAATCGAATCCTCGAGATGCTCATCACAAAGGTACGCTAGAGATGGCCAATCCAGACTCAGAAGAAAACTTGCTGCAACTCCTGTTGGCGCTTCACCGCGGGGATGTCATGGGCGCACACGCAACTGCGCGGTTGCGTGACTGCGTTCTTGCAATTGGCTCGGCAAGTCCAGATAACATCAATTGCGCAAATCACATCGAGGTTGGTTTAGTTCGTCGTGAATTCGCACGACCAGCGCCGATCCGCTGCATCAATATAAAGAAACGTAATATCATGTTAGCGGAGGTAATAAACGTTCTTGAAGATGCGCCTATTCCAGAAGTCGTTCGTCAGGAGTTTCCTGGCCTAACAATCGCCGATTGGCGGGCTTGCTTGCGATTGGTGACGATTTTGCTTACGTGCGCAGATCATATCGAGTCGTCCGGCAACTCGCCCGAATAGCTTAGAACTCATCCCATAAACCGTCCAGTAGGTCCATCAGCTCCAACATCCCACTTTGTAGGATCAATCGACGAGGTGCGGTCCAGCGGTCGGTACATTTTTCGTGCTGGCGACATATGCAGGTGTGG
>NZ_JASBQE010000255.1 GCF_029960785.1 Polyangium sp. 15x6
GCTCAAGCTGCGTATCGCCGAGCTCGAGCAGCAGATTGCCCAGAAGAACCGTCTGCTCTTCGGTGAGAAGTCCGAGCGGCGTGGCGGTGACGAACAAGACACGCCACCGGCACCGCCGAAGCCGCCGCAGAAGGGCCACGGACCGAAGGCTCAGCCGTCGTTGCCGGTCGTCGAGGTCGTGCACGAGCTCGACGAGGCGGACAAGGTCTGCGGCTCGTGTGGCGGCGCGCTGGAGGTATGGGAAGGGCAATTCGAGGAGTCGGAAGAAGTCGACGTCGCCCCGCGGCGCTTCGAGCTCAAGAAGCACAAGCGACAGAAGTATCGGTGCCGCTGCGGTGGCTGCGTCGAGACGGCGCCGGCGCCGATGAAGCTCTTCGAGGGCGCGCGGTATTCGATCGACTTTGCCGTCGAGGTGGCGGTGGAGAAGTATCTCGATCATCAGCCGCTCGAGCGCCAGGTGCGCAAGATGCGCCGCGAGGGCCTGCTCGTGGAGTCGCAGACGCTGTGGGATCAGCTCGAGCGGCTCGCCAGGCCGCTCGCGCCGGGATACGAAGCGCTCGTGCAATACGTGCTCGCTCAGGGCGTCATTGGTGCCGACGAGACGCGATGGCCGCTCATGGGCAAGAACGAGCCCTCGCGGTGGCACGCGTGGTCGATTGTCGCTCCGGATGCCGTGGCCTATCGAATTCTCGAGGGCCGATCCACCGAGGAAGCCAGGCAGGTGCTGGGCGGCTACGAGGGCGTCGTTGTGTGTGACGGCTATGCCGCGTACAAGGCGCTGGCAAAGACGGAGGGCTTCGCGCTCGCGCACTGTTGGTCGCACGTGCGGCGCGAATTCATTGCAGCAGAGGCATCGTTTCCTGCGGAGACTCGCGGCGTGCTCGACCTGATCCGCGGCCTGTATGCCGTCGAGTCGAAGTGCAAGCCCGGCCCCGGGGGAGATGCGGAGCGGCTCGCGCAGCGGCGGGCGGAATCAAAGCCGCTCGTCGAGCGCATTCGCTGCTTTGCGGAGACGACGTCTGTCGTGCCCGGCAGCAGCCTCGACAAGGCAATCCGCTACATGGTCGGGATGTGGAGCGGGCTCACGCGATTCCTGGAGGATGCGCGGATCCCGATCG
>NZ_JASBQE010000256.1 GCF_029960785.1 Polyangium sp. 15x6
GGTTATTGTGCGGCTGCGACGAACCCGCCGAGCGCACGCCGGCGCGGCGAGCATGCGCGTGCCGCGCACGTGGCGCCTGCCATGGGCGCGGATGGTCGTCCAGACGGTGGTGGGCGAGGACTTACGACGTATTCCCCCTCGGGGAGCGCGCACTCGATCGCAATCTTGAAAAGCTCCTGACCCTCGAACGTGTCGAGGAGTTCCGTGTCGGGGATATCGGCGGACAATGCGTGCGTAGGATAGCAGGTACCCGAGCAGCTCCGCGTCGCCAGGGCGTGGCCCATGGCATCGAGCAGCTTGTATTTCAACGAATGATAATCATGCGGTGCGAGATGGTTGCTCGTACCGCCGCCCGTGGGGTTCTCCTGCGGCGCGTAACCCACCAGATCGAGCGCAGCGAGCTCCTCGTTGGTTGCCATCTGCGAGCATCCCACCGTCGGAATGCCCAGGCCCATCATCGCCACGAAAAGAAATTTTCCGTTCATGATCAACATCCTTTCGGAGCGCCTCGTGCCCTGCGGACCCATCCGTGCGTCACCCTCGCTCATCGAACCGCAGGGCTGCGGCGTTCCATGGTCGTCCGTCTACAAGTATACATGACGATAGCAAAATAGCTTGAACCGATCGCAAGGTGTCCGAGGGATGAATTCGAGCGGACACCGCGAGGCGGTCCACCAATAGCATGCATACGATTGCAGGTATGGCATACGATTGCAGGTGGTATCGACGCCTTTGAGAGCACGGGCGCGTTGCCCTCGTCCTCTCGCGAGACCTCTTTCCGTCACCTCGCCCGCCCCGAATCCGCTAGCATGCCCCCCATGCTGAAACGCGCGATTTCCTTGGGCTTGATCACCACCACCATCCTCCTTGCCGCCTGCAGTGACGGCGGCTCGAACACGAGCGGCTCCGGCGCCGGCGGCAGCGGCGGCGCGGGCGGCACCGGGGGCACTGGCGGCAGCGGCGGCACCGGGGGCACTGGCGGCAGCGGCGGCAGCGGCGGTGC
>NZ_JASBQE010000025.1 GCF_029960785.1 Polyangium sp. 15x6
CCTCGGCCTGTTCGATGAACTGCGCATCGCGCAGTTCATCGACCCCGGGTCCAGCGCTTGCGCTGGTCCGGGTCCAGGGGTGGACAACCCCTGGTCGGGGTCCGGGGTGAAACCCCGGCGCTACGCTCCTCTGATCCTGGCGAGCCGCGCCGCCGCCTCGCGCATGCGGCTGGGCTCGCGGACGCGCCGTGCGCGGAAGAGCTGGTTGTGCGGCGTCACCGTGGGTGGGACGAAGGCCGTGATCGTCACCTCGTAGCCTGCCGCTTCGAGGCGCAACGTCCGCTCCGCATCGACGAGCGACATCACGAACCGCCGCCGCACCTCGGCTTGCCGCGGTATCCCGAGCGCGTCGGCTTTCGCCTCGGCTGCTGCGGCGAACGGCACGCTCGCCGCATAACAGCACGGGACCACGTACAGCCATTTGGCGCCCGCCCGGCTCGCCGCGTCGAGGATCGCATCTGACGCCGCACCGCACGCGTGCAGCGCCACCACCACATCTGGCGCCTCGGGCCAGCATGCCGCATCGCCCACGTCGCCCGCTGCGAGCCCGAGCTCGATCCTCTTGCCGAGCCGCGCGGCGGCCGCCTCGCACGCTGCGATCCGCGTCGCTTTCCGCTCGATCACGTGGATGCGGGAGAACCCGAGCAGCGCGGCGCCGACGAGCCCCACGTACGCCTTGCCTGCGGCCGCGTCCACGAGGAGGGCATCTTTGCGGTGCCGCTCGATTTCGCCGAGCAACGCGGCAACCTCCACCGACTTTTTGCGGTCTTCACGCCTGAGCTTCGTGTTCGGGGTGGCGATGAACAGCTCGTGCAGCGCTCGCTCGACGGCCTCGGACGTGATCATGACGCAATCCTAACGTTGGTTCGTGGTACGGTGCGGACGTTTCCCTTTCGGAGATCCGCTTCTTCATGTCGGACCAAGACGCCTCGTCGGGGCGAACGACCTTTGCCGCGCTCTCGTCGGCTGCTCGTTTCGTCCTTGGATTCAGCCTGGTCGCGGTGGCGTCCACCTTGACCATCGTGATCGCGCTCTTCCTCCTGCCGTTCCGGATCCTGCGCATCAAGCTCTGCAACTATTACGGCAAGATCATCGGCTATTCGATCACGCGAATCGCCGGCGTCACGCCCGTCCTCCACAACGGCGAGCGCATCGGCAAGCATCACCCCGCCATTTACGTCGCGAATCACACCTCGACGCTCGACGCGTTCCTATCGATCTGGCTCTGCCCGGTGGGCGGGTGCGGCGTGATGAAGAAAGAGGTCCTCCGGATTCCCTTCTTCGGCCAGCTTTACCTCCTGTCGGGGCACCTCTGGCTCGATCGGGCGAACAAGGGATCGGCCATCGCGGCGATGTCCGGCATCGCGAGGACGGTGAAAAAGCACGGGCTTTCCATCTGGATCATGCCGGAAGGCACGCGCAGCCGCGACGGCCGGCTCCGGCCGCTCAAGCTCGGGTTCGTGCACCTCGCCATCGCCACGGGCCTGCCCGTGGTGCCGGTCGTCCTCCACGGCGTGCACAAGAACTGGGTGAAGCACACGCTCTTCGTGCAGCCCACCACGGTGGACATCGAGGTCCTGCCGGCGATGGATACGTCCGGCTGGCGCGCGGAGACGGCGCGCGAGCACGCCGCCGAGGTGCACCAGGTGTTCGTGGAGAAGCTGCGCGACGATCAGAAGCCGCTGCCGGGCGTGCCCGCGGTGGCGGAGAAGAGCGAGCAGGCTGCGGCCTGATCAGCCTGCCGCCTTGGTCCCCATCCGTCGCTCGAACCGGAGCCGGAGCACCTCGTCCTCGAGCTCGTTCGCGATCGCCATCGCCCGCCGCCGCGCGTCCGCGCCTTCCTCGCCGCCCACGATCCGCGCCAACATGTTGAGCGCCATCGCGCGCATCCGCATGTGCCCGCCGTCGCCCGCGTGCCTGCACGCCTCCCGCGCGAGCGCCGCGCCCTCCTCGGGAAAACCTTGCTTCCAGCGCGCGTAGGCGAGCCCGTTCGCCCGCCGCGCACGCGCGAACGCCGGCCCTTCTTCCGGGACGAGCCGGTAGAGCGCCTCCGCGGCCGCCGGATCCGGCTGCTTGCCGCCCCACGCGCGGTTCCGCTCGAACGCGCGTTGATCGATCCACCGCGCGAACAGGCAGGCGTGGTCGTAGGCGGGCATCGGCAGCTCGAAGAGCGGCTCGATCTCGTCGAGCAGGCCGGGCACACGCGCGACGTCCTCCCGGCTCGCGACGAAGGCCTCCGTGAGCATCGCCTCGATCCGCGCCTCGGGCGGCGCTTTTCCGAGCAGCGGGCGGATGCGGGCGAGGTGCGTGCGTGCGGCGTCGCGGTCGTCGGCGCGCAGCACGCACGTGGCGTGCGCGAGGGCGAGGAAGACGTGCGAGGTCGGGTCTTCGCTCACCGGAGGCCGGTCCCAGAGGCGCAAGAGGTCCTGGGCGAGGGGCAGGGGCAGATCCGTGAAGCGCGAGTGATACGCGCCCATCCAGCGCGCCCGTTCGGTGAGCGCGTCCGGCAGCCCGAAGGCCGAGAGCGCGCGCGCCCCCCAGGTCCCGCCGTCACGCTGCCCGCGTGTGCGCAGCCGGCGCAAGGCGCGCTCGATCGAGTAGACGTCGTCCTCGTAGCCGCGCAGGGACGAGAGTCGCTCGGCCACCGCCGTGAGCGAGCCGTGCTGCGCGACGAGCCAGGCGACGTAATCCTCCCAGGAAAAGCCTGCCGGAGCTGCGTGTCCGGGTTCGTGTCCGGGCATTTTCGTCGCGGCGAGCGTATCAAGGTTCCGCAACAAGCAACAAGGAGAACGGCGATGACGAAGGATCCTGCATTTTTCCTGGTGATCGATCTGGAAGCGACTTGCGACGAGGAGGGGCGCATCCCCGAGAAGATCATGGAGATCATCGAGATCGGAGCGGTCCTCGTGGACGGCGCGACGCTCGAACCGGTAGGCGAATTCGCGACCTTCGTGCGCCCGGTCATCCGGCCGACGCTTACGGAGTTCTGCAAGAAGCTCACGACGATCACGCAAGCGGACGTCGACGGCGCGCCCACGTTTCCGGCGGCGCTCGAGGCGCTCGGGCGCTTCGTCGGCGAAAGGGACGCGCTCTTCGGCTCGTGGGGCGATTACGACCGCAAGCAGTTCGAGATCGACGCGAACCGCTGGGGCGTGCCGCTGCCGCTTCGAGGGCACATGAACATCAAGAAGCGCTTCTCCGCGGCCCTCGGAGAGACGACGCGGTACGGGATGTCGAGCGCGCTCGAGCGCCTCGGGCTTCCGCTCCTCGGGACGCATCATCGAGGCATCGACGACGCGCGCAACATCGCGCGGATCCTGCCTTACGCGATCGGACGGGTGCCCATCCCAGAGGTGCGGCCCACAGGGTGAGACGGGACCTTGCCCCGAGCGCGAGCTTTCTTGCCGGCGGAAGCAGGCCATGAAAGCATCGCGCTCGGGGAGGATGATGTCCCAGGCGCGAACGAAGGCGATGACGGTGGCTCTGGCGCTCTCGAGCTCGCTCGGGCTCGCCGCGTGCACGAGCCAAGTCACGGTCGCGCCCGCAGAGCTGCCGGCGCTCTCCAACAGCTCGCCGGGCCCTTCCGGCCCCTTTCCCACGGTCACCACGAAGAGCGGCGCGCGGAAGGTCGTCTACGGCCACCTCGAGACCGTCACGGTCCAGCGCAAGGAGGGCGCGCCGCTCGTGTATCCCGCGCCGATTCGCTCGTTGGTGCGCGGCGACCGGCTCGTCGTGCGCACGCGCGACGACGCGCGCGAGATCCCGCTCGCCGAGATCACCGAGATCCAGGCCTCGTACGACGATTACCTCGTGCGCGATCGGGTCGCAGGCGGCGTGCTCCTCGGGACGGGGACGCCAATCTTCGTGAGCGGCGTGGTGACGAGCGCGCTCGGCCTGACGAAGGATCTCGACGGCGGCGCGCGCGCCGCGCTGTCGCTCGCAGGGCTCGGGATTGCCGGACTCGGCTTCTTGATGATGGTGCCCGGGATGGTGCTCGCGAAGAGCGGGCCGAAGAAACCCGCGCCGGAGCCCGGGAAGACGCTGACGGTGTCGATCGGGCCGGGCGGGATCGCGGGTTCGTTCTAGCTGAGGAGGGATGTTTTTTGGGGGCCGCCGCGCCGGGGCGCCGCCCCGGACCCCGCGGGGGCTATCCGCCCCTCGACCCGGACCAGGGCAAGCCCTGGACTCGTGATGGAAGAACTGCGCTCCGCGCAGTTCTTCCAACGGGCCCGTTGGAAGACCAGGGACGGCGTTGCCGGTCACGGCGGTCTTGGTTGGCAGGGTCGTGGCTGGTCTTGACCTTGCCTGTTCGATGAACTGCGCATCGCGCAGTTCATCGACCCCGGGTCCAGCGCTTGCGCTGGTCCGGGTCCAGGGGCGGATAGCCCCTGGTGGGGCCTGGGGCAACGCCCCAGCGCGACGGCTCCCTTTACACCAGGTTCTCTGCCCACACCGACGCGAGCGCCATGATCGTGTGCTGCGGGTTCACGCCGATCGTCGTCGGGATCGCCGACGCGTCTGCGACGTAGAGCCCCTCGTAGCCGTGCACCTTGCCGCGCTCGTCGACCACGCCTTGCCGTGGATCGGCGCTCATCGGGCAGCCGCCGAAGAGGTGTGACAGGATGGCGACGTAGCAGCGTGGATCCGTCGGTCCCTCCTCGATCAGGTGAATCTGGTCCGGGCCGATCTTGTACGGCAGCCCGTAGATCCCCGGGATCACCTCGCGCGCGCCGGCCTCGAAATGCATCCGCGTCACCATCGCCAGCCCCTTGCGCAGCTTGCGCATGTCGGCCTCGTCGAGCTGGTATTTCACCACCGGGCCGCCGAACAGGCTTGGCTTCACCGTGCCCACGGACTCCGCGCGCACGGCCGCCACCCACATCGCCACGTGCCGGTACTCGCGGAACCGCCGGATGAGCTCCGTCCCGCCGCCGGGCAGCCGCCCCGCCACCATTTCTGGCGGAATGGCGAGCGTCTCGAGCTTCAAGCCCGGATCTTGCCGGAACGCCGTCGAGGCCCAGCCCTGCGTCGCGCCGATGTTCTGATCGACCGGATCGTCGTACACGCCGAACACGCCCGTGCCCGGGTGCGCTCGGAACAGCGTGCCGAGCGCGCGGCTCTTGATGCCGCTCTTCGCGAGCAGCACCGGCGTCTGCGTCGCGGACGCGGCCACGAACACCGCCTTGCGCGCGCGGACCGTGAACCGCGCTCCGAACTTGCGCGTCTCCGGATCCTGGAAGCGGCCCGTCACGCCCATCACGCGCCGCCCGTCGAAGAGCAGGTCCTTGACGGGCGCGGTCGAGAGCACGTAGCCGCCGCGCTCCAGCACCTCGGGGATGTAGTTGACGTTCGTGCTCTGCTTGCGGCCCTTGCGGCAACCCTGCAAGCACTGCCCCGAGCCTTCGCAGTCCTTCGCGTACCGCACCATGTAATGCGACGACCAGCCGAGCTTCTCCGCTGCATCCATCGCCAGCGTGTTGATCAGCCCGCGCGCGTCGGGCGGGACCACCGTCGCCGAGAGCTCGCTCTCGATCCGATCCTGGTGCTCCCAGACGCGCTTCTCGAGCGCGCGCCCGTCGATCCCGTACTCGCGCTCCCAGCGCGTGAACACGTCGCCCGGCGTGCGCACCACGATGGCGCTGTTCACCACCGTGGAGCCGCCGACGCAGGAGGCCTGCACGATCGGCCAGAGCGCGCGGCTCTGCGTGACGAGCGAGCCCCAGTCGGGGAAGAGATCGCGGATCGTGCCGTACGTGGTCCAGGGATAGTCCTCGGGCGCGCGCCACGGCCCGGCCTCGACGACGGCGACGCGGTAGCCGCCTCGCGCGAGCACGACGGCCGCGGCCGCGCCGCCCGCGCCGCTGCCGACGACCACGAAGTCGACCTCGGCTTCGAGGCCTGGCTGCGCGAACGAGGTGAACGTCGCGTGGCGGCCCCGCGCCGTGTCCGAGAGCTGTTTCGGTGCGGTGTGAAGGGCGGTCGTCATGCTTGGAGTCCCTTGCCGCGGTCCTTGTCGCGCCCGCGCTCGCGCTCTTTCTTGCCGAGCGAGAGGAGTCGTTCCGGTGATCCGCCGGGCAGCGGCCCTTGCCGCGGGACGAACGCTTCGAGGCGGCGGGTGCCGGGATCTTCGGGGTACGGGGTGAGGTCGAGGAAGGTGCGGATCTCGGGCGATTGACCCCAGAAGATGCCGCCCACGAGCTTGATCAGGAACGTCACCTGCCGGACGAGGTACGCCGGGTGCGACGCCATCTTGTGGGCGTGCTGGTCGAGGTCCTCGGCCGAGAGCCAGCTCGCGAGGAGGGGCTTTCGAATCGTGAGGAGCGGCGCGAGCTGAAAGGCCACGCTGGCGGCGACGATGCCGGTCCAGAAGAGGAGGGTGGATTCACGGCGGAGGCGCTGGATCTTCGCGTCCAAGCCGAGCTCGGCGAGGCCGGGGAGATCGTCCACGCGTGGGTAATACGCCGTGAGCGCGAAGCGGACGAGCTCGTTCACGGACCGGGAACGTAGGAGGAGCGGGGGACTTGGGCAAGCGCAGAATGTCGCCGCTCCGCCCGGCCCGGTTTCACGGGGCGATCGGCTCGCCCTCGCGATAGGAGGCGAGAGCCGCGGCGCAGGGCGACGCGCCGTTGACGGTCGAGCCCGCTCGCCTCACGGGATCGCCATTGGCGCTGCGCCGAACGCCGCCCGCGCCGATGGGAGGCGTCGTTCATGGACCGCGCAGCGGCGGTGTATACCCTCGGTTCCATCGCGGGGGCCATCTCCTTCCTCGCGGGGCTCTCCGCGGCCGCGGACCCATCCATTCCCGCGGAGAGCCTCGCCGCGTGCCCCCCGTTTCCGGAGATCCCGTTCGAGAGGCAACCGGCGTACCTCCCGAGCAATACGCTCGCATTGACCTTCGATGACGGCCCGGATCTCGTGAATACCCCCAAAGTGCTCGACGTCCTCGCGCGAGAGAGCGTCCCGGCCACCTTCTTCATCAACGCCGAGAGCTGGACCTCCCTCCGCAGAAACGAGGCCGCGCGCGACATCGTGCGGCGCATCGTGGAGGACGGTCACATCCTGGCGAACCACACGGCACGGCACATGCGGATCTCCCGATTGTCACCGGAAAGGATCGAGGAAGAAATCGCAGGCGTCGAGATCGTCGTGCGGGAGATCCTCGGCAGCGAGGCGCCGCGCCTCACGCTCTTCCGGGCGCCTTTCGGCGATCCCTATACCGGGAATCGGTGGGGACCGACCTTCCGCAAGGTGGCCCCGATCGTCGCGCGGCACGCGGTCCATGTCGGGTGGAGCATCACGCCGACGGAGCGAGCCTGTCCTTCGGGCGCGGGCCTCTGCGTCGCCGCGTCCGCCCAGAGGCAGCTCGATCGTGGCTACTACGGCGTCGTCCTGCTCCACAGCACCCAGGCCGAGACGGCCGCGGGGCTCGCGGCCCTCATCGCCGAGGCCCGGCGGCGAGGGATGCGCTTCGTGTCGGTCGAGGACGTCGTTCGCGCGCGCTACCAGCGATCGTCGGCGGAGCTCGTGGACGATCCGCTGTGTACGGGGGCAACGCGAGTGTGTCCGGGGCGACGGTGATGAAAGTTCGGCCCTTCCGAACTCTCTGACTTCCCCGGGGCCTCCCCGATCGGTAGAGTCTCGCCGCCTGCCGGGCACCCAGCCGGCAAACAGTGAACCACGAGACTTCACGAGGAAACGCGACCATGGCCTTCACGCTCCCCGATCTCCCGTATGCGAAGGATGCCCTCGCGCCGCACATCAGCGCCGAGACGCTCGAATACCACCACGGCAAGCACCACAACGCCTACGTCACGAACCTCAACAAGCTCATCGACGGCAAGCCCGAGGCGTCGCTGTCGCTGGAGGAGATCATCCTCCGCTCGGACGGCGGCGTCTTCAACAACGCAGCCCAGGTTTGGAACCACACGTTCTACTGGCACTGCATGAAGCCGAATGGCGGCGGCGAGCCGACGGGCGATCTCGCCGACGCGATCAAGCGGGACTTCGGCTCGTTCGAGAAGTTCAAGGAGGAGTTCGCGAACGCGGCCGCGACGCAGTTCGGCTCGGGCTGGGCGTGGCTCGTCGAGAAGGACGGCAAGCTCGCCGTGACGAAGACGGGCAACGCGGACCTGCCGATGAAGCACGGCCAGAAGGCGCTCCTGACGATCGACGTGTGGGAGCACGCCTATTACATCGACTACCGGAACCTGCGTCCCAAGTACATCGAGACGTTCATGGCGAAGCTCGTGAACTGGGATTTCGTCACGAAGAACCTGCGGGGCTGAGCGCGTCGCCCCTTTCCCCCAAAGCCAAGCCCCCTCTCCGCAAGCCGGCGAGGGGGCTTTTTTGTGATCAGCGCCCGTCGATGGGCGTCACGGGTCGCTGATCAAGGTTGAGAGCGACGGTTGACGAGCGTCGAGGGTCGCTGATCAGGATGGCCAGCGGTGGTTGACGTGCGTCAGGGGGCGCTGATCAAGGTTGCCAGCGGTGGTTGACGTGCGTCAGGGGGCGCTGATCAGGATTGGCCAGCGATGGCTGACGAGCGTCACGGGTCGCTGATCAAAGTTGCCAGCGATGGCTGACGAGCGTCAGGGGTCGCTGATCAAGGTTGCGAGGAACGGCCGACGCTCGTCGAGGGCGCCTCACCACGGCGCGAAGGCGCGAGGTATTTACGGGGTGGGAAGGTTCCGTGGTAAAGGTGACGTCTTCCTTGCCGGAGACACCACCATGCCGACGCAGCTTCGAACCACGCTTGCCGTTGCAGTTTCCCTCTCGGGGCTCTTCATGGCCTCGGTCGCGGCCGCGCAGACGGAACCCGAGTCCACGGGCCGGCCCGTGAACAGCGGCTTCGCGCTCCAGACGAGCCTCGTGGTCACGCCGCTCATGCTCGACGGCGCCGTCGATGGATTCCCGTCCTTCGAGGGAGGGCTGTCCTTCGGGTACAAGTACGATCGGTTCGTGTTCGGCGTCGGATTCGACTTCACGAACTGGAGCGAGTCCGAGGACTTCACGGTCACGGATCCCAGCACCGGCAACCCCGTCACGGGCGAGCGGACGAGGCGCATGTATTCGTTCATCGTGGCGCCAGAGCTCCAGGTGGCGATCGCAAGGTCCAAAGACCTCCGGGCAGAGCTCTTCGGCGCAGTGTCGGTGGGCCTCGGGACGTGGGATTCGGTGACGACGACGGACCCCGACCCGAACCCGCTGCCGACGCCGGTCGACGACGAGCTGCGCCTGCGCGTGAGGTGGCGCGCGGCGCCAGGCGTGCGGTACTGGGTCCATCCGCACGTGGCCATGAGCCTCGTGACAGGCATTTCGGGCAACTACAGGATCCTCGACAACGGCACCGACGACGAGGGCGAAACCATCGGGCTCACGGCGCTCTACACGCAGATCGGATTGCTCGGCGTGTTCTGACGGGCGCCGGAGGTTCGCTTGGGGCCGCCGCGCCGGGGCGCTGCCCCGGACCCCGGCAGGGGCTATCCGCCCCTGCACCCGGACCAGGCACGGCCTGGACCGAGGGTGGAAGAACTGCGCGATGCGCAGTTCTTCCAACGGGCCCGCGGGAAGGCGTTGCCGCTTGAAACGGCAGGGCTGCTGTCTTCAGTGGCAGGGGCGCTCGCCGGTCTTGCCTCGGCTGTTCGATGAACTGCGCGATGCGCAGTTCATCGACCCCGGGTCCAGCGCTTGCGCTGGTCCGGGTCCAGGGGCGGACAGCCCCTGGTGGGGCCTGGGGCAACGCCCCAGCGCGGCGTCCCCAAAAAGAGACGCTAACCCCGCTTGATCGCTGTCACGAGCGGTCGATCCTCGTCCTCGAGGTCCGCGAGCTCCCATCGGGAGACCTCGGGCTCGAATCCGGCCTCTCGCATCGCCGCGAGCATGTCGTCGAGATGATAGAGGCCGACGCGATGGGTGTCGGTCTCGACGGTGACGCGGTTTCCCTCGCGGATCCAGAAGACGAAGGTGCTCTCGAACCAGGTGTCGGTCTCGTCGGGGTCGTGGTCGACGTACATCGTGGAGACCGTGCGATCCCCGCGGGTGTACGAGGAGCACGTGGTGCGGTTTTGCTCGAAACACGAGCGGATTTCCTCGGGGAGCGTGACCATCACGCCGCCCGGCCGGAGGTGGGCGGCGGCGGTGCGATAGGCCGCGAGGAGCTCGTCGAGCGACGTCATGTACGCGGAGGCGTCGTGCAGGAGGACGGCGTCGAAGGTGCGGCCGAGGCGCACGTCGCGGATGTCGCCGGGGAAGTATTCGACCTCGGGGTTCAGCCGCGCCGCGTGGGCGCGCATGGGCGCGCTGAGGTCGACGCCGGTGACCTGGTAATGTTGCTTCAAGTGCACGTCGATCGAGCCCCCGCCGGAGCCGAGGTGCAGGACGGTGGCGCCGTCGGGGATGCCTTTTTGCTGGAAGCGGCGGCGGAAGGTCGCGACCTCCTCGGGGTATTCTTCGGGCGGGCTGACGAAGGGCCAGACCCACGCGAGGTCGTCGTAGAGGCGAGGGGAGGACATGGCGGGTATCCTCGCTCGTCTCGGCGCGGACGGGTCAACCAAAAATCAGAAGTGCGCGACGCCGTAGTAACACCGCTCATCCGAAAACTGCGGGACCCAGAAGTCCATGGAGGTTCTGCCCTGGCGCACCCTGACGCCCGCCCTGGTCCAGATGCGCGCCACCATCGTGAAGGGCACGCCTAGACGTGGTCGATGCCCGGGGCGAACATGGAAGGACACGTGCTGCTCGCCCTCCTCTTCGAAGCAGCCGCTTGGAACGAGCGTGAGGTCCCCCATCTCGTAACATGCTGACTGGGGCGTGGCTGTGATCGTGCATCGTCCTCCCGACGAAAAAACCGAGACGCAGGGCTTGCCATCGAGGAGCAAATCGAATCGCTGGGGGAGAGGACCCGAGAAATAGACGTGCATGTCATCTTGGCCGCACCCGTCGTCCGGCGCATAGGCAAGGGTATGACCGTGCGAGAGGAGCACGGCGGCGGCGGAGAGCAACACGAGCACTGGAGCCAACGGGGACATGTCGAGGGACGATGCAATGATGAGGCCGAGAGGTTCGAGCGCTCCCAGGAATAAGCGCCGGGGCCTCGGCGTCGCGAGCGGGATGCTGTTCGCGGGTTCGTGGGACACACGCGCGCTTCTTCTCGCCACGTTGCTCGTGGCCTGCACGCACGAGGACGCGTCGAGATCGACGCCTGACGACGCCGTCCCGAGCGCGCCGAGCAGCCCGCCTTCGGCGGTCGTGACGCCCGCGCCGTCCCCCGCGCCTCCGCCGAGCGCCGACCCTCCGGACGCGGGCACGGACACGGCCGAATCACACTACTGCGACCCCGAAAAACCCCCGCCGATTCCCTCGCCCGATACCCGGCTTTATGCCACCTGGCGGACGTTCCCCGTCGACCTCGGGGCGCACGGCGGCGCGGGCAAGCTGCGCGTGCTCGAGGATTCACGTCTCACGCGGCCCGGGGCCGCGCGCACCGGCACGCACCCCGTCCTGCCGCCCTGCGATTTGCTCCAGAGCCGGGTGGAGCTGATCGACGAGAAGGGCACCACGCTGCAGGTCGAGCGCTTCTGGCCGGAGCTCGACGTCGAGCTGCGAACGATGGGCCCGGGGGCGGTGCTGATCGAGACGATCGAGCGCGTTCGATGCCTCGCGAGCTGCTGGTGCGGCGACGGGCACGCCTTCTGGCGCATCCAGGACGGTCGCCTCGCGCCGCACGAGGGGCGCGTGGTGGAGCGTCGGCCCGCCGCGGGCACGCCCGGCGTCGGGGCGATGCTGAAGGTCAAGCCGGTCACGCACGGCTGTTACGAGAGCTCGCAGATCGAGACCCCGCCGGGCCGTCCTCCCGTGCTCGTCGTGAATCGCTCGGCCATGGGAACCTTCGTGACGGCAAAGGAGCGGCACTGGTTCGAGGACGGCACGTGGAAAGCGAGCATCGTCGAGCACAAGTGGCAGTAGCGCGCGGTTGACGCTGGCCGGCCGGGCCCCAGGAAATTCGAGGGGAGGTGCACGATGAGAATGGGTCCGTGGTTGCTGGCCTGCGTGATGGGAGCGATGGTGGTCGGCGCGGGGAGCGAGGCTCGCGCGGAGGATGCGGAAGACGTCGATGCGGAGGGCGAGGTGCTCGACGAGGCGTCGGATGCGCTCTTCACGCAGGGGATTTGCGAGCTGTGCAGGCGGACGTGCGCGCGGGGACGGTGTTTGCCGATCTGCCTGCGGATCCGGTGCGCGGCGCCGGATTGGTGGGACCGGGTGTATCCGCCGGACTTGTGGCGGCGGGGGGAGCCGCGGCGGGGGGTGGGGGTGCCAGGGGTGCGGGGGCCGGGCGGGCGCTGAGGTGCTGGGGGCGCGGCGCGATCAGGCGGGGCGGCTGTAGAGGGGGAGGATTTCGCGGCGGAGCTCGTTCAGGAAGTCGGCGAGGCCGGCGTCCTTGCCGCGGGTCGCGAGGGTTTCGAGCGGGGGTTCTTCGAGGCAGCGGTCTTCGCGGGTGGGGTCGTCGTTCGTGAGCTGCTCGATGACCTTGTGGGGGTCTCCGGCTTCGCGGATTCGGTGGGGTTCGTCGGGGAGCGAGAAGGCGAGCTTTTTGCGTAGCTCGTCGAGCGCCTTGCGTTCCTCCGGCCTGGTGGGGACGAATCCTGCGAGGATCCAGGCTTCGCGGTTCGGATTGGGGCAGCCGATGGCGATGCGAAACGGTTTGCTGACGAAGGTTGCGGACCGGGCTTTGTCCATGCCCTCTCGGCCTCCTGCGCCATGCTTGTCCATGTCGACGACGATGAGCAGCGCGTCGACGCGTTCGATTTTCGAGAGAGCGCGGGCCAGGTACAGGATGGTGTACACCTGCATGGCCTTGGGCAAGCGTCGACCATCGAAGCTCGCGTGAGGGACGAGGACCTTTTTGCCCGTGTCTTTTTCGAGCTTGGCGAAGTGCCTCGGCACGTCGTGAACGTCGTAAAAGGGTCGATCGCCGGACTCGCCTTTGAAGGTGCGGAACGCTTCGCGTTCCTTCATCGTGTCGTAGTTGTCCGCCAGCCAGTCGGGGCCCTCTTCGCGCAGCACTCGATCCACGAGGATCTCGATGGCGCGAAAGTCCGCCGAAGCTTCGCAAAACGTGACGAGGACGGTCACGCCTTCTCCTCGGATGCGACCCACTCCTCCTCGGGATCGAGGCTCCAGATCTGGCCAGAGGTCAGGACCCCCGAAGCAGCCTCTTGATGGTCGGAGAGGCGCTTGTGGGCGACGGTCCCGTCGTTCTTGAGGGCGAAGACGTGGACGTCCTTCGGGTCGAGCTCGTCGAGGATGTACGGCGAATGCGTGGTCGCGACGATCTGGAGATCGGGCATCTCGTCGAGAAGGCGTTTGATCTGGCGGACAAGCTCGATTTGGGCACGAGGGTGCAGGGATTGATCGATGTCGTCGAGCAAAACCAGGCGAGGGCGGTTGGGGCTGTGCAGTACCGTTAAAAGGGCCAGGGTGATGAGGGTTCCTTCGCTGGCGGCGTGTGCCGGGACGCTCGGAGCTCCGCGGAAATCAAGATAGATCTTGTGCCCCATGACGTTGTTTCCGGTGAACTCGTCAACAACCACTGCGCGGCGGACACGGATGCGCTCGACGTTGGGAACGACGCGCCGTAGCGCGTCCTGTATGCGCTCGAAGATCTCATCCTGGTCGAGCTTCATCGCGGCAAGGACCTCCGCGGTGTTCGAGCCGTCGGCTGCCACGCTTGGCCGTTCGGACGCAGAGTGAGCGGCTGAGGCAATCCTATCAGCGTCAAAATGATAGAGTGCCGCTGTGCCGATGATGCTGCTGGACACTGCTGCTTCAACAAGGTCGATGTATCTGTTCCACGCATTTTCTGATTTCTCGACACGACCATCGATTGACCAGAGCAGCGTCGCCGCCCACTTCTCAGGCACGCGATCCGGTTCCCGGCGGAACTCGACATTTATTTCAAAGCGGGGTCCACTGATGTCTACTATGATCGACGCGTCCCGATCTCGTTGGCTCACAATGTCCGCCGGATCGTACGGCCCATAAAAGACACTTTGGACCGCTGTGTACTGAAGTGCGAGCGTGCGCTGCAGGGCCTGCAGCACACTCGTCTTCCCGCTCCCATTCGGTCCCACCAGCACGGTAAACCGTCCCAGCTCGACCGTCGTGTCCCGGTGGGCCTTGAAGTTCTGGAGGCGAACGGAGGTGATCATCGGCGTCCCGGATGATGGCCCACGGAGCCCGCCGCGGGCAACCTTCGTCCACTCCCGCTTGCCGGGCCTGCCCCCTCTGCGCTACGCCTCCCGCCCATGTCCTCCCTCGTCTCGCCCTGGACCCGCCCGCGTGACCCGTCGGAAAAACCCCTGCTCGCCGTCGGCACCATGAACTTCGGCAAGCGTACGCCCGAAGACGAGAGCATCCGGCTCGTGCATCACGCGCTCGATCGCGGCCTCATTCTCTTCGATACGGCGAACGCCTACGTCGATGGGAACTCCGAGCGGATCCTGGGCAAGGCGCTCGCCGGGCGGCGCGACCAGGCCCTCGTCGCGACGAAGGTCGGGTTCGGGCGGACCGCCGGCAAGCCCGAGGGGCTCTCCCGAGCGCGGGTGCTCGCCGCCGTCGACGAGAGCCTCGCGCGGCTCGGGATGGAGTTCGTCGACGTGTATTACCTCCACGTCCCGGATCCCGCGACGCCCATCGAGGAGACGCTCGACGCCGTGCAGACGCTGCTCGCGTCCGGGAAGATCCGAGCGTGGGCCGTGTCGAATTACGCCTCCTGGCAGGTGCTCGAGATGTTCCACCTCGCCGAGCAGCGCGGCATGCCGAGGCCCGTGATGTCGCAGGTGCTCTACAACGTGCTCATCCGGCAGCTCGATATCGAGTATTTCCGGTTCACGAAGAAGTACGGGCTGCACTCGACCGTGTACAATCCGCTCGCGGGCGGCTTGCTCTCGGGCAAGCACGCGCCCTCGACCGAGCCGACGAAGGGGTCGCGCTTCGAGAAGAACCCGCTGTATCAGCGAAGGTACTGGACCGATCGGTTTTTCGAGCTCGCCTCCGCGTATCGTGACGTCGCCGAGAGCCACGGGATGACGCTCGTCGAGCTCGCCTACGCTTACGTCGCGGGGACGCCGGGCGTCGATTCGATCCTCGTCGGGCCCGGGTCGATCGCGCACCTCGACGCCGCGATCGACGCCTGCGCGAAGGAGCTGCCCGCCGAGGCGCGGCAGCGCGTCGATCAGCTCTACCGCGATTTCCAGGGCACCGACGCGAGCTACGCGCGATGAATTTCCTCGCGCCGGAAGCCTCGGCGGCCTCTGTGGACGCGGCCCTCGCCGAGCTCGCGGAGGTCGGGTTCGCGCGGCTCGGGCGCGTGCTCTCGGACGAAGGCATCACCTCGCTCGCCGCGCGGGCCGATGACCTCATGCTCGGGCGCGTCGTGCACGAAGGGCTGTTTTTCCAGCACGACGCGGAGAGCGGGCGGTACGAGGATCTCCAGCATGGGAAAGGGTGGATCGGGCCCTCGATCCATTATCGGAAGCTCGAAAAGCTGGAGAAGGATCCCATCTTTCGAGCTTTCCTCGGCAATACGCTCTTCGAGCGGATCACGCGGGCCATGACCGACGGGTCTGTCACGCTGTATCGCGCCGTTCTTTTCAACAAGGCGGCGCGGGCGGGGACGGCGCTGCCGTGGCACCAGGATGGCGGGAGCTTCTGGGGGCTCGATCGGGCGCCGCTCGTGCAGATCTGGACCGCGCTCGACGACGCGCCGGCCGAGGCGGGGTGTGTGGAGATCGTGCCGAGGTCGCATCGCGGCGGACTCGCGACGCCGCTCGGCGGGGTGATCCCGGCGGAGGTGACGCGCGGGGCCGACGCCGAGGCGCGCTCCGTGCTCGTGCCCGCGCGCGCCGGGGAGTCGATGCTCATCCACAATGACGTCTGGCACCGGTCGGGGACGAACACGACGGACCGCCCGCGGCGCGCCGTGACCGTGTGTTTTTTGCGCGGCGAGACGCGGTGCGTGCGCAAGCGGCGGGCGCCGCGGACGTTCGAAACGATCTTCGAGGCCGGTCAGCCGATTCCCTGACGGAACGAGCCGGCCCAGCGGAAGGCGTCCGCGGGGATGACGAAGACGCGGCCGAACTTCGGCGCGTGCGCCTTGAGCAGCCTCTGGAGGCTCATCATCTGGAGGGCGTCGTCCGCGGAGACCACCGCGATCCGCCGCGAGGCCCCTTCGAGCGCGCCGAACATCTCCCCGAGCGCGGCATCCGTGGTGGGGCCCCAGGCGATCGTGACCTCGCGCAGGTCCATGACGGCGCCGCGCACGCGCGCGGTGGGCTCGCGGGCGACGCGCTGGAACACGCCGACCATCTCGCGCGCATAAGCCGCGCCGACCTCGCGGCTGACGTCGGTCCGGCGCCAGACGCGGCACGCGGCCACGCCGTCCCCGAGGGTCATGCTGTAGTTGCCGCCCTCCGCGTATACCTCTCGATCCGGCTCCGACGACACGCGTCGAGGCAAACGGGAAATCCGGGGGTTGTCAAGGACGGAGCAGGCAACGGCCGTCCGACCAGCGCCCGCCCGCGTCGCCGCAGATCTGCGCCTGGGTGCGGGCCTCGCGCCACCAGAGGATTTCGTCCATCGTGCCGGCGAACGGGAAGATGCCCTGCGCGCGGCGGCCGATGAAGAGGTCGGACTGGAGCGGGCCAAGGAAGCCGCCTTTGTACGTCGCGGTGAGGGCGCCGTTGATGTAGAGCGCGAGGGTGCGGCCGTCGTTCACGTAGGCGACGTGGGTCCACGCGCAGACGGGGAGCACTCCACAATCGCTGCCCACGTTCGTCGTGCCTGTGGACGCTCGCGAGAAGATGAGCTGAATGCCGCCGCAGGACGCCTGCATGGTGACGTTGTCGTCGCTCTCGCCGGTCCCGCGGCTGACGGTCGAGCCCACGGTGAGGCGCTCGTTGAGCTCCGGGGCGATACGGACCCAGAGCTCGATGGTCGCGGCGGTCGTGAAGTCGAGGCCGGGAGACGAAGGGACGCGGACATGGCCGCCGGAAAACGAGAGCCCGCGTCCCACGCGTCCAGGCGCCCCGCGAACGAGGCCCGAGCTCGTGGCGGCGCCGTGATGGCCATGGCCGGAGCTGTCGAGCACGGGGCCGTCGGTCTCCTCGAAGCGATACCAGGCCGCAAGTCCTGGCGGCGCAGGGCCGAGGAAAGGAGCGGGCAAGGGCGCGGAGGCGGCGCTGCAATCGGCCGCGGCGATCTGTTTGGTGTGGGCCTGCGGAGGTGATGGGGCGTCTCCGGCGATTTCGAGCGGCGCCTTGGAGGGGGTCGGGGAGGTGGGATCCAGCGGCGGCGGTGGTGGGGCGGTGCCGCATCCGAAGAGCGGGGCGGCGAGGAGCAGGGGCGAAAGGAGGCGCGGCGCAAAGGACATCGCGGATCGAGCTTCCGTCGAAGGAGCGAGGTTGGTCAAGCCACGGGGATGGAAATCGAGAGCGCACTGCCGCATCATGCGGCGCATGCATCGAGCGCTTCTTTTGCTTGTGGGGTGTCTGCTTTTCGGGGGCTGCGGTAGCGAGATCGTGGGGGCCGAAAACGGAAGCGGGGGCGGCGGCGGAAGCGGAGGCGCTGGCGGGAGCGGAAGCGGCGGCGGCGGGAGCGGAAGCGGCGGCGGAATGTGCGTGCCGGGGCCGGAGGAGCCTTCGCCCGTGCAGCCGAGCTGCGCGGACATCGCGGGGCTCGCGCTCGGGCAGGCCACGGTGAAGGACGCGGACGGCGACGGCCTCGTGAAGGCGGGCGAAGCGGCGACAATCTCGACGAGCCTCATCGAGACCGCCGGCAAGAGCTTTTTCGGTTATCCGGGCGTGGTCTTCACCAGCACGACCCCCGGCGTCGAGGTCGGTGACGCATTCTGGTTTTATGGCATCTTCGCCTGCGACGCGATGTCCGCGGATGGGTACGTGAAGATCGGGGGCGACGTCGCGCCGGGGACGGTCGTCACGGTCACGGCGCGCGTGGGCATCCTGCACGAGGATTGCCCGGACGCGTATGCCATCCAGATGCCGATCGAGGTGCACTGATGTCGCGGTCCTCGCCGGGAATCGCCATCATGATCACCGTGATCGGCAGCATTCTCCTCGTATTGCCGTGGGTCCTCCGGAGCCAGGCAGAGGCGCGGGCGGAGCGGCTCGCGCGCATGCGTACGTTCTCCGAAGCGACGTGCACGCTCGAGGACATCGTCTGGGGCGATCCGAATCCGAAGTCCGGGAAGACGCGGGTCTCGGTCGACTATCGGGTGCACGTCCCGGGGCAAGCCGGGACGTTCGTGGCGAGCGGGTTCTCCTGGGAAGGGATGGAGGTCGACAACGCCGTGGCGGCGGCGAAGAAGCTCGAACTGCTCCCGGGCAAGCGGGTGCCATGCTGGTACGATCCAGCCGAGCCGACGGACGCCTTGCTCGTCCAAGCGCGGGCCGAGAGGCCGCCGTCGGTGAGCCTCGGGCTCATGCTGGGGCTCTCGGCCGTGGGGCTCCTGTTCGCCGGGGCTGGGATCGGGACGTTGCGCACGAAAAAACGCGGCGCGGGCGACGGTTGAGAGGGGTTTCTCAGCCCCCGGAAGCCGTCCGCAGCCCCTCCGGGGGGGTTTTTCAGCCTCCGGCGGGTCCTGCCGGGGCCGGTTCGGGCTTCTTCTTAGCGGATCACGCTGTACAAGGAGGGGAGCTGCGCCTCAGCCGGGCGGGGGCTGGCGATCGAAGGAGCGCAGCTTCCTGTTCTCGAACTTCGTGCTGTCGGCGAACGTCACCGTCGGCACCGTGCCCGCCACGATCTTGGCCTCGGGCGGGACCTTGAAGTCCTCGACGTCGAGCGTGAAATCTCGGGTTTCGCCCGGCTTGAGGCCCACATCGTCGAGGCCCGCCGATATGAAGTCGAGTTTGCGCTTGTTCTTGTCGTCCCAGTAAAAGAGCATGACCTCGCACCGCTTCACCTCTTTATCGGACTCGTTCTTGAGCCGCACCTTGAACGAATCGAGGGCGTAGACGTCGACCGTGACCTTCTCGCCCGTGTGCGCTTTGAGCTCGTCCGCGGGCACGCCGCCCTTGGGGCGCGAGGGCGAGTTGGGGACGAGGTCGTCGTTGTACCAGTTCGAGCCGTCGTCGAAGTCGATGCGCGAGAGCTCGACCTCGTAGGTCGTGGCTTCCTTGTTGATCTCCTTCTTCTTGCGGCCGAGCGGCACTTCGGCCGTATCGCCGTCCTTCAGGTCCCTTATGATCGAGTGCGGATAGCGGTCGAGGTGCTTGCCATCCTTGTCGTAGTAGAAGATCCAGGTCTGGGCGCTCTTCATCCGCTTGCCGGACTTGTTCGTGATGGCGAAAACGGGCATGGAGTCGTCGCCGGTTCCCTCCATCTTCACGAACTTCGTCTCGACCTTGCGGCCGGCTTCGTCATCGATGGGATCCTTCTTGTGCACGAACTTCGGCGTCCCCGTCGGCCCCGCCGTCTTCGTGCTGGGCGCCGCCGCTGCCGAGTTGCTCGCGGCCGCGCCGCCCTCGGACTTTTCTCCCTGACAGGCAACGAGCGACAGCCCGAGCCCGAGAACCCCGATCATCCGATGCATGAAACCTCCGTGCGCGCCCGAACCGAGCGGGCGGACGCCTCATACACCGGATTCCCGAGGTCCGGCAAGCCCACGACAGACGCGCAAGATCAGCCGCGCTTCTGCGTCTTGGAGGGACCCGTCGCGTAGCGAACGTGGCTCACCAGCGCGCGGAGCTTCGGCGCCAGGTTTCTTCGATCAGGAAAATACAGATAGAACCCGGCAAACGGCGGGCAGTAGCGTTCCAGGAGCGGCAAAAGCTCGCCGCGCTGGATATAGGGCCGAAACGTCTCCTCCATGCCGAACGTGAGCCCGCCGCCGGCAACGGCCGTGCGAATCATCACCCACATGTCGTTCGTCGTGACGCGCGGATTCACCGCCACGTCGAACGCCCGCCCGTCTTCTTCGAACTCCCAGCGATAAGGCTCGACGCGCGGCGAGGGGCGCCAGCCGATGCAGCAGTGCCGAGACAACTCGGTCGGGTGTTTCGGCGCGCGATGGCGCGCGAGGTAGGAGGGCGCCCCCACGACGAGCTGGCGCTGATGGTCTGAAACCGGCACGGCGATCATGTCGTGCTCGATGACTTCTCCGAGGCGAACGCCTGCGTCGTAGCCCTCCGCCACGATGTCGAACTCCTCGTCCGTGATGGTGATGTCGAGCTGAATGCCGGGATGGCTCTCGACGAAGCTCGCAAGCAGGGCACCCGAGATGAAGCGCTCTGCGATAGAGGACACCGCGAGCCGCAGAAGGCCCGAAGGGGCAGCGTCGCGATCGCGCGTGGCATCGAGCGCGAGGCCGACTTCGCTGACGGCGGGCGCGACCCGCCGGTAGAGCTCTTCGCCGGCCTCCGTGAGGCTCACGCTGCGCGTCGTGCGCTGGACCAATGCGATACCGAGGCGGTCTTCCATCCGCCGGATCGCCTGGCTGACGGCGGAGCGGGTGACGCCAAGGTGCCGAGAGGCGGTGGTGAAGCTCTTCGCCTCGGCGACTGCCAGGAACACCGCGACACCATTCAAATCGACGGCCATTGGTTAGAGGAACTTACCGGGGCGTCCAGAACGCGGCAAGTTCTCTTTCCGGCGCGCGTGATCCAACTTGTTCGCACACAGGGCGGGGCGACCCCGCTCATCGGAGGACCACACGATGACTTCGCTCGATCAATACCGCCTGCTGGGCCGCTCCGGGTTGCGCGTCTCACCGCTCGCATTGGGAACCATGACATTCGGTCAGGACTGGGGCTGGGGCGCGGACGCGACGGAGTCGCGCCGCATCTTCGACCTCTACGTCGACCGCGGCGGCAACTTCGTGGACACCGCCGTAAACTACACGGACGGCGCCTCCGAGCGCCTGCTCGGCGAGTTCCTGCGCGACAAGCGCGAGCGCGTGGTGCTCGCCACCAAGTTCACGATGGCGCGCGAACCGGGCAACCCCAACTCGGGCGGTAACCATCGGCTCAACATGCAGCGCTCGGTGGAGCAGAGCCTGCAAAAGCTCGGCACCGACCGCATCGATCTCTTCTATTTGCATTCCTGGGACTTCACCACCCAGCCGGAAGAAGTGATGCGCGGACTCGACGATCTCGTGCGGGCGGGCAAGATCGTCTACGCCGGCATCTGCAACACGCCCGCCTGGCGCATCGCGCAGATGCAGACGCTCGCGGATCGGTTCGGCTGGGCGCCCTTCGTCGCGCTCCAGATCGAATACAGCCTCGTCGAGCGCACGGTGGAGCACGAGCTCATTCCGATGGCCGCGGCGCTGGGCATGGGCGTGCTGCCGTGGTCGCCGCTCGGCGGTGGCGTGCTCACGGGCAAGTACACGCGTGCGGACGTCGCGGACTCGCGCGAAGCGGGGGTGGCGGCGACGCGCAAAGGCGTCATGGCTTCCGCGGGTCAGCTGAGCGATCGTGCGCTGGGCATCGCCGACGTCGTGCGCTCGGTGGCGCAGGAGATCGGCGCAACAGCTTCGCAGGTGGCGCTCGCATGGACGCTCTCGAACCCGGTAGTGACCGCGCCGGTGATGGGTGCGCGCACGCTCGCGCAGGCAGAGGACAATCTTGGCGCGCTCGGCGTGGTGCTCTCCGACGAGCAGCGCGCGCGGCTCGACGCGGCGAGCGCACCCGAGCCTATCTTTCCCGCCCGTTTCATCGCGCGGCCGCTGGTCCAGCAACTCATCTTCGGCGGTTCGAACGTCGCGCGCCGCATCTGATACGACACGTCCGAGGGGGTTCTCTGCCCCCCGGCGCTTGCCATTGGTTTCATCTGGGAGCCGTTTCGCTGGGACGTTGCCCCAGGCCCCACCGGGGCTATCCGCCCCTGGACCCGGACCAGCGCAAGCGCTGGACCTTTGGTCGATGAACTGCGCGATGCGCAGTTCATCGAACAGGCCGAGGCAAGACTGGCGAGCAACGCTGCCCATCAAGACAGCCGCGCTGCCCATTCGACTGGCAATACGGTCCAACTGGCCCGTTGGAAGAACTGCGCGGAGCGCAGTTCTTCCACCTTCGGTCCAGGCCGTGCCTGGTCCGGGTCGAGGGGCGGATAGCCCCCGCGGGGTCCGGGGCAGCGCCCCGGCGCGGCGGCCTCGGGCGAGAGTTTTTCAGCCTCGGCTCGCCCTATGCCGCCTGCGCAGATTGCTCCGCCGGAAACCACAGCCGGAAGAGCGAGCCCTGGCCCGGCGTGCTTTCTACGGCGATGGTGCCGCCGTGCGCCTCCATCAGCCCCTTGGCGATGTAGAGGCCCAGGCCGAGCCCCGTGTTCTTCTCGCGCGCCCGCGGGGCCTGAAAGAAGCGATCGAATAGCCTGCCCAGATCCGCCGCCGAGATGCCCGCGCCGTGATCCTCGACCGTCAGCGCCGCGCCTCCCGCCTCCGGACGGATGGTCACCAGGATCGGCGAGCCCGCACGGGAGTACTTGGCGGCGTTATCGAGCAGGTTCGTGAGGATCTGCGCCAGCCGGGCCGGATCGACGAAGACCTCGGGCACAGGGCCCTCCACATGGAGGGTCACCGGGTGCTGTCCGAGGGTCGGCTCGATTTCGGCGAGCAGCGAGCGCGTTGCCTCCTCCAGCGATACGGGCACGCGATCGAGCGATAGGCGCCCGAGCTCGATGCGGGAGACGTCGAGCAGGTCCTGCGTCATGCGCGAGATTCGGCAGCCGAGTCGGCGCAAGCGTTGGAGTTGCTGCACCGGCACCACGACCGAATCACCCTCGGGTTTTGCGAGCAGCTTGTCCAAAATCAACATCATGGCCGCGACGGGGTTGCGGAGATCATGAGCGATGACGGCCGCGAAATCGTCTCGCAGGCGGTCCATCTCGCGGTGGGCCTCCTGCGTGCTCTCGACTTGCTGGGCGTAGGCGATGGCCAGCGCTGATTGCGCGGCGAAGAGCCGGACCAGACGCTCGTCCTCCTCCGTGAACTCGGCTCCACCGTCCTTGTCGCAAAGGTAGAAATTCCCGAATACCTTCTGCCCGATGAGCAGCGGGACGCCCAGGAAGGACGTCATCGCGGGGTGGTGCGCGGGAAAGCCGACCGATCGCGGATCGGCGTGGATGTTCGCGACCCGGCTGGGCTGCGGGTCGTGGATGAGCGCGCCCAAGAGCCCTCGGCCCTGTGGTAAGTGGCCGATGTCGCGGACGACCTTTTCGGAGACGCCTATGTAGATGAAGTCGGAAAGGCCGGTGCCCTCGGCGTCGAGCACACCCAGGGCGCCATAACGGGCCCGGGTCAGCTCGCAGGCCTGCTCCACCAGGCGGCGCAGCAGCTCGTGCAGGGGCATGGCGGCCTCGATGGCCATGGCCACGTCGCGGAGCAAGCGCAGCCTTCGGGCCTCGCGGCGCTCGGCGTCGCGCTGCCGGGCTTGCCGCAGCCCGAGAGCACAGGCGCCCGCGACGCCCCGGAGCAGGCGGCGCTCGAGCCGGCTGAGCTTCCCCGGTTGCCGCCGCGCAAGCGCTAGCACCCCGACAAGCTCGCCCCCTGCGCTCAGGGGGAACGCCACCACCGCGTGGAGCCCCAGCTCGAGCAGGCGCAGGGTGCCGCGGAAGGCGCCCTGCGGCAGCTCCTCGATGCGCGCGATCTCCTGGATGTCGCCGGTCTCGGCTGCCAGCGCTGCGACAGTGTTCGCCAAATTCGTATTCAAAACTTGCGCGAATGCCTCGGGAACCCCGACCGAGGCGACCAGCCTGAGACGTTCACTGCCCTCGGTGGCGATGAGAAACACCGCGTCGGCGCGAATGGCGGTGGTCACCTCGTCGAGCAGTCCATGGGCCAGGGTCGAGGGCTCGTCCGTGCTGAGAAGCGCGGCGCCGACGCTGGCCACGAGGTCGGCGAGCCGGATCGCGAAGGGCTCGTCGGCGACGTTTTCGAACGCGAGCAGCGCCTCGCCAGCCGACGCGCGGCAGCGCACCAGGAGCAGGAGGCGGCGGGCGGTCTGTTGATCGTACCAGACCTCCTCGTCGCTGAAGGACTCGCCGCGAAGGGCGCGCCGCCACGGCAACTCTTTCTCGGCAAGGACCGCCTGGTTGCCGAGCCGCGATATCTCGAAGCGCTCCGACATCCGTTCCGGGGTCGGTGACTCCATCTCCAGGAGCTCGCTCAAGGACGCGCTCGCCAAGACCTCACCCGTGCTGGTCAGCCTCATCACTGGCCAGGGGAGCAAGGACTCCACGATCATGCAGAAGGTATTGGTACGCCCGAGGGCAACCGTCGAGGTCACCCCGGCTGCAAGCGATTGAGCGCATCGAGATCGATAACGCGAGGTCGAGCGGCGGCTCCACTGGGTCGCGCTCGGCAGAAATTTTCGTCGGCTCGGACGAAGCTCGCCAGGCCGCGTTGGTCATTCTTATCCTCGTCTGTCGGTCGCGTGAGCGGTGCAACCAGGACATCACAGAAGCGGCTGCCCCCCTCCTGCGCAGGTCTGCGGCGTGTCGTACGGTGGTTGAGGGTCCAGATCCGGGGACATTCGATAGCTTGATGGCGCTTCGCTCGTCCTTGCCCCTCGCTTGGGCCTTGCGACGGCCTATTCCCCCAGGCTCCACCGTGCCTGGCGCAATACGGCGAAAGGACGGTCCGCGGGTTTCTCGTACCACACGGTCAGCAAACGGCCGTCCCCCAGCTCCACGGTGGACGGGTAGCCCAGGTCGCCGCTCGTACCGTCATCACTCAGCGTCATGGGGGTCGACCAGGTCCGACCGCCGTCGCCGCTGACGCGGGCATGATTGCCATACGGTTGGCGCCGGTATCCGTAGGTCATCACCAACCGGCCGTCCCCCCGACGCATCAGGTGCGACGGTAATCCCCACACGCCGATCGACCGCGGCGCGATCCACGTCCGCCCCCCGTCCTCCGATTCGGACTGGATGATTTCGCCGGCGTACGGCCGGCCATGGTTCCGGATGTGCAGCACGAGCCGGCCGCCCCCGGCGTCCACGAGGTGCGGTTCGTGGTAATCGCCTGCCTCGTGGCCGTCCGCGTACGGGACCGCGCCGACGATGTGCCAAGTCCTGCCGTCATCCGTCGATTCCGCCACGGCGATGTCGCCCTTACCATGCGGAGCTCCGTTTTCCCATTTCTCGGGCGGCTGCATTCGGTTGCCGGCGTATAACAGCCGAGCGCTCGTGGTCTCGATGGGACCGTGAGGGCTGTTCACCGGGGTCGTGTACCGCTCGGACCAGGTGCGACCGTCGTCTTCAGACCGGATCATCCACGTGCCCATTTCACGGCGCACGGCATGGCTCGTGACGACCCGCTCCCGTTCCAGCTGCCACCGCGCCTGATCGGCCGGAGTCAGCCAGTCCGTGATTCCCATCTCCTGGCGGTGAAGCTGCTCCATCCACGAAAGCGACGTGAACCAGGTGACGAGGGTCGTTCCGGACCGGGTCTGGAGCACCCCGGCGTCGCGGTCGTCGAGCGGTCCATCGAGCAGGATCTGTGCGGCCGACCATGTGTCACCATCGTCGCGGCTGCTGATCATGTGGACCTGACCGAAGGGACAGACGTGTCGTTCGCGCCCCGCCGATGACACGACCAGGAGCTCGCCGTCGCGCTTCCGCGCCACCGTAGGCCACCCGTGGTAGGACGGGTGCGAGCTGATGACGTTCACGTCGAGAATGATTGCTTCCAGCATGACTTCGACCCGAAGATCGAATAAGTAACGGGCCCTCGAATCGTCACCCCCGCCATCCCCTACGCCGTCCCCCTACCAAAAAACATTGCCCCTTGTCGGCTTGCCAGCCACGACGTCCGATCCTCATGGTCGGCTGGGGCACCTTGCGAAGGGGGCACATCATGAAGGAGCGCGGCACGATCACGATGGCGGCTGGTCTCGCAATGCTCCTCGGGAGGAGCACCGCCCTGGCCGCCACCTATCACGTCGCGCCAGGCGGTGACGACGCGGCCGTCGGATCGGCGGCACGGCCCTTTCGTACGCTCCAGCGCGCCGCGAACCAAGTAAAGGCTGGAGACACGGTGCGCGTCGCCCCCGGTGATTACGATGGGTTCAGCCTGGAAAACAAGGCAGGGACGCGTGAGCGGCCCATCGTCTTTCTCGCAGCTCCCGGAGCCCGGGTGGTACGTCCCGGCCCGCTCCCCGAGAACCTCCCCCTCAACGTCACACACACCACTTCCTGGCCGAAATGGCCTCACGGGCTGTACGTCTGGGGCTCGTCCCACGTGCGTATCGAGGGGTTCGAGGTCGTCGGAATGCCGCCTGCCGAGCTCGACGCGAAGCTGGGGCCCGTTCATCGCGGCGGGGCCGGCATTTTCGTGCAGGTCTCGGACCACATCACGCTCCGGCGGAACCGCGCTGACGACAATGGGCGCTGGGGCATCTTCACGAGTTTCACGGACGACCTCCTGGTCGAGGACAACGAGTGCTCCCGCTCCCGCTCCGAGCACGGCATTTACGTGTCGAACAGCGCCGATCGGCCGATCATCCGGCGCAACCACGTGTGGGGCAACCAGCGCTCCGGCATCCAGATCAACGCGGACAACAATTTCGACAGCCCCGCGTACCGCGTGCGCGGCGGTGTGGTCGACGGGATCGTCACGGGCGCCGTCATCGAGGACAACCTGATCCACGACAATGGGGCCGGCGGGGGCGCGGCCATCAACCTCGACGGGGTGCAGGACTCGCTGATCCGCCGCAACATCCTCCTCGACAACCACGCCTGGGGGGTGGCGCTCTACCAAATCGACGGGGCGGAGGGATCACGCCGCAATCGAGTCCTCGACAATACCATCCTGATGGCGGACGATGCGCGTCATGCGGTCCAGATCGCGAGCTGCGAAGCTCCCGTGTCCTCGACTTGCCCCACTGGAAACAGGCCCCCGATTCCGGAGTGGATACGGCCGCCGAGCCGCGTGACGGGCAGCACGGGGAACGTGATCCTGCGCAATACACTCCTCAACGCGAACGCCGAGAGGGGCAGCATCCGCATAGATGCCGTGAGCCTCGCCGCCGACGGAGGGAACGGCGCGCGGTTCTGGAGCGACTTCAACCGGGTGGTCGACCGCTTCGCCATCAGCACCACGCCGGGGTTCGAGGGCGACCGGGTGCTGTCGCTCGACGAATGGCGCCTGGTCACGGGCCAGGATCGGTGCTCCCACCGCAGCGACGTGCCTGGCCTTCCTGGCGTCCGGAGGCGATAGCATAGGCACCTGGCGAGCGCATCGATCCCCTCCCTCGTGGTGTAAAGCTTTATCGACGCGCGCGTCGTGCTGGGGAGCCCCAAGCGGACCATCATGCAAGGATGCCCCGCCCGCACCGCGATTCCGTTCCTGCCAAGGGCGGCGCCGATCTTCTGCGGGTCCGTCCCATCGATGACGAATGCCAGGATGCTCGACTTCTCCCGCGTCGTGCCGATCAACCGGAGCCCCGGGATCTCCCGGAGCAGCTCGGTGCCGGAGGCGAGCAACGTCGACTCGTGGGCGTGGATATCCGCGAGGCCGAGCGAGGACACGTAATCGATCGCTGCGCCGAGGCCGTGCCAGGGAACGCTGCTCGGCCTCGCTGGGTACGGCACGTGCAATCGCTCAGGGCCATGCGAACGAGTCATGCGCCGATGTACGATTTCCGCAGGCGATGGGCGTCCCTCGGCATCGCCGCGGCCACAGCCGCGTCGTTGCTGCTCGGCGGACATCTCTCGCGCGCGGAGCCCGCAGGCGTCGACGCGCACTGGTACGAGGCCGCCCAGATCCTGGTGCACAGGCCCGGAGAGGAGGTGTTTTTAGGGCTCCTCCACCCTGCCGCGGCCCTGTTCGAGGATACCTTCAGCCTCGAGGGCGCGGCTGCAGAGCATCGGCAATTCGTGGCGACGCTGGAGAACCAAGGCGTGGAAAAGGTGACCCACGTGGTCGACGTGCTCCTCGCCGGCACCGAGGATCCGGATGGGGAAGCTCGCCGGGCGCTCGTGGGCCTGGCGAAACGAATGACGACCCTGGACGTCTCGAGCCTCGGCCCCGCGGATCAAGAAGCGCAGCGGGCCTATTTCGACGAGACCCTCGCGAAGATGGCCCCCACGACGCTGGTACGGATGGTCCTCGAGCGCCCCACCGTGGTGTTGCGGTACGGCCAATGCGGCGCCTCCGAGCAGCGCTCCTGCATGCTGGCCGAGTACCGCCTGAACCCCTTGATGAACCTCTATTTCGCGCGGGATCAGATGGTGACCACGGCCCGCGGCGTGGTGCTCGGCCGGATGGCAAACCCGCAGCGGGCTGCGGAGCGCGAGGTCATGAAATTCGTCCTCGCCAAGATGGGCATCGAGACCATCTACGAGATCAGCCCGGACGCACGCCTGGAGGGAGGTGATTTCTTCCCAGCCGGTGAGCGCGCGTTCATCGGCCAGGGGCTGCGGACCAACGCGGCGGCGATCCGAGAAATGCTGGATCACGACGTATTCGGCACGCGCGAGGTGATCGTCGTGAAGGACGCTTGGCAAGATCCCCGTGAAATGCACCTTGACACGTATTTCAACCTCCTCGACGTCGATCTCGCCTTGCTCGTGGCGGATCGCGACATGCCCGACTGCGACGTGCGCCGGAGCGTGAAGTGCCTGAAGGCCGACGTGTGGACCCGCAACGCGCAGGGCACCTACGACCTTGCGCGCAAGGATGTGGATTTCGTGCGGTTCCTCCTGGAAAAAGGGGTCCGCGTACTACCTGTGTCCGTGGAGGACCAAGGGGCTTATGGGATCAACGTCCTCACCATTGGCCCGCGGCGTATCATCGGCGCGGAAGGCGTCAGCGAGGCGTACAAGCGTGCCCTCGCCGCGTCCTCCGTGCATGCGACTTGGGTGCGCTTCGACAACCTTCGGCGTGGCTATGGCTCCGCAGATTGCATCACCCAGGTCCTCCGTCGGCGACCGCCGAAGTGAAGGGCCAACTGCTGCGCGTGCGGCTGCGGCCAGCGGGTTCGAGTCTCGCTGGGCCGTCAGCCGCCACAGAGGGACGTCCCCTACGTGGGCTCACCCGGCTGAGGCGGCCCGATCCGGTACGGCCGCATCATCTCGTTGTCCTCGTGCTCGACGATGTGGCAATGCCAGACGAATTGCCCGGGCGTCTTGAACTGCGCCCGGATGCGGGTGACTTGGCCCGGATAGGCGATGACGGTGTCCTTGAAGCCGGTCTCCCACGCCTCGGGTAGGGTTGGCGGAGAGCCGATGACGACCTGGACTTGCTGGGTGTCCTCGTTGACGATGATCGCCTGGCGGTTGACCACCTCGAAGGCAACCTCGTGCACGTGCATCGGGTGGGCGTCTGCGGTCGCGTTGTAGAACTCCCACAGCTCCGTGGCACCGACGGCAGGGTTCTCGGTGACGTCGTCGTCCCAGTGGAGCTCGGTCCAGGTGCCCAAGCCCGTATTGGGATCGCCGCCTACGGTGCCCAGCAAGGCTTCCGCTGGCGCGTCGGGGAAGAACTCCGACAACTTCTCGAGTAGCGCAAGAGGCCGTGTGACCGTCGCCGCTGGAAGCGGCGTGATCGCCGGCAACTGCAAGAATTGCGGGGGCGTGGTTGGATCGAGAGCGACCGCCGGCACCACGCGGAATTGCATCACCTGGCCCGTGGTCACCGGGTCCGCGACCGGGAAATCGACCCCTGGCACGCCGCCGCCGAATGGCTCGTCCGGACCGAGGTTGCCGAGCACGTGATTGCCGACCGGAACGTTGGTGAAATCGACGATGAGGTCGGCCCGCTCGGCCGGGCTCATGAGCAGCTGATTGCCGTTCGTCACGGTGAGGTTCACCGGTTCGGCCAGGAAGCCGCCCTCATTGCCGATCGCCCAGACCTCGACGCCGGGGATGTTGCTGAAGTCGAGGATCAAGAAGCGCGACTGGCAGCCATTGAGGAAGCGGAACCGGTAGCGCCGTCGCTCGACGGTCTGGAAGGGCCAGGTGTTTCCATTGACCATCATCATGTTGCCGAAAAACTCGGGGTTCCAGATCGGCGAGATGTCGGTATCCGGGATGTAGGGCCCGATGATGCCGTCGAAAAACTCCCGCGTGTCGGGGTAGAAGAGCGACCCGTCCGTGTTGAACGAGCGATCCTGGATGGCCATGGGGATCTCGTAATAGGTTTTGTTGGGCGGGAACTTGTCGTTCTCCTTGGGGGCGGGCCCCGGCAGCACGGCCGGCTTGCCGGATCGGGTGTCGATCACGGCGCCATCGCCATCGGGCCCGCCGCGAATGATGTAAAAGCCGGCCGGGCCCGCGTACACGTTCACGCGGGTCATGCCCAGCGTATGGTCGTGATACCAAACGGTCGCTGCGCGCTGGTCGTTCGGGTACTGGAAGGTGGCGAATCCGGGACCCCACGTGACTCCGAACTTCGCTGCGGCCTTGCTCGCGAAAAAGTCGTACCAGGTGCCTTTCGTGGCGTAGCTCGCTGGAATATTACCGGCCGCCGGCAGGTACCATGCCTCGGCGTAGCCGTCGCTCTCGTCGCCGACGCCAACCGCGCCATGAACGTGCGTGACGATGGGCACCGGTCCGGTGTATGGACCGGGGGTGGATGCGAAGGTCGGCCGCGTGTCACGTTCCGCATCACCGCCGGGCGGGTTGGCCCAGTGCAGCGTCTGGTCCACGGGCAAGATGTGGGGCCGGAAATTCCCGTTCGTGTCGAGGAGCTCGTTGATCCATTTGACGCGGACGGGGCGCTTCCAGTCCGCCTCGATCGTGAGCGACGGCGCGTTGTGTATCAGTAAACCTCTCCCGCTCCTGCTTGCTGAAGTAACAGCGCCGTATCCCCACACCGTCGTCGGCGGGAAAAAATCAGCCGGCAGGATCTGCTGGGCGAACTGACGCACCGAGATCTCGTAGTAGTCAGCCTGCTTGCCCCCCTGCATCTTGATCGTTCCGGCCTTGGGCATCACAGGCGGGATCAGCAAGGGGATTAAATACTTCGGTACGATCGTGGGATCCAGCGTGCCGCCCGGAATCTGCGCGAGTGCCCTGCGAACTCCGAGTTTGTCGTAGGTGAAGAGCGTCAGCGCCGTCGCCCCAGTGTATTTCAAGAATGCCCGTCGTGAAAGCATCGCGCCCCCTTCTTCATTCGTGGTTCTGGATCGCGGACCCGATCGACTGTGAGCGCGTCACCGAAAGGTGGAAGGACCGTCGCTGCACACATTCGTCGGATCGGTACCTGCGCGATCGAATGCCCGTGTAAAACTTTCGGGGGCAGGGACGAATTCGCATCCCACCCCGCGTCGGCGGGCCCGAGTGTGCCTCACAACGCGCTCGCTAGCAACAACGAGCCATGGGGGCGGATAATGGCTCTCGGAGGTGCGGCGCAGGCTGCGCACTCGGGGAGACCGGGGGGCTCGGCGACAGAAGCCAGCCCCTCAGCGTGCGGCAACCGAACCCCACGCTGTGGGCGCTCGGGGACTGGTGCGTGGCCTGACCAGGTGGTCACGAACCTGCTCACGAACGCCGCTGCCGCGCGGCCAAATGGATGTAGAGCTTTACGGCGAGGACAGCCTGGGCGACGGCTCGCGGCGGGGATCACACGGCGGGCCAGCCGCACGTGACCGTGGGCATGGGTCCCGAGGGGCTATCACCCGCGGAAGCTGCGCCCCGTATGCGGCACGTGCACGAGCCGGCCCTCGCGCCCAGCAATGTGGCTCTCATGGGCCGGCGCGGTCGGCGTGACCTCCTGCGCCGGGAACGCGCCGGGCGCCGCGAGGTCGTCGATGAATGCGTCGATTCGCTCGCGCGTGACGTGCTCCATCATGTACGCGTGATGATATTGTCGTTTTTCCCCGTCCACGTAGAGCGTCTCGCCCGCCAGCGTGTACTTGAAGGCCAGCGCGGGGTTCACGGCTCGGAAGCGGATGGTGAGCGAGAGCGGGGCTCGCTCTACCCACAGATCGTGCCCGAGCCGATCGCCGAGCGCACGCAGCCTCCGCTCGGCGTACGCCGAGAGCTCCTCCGTGTAGAGGGCCTTTTTGATCTGATCCTCGTAGGAGCGCCTGGCGAGGTGTTCCCAGAGGACGAGGGCGGACAGCCCATTGCGTGATCCGGCGAACGTGGTATCGGGGGAGCCGATGTACTCGGGCCGGCTGGGCGGCCGGAGCAAGAGCTTCGTCCGCGTCATGTACACACCGCAAGGAAAGGGCGCGCCGATCCATTTGTGCCCGCTCATCACCAGGGAGCTCACGAACGGGAGGCGGAAATCGAAGTTTGGCCCGCGCGTCGCAATCCGCCCCGCTGCGTGAGCCATCTCCAGGAAGGGCATGTACGCGGCACCCAGCGCGCCGTCGACGTGGAACCAGTAACCCGTGCGGACGTCGTGCTTCCGCGGGTCTCTCGGATCATAATGGACCTTCCGCTCGTCGAGGCCGTACCGGCGCAGGATGGGCAGGAGCGCGGCCCCGGCCCCCTCCACGTCGTCGTAGGCTCCCTTGAACGTCGTCCCGTAGTTGAAATTGACGAGGATCGGGTGGCCCTTCGAGGCGAAGAACTCTACGAGCGTGGCCAGCGCCTCGATGTCGATCACCCCGATGCCGTTCGTCCCGCCGACCGAGGGCACCTCGTGCGGCCATGCATTGCCAGGTGAAAGCGGATTATCGCGGGGGTAGCGCTCGGTGCCGATCTCGTAGAACGTGCGGATGTCGAGCACCCGCATCGCCTTGATGATGGAATAGTGAGTATCCTGCGAATAGAACGCGACGGGGACACGGGCGTTCGGCTGGCCCTCGGGAGCAGGCGCCTGCTGATAGACGAGGCGCGGCGGCACGACGCGCCTGCCCCTGTTCGAGGCCGCTTCCCTCGCTTCCTCCGCCGACTCGGGATCGATGAGGAGGAACCTCCCGGCGAGGTAGTCCCTTGCATTCCAGAGCCCGTAGAGGTTCCCTTCGGTCGAGCCCATGGTGAGCATGTAGCCCCAGTACGATTCGCCATCGTCGGGATCGTGCGGGAGTTTTGCGTGCCAGAGCGAGGCGAAGTAGTCGAGCACGGCGCGCTCGACCCACTTGGTGTTGAAGGTGGCGGATCCGCTCTGGAACGGATCGCCGATGTTGTTGACGTGCCTACCGAGGTATCGGCCCAGGATCTCCGAGGAATCGATTCGCTCGTTGCACTGGTATCCGAGCATGAGGTCCGTCTGCTGGGACTCGTAACGCCATAACGCGTCCATGACCGCCGCGCGCTGTTCGGGTGAGAGGCCCTCCGCCCGCAAGCGAAAGAGCTCGCAATCGAGGCCGGGCACGGGCGTGTATTCGGCGCACGGCTCCCCGGCACCAGCACGCGTTCGTGTCGCCCATCGTTTTTTGGTGTCCACGTCCTGTCCCTCCTCCAGCGCGGCGTGTGAGATACCCCTTGGGTCATCGGCACCCAGGTCAAGCGCTGCTGTATTCGAGGTCGAGCGCCCGATCGAGCACCCGAGGGGACGTCCGCGGGCGAGACCTCGGGAATCGGGGGCCGCCGCTTCCCTTCACGAAGTCCGGCTCTACGTGGCCTCGAGAGCGCGCGCAGCGTGCATACCGAGCCGGCGGGGGCGGGTCTGATGGACATCCCGAACACACAGGTTTTCCTCGACGATCTCGTCGCCCTCCGGCGCGGCCTGCACCGCATCCCCGAGCTCGCCTTCGTGGAGGAGAAGACGGCTGATTTCATCCAGCGGGAGCTCTTCCGCCTCGGGATCGCCGCGACCTACGGTGGGCGCGGGATGGGCGTGGTCGGCCGGATCGAGGGCCGAGACCCGGCGGCCCCCGTCATTGCGCTCCGCGCGGAGATGGATGGATTGCCGGGCGACGAGTCCACGGGGCTGCCCTTCGCCTCGCAGCACCCGGGACGCGTGCACGCCTGCGGCCACGACGCGCACATGGCCATGGTGCTCGGGGCGGCGCGGCTGCTCTCGCGAGGCGAGAGGCCCGCGGGGGACGTGGTGCTCGTCTTTCAACCCGCCGAGGAGCACGGCGGCGGGGCGCGCGTCATGATGCAGGCCGGCACGCTCGCCGGGGTCTCCGCCATCTTCGGCGGCCACGTCACCCACCATTACCTCACGGGGCAGATCATGGTCACCGAGGGCGTCGTCACGGCGCAGTCGGACCGGTTCGTCCTGCGCGTCCGCGGCAAGGGCGGGCACGGCGCGCGCCCGCACGAGGCCGTGGATGCGGTCATCGTCGCGGGGTTCTTGATCTCGGCGCTGCAAACCCTGGTCTCGCGCGAGGCCGATCCGATTCACCCCACGGTGGTCACCATCGGCCGCGTGCAGGCGGGGACAGCGGCGAATGTCATCGCCGAGGAGGCGGTGCTCGAGGGGAGCATCCGCACGACCGTCGAGGCGGCTCGAGATCGCGTTCTCCGCGGCATTCGCCGCATGGCCGGCGCCGTCGGCGCTTTGCACGGCGCCGCCGTCGTCGTCGAGCTCGTCGAGGGATACCCTCCCGTGGTGAACACGGCGCGCGAGGCTTCGATCTGCCGCCGCGCCGCCGAGCGCGTCTTCGGCGTGCGCCACGTGTTGCCTCAGGAGCACCCCAGCATGGGCTCGGAGGATTTTGCCTATTACCTGCACGCGACGCCCGGCTGTTTCGTCCGCCTGGGCGCCCGCAGGGAGGGCTGGGACTATGTCCCCTTGCACAGCCCCGCATTCACCGTGGACGAAGACGTCTTGCTGCTCGGCGCGTCCTACTTCGCCGAGGTCGTGCGGGAGGCGCAACGCGCCTTGCCAAGGTGCCCATGATGACCCGCGATTTCCACCCGAGCCCTCCCACCGTCGGCCTCGAGCTCGAATGGCAGCTCGTCCATCGAGAGACGCTCGATCTGCACGATGGCATCCTCCCGCTGATCGGGCTCCTCCCTCCCGATCCCCTCGTCAAACCCGAAGCAATCGAGCCCTGCGTGGAGGTCGTCACGGACCCGATGGCGTCCACGGCGCTCCTACGCGGCGCCCTGGTCGATAGAGTTTCCCGTGTTTCGAACGCCGCGGCGCAGCTCGGCATGGCCCTCGTCGGCGCTGGGACGCACCCCTTCTGCGAGCGGCTCGTCCCCATCACGCCGCTGCCGCGGTATCTCGCCATGCAGCGCACGAACGGGTATCTGGCGACTATGCAGATCGTCTATGCGCTGCATGTCCACGTGGGCATGCCCTCGGGGGAGGTCGCGATACGCGTGATGGCTCGGGTCCGCGCCGTCTTGCCCGTCCTGCTCGCGCTCTCGGCCTCGTCGCCCGCGTATCGCGGCAGGGACACCTCGTTCGCCGCGTTCCGGCGCTGCCTGCTCGCGCCCACGCGGAGCGCTGGGATTGCCCCCACATTCGACGACTGGGCGGCTTTCTTGCATTTCGTGGACGTGGCCGAGCGGGCCGCGATGTTCGAATCGTACCGGGACATGCACTGGGACCTGCGCCCGCGGCCCGATCTCGGCACGATCGAGGTGCGTATCATGGATGCACAGCCCACCGTCGCGGACGCGCTCTCGCTCGGCGCGCTCGTGCATTCATTGCTCGTGACCGTAATGGCCGACGGGGTGCCGGATTCGCGGCTGCCGCGGGCCGTACCCTGGTGGATCGAGAAGGAGAATTGTCATCGCGCCTGCCGGGACGGGCTCGAGGCCGAGCTCGTCGTGGACGCGGAGGGCCATTCGCGACCCCTCCGCGGGGTCGCCGAGGATCTGTTCGCGCTCGTCTCGCCCCAGGCGCGTGTGCTGGGCGAGGCGGCGGATCTCGCGCACGCCGAGGGCTTCCTCTCGCGGGGTAATTCGAGCGCGCGGCAGCTCGAGCTGCTCCGGCGGACCGGATCGATGAAGGCCGTCACGCGAGCGCTCGCGGACGAGCTCCTCGGGGAGCTCGCACATCAGGCGGGTGCGTAGGTGAGGTTTGTACACGTGATATCGGCGATCGATTCGCACACGGGAGGAGAGCCCACTCGCATTGAAAATCGATATGCCTGTTGCCGAAGCCCTCGGTCAATGGACATGCGCCCTTCTCGTTTAGTCCACCGGTTGGACGTCGAGTTTGCCGCGGATGCGCTGTACGGCGTAGACGACGAGCGCAACGAGCCCGAGCGTGGCCGCGGCGCGCAGTGCGGTCGTGTCTTGTCTCATGAGCAGGCCTGCGCAGGACAAGAATCCGAGTACGGGAATGGCCAGCGGCACGGGAAAGGCGGCGGGCGGAGCAGTTGGGTTGCGTTTGACGCGAATCAACGCGAGGTGCAACAGAATGAACACCACGAGCAGGAACGTCGAGGTGCCGGATGCCAGGGTCTTGATGTCGCGGAAACACAGCAGCAAGACGATGACGACCGTGACCGCGACCCCCACGCCGACGATGGGCGTGCGCCATGTGGGATGTATGTACGAAAAGAGCGGTGGCAAATACCCCGATCCTTTCCGTGACATGCCATAGAGGAGACGCGACGTCATCAGCAGATTGAGCAGCGCGGTGTTGAACGCGGCAAACACCGGAACCACGGTGTAAATCCACAGCGGGAATCCGGGGGCGGCTTTGCGCACGACGTCGATCAGAGGTGATTGGGATTCGGCGAGGGCTGCCGGCGTCACCACGGACACGGCCACCAGCGCGACGAGACAGTAGATCAGGATCGTGCCGGCGACGGAAAGACCGATGGCGAGGGGGACGTTGCGCTCGGGATGGATGACTTCCTCGCTGAGGTTGGCGAGATCCTCGAATCCGATGAAGGCGTAGAACGCCAGGGATGCCCCCGACACGGCGAGCAGCGCGGCGGGCGTGCCCTGGTGTGGTGCTGCGGCCGCGGCGAAATCGAGGTAACTCACGGAGCCGAGGAACCGCGCGCCGAGGAGGATGACCAAGAGAAGCCCAGAAAATTCGATGACGGTGCAGACGGCATTGGCGGCGGATGACAGCACGATTCCGCGCATGGCGATGGCGCCGAGCAGGAACACGAACACGAACGGCACCAGATAATCTCGCGCCACGGGCGGGGCGCCGGGGAGCAATGCCAGCGCATAGTTGCCAATGATACGAGCGCCGGTCGCCGTCGAAAAGACCCCCGATAGCCCCACGAAGAAGATTGTGAAAAATGTCACGAACGTATTGCGGTGAATCACGTGACAGAAATGGGCGGCGCCGCCGGCCTTGGGATAACGCGAGGTGAGCTCGGCGTAGGTGAGACCGGTGAGGCCCGCGGTGATTCCAGCAATGACGCACGACACCCAGGCTGCCGTGCCGGTCATACCAGCGATGCGGCCGACGAGCCCATAAACGCCGGTGCCCAGGATATCGCCGATACCGAAGATGGTGATGGAGGCGAGGCCGAGCGCGCGCCTGAGCCCCTGCGGTTCTTGGTCGGGTGACGTGGTCAGAGCTGCTCCTTCGGATATCCGGGCCGGTGAGCGTCACGCGGAGTTTCCCCTCCGTACGTCCACGCAGTGGCACGAGGAGAACGCGGCTCGGTCCAGACGCAGGGATAGCATATCGAACGAGCCTCGGCGCGCATCCCGCGTCATTTCGCCGCGACGGCCCTCCAGGCGAAGTACACGGGCACGCCGAGCGCGACGATCACGAGTCCTGGCCACGTGTATCCCGGCTTCTCGAGCAGCAGATCCACGCAGATCAGGGCCGTGAGCAGGACGTGAAGCGCGGGCAGCCAGGGATACCCCACGACCTTCACGGGCCGATCGACGTGGGGCCGCTTGATCCGGAGGGCGAAGAGGCCCACCGTGGTGAGCATGTAAAAGAGCAGCGTGGCAAAGATGACGTAATCGAGGAGCTGCGAATACGTCCCCGACAGGCAGAGCACGCTGGTCCAGACGGCCTGGACGACGAGCGCCACGGCCGGGGTACGATGACGCGGGTGGAGGACGCCGGCGGCCTTGAAGAAGAGCTCGTCGTGGGCCATCGCGTAGTAGACCCGCGCCCCCGCGAGGATCATTCCATTGGCGCAGCCGAGGGTGGAAATCATGATCCCGGCAGCCATGACCGAGGCCCCGACCGCGCCGAGGATCGCATCGAACACCGCCGTACCCACGCGATCCTGGGGAGCGTGGGCGATCGCCTCCCCGGGCAGGACGGATAGATAAGCCAGGTTCGCGGCCAGATACAGGATCGTCACCACGACGACGCCGGAGGCCATTGCGAAGGGGAGATCGCGCTTCGGGTTCGTGAGCTCGTCGGCCGCGAAGCCCACGTTGTTCCAGGCGTCCATCGAAAACAAGGCGCCCACCATCGCGGCCCCGAGGACCGGCAGATGCGCGAGCGCGAGCCCACCCTCCGGCCAGAACGCCTCGCCGAAGTTGGCCCCGATGGCCTCGGCATTCCGCCCGATGCCGATCCCCACCCCGATGAGGCCGACGAGCAGCGCGATTTTGATGAGGGTGAGCGAGCTCTGGAGGAACGCCGCGATCTTCACGCCGCGCACGTTGATCCAGGTGAGTATCGCCACGACGACGATTGCGAGCGCGCGCTGGGGAGAGAGCCCGATCTCGACGGGACCGCTCGGGAGCACGAGGGTGAGCCCGAAGGACACGTCGGGGGAGAGCGCAGGCACGAACACGGCGGAGAAGCGGGCGAACGCCACCGCGACGGCGGCGATCGTGCCCGTCTGGATGATCATGAACAGCGTCCACCCATAGAGATAACCGAAGAGCGGGGAGATCCCTTCGCGCAGATAGACATACTGCCCGCCCGCCCGCGAAAACATGGCCGCGAGCTCGCCTTGCGTGAGCGCGCCGAAGATGGTGACGAGGCCGGCGGAGATCCAGACGAGCAGGAGCAGGCCGGGGGCGCGCACCAGGCGAAGGATGTCGGCAGAGACGATGAAGATGCCCGAGCCAATCATCGAGCCAGCGACGAGCGCCGCGGCGTCGAACCGCGAGAGCGCCTTCACGAACCCGATCTCGGCCCTTTGTGTCGCCGGCATTCGTGGAGACCTCCGAGCAAGCCGGAGAGGCGATCTTCGGGAGGGTCGCCCGGCTCTTGCAAGAAGTGGAGGCGTCGAGGAGCCGACCGACGAATGGCGAGATTTTCACACGTGATATCGGCGATCGATTCGCACACGGGAGGCGAGCCCACCCGGATTGTCCTGAGCGGCCTGCCGCATCTCCCCGGGGGCACGATGGCCGCGAAGAAGCGGCACATGGAGGAGCACCTGGACCACTTCCGCACGCTGCTCATGCGCGAACCCAGGGGGCATCACGACATGTTCGGGGCCATCCTCACGCCGCCCGTTGGCGAGCACAGCCATCATGGCCTCCTGTTCATGGATCACGCGGGCTACCTCGACATGTGTGGTCACGGCGTGATCGGCGTTGCTACGGTCCTCATCGAGCTTGGCATGATCGCGGCCACGGAGCCGGAGACCGTGGTGGTTTTCGACACGCCTGCCGGCGTGGTCGAAGGTCACGCCAGGGTCGAGGCGGGGCGCGTGGTCGAGGTCGCCGTCGCCAATGTCCCCTCGTTCGTCTACGAAAGGCAGGTCGAGCTCACCTTGCCCGGCGTGGGCGTCATCGACGTCGACGTCTCCTTCGGGGGGAACTTCTTTGCCATGGTCGACGCGAGCAAGCTCGGCGTGCCGATCCACCGCGACCACATCCCTCGGCTCATCGAGCTCGGGATGATGGTGAAGGACGCCGTCAACGAGAAAGTGAAGGTCCAGCACCCCGCGAAGCCAGACATCGACCGCGTCGAGCTGACCGAGATCTACGAACGACCCGAGCCGACCACCCCATTCTCCAGGAGCATGGTGGTGTTCGGACGAGGTCAACTGGATCGTTGCCCGTGCGGCACCGGCCTCTCGGCGCTCATGGCCACCCTGCATGATCGCGGGGAGCTGCCGCTCGGGGTCGAGCTCGTCGACGAGGGCATCATCGGCACTCGCTTCAAGGGAAGGCTCACCCGAGAGCTCCAGGTGGGCGGCTCCCGCGCGGTCCGGCCGATCCTCGTCGGAAGGGCCTACGTGACGGGCATCCAGCAGTTCGTGGTCGATCCGGATGATCCCCTGAAATACGGGTTCGTCGTCGGGCGATGAGCGCGGCGACGCGGCGAACGGTCACTCAGGCTCTTCCGGATACACTCTCTCCTCCCCGGACGTCTGGTCCACGTACGTCCGCGCCGTGAGCTGGCCATAGAGATTCCAGCGGCGGTCGCGCATGTAGTGCGTGGCCGCCATCTTGTCCCCGATCATGGTCTCCGGGTGCGTGGGGCCATAAAAACCGGGCACACAGTCGGCGATCATCAGCATTTGATCATTCCAGCCGCAACAAGCCTCGTCGGGCCTTCCTTTCGGCAGGCAGATCTCGGGAAGCAGGTAATGACCATGAGGGTCGACCAGGCAACTGTTGCCGAGATAGCAACCCACGATCCGACCGTCCTGGGTCTCGAGCCCCTTCCGGTTGCTGTAGGCACAAAAAATCTCGTTCTGGTATGCGTTGGCGCGAATCAAGAAGTCGATATTGGGATAAGCCGTCCTGGTCCTCTCTCCGGTCCGCAGCATGGTAAACTCATCGGCCGCCGTGGGGATGACCACGAGCTGGGCGCCCTTCAGAGCCAGGATGCGGCAAAGTTCGGGAAACTCCGCCTCGTAGCAGTTCAGAACGCCGACGCCGATACCATGGACCCTGAATACCGTGAAAGCCTCGCCTTCCTCGGGATGAACATGGCCAAAGGACCAGCTATTGCGCTCGTCCCCACCCCAGAGGTGGGTCTTGCGATAGTTCTTGAGCAGCCCGCCATCCGGTCCATGTACCACGATGCTGTCGTAGTATCGCCGCTCGCCGGCCACGGTGGCCGCTTCGGGATAGGGACAGATGATGGCGAGCCCGTTCTCCTTGGCCGTGGCAGCCACCCGGTCCAGGATGCCTTCCCTCTGGATCGACTCGGCCATCTCGTGGGTCGCGGCTGCATCCGTCACGTCGTACCCGGTCAGGAACAACTCGGGGAAGCTCAACAGATGGACACCGTATGTCCGAGCTCTCGCCGCGGCTTCGCGCAAGACCTCCAGGTTGCGCATCACGGCTGCCATGTCGCCGGCCGTGCCATGCCCCTGATAGAGCCCCAGCCGCAGGTGGGGCACCTCGGGCGGTATGTTGTCGCTGATGAAGCTTTGAATGATCATGCGGGTGCTCCTGGTTCGTCAGCCGGCTCATGCGCTGCGCCGGTACTCGTACGGCAGCACCTTGGTCTGCCCGAAATGGGTCATCACCTCGACCGCGCGCAGCGTATCCTTGAGAATCGCCGTTTGCATCTCCACATTGCGGGGCTCGCCGGCGTTCGAGCCGATGGGGACGTGGGGCGCGGTGATGCGGGGCGCGCCCTGCTGCCTGGCAATCGGAGGCAACGCAGCAATGAGGATCGTGGAGATGCCCGCGGCCTCCACGGCGCGCTGTACGATGACCGCCGAGCGGTGGCAGGTGCCGCACCCGCCCGTGAAGACCGCGACGTCCACGCCCTCGTCCTTCAGGATCTTCGCAATGGTGGGTCCGCTCTCGTCGCGGAACCTGTCCACGTCGCCGCCGCCCCCCATGAATCCGATCAGCGTCGGCGCGACCTTGCCGATGAAGCCCTCGGCCTCGAGCTCGCGCAGGCGGTCGATCGGGAACATCGCGTTGATGTCCCGGTTCACGTCGCTGTTGTCGAAGCCGCCATGGCTGACCATCAGCTCGGAGGACGGTGTCGTTCTCGCGATTTCGCGAAACGTGGGATCGCCGGACAGGACGAACGGCTTCTGGGATTTCAGATGGACGCCGCCCGCCGTGCAAAGGGCCACGACGCACGCGGAAAGCGGCTTCATGAGGGGCGTCCAGACCGCAGGCGGCGTGATGGGAACGTAAATTTCGCTCCTCAGCCCTGTCGCTGTCGTGGGCTTCGTGGTTTCTCCTCGGTCGACGAGCCTCTGGTTTGCGTCGATGACCGCCTGGGTCCACCTGGGGCTCGCAGGCTCGATCGGGATACCCGCCATCTTCGTCTTGAGCATCGACAAGGCGCGCCGCGCGTCTTCGGGGCACAAGGTGCATTCGCCGAGGGTCTCGCTCTCACGGCCCTCCGGATTCTTGTTGAGCTCGATCATCGCGTCCATGTATCGGTTGCCGACGACGAGCTGGCCCTGATGGGCAGAGAACGATGCGCCGACCACGCTGATTCCGCGCGCGCCGATTTGCTCGATGCTTTCGGCGAAATCGATATGGTTGTTGCCGAAGCCCTCGGTCGTGAGGATCACGCCGTCCACGCTGAGCGCTTCCACGAGCGCGCCGAGGCGCGCCGAGACGAATGTCTTTTCATCGTCGACCTGCGGGCTGCCGATGAAGACGACGCCCACGAGGTCGATCGCCCCGTCCTCCGCCATCAGGCGCAGCAGCGGCTCGCGAAAATAGTGGCGTGTGGTCTCCTTGGTCGCGGGGCCGACGCAGGTCAGCGCGTGGATGCCCCCATCGCGCACCTCGTTGGGGGAGAGCACGACCGGCACGTTGCCGAGGTCGACGTCCAGGCGGCCCCCCCTGGCGCCCGCGGGCTCGGCCGGCAGCAGCAATTTCTCGTGCATTGCGCCCTGGCCCATGATCTCCTTGACGAGCACGACGCGCGGCCTGCCGGGCTTCTTCATGTCGTGATGGGTCTTCACTCCAATGCAGCCCCTCGCGGGGGCTCTTTTTAGGGATTCGCGGATTTCTTGCATGATGACGTCGCACGCCTTGTGCGCCGCTTGAGGGCCACGGCGCTCCATGCCGATGCCGGCCTGGAGGACGACGTTGACGCGCACCATGAGGTCGCCGAAGTCCGGGCAGCCCGGGCGGCCAAAGCAGATCGTTTCGTCCAGATATCCTTCGCAGGAGCCGAACTCGTGGAGCTGCATGCCATTTTCGTCCACGCCCGTGAGAATGAACACCAGGCCTTCCATCACGTGCGTCACGCCCTCGCCAAGCTTGCCCTCCACCTTCGTGGCGACCGGAATGACATCCATGATGGTATTGGTGAAGATGTGCCGACTGTCGGGCGTGACCACATCCATCTCCACCTTCTTGACGAGGAGATCGGCCATAGACGACTCCTCGCGCAGCGATTCGCGGATGGTCAGCTTCCCGTCCTCGAAGGAGGTCTTGCCCGCAATCTGTACCTGGCGGACGTCGTATATCCTGTGCCTGAGCGTGCGCAGGACCCGCTCCGACGGCGCGGTGGGCTCGAGGGGCGCCACGTGACACGCGGCGGAGGCGGGGGCGTCTTCGACGAGGGCCGGGGTCAGCGGAGTGAGGGCGTCCGTGGTCTCCTTGAGCGTCGCGCCGAGGACCTGGCCGATGGTCAGCGCGCCCGCGGGAATCGAAAGGAGGCCCGAGCCCTCGAGCTCGGGGAACATGGAGGGATCCTCCAGGTGTACGGCGCCGATGACTGCTCCCTTGGGCGTCCGACAGCAGAGGACGGCAGGGGCGTCCCTGTGGAGGTTCGCGGTTTTCATCGAAATGGACATGCGCCATTCTCTACTTTCTCGGGTATCACCGGCCGATGGCGGCGGGAGGGCTTTCGGCACCGGCGGCAGCGGTGCCGGTAGGCGGCTCCGACGCTGGGCGCTTCTGTTCGTGCGCCCGCTCTGGGCCGCGGGAGCCCGGCGGAAGAATCTTCCCGACCTCGCGGGTATGGGGCGCCGTCCGGACCAGGTCCGGGTCCTCCAGGGCCTCACGCGCGACACGGAGGAACTTCTCGATCATCCGATCCAAAGACTCCCGCGTCTCCGTCTCCGTCGGCTCGATCAGCATCGCGTCGCGCAGGTGGCCGGGAAAGTACACGCAGCCGGCGCCCACCAGCGTCGGGGGATGCACCCCGTAGTCAATGAGCCGCTTGGCGAAGTCGAAGGCGCTCACTTGGAGCTCTGCAGTGCTCAGCAGACACTCGTGCATGCACCGGCCGCCGAAGACCGGGGGCAGGCAGGGTGACAAGCGGGCCTGGACGTAGTTCGCGTTGAGCACAGCGTTCTCGGACACCGTGCGCAGGCCCCGGGGACCAGAGGTCAGGATGTAGCAATAGGCCCGGATCAAGACACTGACGTGGCCGTAGAACGACTTCATCCGGCCGATCGATTGCGGCCGGTCTTCATCCGGAAAGTATCCGCGCGCATCCCGGCGGATCACTGGAATCGGCAGGAAGGGTTCCAGAAACGCCTTGACGCCGCACGGCCCCGAGCCCGGTCCTCCGGACAGGTGCGGGGTCGAGAACGTCTTGTGGGTGTTGAGCTGGAGGACGTCGAATCCCATGTCGCCGGGCCGGACGATCCCCATCAGCGAGTTCATGTTGGCGCCGTCGTAGACGAGGAGCGAGCCATTTGCATGGACGCGCTCCGCGATCTCCCGAATGTTCTTCTCGAAGAGGCCGAAGGTCGAGGGGTTGGTCAGCATCACCGCTGCGACCGAGTCGTCGAGCACGGCCTCGAGCGCGTCGAGGTCGGTCCATCCCTCCGGGGTGGTCCGGATCATCTTGCAGCGATAGCCCGCCATGGACGCGGACGCGGGATTGGTGCCATGGGCCGAATCCTGAATGAGGACCACGTCTCGCTTCATGCCCCGGGACTCGAACCAGGCGCGGACGAGCATGAGCCCCGTGAGCTCGCCGTGCGCTCCGGCCGCGGGCTGCAGGGTGAAATGGTCCATCCCCGTGAGCTCCGCGAAGTGTTCGGCGAGGTGGAAGAAGAGCTCCCAGAGGCCGGACAGCGTGCTTTCGGGTTGCCTCGGGTGAGCATGAGCGAAACCCGAAAGGTTTGCCAGGGGCTCGTGGCGCTTGGGGTTGTACTTCATCGTGCAGCTCCCGAGCGGATAGGTGCCATCGTCTACGCCATAGGCGCGGTGGCCGAGCGCAGTGTAATGGCGGACGAGCTCGACCTCGCTCACCTCGGGCAGCCCGATGGGCTCGGTCCGGAGCGACGCCGCGTCGAACCACTGGGAAGGATCGAGCTCCCCGAAATCGGGATCCGAGAGGCCCGCTCCGCTCACGCCCGGGCGGGAAATGTCGAAGATCGTCTGCTTCATTGCCTCAGCGCTCCGATCGTCTCCGCGAACATGGCCGCGGCCTCGTCCAGTTCGGCGCGCGCTCTCACCTCGGTGACCGCGACGAGGAGGTTGCCATCCACCTCCCATCCGGCGAAAACGCGCCGCTCCAGCATTCGCTCCAGGAACACTTGCACGGGGCAGGGGAGCCGGAGCGCGAATTCGTTGAAGAACGGACCGGTCGCCGCAGGCTCGACGCCGGCAATGGCGAGCAGCTTCTCGTGAAAGTAACGGGCCTTGGCAGCGCATTGCGCGGCGACCTCCCGGAAGCCCCGCTCGCCGAGGGCTGCCAGGTAGATGGCGGCGCGCATCGCCTGGTGCGCCTGGTTCGAGCAGATGTTGCTCGTGGCCTTCTCGCGGCTCACCTGCTGCTCGCGCTGCTGCATGATGAGCGCGAGGGCTGGCTTGCCATGAATGTCCCGCACCTCCCCGACGAGGCGCCCCGGCATGAATTCGCGCAGGCGCTTCGTGCAGGCGAGCACCCCGAGCGAGGGGCCTCCGGCCGACAGCGGCAGGCCGAGGGGCTGGCCCTCGCACGTCACGATGTCCGCTCCGAGCTCGCCCGGTGGCTTCAGGAGCGCCAGCATCATCGGGTAACACGAGACATTGAGGAGGGCCTCGTGCTGCCGGCAGAGGGCCGCGGCGGCGGGGATCTCCTCCAGGATGCCGAGGGAATTGGGGGTCTGCAGGAGGAAGGTGGCCGCGGGGCGGCAGAACGACTCCTTCAGCGAGCGCAGATCGAACCGACCCGAGACGGGATCCGCGGCGACGTAGGCCACCTCGACTCCGCGCCCGCGCATGTAGAGCTCGAGGACCGCCTTCCATTCGGACCAGATGCGCGAGGATGCGAGGACACGCCGCCGGCCCGTGGCTGCGCAGGCCATCCAGGCTGCCTCGGCCATTGCCGTGGCGCCATCGTAGAGCGAGGAATTGACGACCCGCAGACCCGTGAGCAGCGAGAGCATGCGCTGGTACTCGAAGAGGATCTGGAGCAGGCCCTGGCTCAGCTCCGGCTGGTACGGGGTGTAAGCCGTGAGCAGTGCCTCGCTGGAGGTGAGGCTGTCGACGACCGCGGGGATGTGGTGCTCGTAGACTCCGCCGCCAAGGAAGCTCAGGTGGGTCCGGGTCGATGCGTTCCTTCCCGCGAGCTGCCGCAAATGCCTGCCGAGCGCCCATTCGTTATGGGGAGCAGGCAGGCGAAGCTCTCTGCCGAGGCGCACTTCCTGGGGAATGGCGGAAAAGAGCTCCGCGATGCTCGTGAGCCCGAGGGCCTCCAGCATGGCCTTTCGGTCGGCCTCTCGGTGGACGTTGTAGCCACAGATGAGCGGCTCGGGATGACTCTCCATCGTGACGAGCTCCAGAGAGAAGGACGCACTCCGGCTCGAAGCTGGGGTGGGCCTCCGCGGACCGCAAGACCACGAAGAAGGTCGATGGTTCGCGCGTGCGTTCGCGCTCCCGCTCCGGGGGTCCTGTCGGCTCGGCGCCAAGGAAGCCTGCGCCCGCCTGGACAACCTGTGCAGCCTCTTCGATCGCCAGCGCGACGAATGGATGGGTTGGGCGAGCCGGCGTCTGGTCCGGTTCGTGCCCGGATTCATGCCGAGAGAGGACAAGAATGCAGAAGCGATTCGCCTGGACGCTGGCGTTGCTCGCCGCGACGGTGTTGGCCGCTGCAGCGTGCGACAAGAGGGCTCCGCCCTCGCCCCCCACCCACCCGATCACGAGCGTGAGCGACCTCATGCCCGGGGCGAGGGTTGGCGTGCAGCGGGGCACGACCGGCGCTTTTTATGCGGAGAACTTGCTCGCGTCGAGGGGCGTCCAGATCGTGACCTTCATCAAGGCTCCCGACATGTACAACGCGCTCGAGGCGGGGCAGATCCAAGCCATCATCAACGACCTTCCAATCTCCGAAGACGTGGTCGAGAGGAAGCCCGAGCTGAAGATCGTCCAGCGGATCGACAATGGCGAGAAATACGCATTCGCCGTCAACAAGGAAAACCCCGCGCTCCTCCACGGCATCGACCAGGCGCTCGAGAACCTCTTCGCCGATGGCACCTACAAGGCGATCTTCACCAAGTATTTCCCCGGGCAGTCGCTCCCGTCTCATGTGGAGGAGGCGACGGCCGTGCCCTTCTCCGCCTGCCCCTCGCTGTCGACGGTCCAGCCGAGGACGCTGACGGTCGGATCGGACATCCCCTATCCGCCCTTCGAGTTTTTCACCGAGAACGGCGAAACGACGGGATTCGATGTCGAGCTCATCGAAGCCATCGCCAAGGAGCTATGCCTTACCCCGAAGTGGGTCAACTCGAACTTCGACACCATTTTCACGAGCCTCTCGGCGGGCAGGTTCGACGTGGTCGCCGCGGCCGTGACCGGGTACGCCCCGGAGGGGTCTCCCTCGTACGCCACGGTGAAGGCCCGGCAGAAGATCGTGTCGTTCACGAAGCCCTATTATTCGGCCCTGCAGTCGCTGACGGTGAAGGCGAGTGGTTGAGTGCGCATGAACCGGATACCAGCGCCGCGTCCGATTCGAGGGTTCGTCGCGCTCCGCGAGGGGAGCCGGCCCCTCGGGGTGGTGAGCGCCGTCGTCGGGGGGCTCGCGCTCGCGGTCGTGCTGGGCGGCACCACGTCCGTGCTGGCCGAATACGGGATCCGCCGCGAGGACCGGATCGCGGCGGCGCTGCAATCGCGCGAGCTTTTCACGCTCCTCGTGTTCGGGAGCCTGCTCGGCGCGGGCGCCACGGCGCTCGGCTTCGGGACCTACCGGCGAATGCCGACCCGGGTGTCGCGGGAGGAGGCGATCGCCGGGGCGGTGCTTGGCCTTCAGGCCGCCATTGGCGGCCTCGCCCTGCTCTGGTTCATCCAGGGCGACATGGAGAGGTTCGCCAGGAACTTCTTGAGCTTCGAGCAGATCGTGCCGCAATACGAGGCCTTCCTGAACGGAGCCAGAAACACGCTCGTCCTGGCCGGCGCGGGCGAGTTCTTCGGGGTGATCCTCGGCCTTGTCCTCTCGGTGTTCACGATTTCAAAACGAGCGGTCGTACGGGCCCCGGTGCGCGTGTACATCAACCTCTTTCGAGGGACGCCGCTCCTGCTCCAGCTCTCTCTGATCTATTTCGGCCTGGCCCTCGGGCTCGGCGTGAACATGTCCGCCTACACGGCCGCCATCCTGGCCTTCTCCCTCAACACCGGCGCATACTCCGCGGAGGTGTTCCGGGCGGGGATCCAGTCGATCGAGCGCGGCCAGATGGAAGCGGCCCGGGGGCTCGGGCTCGGCTACATGCAATCGATGCGGTACGTCATCGTGCCCCAGGCCGTGCGGCGGGTCATCCCGCCCCTCATGAACGAGTTCGTCATCTTGATCAAAGACACCTCGCTCATCGCCTTTCTGGGGCTCTCGTACGCGCAGCGCGACCTGTTCACCGTCGGCTCGCAGGGCTACTCGCAGTTCTTCAACGCGACGTTTTATGTTGCCTCCGGGCTCGGCTATCTCGTTGTCACGCTGCCCCTGATCAGGCTGGTGACCTGGGTCGAGAAGCGGCTGCGGAGCGGTCTTTTGGGGGCCGTGGCATGAGCCGCGAAGCCAATGCGCTTGGGTGGCCGGCGGGCCCGGTCCCGGCGGGCGCGCCGCTCATCCGGCTGGAGGCCATTCACAAGTGGTTTGGCAATCTGCACGTGCTCAAGGGAATCGATCTCGACCTTGCGTCCGGCCATGTCTTGGTGGTGATTGGCACCTCGGGTTCGGGCAAATCCACGCTGCTGCGCTGCATCGACATGCTCGAAGAGCCGACGTCCGGGCACGTCTGGTTCAAGGGCCGTGACATCACCGACGTTCGGGTGAACCTGAACGAGGTGCGAACGCACATGGGAATCGTGTTCCAGGCGTTCAACCTCTTTCCTCACAAGACCGCGCTGGGGAACATCACCCTTGCCCTGGAAAAGGTGCTGCACATGCCCAGGGACCAGGCCAGGGAGCGGGCCAGGGCGGAGCTCGAGCACGTGGGGCTCGGCCAGAAGGCCCTGAGCCATCCAGGGCAGCTCTCCGGGGGCGAGCAGCAGCGGGTGGCGATCGCACGAGCCCTGGCCATGCGCCCGGACCTGATTCTGTTCGACGAGGTCACCTCGGCGCTCGATCCGAAGCTGGTGGCCGAGGTGCTCGCCGTGATGCAGCGGCTCGCATCGGAGGGGACGACCATGGTCGTGGTGACCCACGAAATGGGGTTCGCGCGGGAGGTCGGGACCCACCTCGTGTTCATGGACGAGGGCGTCATCGTGGAGCAGGGTGAGCCGAAAGCCGTCTTCGACAATCCCCAGCACGAGCAGACGCGGCGGTTTCTCTCTTCGGTGCTCTGACGCCGTGACGGCTGTCGATCGGCGGAAGGCAACCCCATTCGAGCTCCGTGACTCCCGAGACACGCCGCCTCACGACCCAAGTCGATGTCTTCTCCAGCGTCCTCAGCCACGTGACGCAGCCAATCCCTGCGGCGGACGAGCTCCTCGTGGTCCCCGTTCACTACTGGTACGCGGCCTCTTTCACGCGGAAACGTGGACTTCGCCTCTGGAAGGCGCCGTGGGGACGGCTCTCGGGGCTCATCTGGGGCGGTGCGGGCGCGCGCCTCGTGGCGAATCTCCTCCTTGGCTTCGTCCCGGGTGTCGGCGTTTTTTCCAATGCGATCACCGCCGTGGTCATGACCGAAGCACTGGGCCGTTACCTCGACAGGAAGCTCGACGCCGCGGAGGCCAAGGTCCAGCGCCGAGCGTCATGACGAGGCTCGAGGCTCAAGGCCGCCGCGCCGCCTCGAGCAGCAGGCGCCGCTCGGCCGCGGCAATCGCCCGCCGTGCAGCCGGCTCCGCGTCGGGGTTGACCGAGATCGATGTGATACCGAGCCGCACCAGGTGCTCGGCAAACTCGGGCCGATTCGACGGTGCCTGGCCGCACAACGAGGAGGTGATTCCGACCTTCTGGCACGCGCGGACGATCCGCTTGATCGCGTCGAGCACGGCTGCGTCGGATTCGTCGAAGAGCTCGGCGCACAACCCGGAATCCCGATCCACGCCCAGCATGAGCTGGGTCAGGTCGTTCGAACCAATGGATACACCGTCGATGCCCATGCGCGCATACGTAGGGATCCAGTACGCCACCGAGGGGACCTCGGCCATGACCCATCGCCAAAGACCTCGCTGGCGGCCGAGCGCGCTTCGATCGACCATCTCGAGGCACGCTTCCAGTTCCCAGCGCGTCCGCACGAACGGGATCATCAGGTGCAAGTTCGGCGTCTCCTCACGGACCCGGGCGAGAACGTCGAGCTCGAGGGTGAACAGCTCGGGCTCTCGCACGTAGCGATAGCAGCCGCGATATCCGATCATCGGATTTTCCTCGATGGGCTCGAACCGCTCGCCTCCTTTCAGCCCGCGGAACTCGTTCGTCCGGAAATCGTAGGTCCGATAGATGACCGGTCGGGGGTGAAAGGCGCGGGTGATGCGGAGCAGCGAGGCCGACATGCGCTGGATGAAGTCGTCGCGGCCGCCGGACGCGAGCAGCTCTTTCGGGTGCACCCCGGCGAGCGCGTCGAGCAGCATGAACTCGGCCCGGAGCAGCCCCACGCCGTCCACCGGCAGCGCGGCGACCTCTTCGGCGCGGTCTGCAATCGCCAGGTTGACGTAAAGGCGCGTGCCGAGAACGGCCGGCGAAGGCGCACCCGACGGCCCAGCAGAGGGGGCCGCCCCAGGCCCTGGAGTGGCCGCCCTGGGCTTTTCGACCGCGGGGGCGGGGCCAGCGAGCACCTGGCCGCGCGCCCCGTCCACGGTGACGAGCTCGCCGTCCCGGAGCTGGTGGGTCGCCGAGCGTGCGCCGACCACGCATGGGATACGCAACTCGCGGCTGACGATCGCGGCATGGCAGGTCATTCCGCCGCTGTCGGTCACGAGCGCCGCCGCGCGTCGGATCGTAGGCACCCAGTCAGGTGAAGTCATCGGCGCCACGAGCACTTCGCCCGCCTCGAGCCTCTGCCCTTCGCCCGGCGAGCGCAGTACGCGCACTCGACCCGACGCAACGCCCGGCGAGGCGCCGAGGCCGGAGACGAGCACCGCTCCTCGCTCCGGCGGCGCGCCGATCGTCGTGATGGGGCGGCTCTGTACGAGATAGAAGGCGCCGCCCTGCTCGGCCCATTCGATGTCCTGGGGCGCACCGTAATGATCCTCGACCTGCATTGCCAGGCGCACCAGCGCGAGGATTTCCTCGTCTCGGAGCACTCTGCGGCCCCCCTCCTCCTCCGAGAGGTCCACGCGTCGCTCCACGCCGTCTGGGCCGCGGATCACCTTGAACGCCTTGTGCCCCACGCGGGCCTCGAGCAGCCGGGGGCCGCGCTTCGACACGGTGTACGTGTCCGGCTCGACCTGACCACCGACCACGACTTCTCCGAGGCCAAACGCCGCTTCTACGACGATGCGCGAGGTATCCGCCGTCGCCGGGTCCGCGGTGAAGATCACGCCCGAGCGATCGGAGCTCACCATTCGTTGCACGACGACCGCCAAAGCGGGCTCGTCTCCGAGTTGCTCGGTCTTCCGATAAGCAACCACGCGCTCGCCGTACGCGGACGCCCAGCAGTCGCGCACGCGTTCGAGCAGCGCCTGCTGCCCAACGACGTGCGTGTACGTTTCGTGCATTCCGGCAAACGAGGTCGTGGCCGTGTCCTCCGCGGTGGCGGACGAGCGCACCGCCACAGCGGGGGAGGGGCCGAGCTTTTGGTAGGCATCGACGATCTCCGCCTCTATGTCGGCCGGGATCGCTGCTGCGCGGACGAGGCGCTTCATCTCGGCGCTCGTCGCGCGCAGAGCGGCCGCGTTGTCCGGGTCGAGCCCCGCCAAACGCTCGGCGAGCTGCTGCCGTATGCCCGCGGCGTCCATCGAGGAGAGGAACGCGTCCGCAGTAATGACGAAGCCGGGAGGCACAGGCAGACCCGCGCGCGTGAGCTCACCCAGGTTTGCCCCTTTTCCACCAGCCGACGCGATGTCCCCGCGCGACAGTTTTTCGAACCAGATCACGTGCGCGACCATGGTCACCTCCCCCTGGGCTCGCGGCGCTTGCCGGCGTGCCGGCAAAATCCACGCCTCCCCTAGTCTAGCAACGCGAGGCATCCCCCTTGCCGCTGTCGGTCTTACGCCTTTTGAAACCACTGCTGTATGCCAACGCCCCATGCCGCCCCCGCACCCCTTGCGCCTGACCCCGCAAGATCGGCTGCACGCTTGCCCGTCGTCCTCGCAGCAGCCGATCTGGACGCCCTGGTCCAGGCGCTCGCTGGGCGCGGCTACCGCGTGCTCGGGCCCGTAGCGCGTGACGGCGCAATCGTGATCGACGATGTGCGGCGCGCCGCGGACCTGCCGATCGGCCTCGAAGACGTCCAGGGACCAGGCCGCTATCGCCTCGAGCGCCGCGAGCATGGCGCCTTTTTTGCGTTCACCGTCGGTCCGCATTCCTGGAAGCAAACCTTCCATGTACCGGTCGAGCGCTTGTTCCAGATTCGTCGGCACAAGGAGGGGTTTTCCGTCATCCCGGACGAGGCGCCGCGCCAGCGCATCGCCCTGCTCGGCGCCCGCGCCTGCGAGATCCACGCGATCGCAATCCAGGACCGGATCCTCATCCACGGCGAGCACCCCGATCCCCGTTATGCTGCACGTAGAAGCGACGTCTTCGTGGTCGCGGTGAACTGCATGCGCGCAGGAGGTACATGTTTTTGCGCCTCCATGGGGACCGGCCCGCGTGCCGAGCGGGGGTTCGATCTCGCTCTCACCGAGCTCGTCGAGCCGGGCGACCACCGCTTTCTCGTCGAAATCGGAAGCGACGACGGGGCCGCCGTCGCCGCGGAGTTGCCCGTTCGTCCGGCCAATCCAGAAGAGATCGGTGCAGCAGCCTCCGTCTCCGAGCGTACTGCCGCGGCCATGGGTCGCCGTCTCGACACGAGCGGGCTCAAGGAGCGTCTCCAGAAAAACCTGGAGCACCCGCGCTGGGACGACGTCGCGACGCGCTGCCTGGCCTGCGGCAATTGCACGATGGTCTGCCCCACCTGCTTCTGTACAGAATTCGAGGACACGACCGATCTCGCGGGCGAGACCGCCGAGCGCACGAAGCGCTGGGAGTCGTGCTTCACGCTCGGCTTTTCCCATGTGCACGGCGGATCCGTGCGCAGCTCGATCAAAGCGCGTTATCGTCAATGGCTGACCCATAAGCTCGCCGGTTGGCATGACCAGTTCGGAACCTCCGGCTGCGTAGGCTGCGGGCGCTGTATCACCTGGTGTCCCGTGGGGATCGACATTACGGAAGAGGCTGCCGCCGTCGGGCTGCCGGAAAAGGACGGCTGAACGAGGAGCATGGAGAAGGAATCCCTCGCCCGATCGATCGCGCAGCATTCCCTCGTCGCCGGCATGTCCGATGAGCACGTCGACTTCCTGAGCGGCTGCGTCAGGAACGTCCGCCTCGACGAGGGCCAGTTACTCTTCCGCGAGGGCCAGCGCGCCGATGAGCTTTACCTCATTCGCTCCGGAAAAATCGCCCTCGAGATCCACGATGGCGCCCGTGGAACCATCGTGGTCGAGACCGTCGGCGGGGGTGACGCGCTCGGCTGGTCGACGCTCTTTCCACCCTATCGGTGGGGGCTCGATGCGCGCGGAATCCATCTGGCGCACCTCTTCGCGATCGATGGCGCCTGCCTGCGCGCCAAGCTCGAGGCCGACCACGGCTTCGGGTACGCCTTCACCCGACGGCTTTTGAACGAGGTCCACAGCCGCCTGCAGCGGGCGCGGCTGCAAACGCTCGACGTCTATCGGGCCAGGCCATGAACGTCTCCTCCGCCCCCGACCCCATGCTCCCCGAGCCGCTCCGCATCACACGAGCGAAACGGGAGATGCACGGTGTGTTCACGTTCGAGCTCGACGTCTCTGCCCGCGGCGGTTTTCCGTTCCTGCCGGGGCAATTCAACATGCTGTACCCGTTCGGTGCCGGTGAATCGGCCATTTCGATCAGCGGTGATCCCCACCAGCCCGATCGGCTCGAACACACGATCCGCGCCGTGGGCGCGGTGACGCGTGCCCTCGAGCGCCTCGGCCGTGGTGACGTCGTGGGCGTGCGCGGGCCGTTCGGCAGCGCCTGGCCGATCCGTGAGGCGGAGGGAAGCGATCTCGTGGTGATCGCTGGCGGCATCGGCCTCGCCCCGCTGCGCCCCGTCGTCTACCACGCGCTCCGCCGTCGCGAAGCGTTCGGCAAGGTCGCTTTGCTCTATGGCACCCGCACCCCCGACGACATCCTCTACCGCAAGGAGATCGAGCGCTGGCGCGGCAGGCTCGACGTCGAGGTCGAGGTCACGGTCGACACGGCCGGGAGCGACTGGCGAGGAAATACGGGCGTCGTCACCAAGCTCATCAGCCGGGCCGCATTCGATCCAGGAAGAGCGTTCGCCATGATTTGCGGCCCCGAGATCATGATGCGCTTCTGCGCCCGCGAGCTCGAGCGGCTCGGCGTCTCGCTGGACAGGATATGGATCACCATGGAGCGCAACATGCGCTGCGGCATCGGCCTCTGCGGTCATTGCCAGTTCGGTCCCTCCTTCGTGTGCAAAGACGGCCCCGTGTACCGCTACGACCGGGTGCAGGACCTGCTCCTGGTGAGGGAGGTGTAACGTGCCTACACGGAAGAAGAGACCCAAGCTGGCCGTCTTCAAGTTCGCCTCCTGCGACGGCTGCCAGCTCAGCCTCCTCGATTGCGAGGACGAGCTGCTCCTCTTGGCCGACGCTGTTCGGATCGCGAGCTTCGCCGAGGCATCGAGCAGGGTCCTTCGGGGCCCGTACGACATCAGCCTGGTCGAGGGGTCGATCACCACACCGCACGACGCCGAGCGGATCCGCGAGGTCCGCGCCCAGTCGCGCGTCCTCGTCACCATTGGCGCGTGCGCCACGTCTGGCGGCGTCCAGGCGCTCCGCAACTTCCGTGACGTGAAGGAATTCGCGCGTGTCGTCTATGCGCGACCGGAGTACATCGACACGCTCGCGACCTCGACGCCCATCGCGGACCACGTGAAGGTCGATTACGAGCTCCGCGGTTGCCCCATCGACAAGCGCCAGCTCCTCGCGGTGCTCTCGGCGCTGCTCTCCGGCCGAACGCCATCGATCGCGAGCCACTCGGTGTGCATGCAATGCAAGCTGCGCGGAAATGTCTGTGTCATGGTCGCGCACGGGACGCCCTGCCTCGGCCCGGTCACGCACGCGGGCTGTGGCGCCCTCTGCCCGACGTACCACCGCGGTTGTTATGGCTGCTTCGGCCCGGCCGAGACGACGAATACGGGCGGGCTCGAATGGGCGCTCGTCGCCGCAGGCGCGAGCCAAGAGGACATCGCGCGGACCTACGCCACGTTCAACACGGCCGCGCCACCGTTCCGGAGGGCGCAGGAAGAGCAACTCGTGCAGATCCGGTTGAAGGAGGGGCGCCGTGGCTAGGACGATCAAGGTCGATTACCTCGCGCGCGTCGAGGGCGAGGGGGCGCTCACCATCCGGTTCAAGGGTGACAAACCCTCGGCGGTCGAGCTGCGTATCTTCGAGCCGCCTCGCTTCTTCGAGGCTTTCCTGCGCGGCAGGGCATACCAGGAAGTCCCCGATATCGTCGCGCGCATCTGCGGCATCTGCCCCGTCGCTTACCAGATGAGCGCCTGCCACGCGATCGAGGACGCGCTCGGCATCCGGACGGACGGCACGCTCCGCGCGCTTCGGCGTCTGCTCTACTGCGGCGAGTGGATCGAGAGCCACGGGCTGCACGTGTTCATGCTGCACGCGCCCGATTTCCTGGGCTACGAGGACGCGATCGCGATGGCGAAGGACCACCGCGAATGGGTCGTGCGAGGCCTCGGCATCAAGAAGGCTGGAAATGCAATCGTGGCCGCCCTCGGCGGCCGGGAGATCCATCCGATCAACGTCAAGGTCGGCGGGTTCTACCGGGTGCCGACTCGAGCTGAGCTATCAGCGCTCTTGCCCGCGCTGGAAACTGCGCTCGGTGATGCGGAGATGTGCCTCGCCTGGGCGGCGCGGTTCGATTTCCCGGCGTTCGAGCGTGATTACGAGTACGTCGCGCTGCGCCATGCGGACGAATACCCGTTCTGCGAGGGTCGCATCGTCTCGAACAAGGGCCTCGACATCGACCTGCACGCGTACGAGGAGCACTTCGCCGAGCTGCAAGTGCCGCACTCGACAGCGCTGCACTCGGTCGTTCGCGGCCGAGGCGACTATCAGTGCGGGCCGCTCGCCCGGTTCAACCTGAACTTCGATCGGCTCGGCGAACGGGCCCGTGACGCCGCAGAGCGCGTGGAGTTCGTCCCGCCCTGCCACAACACATACAAGAGCCTACTCGCGCGTATGGTTGAGATCATCCAGGCGCTCGACGAGGCGATCCGAATCATCCACGGGTACGCGCCGCCCGACGCGCCCGCGATCGCGGCCGCCCCGCGCAGGGCCACGGGATATGGCTGCACGGAGGCGCCGCGCGGCATGCTCTGGCACAAATACACGCTGGACGAGGCTGGGCTCGTCGAGGACGCCCGCATCGTCCCGCCCACCTCCCAGAACCAGAAATGCATCGAGCAGGATCTCTGGCAGCTCGCCCCGACGCTCGCCGCGATGCCCCACGCGGCGGCCACGCGGCGGGCCGAGCAGGCCGTGCGCAATTTCGATCCCTGCATCTCCTGCTCGACCCACTTTTTACGCCTTGCAATCGAACGGGAGGATTGATGTGGTCGTTCGCGTGATTGGCATAGGCCAGCGTGCGGCTGGCGATGATGGCGTAGGGCCGGCCGTGCTCGATGCATTGCGGGCGCAGGGGACAGGCGAGGGTGTCGACCTCTGCGAGGTTCCCGAGCCTTCCGCGCTCCTGCCCCTTCTGGAGGGCGCGCGCCGCGTGATCCTCGTGGACGCGGCCCTGGGTGGCGGCGGCGCTGGCACGGTGCACGTGCTCGCGGAGGAGGCGCTCGACGCGCGCGATATCGCACCCATTTCGACGCACGGGCTGACCGTGGGACAGGTCCTCGGGCTCGCCCGCGCGCTCGCACCCGACAAGGTCTGTCGCGACATCTCGATCGTCGCGATCTCCGTCGAGCGCCCGGCTTGCCTTGCGTACGGCCTGTCGCCCGAGGCGCTCGCCGCCGTCCCGCGCGCGACCGAGGCCGTACGAAACCTCGTTGCGGAAGCGAGCTGAAGAGGAGCCGACGATCTATGCACGAGTCCTCGCTGGGCAAAGAGGTTCTTCGTTTGGCGCTCGCGCGAGCGAACGACGAGGGCGCGGCACGCGTACGCGCGGTGCGAGGCTGGGTTGCCGAAACGGAGCAGCTCGATCCGGGGGCGATTGCGTTTCATTTCGCCGCGCACGCCCGCGGAACCAAGGCCGAGGGGGCGCGGCTGGATCTCGTGCTCCTCCGGGTCGAGGCCGAGTGCCGCGCCTGCCGGAAGACCTACCGGCCCGAGCAGCACCTGCTCCTTTGCCCTCGATGCGGCTCCACCGAGGCCACGCTCCTCGGGCCGACGGGTCTCGGCATCGATTGTATGGAGGTTGATTAGGAGGACGCTATGGTGCGCGTGTCCTTGCACGTGGAGGGGATCGTTCAGGGCGTGGGCTTCCGCCCGTTCGTCTATTGCAAGGCCATGGCGCTCGGTTTGTCGGGCTGGGTCAAGAATGGATGTAGCACCGTGGAAATCGAGGCCGAGGGGTCCCCCGAGGGGATCGAGGAGTTCGTCCGCGCGCTCGCGTTCGACTTGCCGAAGCCAGGCGCCGTCACGCGAATCGAGCGCCGCGAGCTCCCCGCGCGCACCGGCGCGGCTCCACCTTCTTCCGGGTTCTCGATCCTGCCGAGCGAGGAGGGCGCGCGGCCCGCGCCGCTGCTGCCCGCAGATCTCGCAACCTGCGCCGATTGCATGGCCGAGACCCTCGCCCCGGAGGGCCGGCGCCGCGGGTATCCCTTCACCACGTGCGCCCGCTGCGGGCCGCGCTATTCCGTCATCTCATCGCTGCCCTACGATCGCGACCGCACTTCGATGCGGGCCTTCGCGCTCTGCGACGAATGCCGGCACGAATACGAGGACCCGAGCAACCGTCGCTTCCACGCCGAGACGATCGCCTGCCCGCGCTGCGGCCCCCGCCTTTCCCTGCTGTCGCCTGCGGGTGAGGAGATCGCCGAGGCGGATCTCGCGCTCCGAGCCGCCGCGTCGGCGCTGCGCGCGGGCCGTGTCGTCGCGCTGCGGGGCGTGGGGGGATTCCAGCTCCTCGTGGACGCGACCGATAGCGATGCGGTGAGGGTACTGCGCCGCCGGAAGCGGCGTGATGAGAAGCCTTTCGCCGTGCTCTTCGCGGACGCGCACGCCGCAGCCTCATCGGCCGTGCTCTCTGCCGAGGAGATGCGCGTGCTCGTGGGCCCGGAGGCGCCCATCGTGCTCGTGCGCCGCCGAGTGCCCTCCATCCTCGCCCCCGAGGTGGCGCCGCGGAGTCCGCTCGTGGGCGCGATGCTGCCGGCCTCACCACTGCACCGATTGATGGCCGAGGCCGCCGGCTGCCCGCTCGTTTGCACGAGCGGCAATCTCTCGGGGGAGCCCCTCGCCGTGGACGTGCCGGAGGCCCTCACACGTCTCGCGGGCATCGCCGATCTGTTTCTCGTTCATGACCGCCCCATTGTGCGGGCCATTGACGACTCCGTGGTGCGCGCGGGTCCCGACGGCATTTCCGTGATCCGGCGCGCCCGCGGGTTCGCGCCCCTCTCCGTCGCGCGATGGGTCGCCGATGCATCCGTTCTCGGCGTGGGCGCGCACCTGAAAAGCACGATCACCCTAGCCGCGGGGGGCGAGCTTTTGACGAGCCAGCATCTCGGCGATCTGGATGGCCCCGCCGCCGTGGATCTGCTCGAGCGCACGGCAAGGGACATGACCCGCTTCTTCGACGTGCGCCCGTCCGTCGTTGCATGCGATCTGCACCCGGATTACGCGTCGAGCCGCCTTGCCGAGCGACTTGCACGCGAATGGGGGGCAGAGCTCGTGCGCGTGCAGCACCACCACGCCCACGTGGTATCCGTGGTAGCCGAGCACGGCTTGGACGAAGGCGAGGTGCTCGGCCTCGCGTGGGATGGTGTGGGGCTCGGGGCAGACGGCACCGCGTGGGGCGGCGAGGCGCTTGTCGCGGACGCCTCCGGCTTCCGCCGCGTCGCGCACCTTTTGCCATTCCACCTACCGGGCGGTGATCGCGCCGCCCGCGAGCCGCGTCGGAGCGCGCTCGGCCTGCTTTACGCGACGCTCGGCCCGGACACCCTCGCGGCGGCGCGCGGGCTATGGGATGAGTCCGCCGCGTCCTGTCTGCTCACAGCGATGACCCGTCGGTTTGCGGCACCGCTCTCGACCAGCGTGGGGCGGCTCTTCGACGCGGTCGCGGCGCTTCTCGGCCTGCGGAATACATGCTCGTTCGAAGGGCAGGCGGCCATGGAACTGGAATGGTACGCCGCGACGCACCCAGATCCGCGCCCGGTGCCTTATCCGTTGCCACTCCTGAACGGGGCCCCCGCGGTCGCCGATACGGGGCCACTGGTACGGGCCGTGCTGACGGATCGAGCCGCCGGTCGGCCACTCGCCGAGATTGCGGCTCGGTTCCACGCGAGCCTGGTCGAGTTTGGCGCCCGTGTTGCGGAGCGAGTGAAGCTGCCCCGCGTAGTGCTCGCGGGCGGCTGCTTCCAGAATGATCTGCTCACGCGCGCGCTCACCTCGCGGCTGCGCGCCGACGGATTCGACGTGCGCCTGCCGAGGCGCGTCCCGACGAACGACGGTGGGATCTCCGTGGGCCAGGCGGCGATTGCCGCGTATCGAACTGGAGGACGGTGATGTGTCTCGGAGTGCCGGGCCGGATCCTGGATGTGCGAGAGGGCGATCTCCGGTATGGGCACGTCGCATTCGGCGGCGTCGTGCGGGACGTGTGCCTCGAATACGTGCCCGAGGCGGGCGAGGGTGACTGGGTGATCGTGCACGTGGGATTCGCGATCTCCCGCATCGATGAGGCCGAGGCGGCTCGCGTCTTCTCCTATCTGGAGGAGATCGGCGACCTCGGCGAGCTCGGGCGCAGACCGGACGGGAGGACCGAATGAGGTACGTGGATGAGTACCGCGACGCCGATGTCTGCCGCCGCTACGCCGCGGCCATCACCGCGAGGGCCACGCGCGCGTGGCGTATCATGGAGGTCTGCGGCGGCCAGACGCACTCCATCGTACGCTTCGGCATCGACGCGCTGCTCCCCCCAGGGCTCGAGCTCTTGCACGGCCCCGGCTGTCCCGTATGCGTGACGCCGCTGGAGATGATCGACCGCGCCCTCGCCATTGCGGCAAAGCCCGGGGTGATCTTCTGCTCGTTCGGGGACATGCTACGCGTGCCGGGGACGCGCTCGGACCTCTTCTGTGCGAAGAGCGAGGGTGCCGACGTGCGCATCGTCTATTCGCCGCTCGACGCTCTCGAGATTGCCCGCCAGAACCCGGGCAGGGAGGTCGTGTTTTTCGGGGTGGGCTTCGAGACCACGGCACCAGCGAATGCCATGGCCGTGCGCGAGGCGCGGCGGCACGGCATATGCAACTTCTCGATGCTCGTCTCCCACGTGCTCGTGCCCCCGGCGCTCTCCGCGATCCTCTCCGCGCCGCATTGTCGGATCGACGCCTTCCTCGCGGCGGGCCACGTGTGCACGGTGATGGGCATGGACGAGTATCGGCCCATCGCCGCGCGTCATCACACGCCCATCGTGGTCACGGGCTTCGAGCCGGCGGACCTTTTACAGGGCATCCATATGTGCGTCGTGCAGCTCGAGGAGGGGCGGGCGGAGGTCGAGAACCAGTATGCGCGATCGGCGCGCCCGAAGGGCAACCGCGAGGCCATGCGCGTCGTCGCGGAGGTGTTCAGGGTAGTTCCGCGGAAATGGCGGGGAATCGGCGATATCCCGGAGAGTGGGCTCGGACTCCGCCCCGAGTATGCAGAGCACGACGCGGAGGCGCGTTTCAACGTGGGGACCATCTCGACCGAGGAGCCATCGGTGTGCATCAGCGGCCTGGTGCTGCAAGGGATCGAGAAACCCTCGGCCTGCCCGGCATTCGGCACACGCTGCACGCCCGAGACACCGCTCGGAGCGACGATGGTGTCCTCCGAGGGCGCCTGCGCGGCCTATTATCGTTACCGGAGGGCTGGGTCGTGACTACGCGCGATTTCGATCTCGCATGCCCGGTGCCGCTCCGGCACCGGACCGTGCAGCTCGCGCACGGCGGCGGAGGTCGCCTGTCACGCGAGCTCGTCGAGCAGATTTTCATGCCGGCGTTCGGAGGCGCCGCGCTCTCTGCGCGGCACGACAGCGCGGTCGTGGAGGCTCCCAAGGGCCGCATCGCGATGACCACCGATGGCTACGTGGTGCGGCCGCTGTTCTTTCCCGGCGGAGACATTGGCAAGCTCGCCGTTTGCGGCACGATCAACGACCTCGCCATGGCCGGTGCGACGCCCCGCTGGCTCACGGTCGCCTTCGTGCTGGAAGAGGGACTTCCCATGGCCGACCTCATCCGCGTGGTCGCCTCGATGCGCGACGCCGCCCGCGCGTCGGGGATGGAGATCGTCACGGGTGACACGAAGGTCGTGGATCGCGGCAAGGGCGACGGGATGTTTGTCACGACGACCGGTGTGGGCATCGTGCCGGAGGGGATCACGATCGAGCCTCGCGCGGTTCGGCCGGGTGACGAGGTTCTCGTGAGCGGCGACCTCGGGCGCCATGGGATCGCGGTGCTCTCGATGCGCGAAGGGCTCACGATTTCGGGTGCGCTCGAGAGCGATTGCGCGCCGCTCGACGGGCTCGTCGCCGCGCTGTTCTCGGCGGGGGTCGTGCCGCATTGCCTTCGCGATCCGACGCGCGGCGGGCTCGCCTCGGCACTCAATGAGATCGCCCTGGATGCGGGCGTCGACATCGAGATCGACGAGCGCGCGGTTCCCGTGAACGAGACGGTGGCCGGCGCGTGCGAGCTCTTCGGACTTGATCCGCTCTACGTCGCGTGCGAGGGCCGGCTCGTCGCGTTCGTGCCGGAGGAGCACGCGGCGGCGGCCATCGAGGTGATGCGCGCCCATCCGGCGGCTCCGGAGCCAGCGCGGATCGGGACAGTCCTCGACAACGCGGCGCCTGGTCGGGCCGGCCGGGTCACGCTCCGGAGCCGTCTCGGCACGAACCGATTGCTCGACATCCCTGCGGGCGAGCAGCTCCCGAGGATTTGCTGAGCCTGACGGAGGTTTCCCGTGGATCCCACACCCTGGCTACAGCGCTTCTCCCACAAGATCACGACTCCCGAAGGCGCAGCGCGCGCCATCCCGCGCGGTCGCCGCATCCTCATCGGCTCGGGTGCGGCCGAACCTGCGCGGCTCGTCGAGGCCATGGTCGAGCATGGCCATCACCTCGAAGGCAATGATATCGTCCACCTGCTCACCCTGGGCCCCGCCCCCTACGTCAAAGCTGGGCTCGAGTGCCGCTTCCGTCATACGGCGTTTTTCATAGGGCCGAACGTGCGAGACGCGGTGGCCGAGGGGCGCGCCGACTTCATGCCGGTCTTCCTCTCGGACATCCCCGAGCTCATCCGCTCGCGACGCGTGCGCATCGACGTCGCGCTCATCCAGGTGTCGCCGCCCGACGCGCACGGCTACGTGAGCCTCGGCGTTTCCGTGGACATCGTGCGGGCTGCAATCGACGCCGCCGATCTCATTCTAGCCGAGGTCAATCCACGCATGCCACGCACGCATGGCGATTCGTTCTTGAACGTCGATCGCATCCAGCACCTCGTGCCCGTCGACGCGCCCCTGCCGACGCGCGCTGCCGAGCCGCTCGACGAGGTCGACCGCGCCATCGGCCGCCATATCGCCAGCCTCATCCCGAACGGTGCCACATTGCAGACCGGCATTGGCAGGATACCCGATGCTGCCCTTGCCGCGCTCGGAGAGCACCACGACCTCGGCGTGCATACCGAGATGTTTTCCGACGGCGTGATGCGCCTTGCGCTTCGCGGTGTGATCAACGGTCGCAGAAAAACGCTCCTGCCAGGCAAGCTCGTCACGTCGTTCGTGATGGGCAGCCAGGCGCTCTACGACTGGGTGCACGACAATCCCGCCGTGGAGATGCGCCCCTCGGGCTTCACGAATGACCCATTCATCATTGCCCAGAACGACATGATGATTGCGATAAACGCGGCCCTCGCGGTCGATCTGACGGGCCAGGTGGCAGCGGACACGCTGATGGGCCGCTTCTTCTCGGGCATCGGGGGCCAGGTCGACTTCATTCGCGGTTCGGCGCGCAGCCGTGGCGGCAAGCCCATCATCGCGCTGCGTTCGACGGCCAAGGAGGGGCAAGTGAGCCGCATCGTGCCCGGGCTCGAGCAGGGCGCCGGCGTCGTCACGAGCCGGGGCGACGTGCACTACGTGGTCACGGAGCACGGCATCGCCGATCTTTGGGGCAAGAACATTCGCCAGCGCGCGCTCGCGCTCATCGATATAGCTCACCCCGATCACCGCGTTGACCTGCTCGCGGCGGCCAAGCAGCGCCACTACGTCTTCGGCGACCAGGCCTGCGCGCGCTTGGCGTACCCGTGGGAGGAGGCGCGGCGCGATACGCTACCGGGCGGGCATGAAGTGCTCGTGCGCCCGCTGCGGATATCGGACGAGGACGCGCTGAAGGATCTCTTCTACCGCCTCTCCGACGAGAGCACCTACCAGCGTTTCATGAAGTTCAAACGCTCTCACCCGCACGAGGAGTTACTGCAACTCGTGTGCCTCGATTACGAGCAGAACATGGGCCTCGTGGTGATTCACAGCGACAACGGCTGTGAGGAGATCATCGGCCTCGCCCGCTACGACGTGGCCCCGGCGACGCGGAGGGCGGACATCGCTTTCGTGGTGCGCGACGAATGGCAGGGGCGCGGGGTTGGCACGTTGCTCATGCGGCGCATGGCCGAGGTGGCGCGGGCACGCGGGGTCACGGGCTTCTTCGCGGACGTGCTGGTGAGCAACAAGCCCATGATGGCGATTTTCTACAAAAGCGGGCTGCCCGTGAAAGCCAGTCTGCGAGAGGGCGTCTACCATGTCGAGATCGACTTTCCATGATGAGGCGCCTCCGAGCGTTCCTGAGCCGACACCCCGAGGCGTGCGCGTGGTGGAGCGCGGATCCGCAGGTCGTCGTGCAGGTACGCGGCCGTCGGATGGGGGATGCACGAGGCGAGGCATCAGCCCGATCGATCGGCGATGTGAACGAGCGCGGGTCATCGAAGCGGTGACCGGCGGCAGGGCCCTGGCATGACGCTCGCTGTCGACGCTACGCATGCCACCCGATGTTCAAAACACGGCGGGACGCGCGCAGCGGGATCCTCACCGTCGCGGAAGGGGCGTCCCCCAGGTCGTGCTCGGGGGGCAGGATGGGCTCGTCAACGTGCTCGGCGTGGCCCTGGGTGTCGCGGCAGCGACGAGCTCCTCGCGCGTCGTTCTGGTCGCAGGCTTGGCGGCCGCGTTCGCCGAATCCCTATCGATGGCCGCCGTCGCTTACACGTCCACGATGGCCGAGGCCGACGTTTACGAGAGCGAACGAGCGAGGGAGCTGCGACACGTCCGCGACTTTCCTGCCTTGGAGCGGGCGGAGATTCGCGATATCTATCGTAAAAAGGGCTTCGAGGGCGACTTCCTCGAAAAAGTGGTGGAGACGATCACGGCCAATCGAGACGTCTGGGTGGCAGTGATGATGGCGGAGGAGCACAACCTCGCTCCCGTTGATCGTCGGCATGCGGCTCGAGCGTCGCTCGTCGTGGGCGTTTCGTCCATCCTCGGCTCGCTCGTGCCGCTCGTGCCCTTCTTGCTGCTGCCCGTTCGCGTCGGAATGCTCGCGTCCGTCGCCATGGCCGCGCTTTCGTTGTTCGGCGTTGGCGCGTACAAGGCACACGTCACGACGGGGCGGTGGTCGAGGAGTGGCCTCGAGCTTGCGCTCATCGGCATTGGAACGGCTCTGGTAGGTTATGCCATCGGCACATTGCTCGAGGCGCAGCCATGACGCGCCCGGACGTTCGTCAGTCCAGTACGGATTGCGAGCCCCGCGTGCGGGCATCGCGCGCGCCCGATGACTGCCGTTCGTGAGGGCAAAGCGGACGAGCAAACTCGACTGGCTGCTCGTGGCTCGTCATGATGTGGTGACGCGAATACTCGTGATGATGTGGACGCTCGTTCCCCGGCACAGCTCGAGGAGAACACATCATGAAACACGCAGCCCCATACTCCGCCGACCTCCTGAACGACGACGGTCCCCAGCGCACCTTCTCCGGCGAGACGGCGGAGCAGATCGCGATGCCGCTCGGCGGGATCGGCGCGGGGTGTATCTGCCTGACCGGCGTGGGCTGCCTGGAGGACTTCTCGATCCGCAACCGGCCGGACACCACCGCGCTGCCGGACGGGCACGGCGCGCGTGACGACGCCTTCGCCACCCTCCACATCCAGGGAGCGCGGCCGGTCACCCGCCTGGTGGAAGGGCCGTTTCCGCTGGGGAAGATCTACGCCCACGGCACCAGGGGCCAGGGCTACCGCGGCGGCGGACACGTGGGCCTGCCGCGCTTCGAGCACGCCGAGTTCCGCGGCGAATACCCTTTCGGCTACGTCTCTCTCGCCGACCCGCAGGTGCCCCTGGCCGTGAGCATCACGGGCTTCAACCCCTTCATCCCGCTCGACGACCGCAACTCGGGCATCCCGTGCGCGATCCTGGAGTACACGCTGGAGAATCGCTCGGGCGAGGCAGTCTCTTACGACTTCGCGTACCACCTCTCGCACCTGGCGCCGGGCAGCGGCCAGAATGGTACGAGCGCCCGGAGCCGGGCGGTGGCCGGGGCGGGCGTCTCCTTCTGGAACACGGACAGCCCGAACAAGGAGAGCTTCGGGACCGCCGCGCTCGCCGTCATCGGGCACGAGCCGGCCATCAAGGGGATGTGGTTCCGCGGCGGGTGGTTCGACTCCGTCTCGGCACTCTGGCGCGAGGTCTCCACGGGCACCTTCACCCCGAACGCGGGCTCTAGCGACGCCGACACCACCGGGCGCAGCGGCGGCTCGATCCAGATGACCGGTACGCTGCAGCCGGGCGAATCCATCACCTATCCGATCGTGATCGCCTGGCACTTTCCCAACAGCAACGACACGGTTGGCCTTTCGCCGGCCCCTGCGCCGGCCGCCGGCACGGAGGGATGCGGCGGCGCAGCCGGCCCGTGCTGCCCCAAGGAGCCCGCGCCGAAGTGGCGCCCGTACTACGCGGGGCAGTGGAAAGACGCCTGGGCGGTGGCCGAGTACGTGCGCGGGGAGTATGCCTCCCTGCGCGCGCGCACCCAGGCGTTCCACGACGCCCTCTTCGGTTCGACGCTCCCCGCCTACGTCCTCGACGCCGTCTCGGCGAACCTGGCCATCCTGAAGTCGCCGACGGTGCTGCGCCAGGAGAACGGCAACGTCTGGGCCTGGGAGGGGTGCTTCTCGGAGCAGGGCTGCTGCCCCGGCACCTGCACGCACGTCTGGAACTACGCCCAGGCGATGCCGCACCTCTTCCCGCAACTCGAGCGCACGCTGCGCGAGCAGGAGCTCGAGCGTTCGATGGACGAGCGGGGGCATGTCAACTTCCGCGCGGCCCTGCCCGACGGCCCCACGACGCATACCTTCCACGCCGCGGCGGACGGGCAGCTCGGCGGCATCATGAAGCTGTACCGCGACTGGCAGATCTCGGGTGACCGCGCCTGGCTCGAGCGCCTCTACCCGCGGGCGAAGCAGAGCCTCGACTTCTGCATCGGCCTCTGGGACCCCGAGCACCGCGGCGTGCTGGTGGAGCCGCACCACAACACGTACGACATCGAGTTCTGGGGTCCGGACGGCATGTGCTCCAGCATCTACCTGGGGGCCCTCGCCGCGATGGCCGCCCTGGCCCGCGATGCCGGGCACCCCGAAGACGCGCCCTTCTACGAGGAACTGGCCGCCCGCGGCGCGCGTGTTCTCGATGAGGAGCTCTTCAACGGGGAGTACTACGTCCAGGAGGTGATCTGGGAGGGCCTGCGCGATACGTCCTTCGCCGAGAGCATCGCGAAGGTGGACGAGTCGAGCGGGGAGGTGCAGCGCCTGCTGAAGGCCGAGGGGCCGAAGTATCAGTACGGTAAGGGCTGCCTCTCGGACGGCGTCATCGGCGCCTGGATGGCGCGCGTCTACGGCATCCACTCCCCGCTGAATTGCGCGAACGTGGCAAAGAGCCTGGCTGCCATCTTCCGCTACAACTTCCGCCCCGACCTGTGGGAGCACGCATGCACCCAGCGCCCCGGCTACGCCTGGGGCCACGAGCCCGGCCTGCTCCTCTGCTCGTGGCCGAACGGCGGCAAACCCACGCTCCCCTTTCCCTACTCGGACGAGGTGTGGACCGGCATCGAGTACCAGGTGGCATCGCATCTCATCGAAGAGGGCCTGGTGGACGAGGGCCTGACCCTCGTCCGGGCGGCGCGCAGCCGCTACGACGGGCGCACGCGCAACCCCTGGAACGAGTACGAGTGCGGCAACTATTACGCGCGCGCGATGGCCAGTTACGCCCTCCTCGGCTCGCTGGCTGGCTTCGCCTACGCGGCGGCCACGCGCACCCTCCGGCTGGGGCCGCGCCTCGCCGGCCGGCCCTTCCGCACCTTCTTCAGCACCACGACCGGCTGGGGTACGCTATCGATCGACGGTGACGGGTTGGCGATTGAGCTCGCTGAAGGCGAGCTCGCCGTCGAGAAGCTGATCCTGACGCTCGACGGGAAGACACGCGAGCTCGCGTGCGGCATCACGGCCCGGGCGGGAGAGAGGGCAGTGGTGGCGGTGTAGGTGCGAAGGCGCCCGGATGCCCCAGCGCCAGGCCGGCGCGCCAGAATCGAACTCGATGAGGCGCTTCTTCATGCCGGGGGTACGCAATCCTCCGAGGGGTTTCTCAGCCGCCGGAAGCCGTCCGCGGCCCCTCCGGGGGGGTTTTTCAGCCCTCCGGCGCCTGCTCGCGGGCCGGGGAGGGGGGTTTGGGAGCCCCGAGGCGCCTGTCGACAGCCTGCCGGGGGGGTTTTTCAGCCTCCGGAGGGTCTTGCCGGGGCAGGCTCGGGCTTCTTCATTGCCTCGGCATTGCCTCGGCCGCGCACACGGGCGGCATGACCGCTCACGGCTGACCTCCTCCTCCGATGCCGTTCCACAAGAGCTCGATGAAGCGCTCGACGTAGCGCTCCTCGGCGGCAGGGGCCGTCGATCCGCCGCAGACCCGCGCGGTAAACGCCCAGCCGTGCAGCGCGCCAAGGATCGTCGAGGCGAGCGTCTCGACGTCGCACCTGGCCAGGCGTCCCTGGCTCTGCGCGCGCTCTAGCCACGCAATGAGTGCGCGGAACGCCTGCACTGGCGCCGACTCCCCGGTACGCCCGCGGTAGGCCTTCCCGGGCGCGATGCCGGCAGCCTGCAACATACCGAGACCGGCCTGCAGGTCCTGAAAGTAGGCGGACATCACCTTGGCGTGCTCGACGAGCTGTTCGCGGATCGGGCGGTCGTCAGGCCCGGCCTCGAGCGCAGCCACCCACGGGATCTCTTTGGGAGGCCCGAGGGCCGCGATCATCAGCCCCTCCTTCGAGCCGAAACGGTTGAACAACGTCGTGTGACTCACACCGATCTCGCGCGCGATGTCGGCAGCCGACACGCCCGCGCCGCGCTCGAGGAAACAGCGCCGCGCCGCGACGACGATCTGCTCATCCGTGACTTCCTTCGGTCTTCCCATGGTGACACTCGCGGGCTTGACAGCCCCTCGTTCAGAATTTATTTCTTTCCGGAAAGAAAGTAACTGCAAGCCAGCGCCGTCGAACGCCCATCGCGGAGGAGTACCACCATGAGTCGCCTCTTCACCCCCGTCCACGTCGGCCGTTACACCCTGCCCAACCGCTTGGTCATGGCGCCCATGACCCGTTCCCGAGCCGACGACGCCGGCGTTCCGGGCGACCTCGTTGCCGCCTACTACGCCCAGCGCGCTGGCGCGGGGCTCATCCTCAGCGAGGGCGTCTACCCCTCGGCGATGGGCAAGGGCTACGTCCGCACCCCCGGCGTCGAGACCGAAGCGCAGGTGACCGCCTGGAAGCAGGTGACGGACGCCGTGCACGCCCGTGGCGGCCTCATTTTCATGCAGCTCATGCATTGCGGGCGCATCTCGCACCCGTCGATGTTGCCCGGGGGCGCAGAGCCCGTCGCGCCTTCGGCGATCCGACCGAAGGGCCAGAGCTTCACGAGCAGCGGCCTTCAGGATTTCGTCACTCCTCGCGCGCTCACCATCGCCGAGATCGCCGGTGTCGTGCAGGACTACCGCCTGGCCACGCGCCGGGCGCTCGCGGCGGGTTTCGACGGCGTGGAGCTGCATGGCGCCACGGGCTACCTGCCGGCGCAGTTCCTGTCGTCCGGCAGCAATCAGCGACAGGATGCATACGGCGGCTCCGTCGAAAACCGCGCCCGCTTCGTGCTGGAGGTGCTTTCGGCGATGGTGGCGGAGGCCGGCGGGGATCGCGTCGGGATCAAGGTCTCGCCGGAGATGAGCTACAATGACATCTTCGACGCCGACCCGCAGGAGACCTACACCCATCTGGTCGAAAAGCTCCGCGGGCTCGGGCTCGCGTACCTGCACGTCGCGCTGTTCGGCGCCCGCGTGGACTACCACGCGCTCTTGCGTCCGCGCTTCGACGGCCCCTATCTGCTCGGGGGTGGGCTGGATCAGGCCGCGGCCGAGGCCCACCTGGAGGGGGGGCGGGCCGATGCGGCCGTATTCGGCAGCGCCTTCCTCGCCAACCCCGATTTGCCGGATCGCTTTCGCCGGGGGGCGCCGCTCAATACGGCGGACAGGGCGACATTCTACACCCCCGGCGCGCGCGGCTACACCGACTACCCAACGCTCCGCGAGGCTCGACAAGGAGATGCACCATGAACGCAGTGAGCGTGGTAGACGCCTATTTTTCCGCCTGGCGGGCAAACGACCCCGATCGGCTGGAGCAGTTGCTCGCGAAGGACGTCTCCGTCAAGGGCCCGCTCGGGCGGATCGAAGGGGCGAAGGCGTACCGGCAGGCACTCGCGTGGCTGTTCGGGATCACCCGCGATCTCGTGATCGTGAAGCAGTGGGTGGACGGTCCCGATGTACTGAACTGGTTCGACCTGCACCATACGAACGGTGCGGAGCCGATGCCGGCGGTCAACTGGCTGCGGGTCGAGGAAGGTCTCATCACGCGGGTATCGGTGGCCTTCGACCCGCGCCCCATTCTCCCGGCGGGAGCCCAAACCGCGAAGGACTCTGATCACCCATGAAGCAGGCGAGCGTAAAGGAGAGCAGCGAGAACACCACGCGCACCGTTTGGCGGGCACCTGAGCCGCGTGGCCAGGACTCCGACGTGATGATGAGAATCTCATGAAACGAAACAAGAACATCGCATGGAATCGTGTCGAGCCTTCGAGCCTCGACCTCGAGAAGACGAAGGTCGTGATCGTCGGTGGAACCGGCGGCATCGGACGTGCTCTCGGTCGTTTCATGGCGTCACGAGGCGCCAGCGTCACGGTCGTCGGTCAGACCTTCCGCGACGCCGGTGTGCCGGGCATCGCGTTCATTCAGGCGGACCTGAGCCTCATGCGCGAGGCCGAGCGCGTCGCCAAGGCGTTGCCCGCGGAGCAGCTCGATCTCGTCGTGTTCACGACCGGCATTTTCGCGGCGCCGAAGCGCCAGGAGACCGCGGAGGGCATCGAGCGGGACATGGCCGTCAGCTACTTGAGCAGATTGGTGATCCTCCGCGAGATCGCCCCGCGCCTCGGGAAGGACCGGCCGGCGGCTCCCATGAAGCCACGCGTGTTCATCATGGGTTTTCCCGGCACCGGCCAGGCAGGCACGCTCGACGATCTCAACGCCGAGAAGTCCTACAGCGCCATGCCGGTGCACATGAACACCGTCGCCGGCAACGAGATGCTCGTTCTCGACGCGGCGAAGCGCTACGCGAACGCGACCTTCTTCGGCCTGAATCCCGGGCTCATCAAGACCAACATCCGCGACAACTTCTTCGGAAAAGATACGCTGAAGTCGCGCATCATGGAGACGATGATCGGGCTCATGACTCCCAGCCCGGAGACGTATGCCGAGCGTCTGGCGCCGCTCCTCGTTTCTCCCGATCTGGAAGCGCACAGCGGCGCCATGTTCAACCAGAAGGGCTTCGCCATCTTGCCGACGCCCAAGCTGACGGACGGCTCGTATGTGCGTGCGTTCCTCGCGGCCTCGGAGGCGTTGGTGCCACGGGCCTTCTGATTCCCATGGGGGAGAGGCGCGCGCGCAAGCGTGGCATCTCGACGGTGAGCGACGCGGAACGGGTGGTCCGGGCGAACTTCGCGGAGCACGCTCCGATCGGTGCCACGACAGCAAGAAAGAAGGGCCTGGAGATGCAACCTCGAGGCCCTCGGTCGGTCGCGGGGCCCGTCGCTGCTCGGAGAGACGGTGCGTCACCCACCCAACAAGCCGCCGCTGCCGACGCGCACGGATTGAATGTTCGTCTGGAAATTCACGTCAGGGGACGACGTGAGCACGAATTTTTGCCTATTGTCCGTCGGCCTTGCAGTTTTGCTTCTTGGCTGTACGTCACCACGTTCCGCAGACGAGGCGACAACCGCGGTCATATCGTCGCCCCCTGTGCACATGTGCTTCGCTGATGAAAAAGGGGCGCCGCTCGTGGGAGCACGCGTGACCTCCGAAGCCTTGCACGCCGTCCCCAGTTCCGTATACAAATGGGAAGCAGCCATGCCCGCCGGACCTGCTCTCCCTGAGGTCACCACCGGGCCCGACGGATGTGGTGACATCCAATGGCTGTCGCAACTCGACTCCGGTCCGACGTGGAGTCAGCTGGTCGTGAGGCCCGCGGATCAGGGGCCCGATGGATGGGGAGCCATTTGCTCGAGGCCACGGTCGCCTGCACCTCACCATGGCGAGGTCGAGGAAGGCAAACCCCTTCGCTGGCAGGTCACGCCGCAGCGTTGTGTTTTGGTGCCTGCACCCGAATGAGATTTTCGCAAAAACGCGGCGCGGGTGACGGTTGAGGTTTCAATGAAAACACTCGCCCGCGCCGCGATAGGTGAGCGCGCGGGATTCGACGCGGTCGCCGCGGACTAGGAGGGCGCTAGGTGATCGTCTGGCCGCCGTCGACGACCAGCGCGTGCCCGATCATGAAGGCCGCCGCGTCCGAGCACATCCAAACGACCGTCGCGGCGATCTCTTCGGGCCGGCCCATCCTTCCGATGGGTTCCTCGGAGATCACCTTCGAGCGGCCCTCGGCGGTACCGCCGGTGTAGCGAGCCATCATCGGAGTATCGATGTATCCAGGGCAGACGGCGTTGATGCGAATGTTCTGCGCGGCGTAGTCGAGGGCCGCCGCTCGGGTGAGGCCAATCACGCCGTGCTTCGCGGCGGTATACGCGGGGCTGCCTTTGATGCCGATGACGCCGGCACCGGACGAAGTGTTCACGATGGCGCCGCCACCGGCTTCGAGCATCCGCGGGATCTCGTACTTCATGCACAGGAAGACACCACGGAGGTCGATGTTCATGATCCGGTCCCATTCCTCCGGTTGCATCTCCGCGGTCGGGACCAAACCCTTCGGCTCGACGCCGGCGTTGTTGAACGCGAAATCCAATCGCCCGAACGCTTCGACGGTTTTGTCGAGCGCCGCCTCGATGTCCTCGGCTCGCGTGACGTCGCAGCGGACGGCGAACGCACGTCCGCCTCGTTCCTCGATCAAGCGGGCCGTTTCCTGATTGCCCACTTCCGACACGTCGGCGACCACCACGCTCGCCCCCTCGGCGGCGAACGCCAGCGCCGCCGCGCGGCCGATGCCGCTCGCGCCCCCGGTCACGAACGCGACCTTTCCCTCGAAGCTTCTCTTCTCGTTCATCGTAACCATGACGGCATGCTTCCTTCTGCGGCTCTCTCTCAGGTGAGCCGCGTCCTTCACACGCGCAGGAGCGTCTTGATCGCGCGCCGCTCGTCTTCTCGAGCCATTCGACGGCCTTGCCGTCGAGCGACTCTTGCCGGCGCCATGCCTCAACAGGCCACCGGGGCACGCAAGGAACATACGCCACGCGAGTCACGCCCAGTAGACGGTCAAATGCGGATGGCCTGTAAAGCCAGACTTGACAATGCGGTGACTCGCCCGTGATCTTCGAGCGATGAACACGACCGCGGTCACGCATGTGCAGGCCTTTCTCGTGGTTGCACGGCTGCGCAGCTTCAGCGCGGCGGCGCGTGAGCTCGGCGTGTCACGTTCAGCGGTCAGTCAGTCCGTCCGACAGCTCGAAGAGCGACTGCACGCAGCGCTCCTCACGCGCACGACGCGAAGCGTCTCGCTGACGGATGCGGGAAGGCGCCTCGTCGAAGCCGCTGCGCCCGCGCTCGGCCAGCTCCTCTCCGCGCTGAACGAGATCGGCGCGCAACCCGGCGAGCCCATCGGCCGCCTCAGGATCACGGTCCCGCGTGCGGCGATTCCGTTCGTCATCGCCCCCGTCTTGCCCGCGTTTCGCGAGCGTCACCCGCGCATCGAGGTCGAGGTCGCAATCGATGATCGCTTGGTCGACATCGTCGAAGAGGGGTACGACGCGGGTGTCCGACTCAGCGAGGCCATCGAGCGCGACATGGTGCAGGTGCGGCTCACCGATCCGTTTCGGTTCGTGATCGTCGGCGCGCCGAGCTACCTCGCTCGTCATGGTGCACCCGAGAGGCCGCAGGATCTCCTTCGGCACGAGTGCATCACCTTCCGCTCGCAGACGACCGGAGCCCTGTACGCGTGGGAGCTCGAGCGCGGACGAAAAACGTGGCGGGTGCCGGTTCGTGGTGGCGTCGTCGTTGCAAACGACGCCGAGCTGATCATTTCCCTCGCCGAGCAGGGGCTAGGGCTCGCGTATACCTTCGAACCCATGGTGCTGGAGCAGCTACGCACGGGAACACTCAGACGTGTGCTCGAGCCCTACTCCCCGACAGTCCCCGGCTACTTCCTTTACTTCCCCCATCGCGCTCAGCGCTCTGCGCCGCTCCGTCTGTTCGTCGAAGCCGCGAAGGAGCTCGCCGTGCGCCGCCTGAAAGAAGCCTGAGTGCCGCCTTGAATTGCATGCCATGCTGCGTGCGCGGCGATGACGGAAGCCCCACGCACGAGGAGGGAGGTTCGCTTGTTGCTAGTGACTGGAGCTTCGGGCAACGTAGGCAGCGCCGCGGTGCGGCTCCTTGCGAGCCGGCTCGGCGCGGGCGCCGTGGCAGGCCTTGCGCGGGACCCGGCGCGCGCGGCCGCGCGTGTGCCGTCCGGTGTGGAGGTTCGCCGCGCCGATTACACCGATCGTGCGAGCCTCGACGGAGCCTTCGCAGGGGGGTCGGCCTTGCTGTTCGTCGCGAGCGATGGCGATGCACGTGACGTGATGAAGCAACACGAAAACGTCATCGACGCGATAGCCGCGTCGAGCATCGAGCGGGTGGTCTTCACCAGCATCGTCGACGTCGACGAGCACTCGCCGTTCTACTTCGCGCCGGTCTACCGGGACGCCGAGCGACGGCTGCGCGCCTGCGGCAAGCCATGGTGCATTCTTCGCTGCGGCATGTACTCCGATTTTATGCTCTCGCAATGGCTGGAGCAAGCCCGCGACACGGGGGTCGTCGATGTGCCGGCCGGACGAGGGCGCATTGCACCGATCTCGCGCGACGACGTGGCCACCGCGGCGGCGCTGGCGCTCGAATCGGGAGCCCATGAAGGCCAGGTCCTCGAACTCGCAGGCGTCGAGGCATACACGCTCGACGAGATCACCGCGCTGGCAAGCAGGGCTTTCGGCCGGCTCATGACCTACCGGCCCGTTTCTGCGACAGACTATCTGGCGCGTTGCTGGGCCACGATGGAAGACCCGTGGCCGCATGCCTTCGCCAGCCTGCTCGCGTCGGTGTCCCAAGACCGGTTCGCTGTGACGACCGCTGGGTTCGAACGGATCGTCGGGAGGCGGCCCGAAGAGCTTTCGGCTTTTCTCGAGCGCCACGTAGAAGCGCAGTGACGTTCAATGAAAACATTCGCCCGCGCCGCGATAGGTGAGCGCGCGGGATTCGACGCGGTCGCCGCGGACGAGGAGATAGTCGCGGAAAAACGTGGCGAGCTCGCCGGCCTTGGCGTGGCGGAAGAAGACGGGATCGCCGGGCGCGAGTTTTACGTGTGGCGGGACGGCGAGCGGGGTCTGGACCTCGCCGGCGCCTTCGAGATCGAGTAGCGAGAGGCCTTCGGGTAAGTACGGAATCGGGAGGCGATCCGGGCCGGCGGCGCCCGAGGCGACGAGGCCACCGCCCTGGCACGTGACGAAGCCGGGCGCAGGTCTCCGTGTCACCTGGAGGGCGAAGAAGGCGGCCGGCTCGGGGCGGAGATCGTCGTAATGGTCGAAGAGGTGGCTGCCGAGGAAGCCGGAGCCGACGGTGATTTCGGTGAGGGACGGGTCCGCGAGGGACGAGGCGACGCTGCCGGTGCCGCCGCCGTTGAAGAGGGGGATCGGGAGGCGGCGGCGCTCGAATTCGGCGATGATCTCGCCTCTCAGCGTGGTGACGGCGGCGCAAGCGATTTTCTTGAGGGCGCGCTTGGCTCCGGGCGGGAGGGGGCCGAGCGGGGTCTGGTCGGGTGTCCCGGCGATGTGCGCTTCGTAGCCGAGCAGGCCGGCGAATTCGAGGTGGCGGGACGAGGCCACACGCTCGGCGAAATCGGCGACGCCGCGGGCCTCGTGGAGCGGGCTGCGGCGGACGCCGAGGTGCACGCGGCCGCCGAGGCGGCGGAGGGAGACGTCGATGTCGACGACGACCGGGATGCGGACGCCGTAGGGCGCGGCGGCGGCTTCGAGGACGTCGAGGTGGATGGGCTCCTCGACGGCGATGGAGACGCGTTTTCCTTCGCGGTTCGCCTCGGCGATGAGGCGCGCGTCGGCGGGCTGGGCCGTGGGGTATGCGACGAGGATGTCGTCGAAGCCCTGCGCCGCGAGGTAGCGGGCCTCGGCGGGGGCATAAGCCATGAGGCCGCGGAACGAGGGGCCGCCGCGGTTCAGGATGTGGCGGACGAGATCGACGGATCGAACGGATTTCGTGCCGATACGGAGCGTTTTTCCGTGGCTCTCGCGGACGAGTGAGAGGACGGCGTCGACATTCGCGTCGACGGCGTCGAGATCCACGAGCGCGACGGGCAAGGGCTCGCCGGCGAGGGTTTTTCGGTAACGTTCGTAGCGGTGCTGGCGGGTTTCCATGGCGTCAATCACAAGCCGCGCTCACGGGCGCCGCCGTCGGGACACGCGGGGTGCCCTTCGCAAAACTCTCGAGGAAGCATTGCATCTGGTGTTTCGGGGGCTCGGTCTGGAAGACGACCTCGTGGCCGTCCTCGACGCCGTCTTCGGGATGTTGCACGACGACCGCGGTGGCGCCGTCGATGTTGCCCGACGCGGGCAGGGAGATCTCGCTGCGACCATTGAGCGAGAGGAGCGCGGAGAGCGGGGAGTAGACGGCGAGCTCGGGGTGCGAGGCGTCGAGCGGCGGGCCGGCGAGGTCGAGGCCGAGCGAGAGGCTCATCGGGTTCGCGATGGGCGGCAGGATGTAATGGTCGACGATGCCCTGCATCATGAGGACGTGCCGCGGCGGGCCCTCGTTTTCGCGCAGGATCCGCGAGGCGTAGGGCTGCACGTCGGCGGGCTCGCCGGCCCATTGCAGGAGGTTCAGGAGCGGATCGATCTCGGTGAGCGTGTATCCGGTGCCGCTGATGCCGACGAGAGATTCGGCGAGCGGGCGCGTGGCGAGGGGTTTTTGCTTGTGGACGATGTTCGCGAGGAAGCTCGCCCCCGCGCCGCTCAGGAGCAAGGCGCGGACACGCGGCTCGAAGGCCGCGGTGAGCGGGACGATCGAGGCGCCCATCGAATGACCCATGAGGGCGAGGGTGTCCGTGTCGAATCGAGCTTTTCCGCCGGCTGCGTCCGCGCCGGGGCAATCGGCGACGTCGATTTCGATCGCGCCGAGGACGTGCGCGAGCAGGCCGAGCTCGGCGGCGGATTGGCGGATGTTGTCGCGGAGGGCGACGGGGTTGCCCACGTTGAAGACGAGGAACTGCTCGTCGCCGCCGGTCTTGTTGCGCAAGCCGCCGTGGGGGCCGTCGGCGCTGGCGCCCGCGAAGCCGGCGCGGGCGAAGGTGAGCGCGGGGCCGGTGCCGGGTTCGAGCGCAGGTCCGCCCGGTTCGGCGCGGACGCCGCGATCGACGAGGGGGCGCTCGCCGCCCGCGCCCGTGCGGGAGAAAAGGACGATGGGGTATCCAGCCGGCGGCATGGGGCGGCGCGGGACGGTGACGACGAAGTTTGCTTCTTCGTACCGCTGGAGCATGGGGTTGCCCGCGGTGTCGAAGGCCCAGTTGCCACCCGTCGAGGTGTACGGGGGTTCCCCGCTTTGATACACGGGCAAACCAATCGTGGTTTCGTACACGCAATACTCGTCGAAAAGCTCGTTTCGCACGAACGGCGCCGTCGGCGCGGGGAGCGGCTCCGCGAGCATGGCCTCGGCGACACGGGCGTAATCGTCGATCGGCGTGGCCGTGGTGAAGACCGTGAGCGCGGCGATCTGGTCCGCCGGAATGCCCGCCTCGGCGAGGGCCGCGAGCGCGTTCGTGTAGGTCGCGAGCGTCTGCTCGGACATGCCCGCCGGGGCTTTGCCAGCGCGCAGCTCGGCCATGGCCGGGGAGACGCCGAGCGGGGCGCCATCCCGATCCGGGAGAGACGTTCGGACGACGGCCGCATACGTGGTGTTCGGCCGCAGCGGGACCCCTTGCACGGGGAGGAGGGCGAGCAGGTTGGGCGCGCCGTACGGGCCGCCGTCTTCGAGGAAATGAGCGGAGATGGGGTAGCGGCGGAGGTAATCGGGGGCGGACGCGGAGACGCCGATAAGAAGGGCAGGGGCGTTGGGCGCGAGGCTTTCAAGCGGCGTGACGAGCTCGCCCGCGGGCAAGGGGCCGTCGAGGCCGAAGTAGACGGCCGTGGTGGTGCCGAAGCCGCGGACGTCGCCGGCGAGGTCGATCATCTGCGCGGCGATGCCGTTGTTCGAGGGGTTCGGGAAGGTCGAGAGATCGGCCGCGCCGCTCGCCGTGAGGCGCGCGTCGCTCGGGAAGGGCGCGCCGAAGAAGCCGCTCCCGCCGGTGAAGTCGAGGGCGACGCGGGTGCGCTGCGGAGCCGGAGGGTTCGTGCCCGAGGGGCCGCAGCCGAGGCTCGTCGCGGCGAGGATCAGGACGGCGGCCGAGAGGTGTGCGGAGACGCGTGGGCGGGCGAACGCGCGCGGCATGAAGGCCACTTTCGCCGTGGCCGGCGCGCGTGTCCAGGCTCTAGCGCGAGAGGGAATGGTTGCGGAAGCGGCGCGGGGGCTCGTCGCCGCCGAGCGGGCCACGGCCGCGGGGCCGAGGCGCCGGGCGAGCGTGCGTGTCGCCGTTCGACTCGGGCATGGGCCGGATGCGGACGCGCGGATCCCGTTCGTCGGGGCGCGCCGCCGAGCGGGCGAAGTCCGAGGCGACGGGCGTCGCGACCTCGACGCTCGACGAGAAGTCGCCGACGTGAATGGCGCCGACCTGATCGCTGCGAATGCCGCCGCGCCGGCACACGAGCGCGAGGAGCCGGCGGGGATCGGCGCCGTGCCGGCCGCCCCAGCTCACCTGGAACGGGACGAACGCGCCGGCATTCGGCGCGTTTCGCGGGGCACGAGGCTCCGGGGGGCGGCGCGGGAGCGGCTCGTGCGGGACGAGCGGCGTGACGGGCAAGGGCGCCGAAGGGCCGGTGTGGCGGGAGCGGGTGAGCAGCGTGGTGACGAGCACGGCCGGATCCATGTCGGCGAGCAAGGACGCCGCGAGGGCCTGGAGCCGCGGATCGGCAGGCTCGGCCGCGGGGGCGCGGAGCTCTGCGGCGAGGCGCGCGTCGGCCTCGCGAAGGACGTCCGCGGGAGACGGCGCGGCCGACCAGGTGGCGCGGATGCCGGCGCCGCGGAAGAGGCGAGCCACGTAGTCGCGGGCCTGCGGCGGGACGAGCATGACGCTCGTGCCCTTGCGCCCGGCCCGGCCGGTGCGGCCGCTCCGATGGGTGAAGGTCTCCGGGTCGCTCGGGGGATCGGCGTGGATGACGCGGCCGACGTCGGGGATGTCGAGGCCGCGCGCAGCCACGTCGGTCGCGACGAGCGTGGTCACGGCGCCCGAGCGGAAGGCCGCGAGGGTGCGGGTGCGCTCGCGCTGCTCGAGCTCGCCGCTCAGCGCGCGCGCCGAAAAACCGGCCTGCCCGAGGCGCTCGGCGAGCTCGGAGGCGCCCTCGCGGGTGCGGACGAAGACGAGCGCGCGCTCCGTGGGCGCGAGGAGGAGCAAGTTCACGACCGCGGCGTCGCGCTCGTCCGGTTTGACGAGGTGCGCGACGTGCGTGATGTCCTGGTTCGCCTCGCCGAGGCTCGTGCCCTCGACGGCGACGGCGTCCTTCTGGTAGCGGTTCGCGAGAGCCGAGACCTCGCGCGAGAACGTGGCCGCGACGAGGTGGGTGCGGCGCTCCTCGGGCATCTTGCCGAGGATGGTCTCGAGCTCCTCGCGGAAGCCCATGTCGAGCATCTGATCGGCCTCGTCGAGCACGGCCGCGCAGACGCGCGAGGGATCGATCGCGCCGCGCTCGAGGTGGTCGACGAGGCGCCCGGGCGTGCCCACGACGACGAGCGGGCCCTGCCGGAGGTTGTAGAGCTCCTGCGGGATGCTGGTCCCGCCGGTGACGGCGCAGACGGTGGCGCCGAGGGGCCGGAAGAGCCACGAGAGCTCACGGGCGAGCTGGGCGGCGAGCTCGCGCGTCGGAGCGATCACGATCGTGGCAGGCGTGGCCGCGGGGGACGGCGCGGACGCCGGGGCCCGGCTCGCCCGCTCGGCCACGATGCGCTCGAGGTCGGAGGCGAGGACGAGGCCGATGGCGACGGTCTTGCCCGAGCCGGTCTGCGAGAAGAGGCGCAGGTCGCGCCCCGCATGGGCCGGGTCGAGGACGGCTTGCTGGATCGGGGTGAGGGTCGTGTAACCGCGGCTCTGGAAGGCAGCCGCGATGGCAGGCGAAAGGGTGTCGATTTCGGTCATCGGATGCGGGCAGGGGGCGTTACGCGAAGGAGCTCGGTTCGTCCGAGCGGCGCCCCCATGTAGAAAGGCGCGCACCGTAGCAGCTCGGACGACGGATCGCCCGGAGTTTCGTCCGCCACACCGCGGTTCACGCTTGGGGGCTACGCTCGGGCAAGCCGAGCTACGCCCCAAACCCCCGGATCCCGCCTGGGGGCCGGGCCCTTCCGGCCGAGAGCGCCCGGCCGCGCTCGGACGTGGCACTTGTGATGCAATCCGCGGCTCTCCCCGTGTGCACGACGCGGAAGGAGAGACCATGCGAGCAATCGTGAGGCGAGGATTGTGGACGGGCGCCGCGCTGACGGCGGCGACCGCGACGGCCATGATGAGCTCTTCGACGATCGAGCGGGGCTCGCCGTGGGCCGGGCTCAACGCGATGGCCACGGCGGCCGTGCCGACACGGCGGGTCGGTGTCCGGTTCCAGCGCGGCGTCACGCCCCTCGGCTTGCTGCTACTCACCGGCGGCCTCCTCGGCTGGGGGCTCGCGTATCAGGGCGTGCTCGCGCGGGCCCGTCCCGAGCGGCCCCGGGACATGCTGCTCGCCAGCGCGCTCTCGGCGCTCGGCGGGTATGCCGTAGACGCGCTTGTCCTGCCCGATCGTCTCGTCCCGAACTTCCGCCGCGCGATGGGCAACTCGGGCACGCTCGCCAAGTACCTCGCCCTCGGGATCGCGAGCTTCTTCGCGGCGCGACCGTCGCGGCGGAAGCGGCTCGCGGGCCGGAAGATCGCAGTGCTCACGGCGGACGGGTTCGAACAGGTCGAGCTCTTCGGACCGGCGCGGGCGATCGGCGATGAGGGCGGCGCGGTCGAGGTGCTGTCGCTCCGGCCCGGGAAGATCGTCGGGATGAACGTCGACGTCCCGGGACGGAGGGTGCGCGTGCAGCGGACGATCCGCGAGGCGGATCCGGGCGAGTACGACGCGCTCTTCGTACCGGGCGGGTTCATCGCACCGGACTTTTTGCGGCAGAGCCAGGAGGTGCGCGAGTTCGTCCGGGCCTTCGACGCGGCGGGCAAGCCCATCGGCGCGATCTGTCACGGGGCGTGGGTGCTCGCGTCGGCGGGCATTCTGCGCGGGCGGCACATCACGTCGTGGCCCGGGATCCGGGATGACCTGGTGAACGCGGGGGCGACCTGGCGCGACGAGGCGGTCGTGCGCGACGGCAACATCATTTCGAGCCGCGGGCCGCAGGATCTGCCGGTGTTCACGAAGGCGCTCGTGGACTTCTTCACCGGTACGAAGCCGACGCCCGAGCGGCCGTGGGCGCCGGCCGCGTCGTCGCCGCAGCGGAGCGCGCCGCCGGCGATGGCCCTCGCCGGCGCGGCGCTCCTGCCGAAGGTGGCCAAGGCGCGCAGTGTCCTCGGCCTCACGGCGGCCTTCGCCGTGGGCCTCGCGGCGCTACCCGCGCTCCGCGCGCTCGCGGCCTTCACCGGCCGGCGCGGCTGAGCTCCCAAGGAGCGCCGTTGCGGCCGGCCGAACCACCTCTTCGAGTGCACGCGCCATCGACGCCCGCAGCACGGCCGCCTCCGGCCGTCCATGCGCCTCGAGCGCGCCCGCCCCGCCTGCTCGCACCTCCAGCGTGACGCCCGCGGCGAGCGCCTCCACGAAGGCCGCCCGGACGGCCCGCGCGACGGTCGCGTCCCCGCTCCGAAGCGCCCAGGTCACCGCCCGCCACGCGAGCTCCGCGTGCCTCGCTTCGTCCTCCGCGATGGCCTCGAGCGCCTCCCGCACGGCCGGATCCGTCGCCCGCGCGGCTTGCTCGGCCGCGAGCAGGCTGGCGAGCGTCTCGCCGATGCAGCCTTCCCGCACCGCGCGCGCGGCGATGTCCGCGAGGTTCGTGCTCACGTCCACGGCGCCCCCGGCGAACGGGAACGCGCCCGGCCCGAGCGGCTCACCGGCGTAGGCCGACGCCAGCGCGAAGGCGAGGCGCGCGTGCCGGACCTCGTCGAGCGCCGCCTCGTGTGCGCGCGCCACGAGCTCGGCCGGCGCCCCCACGGCGAGCAGCTCCAGCGCGAACCGGCCGAACGAGGCGATCGAGGCATGTTCGAGCAGGCCGTCGTGGGTCCAGGCGACGGCGAGCAGGGCGCGCTCGTCCGGGGACAAACCGGCGAGATCGGGCGAGGGGAGGGGGCTATCCATCCAGCTCGATCGGCCCGCCGTGCGCGTCGCCGCGCGGGCCCGGCCTTCGACGAGGTAGGGCCGACCGACGCCGCAGGTCTCGTACGTCACCTCGTAGCAGCACTCCCCGTCCTCGAAGACCCCTTCGGTATTCACGACGGCGCTGCAGTACCCTACGGGGGCGCCGCTTTGCACGTGCATCAATGCCGCGTCCTTGGGCGGGCAAGGGGGCACCATCGAGCCTCCAGCGCCGCCGCTCCCCCCTGCGCCGCCTCCGCCGCCCGAGCCGCCGCTCCCGGCGTCTGCCTGGGGCCAGGCGAAGCACTCCGTCTTCGTCTCGAAGGCGGGGGTTGAGCCTCCCACCATGTTGAGCCCGGTGCCGCCGGCGCCGCCTTGACCTCCCTGGCCCCCCTGGCCTCCCGGACCTTCCGTGTCGACGTCGTTGCCACAACCCTGCGCAGCCGCCACGCCCATCCCTGCGAGTGCAACGCCGAGCAACTGCGCCGCGATCCGGCGCCGGAAAAGGAAAGAACGATCCATGACTCCTCCGTCCGCGCGCCGATACGGACGCGGCTCCGTCTGGGTATCACGAGTCTACGTCTGGACGGGTACGTCAAATCTGCGAGATAAGATCGCATTCATGCGAATCCCCTTCGTTGCCCGTGCCGCGGCCCTCCTCGCGCTCCTCGCTACGCCCGTCCTCGGCTGCAGCTCGCTCCCGGACTCCGCGGTGGCCGTGCTCGAAGGGTCCGATTCGTTCCAGGTCCTCGCGCTCGATCCCGATCACGGGGCAGAGCCGCCGCCGGGCGTCGAGACCTTCCACGGACATCAGGTCCTCGCGAAGGGCGACGTCGTCGACCTCGAGGCGCGCGAGCGTATCGTCGGCATCGTCAACGCCGGCGTGCGCAAGGGCGGCACGCAGGCGAAATGCTTCAACCCGCGTCATGGCGTGCATGCCGTGCAGGGAGGCCGCACCGTCGATCTCGTCATCTGTTACGAATGCTCGGCGCTCGAGGTCGTGGAGGACGGTCGATCCACGACGCTCCCCACGGGCGATGTCCAGGCGGACCTCGACGAAGCCTTCCGCGCCGCGGGCGTGGTTCGCCCCACCGATCGCTGAACACGGAGGCCCGTTCCGCTTGACAGGGCTCGGTCGTCTGTGACAAGTGAAAGTCACTTTCAATTTCTGGAGTACCGATACATGACCAAGCCTGCGACACGAATCTTGAAATCCGCGGCCTTCGTGACGGCCGTGGCCGGGCTGCTCACCGGCTGCGGGTCGGAAGAGGCCTCGTCGGGCGCGAAGCCCCTCTCCGAGACCGCGCCGCCCGTCATCGAGGCGTACGCGAACCTCGTGCACGGCTCGTACGTCGAAGCCATGGACGAAACCGCTTCGCTCAATGCCTCGCTCGCCTCGTTCGTGGCCGAGCCCTCGCAGCAGAAGCTCGACACCGCCCGCGAGGCGTGGCTCCTCGCGCGTGATCCGTACGGCCTGACCGAGGCCTTCCGCTTTTACGGCGGCCCCATCGACGACGACGACGGCCCCGAGGGCCGCATCAATGCCTGGCCGATGGACGAGGCCTACGTCGATTACGTGGAGGGTGATGCCAACGCGGGCATCATCAACGATGCGGCGACGTACCCGACGATCGACGAGACCACGATCGCCGAGCTGAACGAGAAGGACGGCGAGAAGAACATCGCGACCGGGTATCACGCGATCGAGTTCTTGCTCTGGGGGCAGGACCTCTCCGCCGACGGCCCCGGGCAGCGGCCGTACACCGATTACGTGGTCGAGATGGGCACGGCCGCGAACCAGGAGCGGCGCGGGCAGTACCTCCTCGCGACAGGAAAACTCCTGCTCCAGGACCTCGGCTCGGTCTCGGCGGAATGGGCGCCCGAGGGCGGCGCGTATCGGGCGTCGTTCGTCGCGCTGCCGCCCGAGGAGGCGCTGCGCCGCATTCTGCTCGGTCTCGGTAGCCTGAGCGGCGCCGAGCTCGCCGGCGAGCGGATGCAGGTCGCGTGGGACACGAAGGAGCAGGAAGACGAGCACTCCTGCTTCAGCGACAACACGCACAAGGATCTGCTCAACAACGCGCTCGGCATCCAGAACGTCTACCTCGGCCGTCGCGGCAACGTCGACCTGCCCGGCCTCGACGAGCTCGTGCGCGAGCGTGATCCGGCGCTCGACGCGCGCCTCCAGGCGGAGATGCAGGCCAGCATCGACGCGATCAAGGCCATTGGAGCGCCGTTCGATCAGGCGATCCTCGGCGACGACATGGCGGCCGGGCGGCAGAAGGTGAAGACGGCGATCGAGGCGCTTCGCAAGCAGACGACGTCGATCATCGAGGTCGCGACGCTGCTCGGTATCGAGCTCAACATCGAGGAGTGAGCGCCATGCGATGGCCCGTGTTTCCTTTGGTCTTCGTGGTCCTCGGCTGCGGCGCGGAGGCCCCGCCCGGGGAAACCGGGCTCTCGGCCGAGCCGGGGGAAGAGCTCTCCGGCGGCGAGACCACGGTGCACGACACCTCGAAGAACGCCTACTCGCTCTCGGCCCGCAACATGACGCCGGAGCGGCGCAGCGCGTTCTTCGTGGGAAATTCGTTTTTCAAGGAAAACTGGGTCATCGCTCCTTCCTCCACCGAAGGACGGGACGGGCTCGGGCCGCTCTTCAATGCGCGCTCGTGCTCGTCCTGCCACCTCCTCGACGGTCGCGGCAGCCCGCCGGACGACCCGGCCGAGCCCCTCGTCTCGGTCCTCCTCCGTCTCGGCATCCCCGGCGTGGACGCGCATGGCGGCCCGGCTCCCGAGCCCCTGTACGGCGGCCAGCTCCAGCCGCGCGCGATCCCCGGCGTCGCGCCCGAGGGCGACGCGTTCGTCGCATATGAAGAAATGCCGGGCTCGTTCCCGGACGGCGAGACGTACAGCCTGCGCAAGCCCGTCTATACGATCGCCGCGGCCCGCGGCGACATGCAGCCGGACACGTTGTTCTCCCCGCGCGTGGCGCCCGCGATGATCGGCCTCGGCCTGCTCGAAGCCATCACCGAGGAGGACGTCCTCCGGGCCGAGGATCCGGGCGACGCCGACGGCGACGGCATCTCGGGGCGGGCGAACCACGTGTGGGACGTGGCGCGCGGGGCCGTCACGCTCGGTCGATTCGGCTGGAAGGCGAACCAGCCGACGCTCATGCAGCAGACGGCGGGCGCGTTCCTCGGGGACATGGGCATCACCACGTCGATGTTCCTGACCGAGGAGTGCACGGACGCGCAGGCCGATTGCAAGGCCGCCCCGACCGGCGGCAGCCCCGAGGCGAGCGAAAAGATCCTCGGGGACGTCGCGTTTTACTCGACGACCCTGGCCGTCCCTGCGCGCCGCGACGTGGGCGACCCCGGGGTCCTCGCCGGCAAGCAACATTTCCTGAAGCTCGGCTGCGGCAAATGCCACACGCCCTTGTTTCGCACCGGCACCTTCGACGGCTACCCGGAGCTCTCGGGCCAGACGATCCGGCCCTTCACGGACCTGCTCCTCCACGACATGGGCGAGGCGCTCGCGGACGACCGTCCCGATTTCGAGGCGGACGGGCGCGAGTGGCGGACGGCGCCTCTCTGGGGCCTCGGGCTCCTCGAGACCGTCAATGGCCACAAAAATCTGCTACATGATGGCCGCGCGCGCGGCTTCGTCGAGGCCGTGCTCTGGCACGGCGGCGAGGCGGAAGGCTCCCGCGAGGCGTTCCGCGCCCTGCCGTCCGAGGATCGCCGCGCGCTCGTTCGGTTCCTGGAGTCGTTATGAGCTTGTCCCGCCCCGCCTTTCCTTCCCGATCCACGCTCGCCCTCGCCATGACGCTCGCCCTCGCGGCGGCCTCGTGCGAGACGCCCACCGCGGACGACACGGCGCAACGCGCGGTGATGCACGACCTCGCCTACGAGGTGATGCTGCCGATCTACGACGAGCTCGAAAAAGAGGCGCTCCCGCTGCCTCCCGCCGTCGCGGGGTTCTGCGACGCGCCGACGGAAGACACGCTGAAAGCCGCGCAGGCGGCGTGGCGCGCGGCGCGCGTGCCGTGGAAGCATGCCGAGGCGTTCCGGTTCGGCCCGGTGGAAGACCTCCGCCTCGGCACCGCCCTCGACTTCTGGCCTGCGCGTCCCGACTCGATCGAATCCGCGATCACCGACGCGCCCGAGCCCGTCACCGCCACGCACATCGCCTCGCTCGGCGTGGCCACGAAGGGCCTGCCGGCGCTCGAATACCTGCTCTTCGATCCGGCGGGCGGCAATGCCGCGGTCCTCGCGTCCCTCGGGGCCGCGGATGCGACCGGGAAGAAGCGCTGCGCGTATGCGCGCGCCCTCGCCGAGGCGATCGCCGCGGACGCGACGACGGCGCAGGATGCGTGGAGCCTGGAGGGCGGCGCGTTCGTGGATCAGGTCGCGAAAGCGGGATCGGGCAGCACGCTCTTCCTCACGGGGCAGGACGGCATCGCGCGGATCGTCAACCTGCTCGTCTTCGCCATGCAGGCGGTGGCCGAGAACAGGGTCTCGGGCCCGCTCGGCGCGGTGAGCGGCGCCGGGCCGGATCCGACGATCATCGAATCACGCTTCAGCGACAACTCCATCGAAGACCTGCTCGGCACGCTCCGCGGCATCGAGGACGTCTACCTCGGCCGCCACGGCGACCACAGCGGGCGTGGCGTCACGGAGCTCGTCGCCGCGCGCAGCCCCGCCATCGATACCTCCGTTCGAAAGGCATTCACGGACGCGATGGCCGCGGCCTCGGCGATCCCCGGACCTCTGCGCACCGCGATCACGGATGATCCCGCGGCCGTCACCAAGGCGCACGACGCGCTCCGGGTCTTGCGGCGCCTCCTCTCCACCGACGTCGCCAGCGTGCTCGGCGTCACCGTCACCTTGAGTGACAATGACGGCGACTGAGAAATCGCCGCGGGAGAGCCTCGTCGAGAGGCTCTTCCGCCCCGTCGACATCGCGTCCCTCACCGCGTTCCGCATCCTCTTCGGCGCGCTCATGCTGGTGAGCGTCGTCCGGTTCTGGGCGAACGGCTGGATCCGCGATTTTTACATCGTACCCCCGTTCCACTTCCATTACTTCGGTTTTTCGTGGGTCTCGCCCTGGCCGAGCTGGGGCATGTACGCCCATTTCGTGGTCCTCGGCCTCGCGAGCGCCCTCGTGATGGTGGGCCTCTTCTACCGCGCCGCCGCGGCCGTCCTGTTCGTCGCCTTCACGTACGTCGAGCTCCTGGAGAAGGCGACTTATCTCAATCACTATTACCTCATCAGCATTCTCTCCTTCCTGATGATCTTCCTGCCGCTCCACCGGGCGGCGTCGATCGACGCGTGGAGAAACCCGGCGCTCGCGAGCCGCACGGCGCCGGCCTGGGCGCTCCTGCTTTTGCGCTTCCAGATCGGGGTCGTGTACGTGTTCGCCGGGATCGCGAAGCTCGGCCCGGATTGGCTCCTGCGTGGCGAGCCGCTCGGCATCTGGCTCTCGGCGCACACGGACATCCCGCTCGTCGGACCCTTGCTCGCCGAGCGCTGGGTCGCGCGCGCCGCGAGCTTCGCGGGCGCCGCGTTCGACCTCACCGTGGTGTTTTTCCTGCTCCGCGACCGCACGCGGCGCTTCGCGTATGCCGCGGTGCTCGGCTTTCATTTCGTCACGGGCATGCTCTTCCCCATCGGCGTCTTCCCGTGGGTCATGTCCGCGTCCGCGCTGATCTTCTTCCCGCCGAGCTGGCCGCGGCAGCTCGTCGCGCGGATCTCGCGCCGGTTTGCCCGCTCGACGCCCGAGGATCTCGCAGCCCCAGAGCCGCCGCGCACGATGGGTATGTGGCAGCGCATGGGGCTCGCGCTCCTCGCGGTGCATGGGATCGTGCAGATTGCGCTCCCGCTCCGCCATTTCCTCTACCCTGGGAACACGGCCTGGAGCGAGGAGGGGTTTCGATTTGCCTGGAGGGTCATGCTCGTCGAAAAGCTCGGTTATGTGGAGCTCCGCATCCACGACCACACGACGGGCCGGACGCTCCTCGCCGAGCCTTCCCGGTGGCTCACGCCGCTCCAGACGAAGATGATGGCGCAGAGCCCCGACATGATCCTCGAGCTCGCGCACCACGTCGCGGACGACTACGCGCGCCGGGGTAAACGAGTCTCCGTGTACGCAGATGCGTGGGTCACCATGAATGGTCGACCGAGCCGGCGGATCATCGATCCCAGCGTCGACCTCACGGCCGTCCAGGATTCGTTGCTGCCCAAACCATGGATCCTGCCGCTCGACGACAGCGCCGAGAAGTCCGCCACGGCTTCCTCGCAGCCTTGATCTGGTGAATCGGCCCCGGCCCGGCGTACCCTCTCGCCGATGCCGCGCCTCCCGCTCGCCCTCTCGCTCGTCCTCGCCGCGTGCGGCGCTCCGGCCGCGCCCCCCGCGCCCCCGCCCGCGCCGATGGCGGCTTCTGCGCCCCCGCCCGCCGCGCCTCCGCCCATCCAGCCGGCTTGTGCCCTCGCGGCCGAGCTCCCGTCGCTCCCGGCGCCCCGCCTCGACCTCCGCGCGCCCGAGCCCTCCCGGGAGAACCTCCGCGCCTGGGTCGAGCTCCTCGCCGATCCCGCCCTCCATGGCCGCGCGGCCGGCTCCTCCGAAAACCGCCGCGTCGCCGATCTGCTCGCGCGCGCTTTCCTCTCGTTCGGTTTTTCCCCGCCCGAGGGCCACGACCCTTGTGTCCCCTTCGAGCGCAGCGGCCTCCGTGATCAGAACGTCATCGCCCACCTCCGCGGAAAACCACGTCCCGAGGGCCTTGCCGTCCTCGTCGGAGCCCATTACGATGCGCAGGGCGAACGCGGCGGCGAAGCATATCCCGGCGCCGATGACAATGCCTCCGGCGTCGCAGCTTTGCTCGAAATCGCCCGCCTGCACGCCTTGCGTGGGACGGATCTCGACCTCGTCGTCGTCGCGTTTGGCGCCGAAGAGCGCGGCGTGCTCGGGGCGAAAGCTTACGTCGAGGCGCCGACGGTGCCTCTTTCGCGCCTCGCGCTCATGGTGAACCTGGACATGGTCGGCCGGCCCCTGCTCGACGGATCGCCGCTCCGGCTCGTCGTCCCCCGCGCATCCGAGGCGCTCGGGTTCGTCGTGGGGACACGGGATGGGGAAAGGACGCGCGCGCTGCTCGATCGTGCGGCGGCACGTGAGGATCGGCCTCTGTTTGGCATTCCCGAGGCGGCAATGACGCGACTCGGGTACGCCTCCGACAGCGTCCCGTTTGGCCCGCACACCCCCACGATTTTTCTCTCCGATGCCGCGCTCGCCGATTACCATCAGCCCACGGACACGCCCGATCAGATCGATACCGACCAGATCGGGCGCGCCGTGCGCCTCACGTTGACGGTGCTCGACGAAGTGCGGAAGGAGCGCGATTCTGGGCGATAGTTCGCCTACTTTCCGCCCTTACCCCCGCACGCGGGATTGAACGGCAAGGACTCTCCATCTCCCGCATTGTTCAATTCATCGAGGACCGCGCCCAGAACCAGGCGGCGCTCGTCGTCGCCCTCGTCGAACGCAACGTCTCCGAGGGCGAGGAGCTCGTCCACCGTCTCGAGATCCCCATCGGCGTCGACGTCCGCGAAGACGTAGTTACCGATACCGAAGGCCTTGGCGTTGAACTTCGCCGCGAGGAGCTGGTGGCCCAGGATGATCTGCGGGTCGCCCTTGGGCGGCGTCTGGAAATACGCCTGCACCTCAGCCGACGAATCGAACGTCACGGTCGCGCCGAGCGAGACCGGCAAGAGTGAGAGCCCACCCACGACGCCATCGATGACGCAGGTGTGGTTCTTCCAGAATCCTTGCGTCCGCGTGAGGAGCGGAACGTCGCATTCATCGGGCGGGTCCGTCGGATCCGGGGGCGGCTCCGTGGGCGGGTCCGTCGGATCCGGCGGCTCCGTGGGAGGCGGCTCCGTGGGCGGAGGCTCCGTGGGAGGCGGCTCCGTGGACGGCGGGGCAACGATCGTGGGCGGGCTCGTGGGAAGACACGGCTCCGGCGTGGCGACAACCGCGAATTTGACGCCACGCAGCGGATCGAATGACGCCTGATCGAAAGAAGACTGCTCGCAACCGAGCAGCAGGAAGAGGGAGGTCACCGCAACGGTAAATGACGAGTTGCGCATGACGGAAGTATACACTCCGCACGCACCATTGAAAGGACGAATCTAGACGAAATCGATGGTCAATGCAGTGACCATCTTCCTGCGTCAGGGGGCGTGCCAATGCAGCGCTGCGCGCACCCTCGCACTGCTGCCGTCGTCCGTGCAGGTGAAGGCGCCGCGGCCGAGGTTTTTCTCGATACATGCGGAGAGCTCGCGATCGGTCGTTCCGGCGACCACCTTGCCCGCGGCGGGCACGCCGTCCTCGCGGATGTCGAGATCGACCACGACCAAGCTGCCGGCGGGGGCCGCGCAACGCGCGAGCGGCGCTTGCAGCGAATCGACGTTGTCGACCACGAGCCGCTTGACGGACGAGTAACGCTTTTTCCCGTCGACCACCTGCTCCATCGAATGCCAGTCATCCTCGACGTGGAGGTTCGTGCTCGCCTCGATTACCCGGATCTCCGGCCGCGGCTTTCCGGCCAGATCCGGCGCCTCGTACCGCACGCGGATCGTGCGCCGCCCGGGCCGCTTGCTGATCGCTGCCGAACCCACGAGCGCCTGGCACACGCATGCCTCGCGCGCGCCCTCGCGGCCGTCCCGAAAATCGAGGTTTTCCATTTCGCAATACCGCCCGCCGGCGTCGCCCTGCACGAGGAAATCGCGGGTCACGTCGTCGTCGTTCGCAAAACATGCGGCCAGGCTGACCGCGCGATCTTTCCAGTCGATGGTCCCGGGCTCACACTGCCCGAAGTTTCGATTCTCGCAGATCGTGAGGGGACCTTCGCGGAGGACGCTGGTATCACGCGCCCACCCGAGGGTGCCGAGTCCGCCGACGAGGCCGGCCGCGCCGTCGTCCCGGACGAGCGACGCGAACGCCGTGCGATATCGATCCACGATCCCGAGCTTCGGATCCCAGGGCGCCTGGAACGTGACATCGGGGCCGCCCGTGCGCGGAAGAATGTTGATCCAGAGCTCCTCGCCCTTGCCCCCCGCGATCCCGGCGACGTGGATGACGTCCGTCGTCAACCACCCCTCGTCGTGGGCGCGCCGCGACAGGGGTTCGCCCTCGTAGGCGCATCGATGCCCGGTTTTCTGGGAGACGGGCCGCAACTTCGGATCGACCATGGCCGGCCCGAGAATCAGGTAATCGGGCGCGACCCGGGCGAGGTGCGCTGCGAGCTCGGCGCGGAGGGCCGCTCGTTCGGCGCGGAAGAGCTGATCGTCCTCGATCGGGAGCACCGCGACCTCGGGCCGCTTGGCCTCCGCCGGCGGCTGCGCGGCCGCCGGCGCCTGCGGCTGCGGCGCGGACGCGACGAATTGCGGATCCGAGACGACGGTCGCTTGAAGCGGAGATTGGACCACGCAGGATGCGCCGAGGAGCGCGCTCCCGAGGGTCAGGAGCGTGGCGCGCGCAGGAATCGAGGTTCGCATGGCAAAACGCATCAATCGATGGTGATCGTCAAAGCCTGGCCGATGACGTGGCACTCATCCGAGGTCACCGTGACGTTCGCCGTCTTCGTCGCCATGTCGCGCGTCGCGGTAATGACGAAGTCGCCCGCCTCTTCCACGCCGCAATCGTAGGTGTTCTCGATGACCTGCTCGCAGGGCTTCGCCGCGCTGCCGTTCACCGTGTACTCGAGCTCGGCGTCGGTCACGGCTGCGCCGGTGCCGTCGACGACGGTGACCGTCACGGAGACCGCGGCGATCGTGGTGCATTGGACCTCGTCGGAGCTACAGGCCGCGAGCGGGAGAAGGAGGCAAAACGAGAGGAGGGGCATCAAGAACGAGCGCATGCCCGACGGCTTTACCGAGCGCTCGCCGGCCGGGCAAATTCTCGGCGGAGACCGCGCGCCGCCCGTCGCCTGGCCTGCCTTCTGCACGGCATTTCCCTCGGGGGGCCGATGCGAGGCTGGTTCGACACCATCCGGATCCGAGCGACTTCGTCCGCGGGCCGGACGTCCGAAGGTGGCGCGCGGGGGCTCTCGGTCAGCGACGGCATCTATTTCGTCGTCGGCATCGTGATCGGCGCGGGCATCTTCAAGACGCCCTCGCTCGTCGCGGCGAACGTGACGAGCGCCGGAAGCGCAATGCTCGCCTGGATGCTCGGAGGTGTGGCCTCCTTGCTCGGCGCGCTCTGTTATGCCGAGCTCGCCTCGACGTACCCCCACAAGGGCGGCGATTACCACTACCTCACGCGAGCGTTCGGCGGCACGGTGGGCTTTCTCTTCGCCTGGTCGCGCATGGCCGTCATCCAGACGGGATCCATCACCATGCAGGCCTTCCTCATCGGGGATTACGCCTCCCGGGTGGCCTCGTTCGGCCCCCACTCCGCGTCGATCTGGGCCGCCCTCGTCATCGCTCTCCTGACCGGCGCGAACATCGCCGGCCTCGAGCAATGCCGCGTCCTGCAGCGCGTGCTCACGGCCGCGCTCGTCCTCGGCCTCGTGCTCGTCGTCGTCGCCGGCCTCGTCCTCACGCCCGCGCCGGCCCCGGCCGCTGCCGCGGCGGCGACCGCGGCGAACCCGGCGTTTGGCCTGGCCATGGTCTTCGTGCTCCTCACGTACGGCGGATGGAACGAGGCGGCCTACCTCTCGGCCGAGCTACGCGGCGGCCGGCGCGCCGTCGTGCGGGTGCTGGTCATCGGCATTGGCCTCATCACGGCGATTTACCTGGCCGTCAACCTGATCTTCCTCCGTGGCCTCGGGTTTCCGGCCATTGCCGGCTCCGACGCCGTCGCGGCCGATCTCATGCGCCGGGCCATCGGTCCGGTCGGCGTCCCGCTCATCAGCGTCCTCGTCTCGCTCGCCGCGCTGAGCACGATGAACGCGACCATCTTCACGGGAGCGCGCACGACGTTCGCGCTCGGCCAGAGCTTCGCGCCCTTCCAGCGCCTCGGCCGGTGGCACGACGGGGCCGACACGCCGCGGAGCGCGCTCGTCGTCCAGGGCGCCATTGCGCTCGCGCTCGTCCTCCTCGGCGACGTCACGCGCGGCGGATTCGTGACCATGGTCGAATACACGGCGCCGGTCTTCTGGGGGTTTCTCCTGCTCGTGGGCCTGTCGCTCTTCGTGCTCCGCAAAAAGGACCCCGACGCCGCGCGCCCCTTCCGCGTGCCGCTCTATCCCCTCGTGCCGGTGCTTTTTTGCGGCGTTTGCCTGCACATGCTCCGGTCGAGCCTGGCGTATACGGGCGTCGGCGCGCTCGTGGGCGTGGGTGTGCTCCTTGCTGGTGTGCCGGTGCTGCTCCTTCCGCGCCCGCGCCCGCGCGCGCGCGGGCGCGGAAGGCGGCGGGCGGCGGAGGCTCGACGCTGACGCAATCGATCACGAGGAGAGGAGCTCATGCCGAAGCGAATGCTCGTTCCGTACCTCGCACTTTGCCTCCTGCCGGCGGCTGCGCACGCCGAGGGCGCGCGCAAGCCCCAGGTGACGCGGGTCGCGCAAGGCCAGGAGACCGTCCAGAAAGACGTGCCCTTCGTGCCCACGCGCGAGGAGACCGTGGCGCGAATGCTCGGCATCGCCGGCGTGACCAAGGATGACGTCGTCTACGACCTCGGCAGCGGCGACGGCCGCATCGTGGTCATGGCCGCGCAAAAGCTCGGCGCGCGCGCCGTCGGCGTCGAGATCGATCCGGTGCGCATCCAGGAGGCCAACATCAATGCCAAGGCGGCCGGCGTCACCAATCGCGTGGAATTCCGGCAGCAGAGCCTCTTCGACGCGGACATCAAGGACGCGACCGTCGTCACGATTTACCTCTTGCCCGCGGTCAACCTGAAAATCCGCAGCAAATTGCTCACCGAGCTCAAGCCCGGCGCGCGGATCGTCTCGCACGACTTCGACATGGGGGACTGGCGGCCCGACCGGAAAGAAATCGTCGGCGACGACACGGTGTATCTGTGGATCGTCCCCGCCAGCGTGCAGGGCACGTACCGTTTGTCGGTCCCCACGGCGCAGGGCGAGGCGCCGGCCACGCTCACGCTGAAGCAGGAGTTCCAGGACGTGAACGGCACGCTCCGGATCGGCAATCGGCGCTTGCCGCTCGCGGAGGTGGTCCTGCAGGGCGACGCGCTCAGCTTCCGCACGGCCGAGGGCCCCGAGATGCATTTCCGTGGCCGGGTCGAGGGGACGCGCATTCACGGGAACGTGATGCCGGCCGGCGGGCAATCGCGGGCATTCACGGCGCAGCGGGAAGCGGCGACCCCGTGACGGCGCTCGACGTGGGCGGCGCCCGGGCCCATGGACCCAAAGCGCGGCCGCGCAGAAAGGAAAGGGGACATGGCCAAACACGGGGCGGGCAGGCGTGACGAGGCGGGCGCCGAGCGGATCGAGCCCGGGCAATCGACGCGGACCGTGAATCCGGCCGCGAGCGGATCCATCGCCGACATCGCTCGGCAGCAGGGATCGAGCCAGCGCGGCTATACCGCTGACAATCCGCATCAATACGACGAACCCGCCCCGCCGGGCGCCAAGGTCACGGGGGATCCGGGCCGCGCGAGCTGGGGCGAACGCAAAGGCTCGCAAGGCTTCTGAAACGAATGACCCCACGTCCTCCGCACCTCGCCCGTGGCGCACCCCCGCGGCTGCGCCCGTCTCTCCGTTGGCACCTCATTTGCTCTGTCTCGCCGTCGAGCTTTCCCCCCTGGCGACGACGAGAGGTGCCTTGTGCGCAAAACGACGACGATTGCTTTGATCTCCTTGACCTGCATGGCTGCCCTGGCCGCTTGCGAGGGCCCTGCTGCCGAGACGCCCGATCCCATCGATCCGCCGGGTCCCCCGGTGACGACCGACGACGGGCTCGATCTCCCCGCGACGCCCTACAACTACGCCGAGATCGACCTACCCGCGCATTTCCAGGGCCAGCTCGCGCAGGACCAGGACAACACGCCCGCGGCGAACCCCATCACCGACGACGGCGCGACCCTCGGCCGCGTGCTCTTCTACGACACGGCCCTTTCGAAAAACGGCGCCGTCGCCTGCGCTTCCTGCCACAAGCAGAAGGACGCCTTCGCCGACACGACGCGGCTGAGCCTCGGCTTCGAGGGCGGCGAGACCGGGCGAAACTCGATGAGCGTCATCGACGCCCGCTACTATCGGAGCGGCCGCTTCTTCTGGGACGAGCGCGCCGCCACGCTCGAAGATCAAGTGCTCCGGCCGATCCAGGATCCCGTCGAGATGGGTCTCACCCTCGACGAGCTCGTCGCGAACGTCTCGGCGAAGAGCTACTACCCGGCGCTCTTCGAAAAAGCGTTCGGCGACCCCGCGATCACCTCGGACCGTATCTCCCGCGCCCTCGCGCAGTTCGTCCGATCGATCGTCTCGTACCGTTCGCGCTTCGACCAGGGCATCGAGGCGGCGGGCGGCGACATCGCCGCCGACTTCCCGAACTTCACGCCCGAGGAAAACGCGGGCAAGGCCCTCTTCCTCGGCCCCGCGGGCGGCTGCGCGGCGTGTCACCTCGACGACGGCCCGCCCCACCCGCCGCCGCGCCGGAACAACGCGTTTTTCTTCATCGCGATCCCCACGAACAACGGCCTCGACGCGACCACCGACGTCGATGACAACGGCCTCGGCGAGATCACGGAGAACCCGCAGGATAGCGGCCGCTTCAAGTCGTCCTCGCTCCGCAACGTGGCGCTCACCGCACCGTACATGCACGACGGCCGCTTCGAGACCCTCGCCGAGGTCGTCGAGCATTACAACTCCGGCGTGAAGCCGCACCCGAACCTCGACCCGCGCCTGCGCGTCCAGGGATCGACCGAGCCCCGCAAGTTGAACCTCACGCCCGAGCAAAAGGCCTCGCTCATCGCCTTCTTGGGGACGCTCACCGACGACGAGCTGCTCGTCGATCCGATGTACGCGGACCCATTCGAAAAGACCTCGCCCTGAGCGCTCACCCGGCCGCGGGGACGGAAGCCGGGCCTTTCGCTTCGGGGATGGAGGTTCCAGCCTCCATCCCTGGAGGCGCGAACCTCCATCGACGGCGTCAGACCTTCTTCAACGCGAGCGCCGGCACCCACCCGTAGCGTCGCTCTTTCTTCTGCGGGTCACCCGAGACCACGTCGCAGTAGCCGAAATACCAGACCACGCGACCGATGAACTTGCCCGGGTTCTTCTTGGGGACGCGGTCCGGACTTGTTTCGCCGCCCGCGGTGTGGTTATGGTGGCATGCTCGAACGAGGCACGCGAATGCACCGATCCCTCACGCGCTCGTTTTCCTGGGCCGTTGCGCCGGCGGCCCTCCTCGCGGTCGCCTGCGGCGGCGGGCGTTCTCCGGGGCCTGCGCCCGTCGAATCCGCGCCCGTGGTCGACGTTCCCATACCCACGACGACCGGAGTGAAGCCGCCCGCGCCCGCGGCGCTCGAAGAGAAGCCCGCGGCGCCCGAACCTTCGCCCGCGCCTCCGCCGGAGGCCAAAGCGTACCGCGAGATGGCTTTGGTCCTGCTCGACGGCCCGCCCGGCACGTGGACCGGCGAGCACGGCAACTACCATTCCCCGGTGCGGGAGGTATGGGGCGCCGGGGACCTCGTCTTCGCCGCCGCCGGCGACGAATTTTTGCAGTCGAACGATCGCGGCCTCACCTGGCGCATCGTAAAACTCCCGCCAACGACCCAGGCCCTCAGCGTCTGGGGCACCTCGCCCGACGAGGTCTTTGTGGGCTCGAAAAACGTCATCCTCCGCTCGACGGATCGCGGCGTCACGTGGAAAACCACCGTGGTTCCGGCGAATGCATATTACAATGGGTTCTGGGCCGACGAGAAGGACGTCTACGCCGTCGGCTCGGACGGCGTGATCCTGCACTCCACGAATCGCGGCGAGACGTGGGAGCGGCAAGGGGAAACGCTGGGCCTTCGCTGGCTCTACGGCGTCTGGGGCAAAGGCCGCGACGTCTGGGCCTTCGGCGAAGCCGCACCGAAAGACGGCTCGTGGCAGAGCACGACCGCGCTCGTGCACACGCAGGACCGCGGAAAGAGCTGGACGCTCATGAACATCAACGCCGCGCCGCTGCGTGGCATCTGCGGCACCGGCGACGGCGTGATGCACATCATCGACTCCAGCGGATCGATCCATCAGTCGAAGGATCGCGGCAAGACCTGGGCGAAGGCGCATTCGTTCGGCTCGATGGAGCTCAGCGCGCTCGCTTGTCGCGGCAAGAGTGAAATCTTCGTGGGTGGCCGCAATCGCACCTTCCAGCATTCCGAGGACGGTGGAAAAACGTGGACCGACGAGCTCTCCGCGCAAAACATGTGGACGAAGCTCGCCTACAGCATGGTGGATACGATTTTCGCCTTACCGAGCGGCGAGGTCTTCGTGGGCGGCGAGGGTGTTTACTCGCCGCGCCCCACGGGCACCTTGTTTCGCCGCCGTTGATACCGTTACCATGTGGGCATGCCTTCCTCGATCCACGCTCGCATCTCGCTCACCCTCTCTGCCTGCACGGCACTCTCGCTCCTGATCCTCGATCCAGCCTCCGCGTCGGCCGCCGAATGCGGCTGCAATCACGAGATCATGCCGGGGACGACGGCCGTGAACGGCACCGAGCTCGGTGTCAAGCCCGGCGACGTCGTCTGCGTCATGGCCGGGGATTACCAGTTCATCCGCTTCCGCGAGATCCGCGGCACGCCGGAGGCGCCCGTCGTCGTGAAGAACTGCGGCGGCGTCGTCAACGTGCGCAACACGGATCGTGCGTACGCCGTCGATTTCCAGGGTAGCTCCCACGATTTTCATCTCACCGGAACCGGGGAAGCCGGCGTCGAGTACGGCTTCCGGGTCAGCGCGCCGGACAAGGAGCCGTATCCGGGCGTGGGCCTCTGGTTCCTCGACAAGAGCACCGATTACGAGGTCGATCACATCGAGGTCTACGAGACCGGTTTTGCCGGCGTGATGTCGAAGACCGACCCTCTCTGCGACGGCAGCGCCGACCAGGACAAGTTCATCCAGAAAAACGTGCGCCTTCACCACCTCTGGGTCCACGACACCGGCGGCGAAGGATTTTACGTGGGCAGCACCCAGGGCGCCGGCCATACCATCACCTGCAATGGCCAGCAGGAGGTGCGCATGCCGCATTTCCTGGAGGGCATCGAGATCGACCATTGCCTCGTGGAGGACACGGGCTGGGACGGCGCGCAGGTCGGCATGGCCCGCGAAGGGTGCAGCGTCCACGACAACGTGATCCGCCGCGTCGGTGGCGAGATGGTGCAATACCAGTGGATGGGCCTGCAGATCGGGGGCCCCTCGAAGTGCGACATCCGCCGGAACATCATCTCCGACGGCCCGGTGAACGGCATCTTCGTGTTCGGCGCGAACGACACCACCGTCGCCGACAACGTCGTTCTGCGCTTCGGCGAGACGAACATTTACGCGAACATTCAAAACAACCCGGGGCCCGTCGCTTATCGCATCGCCCACAACACGCTGGTCGGCTTCGGCAAGGCCGCGGTGCAGGTCTTCGGCGACAAGATCGAGGGCGCGTTCGCCTACAACAACTTCGTCGTGGGGCCGAACTCGGCCATCGGGGCGGGCAACGACGTCGGCTGGGCGGCCGAGGGCAACCTCTTCGTGCCCACGGTCGCCGAGGCCGGGTTCGTCGCGCCCGACGCGGACGATTACCACCTGACGGAGAGCTCGCCCGCACGCAGCGCCGGCATCGATCACAGCGCCGACGGTTTTACCACCGACCTCGACGGATTCCTCCGCGCCAAACCCCCCGCCGTAGGCGCGTACGAGTTCGTCATGGATTCGCCCACGGGCGGCGTGGGCGGCGGTTCGAGCAGCTCCTCGGGCCCAGGCGGCGGCGGCGGAGCGGGCGCGTCCGGCGGCTCGGGCGCGGGCGCGTCCGGCGGCTCGGGCGGCGCATCCGCGGACGATCCCGGTTCCGACGCGAGCTGCGGTTGCCGCGTGGCCGGAACGACGGACCCCGCGACGAACCATGGCGCCCTCGCGCTCGTGGCCGGCGCCTTCCTCGCGACCCGGATTCGCCGTCGTTTGCGCGCCTCGCGCTGAAGCCGCATGCTCCCGGCGTGCCCTCCGAAGAAGACCTCGCGCGGGCGCGCGTGCGGGCGGACGAGCTCCGGGCTGCCATTGCGCACCACGATGATCGGTATCACGTCCTCGCCGCGCCGGAGATCTCCGACGCCGAATACGACGAGCTCGTCCGGGAGCTCGAATCCCTCGAAAAGACCTATCCCGAGCTGATCACGCCCGATTCGCCCACCCAGCGCGTGGGCGCCCCGCCCGAGGCCCTCTTTGCGCCGGTCCGCCACAGCGACCGCTTGCTCTCCCTCGACAACGTCTTCGACGACGCCGAGCTCGACGCCTGGTACGAGCGCGCGCGGCACGCCCTCGGCCGCGCCGTCGACCTCGTGACCGAGCCCAAGATCGACGGCGTCTCCGTCGCGGTCGTCTACGAAGGCGGCCGCTATCTGCGAGGCGCGACGCGCGGCGACGGCACGGTGGGCGAGGACGTCACGCAAAACCTCCGGACCCTGCGCGCGCTCCCCGCGCGCCTGCGTACGGAACACCCGCCGGCGTGGCTCGAGGTCCGCGGCGAGGTGTTCTTGCCAATCGCCGCGTTCGATCGGATCAACGAGGATCTCGGCGAGCAGGGAAAACCCCTGTTCGCGAACCCGCGCAACGCGGCCGCCGGCACGCTCCGGCAAAAGGATCCGGCGGTCACGGCGCGGCGGCCCCTCGACATTTATTTCCACGGCCTCGTACGGATCGAGGGGCGCACGTTCGCGACCCATTTCGAGATGCTCGACTACCTGCGCGACGTCGGGCTGCGCGTCCACCCGCGCTCGGCGCGCGCGCCCGATCTCGACGCGGCGAAGGCCGAGGTCCGGCGCCTCGCGGCGGATCGGCATTCGCTGCCGCACGAGATCGACGGGGCTGTGGTGAAGGTGAATCCACTGGCTGCCGAGATCGAGCTCGGCGCCACGGCCAAGGCGCCACGCTGGGCCGTCGCATACAAGCTCCCGGCGGAGGAGCGAACGACCCAACTGCTCGACATCCGGGTCAACGTCGGCAGGACCGGCGCGGTCACGCCGTTCGCGATCCTCGAACCCGTGCGCGTCGGCGGCGTCACCCTGCAAATGGCGACGCTGCACAACGAGAGCGAGATCACCCGGAAAGGCATTCTCATCGGCGATACGGTGGTGGTGCGCCGCGCGGGCGACGTCATCCCGGAGGTCGTCGCCCCCATTCCGAGCTTGCGCACGGGCGCGGAGCGCCCCTTCCACATGCCCACGGTTTGCCCTGCCTGCGGCGGCCCGATCGTGCGGCCCGAGGGCGAGGCGGTCGCGCGGTGCCCGAACCTCGATTGCCCGGCGCAGGCCCTCGAGCGTGTCGTCCATTTCGCCTCCCGCGGCGCGATGGACATCGAGCACCTTGGCTACGCCACGGCGCAGGCCCTGCTCGATCGGGGCCTCATCCGGGGCCCGTCGGACGTGTTTTTCTTGACGGAGGCGGATCTCGCGGGTTTGCCCGGGTACAAGGAACGCTCGATCCGGAACTTGCTCTCGGCGATCGAGGCCGCCAAGGATCGACCCCTCGATCGATTGCTGTACGGCCTCGGCATTCGCCACGTGGGCGCGACCGCGGCGCGGCGGCTCGCGGACGCGTTCGGATCGATCGACGCCATTGCAAAGGCGAGCGTGGAGGAGATCGCGGCCGTGGAGGGCGTCGGGCCCACGATCGGCAGAGCGGTCCGCGAGGCGTTCGACCGGCCCGCCATGCAGGCGCTCGTGGAGGATCTCCGCCGCGCCGGCGTGCGCCTGACCGAGGAGCGGAAGGAGACGGAGGGGCCCTTGTCCGGAAAAACGTTCGTGATCACCGGGACGCTCGCGGGCATGTCACGCGAGGCGGCCAAGGCTCGGATCGAGGCGCTCGGCGGCAAGGTCACGTCGAGCGTCTCGTCACGGACGAACTACCTCGTGGTGGGCGAGGGGCCAGGCTCGAAGCTCGAAAAAGCCGAAAAGCTCGGCATCCCGCGGCTCGACGAGGCGCTCTTCCTGGAGCTTCTGGCCAAGCCGGGAGAGTGAGCTCACGCCAGACAGAAAAAACATTTCCCCCTGTGGACGTCCGCCTGTCCGGGCACGACGTATAGCTTGCCTGCCCGGGGCGTCCCGGGCGCAGGGGGAATCTACGATGAACGCTATCAAGTCGTTGCTCTTGGCCGTGATGTCGATGGGTCTCGTCGGGACCGCCAGTGTGGCCCGCGCCGAGCAGCCGGTGGAGGAAGGGATCGTCGCCGAGGCCGAGGGCGCGCTCGTGGACAATGAAGCCACCGAGGAGCGCAACATCACGGAGTCCGACCAAGCGCTGTCGAGCCAGGACTGGAACCCCTACGATTACGAAGGGTTCCGTCGTCATGGCGGGCGGCGCGAGTGTCGGGAGTTCTGCCAGGACGAGTACTTCCGATGCGAGCGGTTCGACGATCGGTTCAGGCGCCACGGTTATGATCGCGACCGCTTCCGCCGCCTCGGCCGCTGCCAGCGCGAATTCAACTTCTGCGTGAGGCACGTCTGCGGCCGTCGCGGCGGCCGCTTCTGATACGCACCGACACGCGCTGTTCGTGCTTGGCAGTCGTGAGATCACCCGGCCCTCGCTCCCCACGTCCGGGAAGCGGGGGCCGGGCCCTGTCCGGTCCGCAGGTCTCGCCGGAGGAGATCGATATGAAGGGTTCGAACGCGATCAAGGGGTCGGTCGTCGTCATCACCGGCGGGTCGAGCGGGATCGGGCTCGCGACGGCCGAGGCTTTCGCCCGGCGAGGAGCACGGCTCGTGCTCGCGGCGCGGCAGGAGGACGCCCTCGCGGAGGCAGCACGCGCCTGCGAGGCGCTCGGGGCCGAGGCGCTCGCCGTGCCGACCGACGTGACCGACGAGGCCGCGGTGGAGGCGCTCGCGCAAGCGGCGGTCGCCCGTTTCGGACGCATCGACGTGTGGATCAACAATGCGGCGCTCCTGCTCTTCGGAACGCTGCTCGAAACGCCGACCGCCGCCTGGAAGCGGGTCGTCGAGACGAACCTTTACGGCTACCTCCACGGGGCGCGGGCCGCGCTCCCGGTGTTCCTCGCGCAGGGTCGGGGCATTCTCATCAACAACGTCTCGGGCTGGGGTCTCGTGGGCGCGCCGCTCGCGAGCTCGTACGTATCGAGCAAGTTCGCGCTCCTCGGCCTCTCGGAGTGCCTGCGCCTCGAGCTCGCGCGTTTCCCCGACATCCACGTATGCTCGGTGCTCCCGCCCTCGGTGGACACGCCCATTTACGAGCGCGCCGGCAACCTCACGGGCCACGAGATCGGCCCGATCCCGCCAGTCTCCTCGGCCAACGACGTGGCCGAGGTCCTCGTCGATCTCGCCAAACGGCCGCGCCCACGGCGCGCCATCGGCGTCGCAGGCGCCTTTCTTTATATTTTGAGCCGGCTCTCCCCGGCGCTCTCGGCGAGCCTCATGGGCTCTCTCACACACCGCTTTTCGATCCGCGCGCAGCCCGCGACGCCGACGCTCGGCAATCTCTTCGAGCCGAAGGAGCCACACGCGAAGAGCGGCGGATTCGGCCGGCTCGGCGTGCGCCGCGGGGGGAGGGGGACGCTCTACTGAACGGAGAGGTATGCGCGGGGCTTTGCCCCGCACCCCAGCAGATGAATGAGCATTGGTTTCAGATGGTACCGTAGCGCCGGGGTTTCACCCCGGGCCCGACCAGGGGCTGTCCGCCCCTGGACCCGGACCAGCGCAAGCGCTGGACCTTTTGTGGAAGAACTGCGCGATGCGCAGTTCTTCCAACGGGCCGGTGGGACTTCTCGGTTGAGAGGTCAGCGCTGCGGTTTCGACATGAGACCAACCGGTCACCCGGTTTCCCTGGTCTCCCCGCGCACCTGTCCTGCGTGTCACCCGCTCCCGCGGACCGGGATCGCCATGTTCCACACGTGTCACCTCGCCGAGCCCCACCCGCGCGGCACCTTCGACGCGTGTCACCCACCCTTTTCGAGCGCAAGGACGGCCTGCCACGTGTGTCCATGCGGCGACGAGCACGGATCCGCCTGCTGCCACACGTGTCATCTGCCCAACCCGAACGGCTCTTGCGACCGACACACGTGTCAGACACCGCGCCGGCACAGGACCACCACCTGACACGTGTAAAACCCGGCCCCTTCGATGAACTGCGCATCGCGCAGTTCATCGACCCCGAGTCCAGCGCTTGCGCTGGTCCGGGTCCAGGGGTGGACAACCCCTGGTCGGGGTCCGGGGTGAAACCCCGGCGACACGCACGGGAGGTCACGACGCGTCCGAATCGCCACGATCTTCCGAAATGCGTCCGACGCCTGCGCCGTAATGGTACGCGAGTTCCCCGCCGAGCCAGGCGCCGAATCCGAGAATCAGGAAACCGAGCGATGACGCCACGAGCCCCGCGCCGCGGAGCTCCATGGCCCGCAGGATCACCGATCCCACCACGAGCTTCGTGCTCGCCACGTTCGACACTGCGTGCACGAACGCCACGCGTCGCGCTTTTCCTTCGAGATAGCTCCACTCCACGATCCCCGTGAGCGCTGCGGGGACGGTGGCCACGAGCCCGAACAGGAATGCGAGATCTGCTCCGCGCGCTGCCCATGTGCTCCCGAGTAGCGTCGCGACATCGAGGACGAGGCCCGTCGTGAAGGCCCCGATGGGCACGGGGATCAGCGCTGGATGCAGCGGATGCCCGAGCCAGGAGCCATCGAGTGCCCTTCGGATGCGGGGATGCCGCGCGAAGAAACCACGCACGGGGGCGTGAAATACGTCGACGATCTCGTCGAGCGGTAGCCGCTCGACGACACGCAGGGGCCACGGAACTCTCATGCTGCCTCCTCGCAATGCCGGTCAAGCAACGCTCGGGCCGCCCGCCGGCGGCTCGTCCCCTCTGGAATCGCGGGCGCCGCGGGAGACACACGAAAAGCGGCTTCTCGACGGCGCCACGCGCGAAGCGGCTTGCTTCGGACCGCGGATGGGGTGACGATCGAGCGCGCCGTTCGTTTGTCTTCAAACCAACCCCGTTCGACGTTACCTTTCACTCCGATGGGCCATATTCCGCTCCTCGACGAGATCGCCGTCATCGCGGCGCTCGGCGTCCTCGTGACCGTCGTCCTCTCGCGCCTCTCGCTGCCCACGGTCGCGGGGCTGCTCTTCTCGGGCGCGCTCGTGGGGCCGTTCGGCTTCAAGCTCGTGCGCTCGATCCACGCGATCGAGATCCTCGCCGAGATTGGCGTGGTGCTCTTGCTCTTCACGATCGGCCTCGAGTTCTCGCTCGCGCGGCTGAAGAGCATCTTCCGGCAGGTCGCGCTCGGCGGGATCATCCAGGTCGGGCTCACCACCGCCGTCGTCGCGCTCGTCGCGAAGGCCCTCGGACAGCCGACCGGGCGCAGCGTCTTCTACGGCTTCGTCTTCGCGCTCTCCAGCACCGCCATCGTCCTGCGCGCCCTGGCCGAGCGGCGCGAGCTCGACGCGCCGCACGGCCGCTTCATCGTCGGCACCTTGATCTTCCAGGACCTCTGCGTCGTCCCGATGGTCCTCGTCGTCCCCATGCTCGGCGAAGGCTCCGCGGGCACGAACATGGCCAAGGAAATCAGCCTCGCGCTCGGCAAGGCCACGGCCGTCGTCGTCGCGACCATCCTCGTCGCGCGCCTCGTCGTCCCGCGCGCCTTGCGCTGGGTCGCGGCGAGCCGTAGCCGCGAGGTCTTCCTCCTCGCCGTGCTCGCGCTCTGCGTCGGCACCGCGTGGCTCACGTCGCTCGCTGGCCTCTCGCTCGCGCTCGGCGCCTTCCTCGGCGGCATGGTCGTCGCCGACACCGAGTACGGCCACCGCGCCATGGGCGACATGCTCCCGCTGCGCGACGCCTTCGTCAGCGTCTTCTTCGTCTCGCTCGGCATGCTCTTCGACCCGCGGATCGTGCTCGAACGGCCGCTCCTCGTGCTGCTCCTCGCCTCCGGCTTCCTCGTCGCCAAGGGCTTGCTCGCCACCATCGCGGCGATCGCCATGCGCTTCCCGGCGCGCGTCGCCTGGCTCGCGGGCGTGGGGCTCGCGCAGTTCGGCGAGTTCGGGTTCGTCCTCGCGCGGCTCGGCGAGAGCACGGGCGTGGTCGATCAAAACGCCACGCGACCGCTCCTCGCGGCGGGCATCGCCAGCATGTTCCTCACGCCCGTCTTCGTGCGCGTCGCGCCGCACGTCACCGCGGGGCAGCGCTTGCTCGCGCCGCTCGAGCGGCTCATCGGCGTTCGTAGCATCGACGAGGCGGACCAGGGCGAGGTGCACGGGCTCTCGGATCACGTCGTCATCGTGGGCTACGGCGTCGCGGGCAAGCTCGTGGCGCGCGCGCTCGAGGCGTGCGGCGTCTCGTACGTCGTGCTCGAATTGAACTCCGAGACCGTCCGCGCCGCGCGAACCGCGGGCCAGCCCGTGTATTACGGCGACGCGACCAGCGAAGAGGCGCTCGGCCATGCCCACCTCGAAAAGGCGCGCGCGCTTCTTTTGCTCATGAACGATCCGCAGGCTGCGCAGCGCGTGGTGGACACGGCCAAGCGCGTCGCGCCCGAGGTCCCGATCCTCATGCGGGCTCATTACCTCCTGGAGAAACCGGCGCTCTTGCGCATGGGCGCGACGGACGTGGTGGCCGAGGAGGTCGAGGGCGGCGTGGAGATCCTCGCGAGGCTCCTCCGCTGGCTCGACGTGCCGCGCAACGTGATCGACGATCGCGTGGACGAGGCGCGCGCGACCACGCAGACCACCGAGCGCACGCACAAGCTCCCGCGGCGGGTGCTCGGCGAGCATGGGGATCTCGCCGAGCTCAAGATCGAGAGCGCCTCGGTGACCACGGCGAGCGCGGCGGTGGGTCGCTCGGCGGCGTCGCTCGGCGTGCGTCGCAGGACCGGTGCGCTCATCATCGCGGTGCGGCGCGGTGACAAACTCCTCGAACAGATGGATCCGCAGAAGCCTTTTGATGTCGGCGACATCGTCTATCTCGCGGGGCCCGTGAGCTCGGTGAAGAAGGCCGTCGATCTCCTGAGCCGGCCGCTGGCCGACGGCGAGGCGCCGGTCAGCGAGGCCATGCCGACTTCACGCGGTTGACGCGGATTCGCGAATCTGCTCCTCGCCGCGCGCCTCGGGAGCGAGGCGCGACATTCTCTCCGGCCAGGCTCCCGCCCGCGCGCTCGTGGTCCCAGGATCAGGCAGGACAGCGGGCGCTCCGCGGGGAGCCGGGAAGGGGGAATGTCATCATGAAGAAGGTTTTCATGGCGGTCATGCTCGCCACGATGGGGATGTCGTCCGTGGCCCTTGCGGAGACGCCGGAAGAGGAAGCGGCGTCCGAGCTCGCGGTCACGCACAACGATACGCTCTTCGTGCAGGCGGCGGCGAACAGCAATCTCTGGTCGGTGAAGGCCGCGCGGCTCGCCGTGCGTTTGGCGAAGAACTCCAAGGTCGAGGCGCTCGCGCTGCAGGAGCTCGCCGAGCACGTGAACGTGACCGAGGGAATCGAGGCGCTCGCGGGCAAGTTCGGCGTCGCGATGCCGACAGCGCTCGATCCTCTGGTCGAGAGCCTCTTCCAGCGCCTCTCGAACCTCCAGGGAAATCGCTTCGACCGGGCGTACCTGCACACGGTCATCGAGTCGCACATGTACGACGTGGCCATCCTGTCGCTTGCGCTGTCCTCCCGGGACGCGGACGTAAAGGCGTTCGCCGAGAAGAACCTCCCCATTCTGCGGGGGCACCTGGAGGCGGCGCAGGAGATCCTCCGGACGTTGCCCCAGGAATGACCCTCGACGGCGAACCACGACAAACGTGACGGCGCGCCTCCGATGCGGCTACCCTCGTCGGCCGATGGAGACGAGGCGCATGCATCGGCAGGGGACATGGATCACGGCTCGTCGCGGCGTGCGCTCGGCGCTCTTCGCCGCGGCGCTCGTTACGGGCTGCGCGGGACCGGCGAACGAAAAACCTCCGGCCACGGCGAGCGCTTCGTCGCCCCGCGCCGGCGCCTCTGCACCCGGATCCGCCGTGCAGATTCTCCTGCGCGAGGAGGTCGTGCCGGGGAAGCTCTCGGTCACGGTGTATTCGCATTCGCTCTCGACGCCCGAGGGACCGCTGCACTTCTGGACCTACGTGAGCGAGGGCCTCTGGTCGCTCGGGCAACGCGAGATCCGGTTCTCCGTCAAGCGTGAGCCCGACGATGCGGAGGGCGTATTCGATCGTCAGCTCTTCGAGCTCTACGGGCTCGTCTACGAGCTCGCGGAGCAGGGGAAGATCGTCGACGTCCACGGCCGGTCGCAGCTCGGCGGCCCGCCGCTGCTCGGGCGCGACGATTTTCATTGCATCATCTATGGCCCGCCGGTGCCGGTGGAGGGCATCGCGGCGAACGCGCCGTTCCTCTCGGCCGTGATGGTCACGTGCGAGGAGGAGGACGTGGGGGGGCAGGCCGGCTATGCGCGGATCCTGGCCCGGCTCGGCGCGCAGGCGAGCCATTATCCGACCCCGTTCTGGACCGACCGCAAGCGCCCTTCCGTGGCCCGGCCCGGGGAAACCGATCAGACCTTGATCACGAAGGGCTCGCGAAGGCACGTTCGCGGCGCGTCGGTGCGCCTGGAGCGAAAAGGCGGCCTCGCGAACGCCTCCCCGACGCAGAGTTTTTTCGTTCCGGGGGATCGTATCGTCCTGCGGGTGCTCCCCCGCGGGCTCGACAATCTGAAGTCGGCCGCGGCGTCGGAGGGGAACGAGGACGGCCTCATCCTGATGCTCGAAATGGATCCGAGCTCGGGCACGGGCCTCTACTGGTATCCGGGGCAAACCGTGGCCTCCGCCATCACGAGCCCGGCGGCCGCGGGCGATCGGATCACGGGCAACTTCCTGATCCTCGCCGGCAAAAAGGACGTGTCCAAGGCCGGGGTGGCCGAGGACGGGTTCGTCATGATGTTCCCCCTGGCCACGTGGAAACGGATTCGCGAGGCGCTCGTCTCGGGCAAGGAGATCACGATTCCCGGCCAGGGGGAGATGCCGGCGTTCGTCGTGGAGCACGTCCAGACGACCTACGTGAATCCCATCGACGGCAAACGATACGAATCGGAAACGGGCTGGGACACGGCAAAGCCCGAGGGCGGCGCGGCGGCGCAGAAGCGGAACGACCAGGTCGAGGCCGCGCTCGTTCTCCTGACGAACGAGCAGGACATCGCGAAGCGGACCACGGTCGACGACTTGAGCGAGGTCGTGAAGCAGATCATCGCCATCGTCGAGGCACAGGTCGGCACGTCGAAGGGGCCGGGCACCGACCTGCTCGTCGAATGCGAGCTCCTCCCCGGCAAGAAGAAAAAACTCGAGATGGCCCAGCGGCCGACCGTGGATCAGCCGTTCGCGCAGGCCATCTACGAAAAAATCGAGAAGATCGTGGCCCCGGAGGTGAAGGGCCCCGTGAAGTTCCAGGTGGTCTTCAAGATCCGGGGCGGCAGCCCTCCGGGGCCGTGAAGGGCGTCAGCGGCGTTTTTCCTCGTATACCGAGAACACCGCGCCCTGCGGATCCGAGAGCACGGCGAACCTGCCCCCGCCGCCGATTTCCTTCGGCCCCAGGTACACCTTGGCGCCGAGCCCGCGCGCCTTCGCCACCGTGTCGTCGGCGTTCTCGACCGTGAAATACGCGCTCCAGTTCGGCGGCACCTGGCCCCAGCTCGGGTCGATCTTCAAGAGCCCGCCCACGTGCTCGCCATTCACGATCCACTCCTGGTAGGTCGCGTCACCGCCGGTCGACCAGCCGAAGAGCGCCGTGTAAAACGCTTTTGCTTTCTCCGGATCGGTGGTCTGGAGCTCGAACCAAGAGGGCGCGCCCGGCTCGCCCCACAAAGTCGCGCCGATGTGTTTTTGCGGCTGCCAGAGGAAAAACACGGCGCCCGTGGGATCCGCGAGGATCGCCATGCGCCCCGCATCCATCACGTCGAACGCGGGCGCGAGGATGTTGCCTCCCAGCGTGGCGGCCTTGGCCGACACGGCGTTGATGTCGTCCACGGAGACGTAGACGTTCCAATGCGGCGGGATCCCACGCGATTGCTCCTCGGGCGGTTGTCCGCCGAGCCCCGCCACATCGTGCTCGCGTTTCCGGAACATCGTGTACGACCCGCCGGGGAACGGCATCTCCTCCGCCGTCCAGCCAAACAGCGTCGTGTAAAACGTCTTGGCGGCCGCGGGATCCGTGGTCATCAGGTCCGTCCAGCAAAACTGGCCGGGTGCATACGAGCTCTTCACCGTCATGGACTCCTCCCTTCGTGGCGGGGCCCATTGTACACAGCGCGGCCTTCGTGTCACCTGAAGAGTTTGGCGCAGCGAATGTGCAAATGACACATCGATGGGTCTCGGCTGGAACCGTGGAGCCGGGGCGCTGCCCCGGACCCCGCGGGGGCTGTTCGCCCCTCGACCCGAACCAGCGCAAGCGCTGGACCTTTTGTGGGAGAACTGCGCTCCGCGCAGTTCTCCCAGCAGGCCGGTGGGACCGCCTCGCCAGCCGAGACGTCAGCGCTGCTGTCTTGGTTGGCGAGATCGTCGCCGGTCTTGCCTCGGCCTGTGCGATGAACTGCGCGGAGCGCAGTTCATCGTCCTGGGTCCAGCCCCTGGCTGGTCCGGGTGCAGGGGCGGACAGCCCCTGCTGGGGCCTGGGGCAAAGCCCCAGCGAAACGGCCTCGAGATGAGTGCCAGAAGAGCGCTCCTTGACATGCGGCTCGGCTGTCCCGTCTACTCGAAGCGCGGCATTCCCGCATTGAATCGGCATTGCGGACGAAGGACGGAGACGACGTACGATGGAGACCAAGAGCCATGGGGGACCGGGCCAGGTGATCGGCGCGAGGAGGAGGCTCCTCGGCAAGCCGATCCCGGCCGAAGGGGAGGGCGGTGTATTCACGCAATCGTGGTATCCCGTCTGCATGTCGAGCGAGCTTTCGCCGGGGAAGATCCTCGGCGCGAGCTTCCTCGACGGGCGCATCGTGGTGTTTCGGGGCGAGAGCGGCAGGGCGCAAGCGCTCAGCGCCTACTGCCCGCACCTCGGCGCCGATCTTGCCGCGGGATCGGTCGTCGGGGACGCCATCCGTTGCGCGTTTCACCACTGGGAGTACAGCCAGGAGGGGACCTGCCTGAAGACCGGCCCCGGCGACCCGCCGCCGCCCGGCGCCTGCCTCTTCCGCTTCCCGACGGTCGAGAGGTACGGGATGATCTGGGCCTTCAACGGCGAAACCCCGCTCTTCGACCTCCCGGATTTCCCTTATCCCGACGACGATCTCGTCTTCCGGGTGGAAGAGCACGACGAGGTCTTTCCGGTCGATCCCTGGGTCGTCTGCTGCAATACGCCGGACGTACAGCACATCCGCGTCGTGCACGGCTTCAGGTTCGACAAGGGCGAGCCCGCCGAGAACATGGTCATCACCGATCATTCGATGATGTACGACTTCGACGGCATCCACCCCGCGGGCCCCCGGGTCACGTTCCGGGTGGGTATCTTCGGGACGACGATCTTTTATCAGAGCAGCTTCTTCAACGGCCGCTGGTATGGATACCTCGCCCCGTTCGGCATGCCGGCGCCGGGGCGAACGAAGCTGTACTACGTCCTGGCCACGCGGAAATCCGAGGGCGACGCGGCGTCCCAGAAGGAGCTGCTCGACTTCGCGATGGGCGTGCAGCGGCAAATCCTCGCGGACGACGCCCCCATCCTCCGGGGCGTCCACTTCCGGCCCGGCGCCCTGACGAAGAGCGACACGGCGCTCGCGCGCTTCTTCGAATACTTGCGCAAGTTCCCGCGGGCACACCCCTCGGCCGAGTTCATTCGCTGAAGCTCCTGCCCCGCGCGCCTCGACGCCGCGCCCGAGGACCCGGCCGCGGCGGGTTCGTCGCGAAAGAACGCGCCCACCCCGCCGCGAACGTCGTCGAGCCCCCTCTGGACCCTCGGGGTTTTGCGTGGCCGGACTCACCCGATCGCGCCCTTCGTGCGTCGACTACCTGAAGGGTTGTCAGCGAGGGCGTTTTTCGGCGATGCTCTGCGTCAGTTCGGAGAACAACGACAGGAGCCCGGCCATGTCCCAGCAGCTTGCCAGGGAAAGCATCGCGAAGGGGGCCGAGGAGCGCGCGGCGGGGGAGCACGCTGCTCGAAGATCATTCGATCCAGAGGATGGGGAGGTCCAAGGGCCGCCCATCTCGATGGATTGCGAGCGGCGGCTCGCCCAGCTCGCCGCCTGGTGCAGGGAGCTCGAGGCGTCCCCGCGGAGCGCGCTGCCCCCATCGCCGGAGGACAGCGCCCGGCTCGGGGAGATGCTGCGCGGCATCTGGGAGGCGAGCGACGCCCTCGGGCCGTCAGGCCTGCTGCGTAACTCCCAGGCCCAGCGCCGCTTTCAGGAGGTCCTGGGAACTTATTTCTGGCAGAGCCCCATCATCCACCGCTGCTTCGCCAAACCCCGGGGCTACGCCGGCGACTTCCTGATGATGGACGATGTCTACAAGAACGCCCCCAAGGGCGAGACGGCCCTCGGCCGCTGGATGGACCGGTGGGTGCTGGAGCAGCCCGGCTTCGTCGCGGTCCGAAACCGCCGGGAGAAGCTCAAGTCGCTGCTCAGCGACGAGTGGAACCGGGGCGCGCGCTACGTCATGAACGTGGCGTCGGGCGCGGCCTCGGAGCTCTCCGAGGTGGTGCACGCGATGCCCTTCGACGGCGTCACGCTGCTCGACCAGGACCAGGGCGCCCTGTATGCGGCCGTCACGGCGCTCGGCAAGCGGATGAATCCCGCCCACGTGCGCACCTGGTCCGGCTCGGTCTTCACGCTCATTCGCGGCAAGACCACCCTCGTCCCCGGCGATCAGGACTTCATTTATTCGATCGGCTTGTACGACTACCTGTCGCCCCGGTTCGCGACGGCGCTCACGGCGCGGCTCTGGCTCAACCTCGCGCCGGGGGGCCTCCTGGCGCTCGGGAACTTCAACGGCCACGACCCCATGCGCCGCTTCATCGAGGCGGCGATGGACTGGTACCTGATTTACAGGGATGTGCCGGACATGCTGGCGCTGGCCTCGGGGCTGCCGAACGTCGAGGACGCGGAGGTCTGGACGGACGCCACCGGTTGCCTCCACCTTCTCTTGGTCCGCAAGCGCGGCGACCGTCCGAGCATGGAGTCACCACCGTGAGTGGACGGTGAAGTCGGTCCCGGCGTCGTTGGAGATGGTCGCCGTGACCGTGGCGTTCACGTTGCTCACGAGCTTGAAGGCCACCTTGTAGACGGAGGTGGTGAAGGCGGGGCCGAAGAGGTCACGCGTGAAGAGCACGTCGGCCGAGCGCTCGCCCGTCTTCGTGTACTCGCGCTCGCCGAAGCTCACGGCCAGGGTATAGGCATAGGGGCCGTTCGCGACGAGGGCCTGCGGGTTGCCCTGGCCGAACCTGGCCAGCATCTTCCCCACGGGCGACTCGAGCAGGGAGCTGAAGGCGTGCTCGCCACACCCGCTCATGACCTCGTCACAGGTCAGGCCGAGGCTCGGGTCGTCGACCAGGCGCCGCGCGACCTTGAGGAGCGAGGTGACCGGGTACCAGAAGAAGGAGCGGATCGTCTTGTCCCCCATCACCTGCGTGCGGATGGTGTTCACCTTCGCGACCCCGTAGGCCTGGCCGAGGTGGGTGAGCGCGCCGTCGAGCACCATGCCGAGCATGTTGTCGGTGCTCGTCGCCAGCGCGATCCGTTTGTCAAGCATCTCCTTGGAGTCCATCGCCCGTCCAGGTCCTTTCCCAGGAACGAAGTGCTCGCAGCTTACACGAACCTTCCCGTCCGTCACCATCCCCGATGGGGGCGTTCGTGCTGCCCATCGAGGCGGCCGAGCCGTTATCGGTTCTTCGCGCCAAAAGCTCCCCCGTCCTTCCCCCCGCGTTCTACGTAGCATGTTCTACATGACAGGTTCGGCGGGGCACGCGCATAGCACGCGCGAGAGAATCGCGTCCGTCATTGCCAGAATGACATGGGAATCGTCCCGCGCTCCGCCGCTTCGCGTTTCGGCGTCCGCGTTCGGATTTCACTCCGCCTCGGGATCCATGATAGCCTCCTGTCATGCCCCACATCCGGATCGTCGAGGCCCACGAAGCGGACGCCCCCCTCCGCGCCGTCTACGATGCCATGTTGTCGCGTCCCATCCCCGCGGTCTACCGTGCGCCGCACGGCGGTCCGGCCGGCATCATCCGCGCGCACAGCCTCGACCCGGACCTCCTCCGGATCACCTTCGCCGCGACCGGCACGTTCCACCGGGGTGACGAGCTCTCCTGGGCGGAGCGCGAGCTCATCGCCGCGTCCGCCTCGCGGACGAACCAGTGCTTTTACTGAACGTCAGCTCACGCAGAGTTTCTGCGTGCCGCTTCTCAGGATGAGGACCTCGCCGCGGACGTCGTGACGGGGACCGACTTCGAGCGCGCTTCCCCGCGGCAGCGCGCCCTCGCCGGGTTCGCGGTCGTCATGACCGAGGCGCCGTGGTCCATCGACGCCGCCGATCTCGACCGCCTCCGCGCCGTGGGGTTGTCCGAGGACGGCGTCGAGCACGCCATCTGCGTCGCGGCGTTCTTCAACTACTACACGCGCGTCGCGGACGGCACGGGCATCGCGTTCGATTACGACTCGCCGCTGCCGCGCCTCACCATCGATCCCACGCGCGAGGCCCTGCCGCGTCCGCCGCCGAGCGACTGGAACCCTGCCGTCGACGGCTCGCGTGTGCCCGTCTTCACCCGCCGCGCGTTTGCCCAGGGGCTCCTCGAAGAGTGGCACGCGTACCACTTCGAGCGCGACGCGCTCCTCTCGCGCCGCGAGCGCCGGCTCCTCGCCCGCGCCGCCGCGGCCGAGTTGTGTGATGCCGGCGCGGTCGCCCGCTACGAGGACGCGGCCCCGCGGGATCCTCGCGAGCACGCCCTCGCGGCGTACGCGACGAAGCTCACGCGCACGCCGTGGGCCGCCTCCGCCGAGGATGCGGCAGGGCTCCACGCACATGGCCTCGACGATCCCGCGATCCTCGCGGCCATCACGCTCGTCGCACACCAGAACACGTTTTCCCGCATGCATCATGGCCTCGCGGCGCTCGCGACATCCGGATGACGCTCGCGCCTTTCTCCGCGCCGCGCGTCGATCCGTCGATCGAGCGGATCCTCGCGCTGTTCCTCTCCGTCCGGTCGTCATGAAGCGCGACCTCGGCGTCGTCCGCGCCGCTCGACCTCCCGATCGGGAGGCGGCGCCGTAGCCGAATACGTCGATTCCCCGACCTCGATCCAGGCTCCTCGTCGGCGCACGGCCCTCGAAAACCAGTCTATACCGGGCCCCGGCCGATCATGCTGGACCTCTTCACGGACGACACGCGCCGCAATCCTTTCCCGTTGTACGCGGAGATGCGCGCGAAGGCGCCGGTGCTCCACGTCCCGCCGCTCGACCTGTGGATGCTCTTCGACTACGAGGGCGTCAAGCGCGCGCTCCACGATCACGACACGTGGAGTTCCATCGTCACCACGCAGACCGGGCCGACCCCCGATTGGCTGGTCTTCTCGGATCCGCCGCCACGCGTTGCTCCGGAACATCATCCAGCGCGCGTTCACCCCGCGCTCGATCGCGAACCTCGAGCCCCGCATCCGCGAGCTGTCGCGCGAGCTCATCGACGGGGTGATCGAGCGAGGCGAGATGGATCTCGTGAAGGACTACGCCGAGCCGCTGCCGACGATGGTGATCGCGGAGATGATCGGCATTCCGGTCGCCGATCGGCCGCGCTTCATGCGCTGGAGCGAGATCATCCTGAACCTCAGCTACACCATCTCCGGCGGCGAGGCCGCGACGCGCGCGGTGGCGGAGCACGGCGCGCTCGAGGAGGAGATGCACGCCTACGTTGGCGATCTCTGCGCGGCGCGGAAAAATGCACCCAAGGACGACCTCCTGACGCGCCTCGTGGAGGCCGAGGTGGACGGGGAACGATTGACGAGCGAGGAGCTGCTCGGCTTCTTCCAGCTCCTGCTCGTGGCCGGCACCGAGACGACGACGAACCTCCTCGGCAATACGATCCTCTCGTTCTTCGAGCACCCGGCCGAGCTCGCGCGCCTCGAAGCCGATCCCGCGCGTCTCTTGCCCACGACGATCGAGGAGGTTTTGAGGTACCGCACGCCCGTGTCGATGGTGTTCCGCGCAGCGAAGCGCGACGTGGTGCTCCACGGAGAGACGATCCCGGCGGGGAAGTTCGTGCTCGTCCTGCTGGGCTCTGCGAACCGGGATCCGAAGCAGTTCCAGGACCCCGAGACCTTCGACGTCAGCCGCGACCCGAACCCGCACATCGCGTTCGGCCACGGGATCCACTTCTGCCTCGGGGCCTCGCTCTCCAGGCTCGAAGCGAAGGTGGCAATCCCGGATCTTCTCACGCGTCTGCATGGCCTCGCGCCGGCGAGCGACGCGCCATGGCAGCCCCGCAAGGCGCTCCACGTGCACGGTCCGGCGCACTTGCCCGTGCGCTTCGAGCCGTGCAAGCCGCTCGCCGCGGCGAGCTGATCAGCCGCCGAGCCTCGCGACGAGCCGCTCTTTCACGGCAGGCCACGTGTCGTCGAGGATGCTGAACATCACCGTGTCGCGGAGGAAGTCGCCGCGCGTCTTCTGGTACTTGCGTAGCACCCCCTCGCGCACGCCGCCGATGCGCGCGATCGCAGCCTGCGATTGCAGGTTTCGCGCGTCGGTCTTGAGCTGCACGCGCGCAGCGCCGAGCACCTCGAACGCATGTCGCAGGAGGAGGAACTTCGCCTCCGTGTTGATGGCCGTGCGTTGCCAGCGCTTGCCGATCCAGGTCCAGCCGATCTCGAGGCCAAGGTCGTTCCGGCTGATGTTGAGGTACCGCGTCGCGCCGCAAGCGAGCCCGTCCACGAGGCTCACCTGCACGAAAGCGACCTGCCCACCGGAGGCCTGCGCTTCCAGCGCCGACCTGATGTGCATCTCCATCGCCTCGAGCGAGAGCGGCGGCTCGATCGACATCCACTGCCAGATCGACGCGTCCTCCGCGAGCGCAGCAAGCAACGCAGGCGCATGCGCAAGCGTGAGCGGCTCCAGCCGGACGTGGCGTCCTTGGAGGGTGACGGGTCGCGGATCCATGCCGCCTTGTACCGCGAGGAGCGTTGCCCCGCACCCCAGAAGGGGGCTCCCCTTGGGGACGCCGCGCCGGGGCGCCGCCCCGGACCCCGCGGGGGCTATTCGCCCCTCGACCCGAACCAGGGCGAGCCCTGGACCTTTGGGGAAGAACTGCGCTCCGCGCAGTTCTTCCACGGGCCCGTGGCAAGACCACGAGCGGCGTTGCCGGCCGAGGCGTCGACGCTGCCCCACGTCAGTGCTGCGGTTCGACTGGCAAGCCCGTCGCCAGTCTTGCCTCGGCCTGTTCGATGAACTGCGCATCGCGCAGTTCATCGACCCTGGGTCCAGCGCTTGCGCTGGTCCGGGTCCAGGGGTGGACAACCCCTGGTCGGGGTCCGGGGTGAAACCCCGGCGCTACGCTCCTGCTCAGATCTTCTCGACGAGGATCGTCGTCACGTATGTGCCGGGGGTGGTCCGCACGGTGTGCCAGCCGCGGCCGATCGAGGTTGCGGCGATTTCCCAGGAGAACCAGTCGCCGTAATGCTCGATGGCGCCTTGTGAAATGCCCCAGCCGGCTGTGGGGGAGGGCTCGCGTGAGGCTTGCGCTTTCCACGAGGGCACGCGGATTCGAAAGCCGCTGGCCGTGATCTCGGGCTCGTCGATCTTGCCGAGTTGAACGAAGGGGCCTTTTTCGTTGCTCGTCGCCCGGAAGAGACCGAGATCGTCGCCCCGGTAGGCCACGAAATGGGCGGGCTCTCCTGTGCTGCCCGAGGGCCAGGGGATCCCGTTGATCGAGGCCTCCTGGTGCTGCGTCCAGGCACCGGACCCGCGGAGCTGCGACAGCCGCATGGAGACGATCGACCCGAGGTGCGCGCAGAGCTCGCGCCGCACGGTCGTGGAGACTTCGATTCGCACGGTGGACGCGCTCTGGAGCTCGACCACGCCGAACACCTCGAAATCGGTGTTTTCCGCGGCGAACACGATTCGCTCGCCGTCGCTGCCGGCTTGGAATGCTGGGGGCCTCGCCGAGCGAAAATCGAGGACCGTGAGCCCGCAGCCGTCCGCTACCGCGTCGTAATCGAACGTGGGGACGATCTGCGCCTGATGAATCCCGGCGTCCACGACGATCGACGTCCCGTCGACCCGCACGTGGATCCCGCCTTTCTGCAGCGCTGCCTCGCCCTCGGGGATCGTGCCGGTCTTCGGGGAATGGGTCGAGGGGAACGTCGACGCCCTCGGCGCATGCGCCGAGGCCCAGAATCCTGCGCCGATCCATGCGCCCGCGAGCGCCGGGAGCACGACGAACACCACGCGCCGATGCATTCGATGGGCGAGCGCGGCGAGCACGAACGCGCCTGCGAACGGAAGCGCGAGGAGACGCGCGTACGAGGTCGTGCCCGTGAACAGTCCGAACCCCGCCGTGACGAACCAGAGCCCCGCGAGCACGGCCGTCCCCGCGGCGGCGAGCTTTTCTCGGCGCGTGACGAGCCCGAAGCCGAGGACGAGCGCGAGCACGACGACGATCGGCCCGAGGACCTGATGCTCGAAGAAGGCCGCCGACGGAAAGGGAAAACCCCGCGGCTGCGAGAGCGCGTAGGCGAAGCCTCCCGCGGCATGACAGAATGCCGTGATCCCCAGGAGCACCCGCGCCGCTTCGTCTCCCGTTTTTGCCATCCTGCCCACGGTATCCCGCGACGCCGGCAGGATCCAGGTGCTCGTGATTGCCTGCAGCCCGAGCGCCGCGGTACGTTCGTTCCGTGATGCGTCGCCGCGCGTTTCGCCTCGTCTTCCTGGCCCTCGCCGCCTGCGGCCCCGCGAGTCTCCCTGCGCCGCCTCCCACGGAGACACCACGAAACGCGCCCGAAGACATAGCGCCTCCGCCGTGGCCCTTCGCGGATACCATCCTGCCCGCGCCGCCGGCTCAGGGAACGCCGACCGAGCCCGGCTCGCGCTCGGGTTTGCCCGAGGGGCTCGTGCGCGCCGTGGAGACGCTCTTCCGGAGCGGCCTCGCCGATCCGCGGGGACTGCCGTATCACGAGGCCGCCATCACGCTCACGACGCAGCCGGAAGGCCCCGGCGAGACCGTCGCGACGAAGGCGTTCGTGCTCCCGGGGCCGGACAACGGGCCGCGGTTCGGCGTCTTGTGGAATGGCCTCGTGGCTCCGCTCGTCGCCGTCGGCCCGCCGGCGGACTTGCGCGCCGATATCGAGTCGCTCCGGGCCAGCGACAAACGCATCTGCGACCAGCAATCGGCCCATTTCCCCGGAATGCCTTGCATCCGAACGCGCGGGCCCCGGCCGGAGCTCGAGTCCCACAGGCTCGAACAGATCCTGCCGATGCAGGTCGCGATGCTCGTGCAGCTCGGCGAGAACACCCTCGCGCGGGCGCTCTGGGAGCTCTGGATCGCGGGCGAGGATCTCGCGTTCACCCCCGAGCTCTCCGGGCGCGAGCGGGACATGTTCGCGCGGCTCGCCGAGCATTTTTTGCATGTGCTGCGTGACCGCGCGCTCTGGGCCCACGTGCGGGGGGACGACGCGCTCGCGCTCGCGAGCTTGCGTGGCCTTGCCCGGCTTTCGCCCGCGCTCTCCGCGCGCGCGGCCGCGCTCGGGGTCGACGAGCCCACCGTAAAACTCCTCGCCGAGCCGCCGGGGCCCTTGCTCGCGGACCAGGAGAAACGCGCCGCGCGGAAGGCCCCGGCCCCGAAAGGTTTGCCTTCGCCCTTGCCCGCGGATCCGGCGGCGCGCGTGGCGGCGCTCGTCGCGGCGCTCGGCGAGGTGCGCGAGCCCGCGTTCGGGCGATCTGGCGCGCAGTCACAAGTCCTCGAAGACCCGATCTTGCGAGCGCTACTCGCGGAAGGCGAAGCGGCGGCCTTGCCGCTCGCGGAGGCGCTCGCGAACGATGAACGATACACGCGATCGATATGGTACGAGGCGCACGGCATCATGCTGCTCACGGTCCGCGACGTCGCCGAGCTCGCCCTCGACACGCTCGCCGCGGATCTCCCACTCGCGCCTGCGCCGCCCGACGAGACGAAGCAACAAAAGGCTGCACGATTCCGGGAGGCCGCGGAAAAGTTCAAATCGATCCCCGCGGACGAACGCTGGTTCCGCGATCTCGCGGACGACACCGCGGGGCCTCTGCGGTGGGCGCAGGCGGCCACGCGTATCGTCGGGCCCACGGACGCGCCCCGCCGGAGCCCCGACGCCTCGGATTTCCTCGCGCTCTTTTTGCGCGTGGACGGGCCGCCCCGACCTCGCTTCGCGGGCCTCGCGTCTCGCAAAAATCCCTCGGTCACCGAGCTCCTCGCGCGGCGCATGAGGCAGCTCGCCGACATGAAGCGGCACGAATACCTGCGCGCCTCGTGCGAGATGGGCCTGCTCCTCGCGCTCTGGGATCCCAGGGGCGCCACGCGCGCGCTCCGCGAGGGGACCGAGCCCTTGCGCAAGGGCTGGAAAGAAATCAAGGACCCCGACGCGGACGAGCTCGGCCCATGCCTCGCCGTGTTTTACGTCGCGCGATCGGCCTCGGGGGACGAAAAGGCGTTCGACGAATACGCGTCCTTCATCCGCGAGATCGACCCCGCGACCGTTCCCCCGAGGGCAGGCACGCTCCTCACGCTCCTCGCGCCCCTGGCCCTCCGGCCCACGCGCCCTTCCATCGTCGCCGCCGGACGCGCGATGTTCGCGACCAAGACCTCGCCATGGGCCACCCGCTTCCGGCGCGGCGAGCGCGACGATTTGCTCGAGCCCTCCTTGCTGCGAATCCCCGGCATGCGCGAGCTCGTCCTCCCGGCGCTGGAGGACAGGTCCGCGGTCGGCGCCATCGAGATCGACGAATACGGAGAAGCAGAATGGGGCCTCGACGGCGCGGGCGAATTCGACCGTGAGCACGAGCAGGTCGACCCGCGGGATCCCGGCGCCGCGCCCTCGAACTCGAAGATGCCGCTCCGCGTGTGTGATCGCGTCGCGAGCGTACTCGCGCAGCGCATCGGCTCGGCCGCGCCGTTCCGGATGTACTGGATCGAGCCGCGGCGCGACGACGCCATCGCCGCGATCCGGACCTTCGTCGTGACGAAATCCGAGTCGCCCCGCGCCCCCTGAACGATATTTTCGTCGGAATCGACAGAACCCGAAAAAGCGCGACGGATCGCGTCCCCGACGGAACGATTTTATTCCGCATCGCCTCCTCGCCTACGGGGTCGTCCATCCGCTATGCTACGTGTGGGTATCGGCCCCATACACGTGTCATGACGAACGTCGCACTGCTCGGATACGGCCGCTTCGGCGCGGCGATGGCCTCGCTCCTCCGGGACGCGAACGTCGACGTGCGAGCTCTCGACGATCGCTCCCACGTGCCGGAGGACATGCGCGTCACGTCGCTCCCGGATCTCGTCCGAGGCCGTGATTTCGTGGTGGTCGCCGTCCCCGTCACCGCCATGCGCCGCGCGTTCGGGGCGATGCGGCCGCTGCTCTCGCCCTCGCAGATCGTCGTGGACGTGGGCAGCGTCAAGCTCGGCCCCTCGGCTGCCATGAACGAATGCTTCGGCGCCGAGATCCCCTGGGTCGCCACGCATCCCCTGTTCGGCCCGATCAGCCTCTCGCGTGGCGAGCGGCCGCTCGTCGCGGTGGTCTGTCCCAATTCGATCCACCCGGCGGCCGTCGACCGCGTGGTCAAACTCTACGAGCGAATCGGCTGCACGGTCGTCCTGGAGGACGAGGCCACGCACGATCGCAACATGGCCTGGACCCACGCCCTCGCATTCTTCGTGGCCAAGGGTATGCTCGACGCGGCCGTGCCCCTCGACATTCCGTACGCGCCGCCCTCGTTCCAGGCGCTCGCGCGGACCGTGGAGGCCGCGCGCTCGGACGCGGGGCACCTCTATGCCGCGCTCCATCGTGAAAATCCCTATGCTGCCGAGGCCCGCCGGAAGCTCGTCGAAGCGCTCCTCGCCGCCGATCAGAACCTCTCTGGATCGGACGGGATGGCTCCGCCGCCGTCCTCCGCGCTCGTCTTGCCCTCCAAGGCGGGCACACAAGCCTTGCGAGAGACGCGGGATCTCATCGACGACCTCGATCGTGATCTCGTGGAGCTCCTCGGTCGACGGGCCCAGCTCGCGCGGCGCGCGGCGCGGGAGAAGGCGAAGCTCGGCCGCCCCGTGCGGGATCCCGAGCGCGAGGCGGAGCTCCTCGATGCGCGCAGGCGCTGGGCGGCCGAGCAGGAGCTCGATCCGGCCTCGGTGCACGAGATCTTCGACGCCATTCTCCGATTCTCCAGGCGCTTGCAGCACGAACCGCCCACCGGGGAAACGGACTGATTTTTTGTGGCCCGGCCGAGGCCGTCGCGGCATCCAACAGGACACCGACTCTAGGGGGAACTTACATGATTGTCACACTCGAGCCCGACGCGCCTGAATCGCGCGCCGAGGCGGTCGTCCGCCTCGCGGCGCGGTATCCGGGGGTCTCGGTCCAGAAATTCGTCTTTCGCGGCGAATCCATCTCCATCACGGAGGTGCACCTCATCGGCTCGACGCGCGCCGTGCCGACGGAACCCTTCGAAAGTTTGCCCGGCGTACGCAAGGTCGTCCGCGTCTCCCGGAAATACCGGCTCATCGGTCGACACCATCCGGACGCCGAGACGCACGGGTTCGAGTACAACGGCGTCCAGTTCGACGAGAAGCGCGTCCACGTCTTCGCCGGCCTCTGCGCCGTCGACACGCGCGAGCACGTCGCGAAGATGATGGCCGCCCTCGAACAGGCCGGCATCCGGACGACGCGCATGGGCGCGTACAAGCCGCGCACGAGCCCGTACGATTTCCAGGGCCTCGGCAAAGCGTGTTTGCCCTGGGTCTTCGAGCTCGCGGGCAAGCACGGCATCAAGGTGATCGCCATGGAGGTCACCGACGCGCGCCACATCGACGAGATCAACACGTCGCTCGCCGCGGCAGGCGATCCGACGGGCGTCATGCTCCAGATCGGCACGCGCAACACCCAGAACTTCGAGCTCTTGAAGCAGGTGGGCCAGCAAAAGCGCTTCCCGGTGCTGTTCAAGCGCGGCATGGGCATCTCGCTCGAAGAGTCCTTGAACGCCTGCGAATACGTGGCGAGCGAGGGCAACCCGAACATCGTGTTTTGCCTGCGCGGCGTGAAGACGCACCTCGGCGATCCGCACCGGAACCTGGTCGACTTCTCGCACGTGCCCGTCGTCCGCCGGCAGACGCGCCTGCCCGTGTGCATCGATCCGTCGCACGCGGTCGGCCGCATGGACAACGCGCCCGACGGCCTCCCCGACATCTTCCACGTCGTGGGGCAGGGGATCATCGCGGGCGCTTCCATGGTGCTCATCGATTTCCACCCGCGGCCCGACGAGGCGCTCTGCGACGGCCCGCAGGCCCTGGAGCTTTCGACCTTGCCGCGTTTCGCGCGGTACGTGGAGAGCGTGCGGCTCGCGTACGCAGGGATCATCCGCGAGCTCGGCGCGGCCGCGGCGCCGCCGCCCGCATCGTCGTCGGAGCCGAGCGCCGCTTGATCGAGGCCCGAGGCGCCGTGGAGGGGATCTCGGTCGCTTGCCTCGGTCCCTCGGGCACGTTCAGCGAGGAGGCAGCCTCGCGCCATTTCGGGCCGGACGCCCGGTCGGTGTTCTGCACCTCGATCGACGATGTCTTCGACGTGGTGGAGGCGCGCGCGGCCCCATTCGGCGTCGTGCCCGTGGAAAACTCCCTCGAAGGCGCGATCGGCCATACCCTCGATCACCTCGTCGCCTCGCCGCTCCGCATCTCCGGCGAGGTCGCGCTCCCGATCCGGCAACACCTGCTCCGGCGCGACGGAGAGCTCGGCGGGATCACGCGTGTCTACGGGCACGCGCAATCCCTCGCCCAATGTCAGCGATTCTTGAAAAAGACGCTCCCGCTGGCCGAGCGCGTCGCCGTCTCCAGCAACGCCGAGGCGGCGCGCCTCGCCGCGCTCGAGCCCGGTTCCGCCGCCCTCGCGAGCAAGCGCGCGGCGGCCATCCACGCGCTCGCCATCCTCGCCGAGGGGGTCGAGGACGATCCCACGAACACCACGCGCTTCCTGGTGATCGGCGAAACCGGCGCCGCGCCCTCGGGCCACGACAAGACCTCGCTCGTGATGTCGGCGCCAAACCGCCCAGGCTCGATGGTCGCGCTCCTGCGCCCTTTCTCGCGGCACGGAGTCAGCATGACCAAGCTCGAATCGCGCCCCTCGAGGCGAGGCCTCTGGGATTATCTCTTCTTCGTCGACGTCGAGGGCCACGCAGAGGAAGCCGCCCTCCGCCGCGCCCTCGTCGACCTCGAAGCACGCGCAGGCTACCTCAAGGTCCTCGGCTCGTACCCGATGGCGCGTCCCTGCTGAGCATTGGTCTCATCTGGGAGGCGCCTCGCCGGGGCTCTGCCCCGGACCCCGCGGGGGCTGTTCGCCCCTCGACCCGAACCAGGGCAAGCCCTGGACTCGGGGTGGAAGAACTGCGCTCCGCGCAGTTCTTCCAACGGCCGGTGGCAAGACCACGGACAACGTTGCCGGTTGAAAGGTCAGCGCGGCTGTCTTGGTTGGCAGGGGTCGTTCCTCGGCCTGTTCGAGGAACTGCGCATCGCGCAGTTCCTCGACAAAAGGTCCAGCGCTTGCGCTGGTCCGGGTCCAGGGGCGGATAGCCCCGGTGGGGCCTGGGGCAACGCCCCAGCGCGGCGCTCCTGATCGGAACTTCCTCGCCCCATCGAAGGCTCCTCGCGTACCATGGAAACCATGGAATACGCGCACGGTCGGCCGAGGTCTGGATCCAGCACGAGCGCTCCTTCGTGGCTCGTCGTTTTCGCTTCATCGCTCGTGATCGTCGCGGCGCCCGCGTGCGTCGCGCCCGAGGTGGACGAGCCGTTCGTCGAGACGGCGACGTTTGCGTACACGGTCCCGGGGAAAGGGACGGCGACCACGCTCGACGTCGCCGGCTGGAACCTCGAGTGGTTCGGCGACGCGAGCCGCGGCCCCACGAACGACACGCTCCAGCGGCAGAACGCGTACGACGTGATCAGCGGCGCGGACATGGATCTCTGGGGCGTCGAGGAGATCGTGAGCGTCTCGCAGTGGAACACGCTCAAATCGCAGCTCACGGGGTATGCCGGGATCCTCTCGAACGACCCGATCGTGACGAACGGGTCGTCCTATTACACCACGTCCGAGCAAAAGCTCGGTTTCCTCTACAAGACCTCGATCGCGACAGTGCAGAGCGCGCGCGTGATTCTGACGGCCTACGACTACGAGTTCGCCGGGAGGCCTCCGCTCGAGGTGAAGCTCTCGGTGACGCTGAACGGCACCACCGACGACGTGGTCGTCATCGTGCTGCACATGAAGGCGCTCGCCGATTCCGCGAGCTACGAGCGGCGGCTCGACGCGTCCGCCGCGCTGAAGTCCTATCTCGACACGAATTACCCGACGCAGAAGGTATTCGTCATCGGCGATTTCAACGACGACCTCGACAAGTCCATCTCGGGCAACGCCACGCCCTACGCCAACTTCCTCGCCGACGGGGCGGATTACCATTTCGCCACGAAGGTCCTCACGGACGCGAACATCTCGTCGACGTCGAGCGGCGGGGCGACCCTCGATCACCACCTCGTCACGAACGAGCTCGCCCTGGCCCTCGTCCCCGGCTCCGTCGAAGCCTACCGCGTCTCCAATTTCATCCCGAGCTACGCCTCCACGACGAGCGATCATTTCCCAATCCTGAGCCGCTACACCTGGGCCGCCGCCAAACCCGCCCAGGTCGTGATCAACGAGATCTGTGCAAACGAGCCCGGCAGCAGCGTGACCGGCGAGTTCATCGAAATCGTCAACATCGGCGGCGCCCCCGCCACCCTCGACGGCTGGACGATCTCGGACTCCACTTCAATCCGGCACACCTTCGCCGCAGGCACGACGCTCGCCGCAGGCAAGAGCCTGGTCGTCTTCGGCACGGCCGCCGGCATCCCCGCGGGCACGCCGAACGCAATCGCGAGCAGCACGAGCAACCTGGGCCTCGCAAACGGCGGCGACGCCGTCTACCTGCGCGACACGACGGGCACGACGAAGGACTCGTTCAGCTACCCCGCCTCCCTCGCCGCAGTCGACGGCGTCAGCATGAACCGCAGCCCCGACGCCGCCGAAAGCGCCACGTTCGTCCTGCACACGACCCTCGTCGCAGCCGCAAGCTCGCCAGGCACGCGGGCGAATGGGGCGGGGTTCTGATCGGAGGCGCCGCGCCGGGGCGCTGCCCCGGGCCCCGGCAGGGGCTATCCGCCCCTGCACCCGGACCAGGCACGGCCTGGACCGAGGGTGGAAGAACTGCGCTCCGCGCAGTTCTTCCAACGGGCCCGTGGGAAGGCGTTCCCCGTCGAAAGGGCAGCGCGGCGGTCTCGGCTGGCAGGGTCCACTCGGCCTGTTCGATGAACTGCGCATCGCGCAGTTCATCGACCCCGGGTCCAGCGCTTGCGCTGGTCCGGGTCCAGGGGTGGACAACCCCTGGTGGGGCCTGGGGCAAAGCCCCAGCGCAGCGGCTTCAGATGACAATCGGCCCCACCGCCGAAAGTTTCTTCGTCGCCAGCACCCAATAAATCGCGCGGATCGCTCCGTCCTCGCCGATCTCGCATTGCAGCGCCGATCGCGGCGCGAGCTTCCGCCCCGGCGCGTGCTCCAGCACCACTGCGGGCATCCCGTTCAGCATCCGGAATGCGAACTGCGTGCCCGTGCCGTGCCGTTTGCCGAGGCCCACGAACATGCGCCCGACTCGATCTCGCCCCAGGATCGGCAAGCGCGCCGCGAAGAATTCGCCTCCGCCGTCGCTCAGGTGCCGGACCTCGGCGTCCAGGATCGATTCGAGCGCTTTTCCGTCAGCGGTCCCGAGCGCCATGAGAAACCGCCCCAGTGCCTCGCGCGTCTTTTCCACGAGCTCGGGTGTGCGCCGCGTCCGGCTCGACTCGTAGGCTGACAGCGCCCGACGCGCCCTGTGGTGCATCGTCTTCACGGCCGCCTCCGTCATCCCGAGCGCGTCGGCCGCCTCCTTCACCGACCAGTCGAACACGTCGCACAGAAGCACGATCGCTCGTTGCCGCGGCGTCAGCGCCTCCAGCGCCACGAGGAACGCCATCGACACGCTCTCCAGCAGATCGTAGCGCCCCTCCGTCTCGACCGGCTCGATCCCGATCTCCAGCACGCCGTCGCCGTCCGTCTCGACCGGCGACGGCAGCCATGGCCCGTCGTACGCGCGCCGGCGCCGCGCGCGCAGCCGGTCGATCCCGAGGTTCACGGCCACGCGCGTCAGCCATGGCCGCACGGGTTCATCCGTGCGGGCCGGCGGACGCTCGATCGCGCGCAGGAGCGTCTCCTGCACGAGATCGTCCGCGTCCGCCGCCGATCCCGTCAATCGGTAGCAAACGCCCCACAGATACCGCCGATGCTCCCGCGCGAGCCCGTCCCCGTCCGCCATCACGTTCACGCCCTCGCATCGAAGCTCTTCCGCCCAACCTCGCCAAGCACATTCACCTCCCGCCGCGTCGCCGCCTGCGCTGCGGCCCGCCCGCTCGCGAAGCTCGCGTCCGCGAGCATACCCACGTGCCCCACCCAGTCGCCCGCCACGAACACCCCGGGAGCGCCTGGCACCGCGGGCCCGGGCCTGCCACGCGCGCCACCGCGCGATGCCTGCGGGAAATCGTGCGCCACCGTGATCGAAGGCAAGAACCGCCGCTCCACCACGAGGTGTTTCGCGCCCGGTTGCAGAAGCTCGAGCACCTCTTCGAGCTCTCGCTCCGCCGCCCGCGAATCCTCCAGCGCGCCGTACCGCGCCACGTGGATCATGGCGCCTCCCTCGGGCGCGAGGCGCGCGGACGCCGAGTGCACCGAGAAGTAGAGCGGCCGATCGATCCCCAGCGCGAACGTGTTCCGCGGCTGCGGCAGGCGCGAGAGCGCGACGTCGAGGCACGCGGCCGTCACCGGGATCGCCGCCGCGGACCACGCCGCGAGGGCCGGCACGTCGGGCAGGAGCGAGGAGGCGAGGGAAGGGCTCGCCGCGATGATCACCGCGTCCGCGGGGATCTCCGCTCCGTCCGCGAGCCGCACCGCCTTCACGCGCCCGTCCTCCCGGACGACGGACACGGCCTTCGCGCCCGCGATGATCTCCGCCCCCGCGGCCCGCGCGGCGCCGGCGAGTCCGTTCACCATCGTCTGCCAGCCGTCGTGCAGGTAGAGCACGCCGCGCGTCGTCCCGAGCTGGAACTGCGCGATGGCGGCATCCGCCGCGAGCCGCTCCAGATCCGAGCTGTACGTCGAGACCCGGATGAGCGCCCGGATCACGTCCCGCGCCTCGGGCGTGCGGACCCTCTTCGTGAGGAACGCCTCGAAGCTCGTCCCCGCGAGCGCCTCGACGTCGAGCGAATCGAGGCGAGCGAGCAGGCGCGCGACCTCGATCTTCCCGACGAGCGGCAACACCGACGACGTCAAGAGCGACACGGGCCCCGTCGGCAGAGCCCGGAGAATCCCCCCGTGCAGGGCGTACGCGCCGTTGCTGGTCGGCGGCGGGGCGCCCTTCGTCTGCACGCCAAGCTCAGCGAGCACGCGCTCGGCCTCGCCGCCCTGGTAGAGCGCATGCGGGCCGATGTTCAACGAAAATCCCTTCTTCTCGTGGGTCGCGGCGCGCCCCCCGAGCTCCGACGCCTTCTCCAGCACGGTCACCCGCCTGCCGGCCCGCGCCGCATACGCCGCCGCCGAAAGCCCCGCGAGTCCGCCGCCAATCACCACCACCCGAGCCGCCGTGTTCGTCGTCATGTTCGCACCTCTCAGGGGAGGCACGTCCGGGGGTCCGGAAAGGTTACGCGGAATCGACGCGCTCATCTGGAAGCGTGGAGCCGGGGCGCTGCCCCGGACCCCGCGGGGGCTATTCGCCCCTCGACCCGAACCAGGGCAAGCCCTGGACTCGGGGTGGAAGAACTGCGCTCCGCGCAGTTCTTCCAACGGGCCCGTTGGAAGACCAGGGACAGCGTTGCCAGTCGACATGGCATCGCGGCTGTCTCGGTTGGCAAGGTAGCTGCCGGTCTTGCCTCGGCCTGTTCGATGAACTGCGCATCGCGCAGTTCATCGACCCCGGGTCCAGCGCTTGCGCTGGTCCGGGTCCAGGGGCGGACAGCCCCGGTGGGGTCTGGGGCAAAGCCCCAGCAAGGCGGCCTCGACGTGGAACCTCACCGCCGGGTGAGCCACTCGAGCAGGGCGACGAGGACGGCGAGCCCGGCGATGGGGAGGGCGATCCAGCCGAGGAACGTGATCCAGCCGCGGCGCAGCGAGCGACCGCCGCGGTCTTCGCAGGCGAGGCAGATGGCCCAGACGCGGGTGCCGCCCTCGGTGAGGACGCAGCAGTCGCCGCAGACGGGGGCCGTACAACGGGCGCAGGGACCGGCGGCCACGGCGCCGCAACGGACGCAGCGCGCGACGGGAGGGCCGTCGTCGTGGTGGATCAGGCCGCCGGACATGGGGAGGATGCTAGCAGCGGGAGACCCACAGGTCTTCTTGGCGAGGCGCTAAGATACCCGTCGATCGCCGTGACGGACCCGTACTCCTTCTACCGCACGATCCTGCCGCCCGAAGCGCTGCGACCTTACATCCGCAGCCTCTGGATCTACGACGGGTACCGCCCGGAGCACCTGCTCGATCGGGTCTTGCCCACGGGCACGCTCGAGATCGTCGTCCCCGTGCGTGGCAAGCGACTCTCCTGGAGAGAGCTCTCGGGCCGCGACGGGACATGCCGCACGGCCCTCGTGTCCGGCCCGCGGCGAAGTGCGTTCGACGTCCCCACCGCTCCGCAGGGGCGGCTCGTGGGGGTGCACTTTCATCCTGGCGGCGCCTGGCCGCTCTTCGCGATTCCGATGGACGCCCTCGCCGAGCAGCACCACCCGCTCGAAGACCTCCTGGGCGCATCCGCGCGAGAGCTCGCGGAGCGCATCGACGACGCGGCTTCGGACGCGGAGCGACTGGCGATGCTGAGCGATTTTTTCCTCCAGCGCGCGCGAGCGAGCCGTGCCTCGCACCCGGCCGTGGCTCGGATGATGCGACGGGCAGAGCGCGGATCCTCCGACGTCGTGATCGCGGCGGAGGTCGCGGCGTCCGGGCTGAGCCACCGCAGGTTCATCGAGCTGTTTCGCCGCGAGGTCGGCTTGACCCCGCGCGACTACCTTCGCGTCCAGCGGTTCCAGCGGGCGCTCGACCTCGCCGCGCGGACTGGGCGCGCCGGGGCCGATCTCGCCTACGAAGCGGGGTACGCCGACCAATCGCACTGGATCCTCGAATGCCGGAAGCACGCGGGACTGTCGCCGCGTGAGCTCCTCGAAAAGCAACGAGGCGCGCGCGCCGTTCCGCCGGCCGAGAGGGGTCAAATGCTTCCTATTCGTTGACCCCTCGCGTGCTCCAAGCTCCCGCGCATGCACGTCATCTTCGGTTCCAGTGGCGTCGTGGGAAGCGCGGTCCTTGCGGAGCTTCACCGGAAGGGTTTACCCACGCGTGGTGTCTATCGTTCGAGGAAGCCGAGCCCTCACGCGAGCGAGGTCGCGCGCGTCGATCTCGAAACGGGCGAAGGGCTCGACGCGAGCCTCGCCGGAGCAACGACGGTTTTCCTGGCGACAGGAGACATGATCGATCAGGTCGCGGCGGAGCTCCGCGTGGCCTCCGCCGCGCGGCGCGCCGGCGCCCTCCGCATCGTAAAACTCTCGATCATGAGCGCGGAGAGCGAAGCGTTTTTCTACGCGCGCGTCCATCGCGCGATCGAGCGCGGCGTGGAGGCCTCCGGAATCGCCTACACGCTCCTCCGGCCAGGCGGCTTCATGCAGAACTTCATCCACTACTACGGCCACGCAATCCGAACGGAGGGTGTCCTTCGCCTGCCGTGCGACGACTTCGAGGAGAACGTGATCGACGCGCGCGACATCGCGCAGGTAGCGGCCGAATGCCTGGCATCGAACCGCTTCGAGGGGCAAGCGCTCACGCTGTGCGGCCCGCAGCCAATCTCGTATTCGGCGATGGTCGCCGAGATCTCCGCGCTCACCGGCCGAAAGGTCACCTTCGAATCGATCTCGCCAGACGCATTCCGCGAGGCGATGCTGCCCTACGCCGTCTCCCGCGAGCACGTCGACGGCATCACAGCGATGCTCCGCTTTCATCAGGAGGGCAGAGGCCCCAAAACGAGCGACGCAGTCCTCGAAGTGACCGGCAAGCCGCCGCGCTCCTTCGAGGCATTCGCGCGCGAACACGCGTCGAGCTGGGTCCCGTGACGGACAGGACGCCCTAGGTGGCTGCGGCTCACGCAGAGGCCCCTTGACCGGAAAGAAGGGCCTTCTCCGCGGCGATGAACGCGAATTTCATTCGCTCTGACTGGAGCGCCACGATCGCCCCTACCACGACCCGCCGAGCGCGGTGCGGAGCGTAGCGACCTGCCCTTCCTCGAAGCCGAAGCCGAGCGTGTCGTCGAGCGCGACGAGCAGACCGAGGCGCGCATAGAAGCCGCGCGTGGGTTCGTAGCTGAAATACGGCTCGAGGGCCGTCTGGGCCTTGTCGTCCTCGCGGGTCGGGAAAAACACGGCCTGCACGCGCAGGCCGCCGCCCACGCCTGTGGAGGCGCGCGCCGCGATCTCGCTGTGGGCTTCGAGGAAGAGGTGGGTGCGATCCGCCAGGTCCCCGACCGCGAAGGCGACGATGGACGCGATGTCCGCGCGGTAATAAAGCGTGGGCAAGATGCGGAGCTCCAGGCCGCCGCGCCCTCGGGCGAGGATCGAATCGAGGAAGAACCGGTGCAGGTCCGCATAGGCGCGATTGCGGCTGGCCACTTCGTGGCGCATCCGGAGGTAACTAGAGAGGGGCAGCCACACGAAGAAATCGACGGAGGCGCTGCCCGAGCCGAGGATCTCCTCTCGGTCGGTGAACGAGGTCGGGACCGAGAGCGTACCGCCCGCGTGAAACGCGAGCCTTTCGCTCACTTTGCCCGCCCAGTGCGCGCCCAGGGTGAGGTTTCCCATCGTGGCCTCGGTCTCGCGCAGGCCGGCGGGGGGGATCCGGTAATCCCAGACGGCCCAGGGGACGTCGAAATCGAGATACACGCCGCGGGCAATCTTCACCTGGCCCGCGACGCTCCAGGTGAGCGAATGCGCAGTCCCGAGCAAGGGATCGTCGTAGGACCAGACGTCGAACTCGAGGGCGACGCGGTTCTGCTGGGCTCTGGGAACCCAGGCGTCCCCGTCGGCGGCGCCTGCCACCCCGGAAAGGAGCAACACGAACGAGACCGCGGATGCTGCCAGCAGTCGAGAAAACATGACGGTGAGACTACGCATTCGCGCGCCGCGGAGCAAACAAAGGCCTTCACGGCTCCCCCGACTGCGGTGGGTTCGACGTGACGTGCGGCGCTGACGGCAAGTGGATGATATCGTCCATGCCCGACGGCTGCGGAGGGTGACGGGATTGTCCGGCTGGACCGCGAGGTCGACGGGCGGCTGCTGGCGGTGCGCGACATCCTGCTCGAGCGGCACCCAGCCTAGCGGCGGCGGAGCAGCGCGTCCTCGATGCTGACGAAGCAGACGCCGGCGGGAGCGGCCTGCCCAGGGCCCGCTCGCAGACGACGGATCGCGGTGGCGTTGCTCGCCCCGCGACGGCCAACTTGACGGGCCGAACGCTGATAGGTTTGTACGGTAAAACGCCAGCCGGGCCTTGCGTCGACGGGGCCGCGTCGATTTTCTGTTACCTCTCGCTTCCCCGCGCATTGTTTGTAGGCATGGGATCGTCCAAACCCGATCTACGTCGCCGACG